>NZ_OZ040189.1:1216000-1824000 GCF_964048965.1 Tenacibaculum sp. 190130A14a | reverse complement strand
TTTCATTTTAGAATGGGCTCCTTTAGCAAAACGATTCATGTCTTCTTCTTTATCATTAGAATCATACTTCATGGTATTTCCTTGTGAAGTCATATTCATTGTAACATGTGAAATTTTCATTTCAGTGTTATATAAACCTCCTTCTATAGCATTAATTTTCATATTCATATTCATGACTATATCTAGATCCATCATCCCAGCTAAATCCTGTTTCATATGCATTTTCGTTTCATACACATCACCTTTTTCATAATTTAAACGTAACAATACTTTCTCTTGTGCCATTCCTACAATTGACATAGTAAGTAATAACAAAAGTGCTATTTTTTTCATTCTTTTATTTTTTAAATTAATGTCACGAATATACATAAATATCGGTATGCTATATTCCATCTAACAGTTTCATATAAATAAAATTATTTAACAAATTTTAACATTACCTCAAAAAACAAGCTTCAAAATTGAAATATTACTAAAATAACTTTGATTCTATATTTTTTTTAGTCACATTTGATATTCCTTAAAAACCTTATAATTCAATATGAATAACCTACAAACAGCTATACAATTCAACAAAAAAAAATTAGAGAATCAAACGCTCCTAGAACTTTACAAAAAGATGTTGTTGCCTAGAATGATTGAAGAAAAAATGTTGATTCTTCTTAGACAAGGTAAAATTTCTAAATGGTTTAGTGGTATTGGACAAGAAGCGATTTCTGTTGGTGTAACTTCTGTTTTAGCAAAAGAGGAATATATACTTCCTATGCATAGAAACTTAGGAGTATTTACAACAAGAGAAATTCCTTTACATCGTCTTTTTTCTCAATGGCAAGGAAAAGCCAATGGTTTTACGAAAGGAAGAGATCGAAGCTTTCATTTTGGTACGCAAGAATATAAAATAGTGGGTATGATTTCCCACTTAGGTCCTCAATTAGGAATAGCAGATGGAATTGCTCTTGCCAACAAATTGAAAAATAACAATCAAGTTTGTGCTGTCTTTACAGGTGATGGAGGAACCAGTGAAGGTGATTTTCATGAGGCTTTAAACGTAGCTTCGGTATGGAATTTACCTGTATTATTTTGTATTGAAAACAATGGGTATGGACTATCTACCCCTACTTCAGAACAATATAACTGTGAACATTTAGCAGACAGAGGAAAAGGATATGGAATGGAATCACATATCATTGATGGAAATAATATTATAGAAGTCTATACAAAAGTATCTGAGCTTGCAGAAAGCATTAGAGAAAATCCTAGACCCATTTTAATTGAATTCAAAACCTTTAGAATGCGAGGTCATGAAGAAGCTAGTGGTACAAAATATGTTCCACAAGAATTAATGGAACACTGGGCTTTAAAAGATCCTCTGAATAACTACAAAGAGTTCTTAATCTCTGAAAACATTTTGACTAATGAACAAGATGAAAACTTCAGAAATGAATTTAAAAACTTAATTCAAGACAATTTAAATATTGCCTTTGATGAACCAGCGATTACATCATCAATCTCAATTGAATTAGAAGATGTATTTAAAAAGATTACACCTAGCAGCATAGCTCCTAATAAAGAAACCGAAAATATTCGTTTGATTGATGCGATTTCAAATGGTTTAAGACAAGCTATGGAAAGAGATGATTCAATAGTTGTTATGGGACAAGATGTTGCAGAATACGGCGGTGTATTTAAGATTACCGAAGGTTTTGTAGATGCTTTTGGAAAAGAACGTGTTCGAAATACACCTATTTGTGAATCTGCTATTGTCTCAGCTGCCTATGGTTTATCTTTAAATGGAATGAAAGCTGTGATGGAAATGCAGTTTGGAGACTTTGTTTCAACTGGTTTTAACCCGATTGTAAACTTGTTAGCTAAATCTCATTATAGATGGAATCAGCATGCGGATGTTGTGGTAAGAATGCCATGCGGTGCTGGAGTTGGTGCTGGACCTTTTCATTCTCAAACCAATGAAGCTTGGTTTACCAAAACACCAGGACTAAAAGTCATATATCCAGCATTTCCATATGATGCTAAAGGTTTATTGACTGCTGCTATAAACGACCCTAACCCAGTATTATTCTTTGAGCACAAAGCTTTGTATAGAAGTACTTACCAAGAAGTTCCTACAAATTATTACACATTACCTATTGGGAAGGCTTCTGTATTAAAAGAAGGAAACGATATTACCATCATCAGTTTTGGAGCTTCGGTTCACTGGGCACTCAACACTTTAGACGAACATAACAATATTTCTGCTGATTTAATAGATTTAAGATCATTGCAACCTTTAGATACGGAAACTATATATAATTCAGTTAAAAAGACCGGTAAAGTGATTATTGTACAAGAGGATTCTTTATTTGGAAGTGTATCAAGTGATATCTCTTCTTTAATTATGGAAAATTGTTTTGAATATTTAGACGCTCCTGTTAAAAGAGTAGCGAGTATCGAAACTCCTATTCCTTTTGCTGGAAACCTAGAGAAAGAATACTTGCCAAAAGAACGATTTAAAACAGAGCTATTAAATTTACTAGCTTACTAAAAATAAAAAAGCTCACTTTATAAAGTGAGCTTTTTTATTTGATATATCTTCAGTTTAAAAATCTTGATTCACATCCCAAGATTCTAAAATTTCTTTAAATGTTTTGATAAACATACCTCCAAGAGCTCCATTTACCACTCTATGATCATATGAATGAGATACAAACATTTTGCTTCTAATTCCAATAAAATCACCTTCAGGAGTTTCGATAACCGATGGCATTTTTCTAATAGCTCCTAAAGCTAAAATAGCAACCTGAGGTTGGTTGATAATTGGAGTTCCCATTACAGATCCAAAACTACCTACGTTGGTAACTGTGTACGTACCTCCTTGAATTTCATCTGGTTTTAACTGATTTGCTCTTGCTCTATTTGCTAAATCATTTACCTTCTTAGTCATTCCAACTAAGTTTAATTGATCTGCATTTTTAATTACTGGTACTATTAAGTTTCCATCAGGTAAAGCAGCAGCCATTCCTAAATTAATATTCCCTCTCTTGATAATCTTATCACCATCTACAGAAATATTAATTAATGGGAACTTCTTAATAGTTTGCGCTACTGCTTGCATTAAGATCGGAGTAAAAGTTAACTTCTCTCCTTCTCTCTTTAAATAAGCATCTTTTACCTTATTTCTCCATTTAACAATATTAGTTACATCAATTTCTATGAAAGATTGTACATGAGCAGATGTTTGTACAGAATCTACCATGTGCTTAGAAATTAATTTACCCATACGAGTCATTTCTATAATTTCATCTTCTCCACTCATAGTGATTGGAGTTGAAACTTTAGCTGGAGCCTCTTTTACAGGAGCCGGAGCCGCTACAACAGGTTTTGCTGCTGGTTTTGGCTGACTTCCTCTGTTTTCTATATAAGATAGTATATCGTTTTTAGTAACTCTTCCATCCTTTCCTGTACCTGAAATAGTTTCTAATTCTGATAATGAAATACCTTCTGTCTGCGCAATACTTTTTACTAAAGGAGAATAAAAACGATCACTATTTGAAGTATCAATTGTAGTGCTCACCATTTCCTTTGCAGCTTCCACTGTTTCTTCTAATTGAGCTACTTCTTTTGGAGTTTCTTGCTTAGGAGTTGCAACTGCTGTTACAGCTTCTCCTCCTTCAGTCTCAATAATAGCAATTGTTTCACCAACTTGTACTACTGCATCTTTGTCAAATAAAATTTCAACTAGGGTTCCTTCTACTTCACTAGGTACTTCGCTATCAACCTTATCGGTTGCTACTTCTACCACCGTATCGTCAATATCAATAGTGTCACCTACTTCTTTAACCCATGAAGTAATAGTTGCTTCTGCAACGCTTTCACCCATTTTAGGCAATTTTAATTCAAATCTAGCCATTGTTTGTTTTTTTATTTGATTGCGAAAATACTAAAATTACCCCAATTTTTCCAATTTTTATTATTGAATTATTAAAATGAATTGGTTTATATTTTGAATTATACATAAAAAGAAAAGCTAAAAATCAACTTTTTTATTATTATTCGTTGATTTTCAGCCTTTAAATTACGTTTTTGACAATTATTTGAATTTCCTAGTTTTCCGTATTCCTTTTTACTTTTTCTAAATTCCTTATAGCACGTTTTAACTCTTCCTTTGCTCTATCAACTCGTATTTGTGCGTTAGACACTGAATTAGAGGTATTTTCAAATCGATGTTCTCTATGTGAAGAAATGTATTTTTTTAGTTCATCTCCCAAATGTTTAATTTTTTTTCTGAAATTATATGATGCCTCATCCTTATCCAATACTATTTTTAAGGTATTATTGGTTAAATTACAATAAAACACTGTTTCTCCTTGCTTTACTTTTTTCCAAATATAAACTCTTCCTTTTCTAGTTAAAGGAATATTATCTAAAGCATCTTCTAAAATATCTAACACTCCTTCTTTCTTTGAAGATTCATGTTTAGAATAAAACTTATACGTATCATTTGAATTGGAAACACTAGTAGAGTTGCTAATTGTAGTGGTAACATCTGTATGGGTATTATTAGGTGTACTTGGAGGTTGTGGAGTTTCAGACACTTGTGCATTTGATAAAGTAGACATAAGGTATATACATACTTTAAATAAGATAGCTTGAATTGTTTTCATAATGTTATTTTTTAAAATTTCACATTCCAAAACTATTAGCTAAGCTCTCTGAAAACAAACTATTTGAAGTCATTAACCCATTATTAACTCAAACTTCAAAACCTATTAACCTATCTTAAATTCTAAACCTACTCCGCGTGAGCTTTGAATAGAAATTTTAGGGTCTTCCTTAAAATACTTTCTCAATCGACTTATAAAAACGTCCATACTTCTTCCTGAAAAATAATCATCACTCTTCCAAACCTTTTTCAAAATCTCTTCTCTTTTCAATAATCGATTTTTATTCTGAAAAAGATACAATATCAATTCTCCTTCTTTTTCTGTCAATTGTTTTACCAATTCATCATTCAATCTTAATTCTAACCTATGCGGATTAAAATGATATAGTCCTATTTCTAAACTCGATTCTAACTCTTCATTAGCAATACCATTAGTACGTTTTAAAATATTTTTTAACCTTAAGACTAACTCATCTGCTTCAAAGGGTTTTACGATATAATCATCAGCACCAAGCTTTAATCCTTTCATTCTATCTTCTTTCATTTTACGAGCAGTCAAAAACACAAAAGGAATTTCCGGATAAATTTCTACCATCTTTTCCGCTAAAGAAAACCCATCCATTTTGGGCATCATTACATCTAATACACATATATGAAAGTTTATTTTACCAAGCAACTCTATAGCTTCTAATCCATCTTTTGCCCAAGTAACTTTATATTCTGAAATTTCTAAATATTGTTTTAAAATATTTCCAAAATCTAAATCATCTTCTACTAATAATACATGATTAACTCTCATTTAATTCTTTGGTATTTTAATAACAAATAAAGTTCCTTTTCCTTCTTTACTTTCAAGACTGATACTTCCTCTATGAGCTTTTACTACTTGATTACTATAATACAGACCTAAACCTAATCCTTTTACGTTATGTACTTCTTTAGTAGGGACTCTATAAAACTTATCAAATAAAAGTTCTTGTTCTGTTCTTGATACGCCAATGCCATCATCCTTGATTCCTATTTCAAGGTGCTCATGTTTTATTTCAACATTAACAATTATATTACTACTTCCATACTTGACCGCATTGTCTAAAATATTAAGCAAGGCAGTTGTAAAATAAAACTTATCTATAAAAACAATAATATCAACATCACTAAAACCGAGATTAAGATTCACATTTCTTTCTTTAACTGAAAGCTCAAAATCATTCAAAAGCGTATGTAAATATGCTGATAAACGGACTTCTTTTTTTTCTAAGATGATTTCTCTAAACCCTAAACTATTATCTAAAACTTGGTCAATCAATTTTTGAAGCCTTACGTTTTGACGTTCTACTGTTTTTATGGTAGCATCTAATAGATTGGATTGTTCTTTAACTTCTCTTTTTCCCAGCATTTTAGTGGCTAGAGTTAAAGTGGCCAAAGGAGTTTTTAGTTCATGTGTGATGTTATTGATAAAATCAGTTTTTATATCAGATATTCTCTTTTGGTTAATCAAGTTTTTTATAGAGTAATACATTAAACCAAACACAAAGAGAAACACCATAAAAGAGAGTACTAAAAGCCCTTTCATTTGGTTAAAGACAATACTATTCCATTCATCAATATTAATGTAATCTTTAGTTTCAAAATACAATTGATAAAAACTCCTTTTAACTTTACCATCTATTGTTTTGGTAAAAGAGCGCTCTGTATGCCAAACAGAATTACTTATTTGCAATTTTTCTTGTTCTATAAAATCGTGACCTAATAACCGATATACTGGGTTTTCTTTTCCATGAAACAAAGTATCTGTTTTTACACTATCAACTAGAATTATATTTGATACTTTCTTATGAAACTCCAAACCATAACCTAATTTTTTTCTTTTTAATTCTCTTTCATACTCTTTTATAAAGTCTTTGTTCAAAGAATCAGTAACTTCCCTTAATCGAGATAAAACATTCTTTTTAGAAATAGTTTTTAAACTGTACTTATCTAGGGTTTTAATAAAAGATTTTTGCCAAACTTCGTTAATAGAATCAATCGCAGGGGTATAATCATCAATTCTTGATACTTCTTGATTGACTTTATTTACAAAAGACTCCTTTTTTAAAGTATATGTATTCTTGATTAAATACCCTTGAACCAAAGACAATGACAAAAGTCCTAAAACTGAGGCAATAATCAACAAGTTGTTTTTCTTAGTCATAACTTCAAAAATAAGGGAAGTTTAAATTACATAAACTCAATTATTTCTTATTAACCTTCTATTAACCTAAAATAAAAAAGGTAAGATGTTTACTTCTTACCTTTTTACTTCTAAACCCAATCTTTAGGCTTGGCTAATACTTCTAATAATTTTGCTTCTTCACTTCCTTCTTCAGGATGATGGTTATATTTCCATTGAACCGTTGGTGGTAGACTCATTAAAATACTTTCTATTCTACCGTTAGTTTTTAAACCAAACAAGGTTCCTCTATCGTGTACCAAATTAAACTCTACATAACGCCCTCTTCGTACTTCTTGCCAATCTTTATGTGCTTGTGTATATTCCATCTCTTTTCTTCTTTCAACAATCGGTACATACGAGTTTAAAAAGCTATTTCCCACTTCCGTAACAAAATCATATCTATTTTGCATGGTAAACTCTTCAGTTTCTTTTAGGTAGTCAAAAAACAATCCTCCTAACCCACGTGCTTCATTTCTATGAGCATTCCAGAAATACGAATCACAAGTTTCCTTGAACTTCGGGTAAAAATCAGCATGATGCTTATCGCAAGCTTCTTTACAAACTGTATGAAAATGCACAGCATCTTCTTCAAATAAGTAATAAGGAGTTAAATCTTGTCCTCCACCAAACCACTGCGTTACAATATTCCCATCTTGATCATACATTTCAAAATAACGCCAATTAGCATGTACGGTAGGTACAAAAGGGTTTTTAGGATGAATTACTAAACTTAATCCGCAAGCAAAAAAATCACCACTCTCTACTCCAAATTGCTTTCTTAAAACTTCTGGTAATTCTCCATGCACTGCAGAAATGTTTACACCTCCTTTTTCAAAAATGTTTCCATTTTCAATAACACGTGTTCTTCCACCTCCACCTTCAGTTCTTTCCCATAAATCTTCTTGAAACTTGGCTTTTCCATCTACTACTTCTAATTTAGAAGTAATGGTGTCTTGTAAGTTTTGTATATAGTTATAAAATTGTTCTTTCATGTAATTCCTATTGAACTGCAAAAGTAATTATTCTTCTATTTTTTTTAACTGAATCTTCTTAATAGTTTCGGTAGTAGCTGCTGTTACTGACAATGGTAATACTAAAATGACTCCAATTACTGGAATTAATAAGAACAACATAAAAACAATCCCGTTTCCAATAGCTACTCCTTTGTTTCTTTTAACAAAAGTGATACTTTCTTTATATTTAAAATGACGTTCTAATGTATAGTCCATATTACCAAAACCTGCATAATACGCTTGTGTTAAAAACAATAACACAGTTGAAACAATACCGATTACTGGAATAAAACCAAGTATCAAAATAAAAAAAGTTAAGACCAATTCTCGTATTAGATTTCTAATATTAATTCTAATACCTCTTACCAATTGCTCTTGAAAAGTTGTTTCTCTATGTATGTGATCTTCTCCTCTAAAATGATCTTCAATTTTTTCTGAAACGGGACTCATAAAAGGAGCGGACAAAGCCATTACAATATGTTTATATAATACTAACCCTATTGCAACAATTAATAAGGCACTGATAAAAGTACTTATCATTTCAAATGTTTCCTTTCCAAATTCCCATTTCCAAAAATTAGCTATATAATGTCCAATATTATCAGAAAGTCCATAAGCAGTTACACCAATAACAATAGCAGTTACTAAACTAATTAACATAGGGATTATAAAATACTTCCAGAGTTTCAATTTGGAAATTAATTCCAATGCTCCTACATATGCTTTTATTCCATCGATTACATTCTTTATCATATTCTTTTTCTTCTTATAAATAAAAAAACCTCTTTCCGTTTAGAAAGAGGTAATTTAAATATTTTAATAATTCTAATTTAATATTGGTGCTAAAAATTCTTCGAAATTTTTAATATTAATTTCGTTTACTTGATCCCACCCTACTTGTTTTGTAGGCGTAGCAGCTCCTCTTTTTACATTAACAAATTTCTTTGTTTTATCTATAAGGTAGGCTGTTGGGTAATCTAGTTTGTGTACAAATCCACTAATATCTAAGTAATCTTTCTTTACTTTATCACCTTCTCTCGCTGGAATGATAAACACATTTTTGTTTAGTTTATCTACCATTCTTTTTGCCTTAGCTTCGTTATCCCAAAGTATCATAACAAATTGAAGTTTGTCTCCATACTTCTCTACCATTTTGTTAATTGCTGGGATATCTCCATGACAAGGAGCGGACCAAGAAGCACCAGCTATAATTACCATTGGCTTTTTAACTTTACTTGTACTTAATGTTTTTCCATCAATAGAAGTGAAATCATAATCTAATAAATATGACCCTTTAATACAGTTTTCGATCATATTGTCGGCACTTTCCTCAGTGCAATTGTTTACTGCAAAGTTGTAATACACTTTTTCCTGAGCGAAAAAATTAGTTGCTATTAAACAGGTAAGTAATAATACTATTTTCTTCATAATTAATTATTTAGGGGATAAAAAATTAACCTTTATATTCTTTAACTGCATCGACAAAAGCCTTTGCATTATCTAGAGGAATATTCGGCAAAATTCCGTGCCCCAAGTTAACAATATATTTGTCTTTACCAAACTCATTTATCATTTGGTTTACCATTTTTTTAATTTCCGCAGGTGGAGACAATAATCTAGACGGATCAAAATTTCCTTGTAATGTAATATTTCCACCAGATAAATAACGAGCATTTCTTGCAGAACATGTCCAATCTACACCCAGTGCAGAAGCATTTGACTTAGACATTTCATTTAGCGCAAACCAACACCCTTTTCCAAATGCTATAACTGGGGCATCGTCTTTTAATGCTTCGATAATTTGGTTTATATACTGCCATGAAAATTCTTGATAATCTGTTGGAGATAACATTCCTCCCCAAGAATCAAACACCTGAACAGCATTTACACCTGCTTCAACCTTTGCTTTTAAATAAGCAATTGTGGTATCTGTAATCTTCTGAAGCAATTCGTGTGCCAAAATTGGTTGAGTAAAACAAAATTCTTTTGCTTTATCAAAATTCTTAGACCCTTGACCTTGTACCATATAACATAAAATAGTCCATGGAGACCCTGCAAAACCAATTAATGGTATTTCATTATTCAGTTTTTCTTTGGTAGCTTTAATAGCATCCATTACATACCCTAATTCTTCATGAACATCTGGAATAATTACATTATCCAAACTCTTTCTATCACGAATTGGATTTGGCAAATATGGGCCAAAATTAGGCTTCATTTCTACCTCAACATTCATTGCTTGCGGTACTACTAATATATCAGAAAATAAAATAGCAGCATCCATTCCATATCTACGAATTGGTTGTACAGTAATTTCAGATGCTAATTCTGGAGTACGACAACGGGTAAAGAAATCATATTTTTTTCTGATTTCCATAAACTCTGGTAAATAGCGCCCAGCTTGACGCATCATCCATACAGGAGGTCTATCAACAGTTTCTCCTTTTAAGGCTCTTAAGAATAAATCGTTTTTTATCATATTTATCTTTCTACAAAGATGATCTCTTTGTTCGTTTTTTTAATTTTTACAATGTTTATAGGTTGTGTTATTGCCATTGTAACCATATCAGTTGGTTTTGGCCCGGTATAATTTACAATAACATCCAACTTTTCGTTTTCATCTTTTAGCGCTATCATCTTCACTCCGAATCCTCCAGAGTTCCTAACACTATCAATAGTTACTAAGACAATAGAACTTTTAAAATCTATTTCAGATTTAAATCCTGAAGAAACTTTATTTACGCTATCTATCTTATTTAAAAACTCCTGCCATTGTTTTTCAGAAGAAATAATTAGGTTTTCTTTTTGAAACCCTTCTTTTCCACTTCCTAACAAACTTCCTTCAAATAAAGATACTATTTCATTCGATTCTTGAGTATCACTCATACTTTTATTTGGACATGAAGTTAACAATAAACTACATAAGATACTAAATATAAGTTTCATAACACATAGGATTTACATTTTTGAAACAGCTTCCATCCCTTTATCAATTGCTTTAGCTATCTTTTGAATATCTTTTTCAGATAATGCCGATGATAAAAACCAAGCTTCAAATTGCGATGGTGGTAAAAACACTCCGTTATGCATCATTGCCCAGAAAAACGTTGCGAACTTTTCAGTATCAGAAGTTTGTGCTTCTGTGAAATTCGTTACTGTTTTATTGGTAAAAAATGGATTAATCATTGACCCAAATCTGTTAACAGTAATTTCTACGTCGTATTTCTTAGCCGATTCTAACAAAAATACTTCAATTATTTGAGCAATCTCATTAAATTTCTCGTATGGATTTTGTTTTTTCAATTCTGTTAAGGTAGCAATACCTCCAGCCATTGCTATTGGGTTACCTGATAATGTTCCTGCTTGGTACATTCCTCCTAACGGCGCTACCATTTCCATAATTTCATTACGAGCTCCATATGCTCCTACAGGAAATCCTCCTCCTATTACTTTACCTAAACAAGTAATGTCTGCTTCTACATCAAATAATTCTTGAGCTCCTCCGAATTTAGATCTAAACCCTGTCATTACCTCATCAATGATTAATAAGGCCCCTTTCGAGTTTACATACTCTTTTAATTCTTTTAAAAAGTTATTTTGCGGAGTTACTACTCCCATATTTCCAGCTACTGGTTCTAAAATAACTCCTGCAATATCATCATGAGCATCAAAATGTGCTTTTACACTTTCTAAGTCATTGTAGTTTGCAATCAAGGTATTTTTTACTGCTCCTTCCGGAACTCCTTTAGACCCAGGTAAACTTAAGGTTGCCAATCCTGACCCTGCTGCTACTAATAAAGCATCTTGATGCCCATGGTAACAACCTGAGAATTTAATAATTTTATCTTTCCCGGTAAATGCACGAGCTAAACGAATTCCACTTAAAACCGCCTCAGTACCCGAATTTACAAAACGAACTTTATCCATTCCTGGAAAAGCATCACAAACAATTTTTGCTAATTTGATTTCATTTTTGGTTGAAGCTCCAAAAGAATATCCATTCTTTAATGCTTTGGTAATTGCCTTTTGCACTTTTTTATGACGATGTCCTAAAATCATCGGTCCGTATGAAAGTACTAAGTCAACATATGAATTACCATCAACGTCGGTAATTTTACTCCCTTTGGCTTTTTTAATAAATAAAGGATTTCCTCCTACAGAAGCAAATGCACGCACTGGTGAGTTTACTGCTCCTACTAAATTTACCAATCCTTGGTTATATAATTCTTGTGATTTTTTAAATTCCATTTTATTTTCTTCTAATCAAATATGAATTAAAAGCCTTTACAGATTTCATTTCTGTTTGCCAAAATAACACAGGTATAATAGCGCTAATAGTTCCAATAGCTCCAAAATAATACCACAAAACAATTGTAGTAATTATCCCAAATACTAAACCTATTAAAATTATAATATTATTTTGTTCAGCTCTAATATCGTTAACATGAACTTTATCTACTTTTCCACAGTTCAAGCAATTTACTTTGAATTCTTCTCCTTTTTCCATTTGTAAATCAGGTCTAGTTTCAGCATTAGACTTAATCTTAAACTCACTTTTACATGATTTACAACGAGTATATAATCTCATAGACTATTTATTTAATATCCTCGCTGCCTCTTTAGCAAAATAAGTGATGATAATATCGGCTCCTGCTCTTTTCATAGATAATAAACTTTCCATCATTACACGTTCCCCATCAATCCATCCTTTTTCCGCAGCCGCTTTTACCATGGCATATTCACCACTTACATTATAACACGCAATTGGTCGATCAAAGTTCTCTTTTAAGTCTCTAATAATATCCAAATATGACAAAGCTGGCTTTACCATTAAAATATCTGCCCCTTCTTCATCATCAAAAGTAGCTTCACGTAAACCTTCATCTCTATTCGCCGGATCCATTTGATAAGTTCTTCTATCACCAAAACTTGGTGCAGAATCTGCTGCATCTCTAAACGGACCATAAAATGCAGAAGCATACTTTACAGAATATCCCATAATTGGTAAATTCGGATAGCCTGCTTGATCTAAGCTCTCACGAATCATGGCTATGGTTCCATCCATCATTCCTGAAGGAGCTACCATATCTACTCCTGCTTTTGCATGAGAAATTACTTGCTTTGCTAAGTTTATTAATGTTGCATCATTATCCACATCATTATCACACAATACACCACAATGTCCGTGAGACGTATATTCACAAAAACATACATCGGTTATTACATATAAACTCGGATAGTTCTTTTTAATATAACGAACTGCTTGTTGCATAATTCCGTTATCATTCCAAGTTTCTGTTCCTACTTCATCTTTTTCTGTTGGAATACCAAATAAAATAACTGCAGGTATGTTTAATGCAACTACTTCATCCAATTCTTTAGAAATAGTATCTAAAGACCAACGTTTGATTCCAGGCATCGATACAATTTCCTTTTCTATCCCTTCTCCTTCTTCAACAAACAATGGGTATATAAAATCGTTCACCGATAATTGGTTTTCTCTTACCAATCTTCGGATTCCTTCTGTTTTTCTAAGTCTACGTGTTCTAAACATATAACTTGATTTAAAAACCTCTCGACTGCACTCGAGGTGATATATTTTTATTTTTTTACAAAATGTAAATTCACCATTTCAATCACATTCTCTACAGTAGGTACATTTGCTACTTGTACATTTTCAAAATGCTTACGAGCTTCTTTAGCTGTACTCTCTCCTATACAAAATGCTATTTTATCTGCTGAATTTTGCTGCATATAGCTTTCAACAGTTGACGGACTATAAAATAGTACTCCATCTACTTTTACATCTACCTCAGCAGGGCTATACATAGTTTTATAGGCTTCTACTTCATGTACTGTAATTTCGTTTTCTGTTAATACTTTTGGTAAAGTATCTAAACGTAAATCACTACAGAAATAAGTTACTTCTTGCCCTTTAATTTCTTTTGAAAGGTATGCTGCCAATTTCTGAGCGTTTCTTTCTGACTTTACTACCTTTCCAATTTTTTGCTCAATTAATTTCTTGGTTCTTCTTCCAACACAATAAATATTCTTGAACTGTAATTCTTCTGCTGGATAATTATTCAATACAGCTTCTACTCCATTTTTACTGGTAAGAATTACGTTTTCTATTTCTTGTTTTATAATCTTAGGTGCAATTCTATTGAATCGAATTTTGATAAAATCACTATCCTCCACTTTCATAGAAGTAGGTAATAATTTCTTTTGAGCTTCCGATAATTTTTTTGTCGAATAGATAGAAAATTCTTTTTCTATTCCTTGATCTTCCATCATCATTAACTTCCCTCCTCTTTCAATTATGTAGTTTGCAGCATCTTTTGCAATATACTTATGAGGTCCTATTTTAGATGTTTTCTGAACTTCTATTTTCTTACTTCCATCTCTAGTTAATAATACTCCCTTAAAGTGAATTTTCTTTTCTACTTCATCAATTCTAGCAAAAGCTCCAATAGGGGCAGTACATCCACCTTCTAAACGATTTAAAAACTCGCGTTCTATATCTGTACAAAGCTTTGTATCTCGATCGTTAATTTGTTCACAAGCATCAATAGCATACGTATCCTCTTCTAAAGCCGTAATCATAATGGCTCCTTGTGCTGGAGCAGGAATCATCCAAGATAAGTTGATAGCTCCTTTAGGTCTTTTTCCAATACGCTCTAATCCAGCTGCTGCAAAGATAGCTCCGTTCCATTCATTTGCATCTAACTTTTCTAAACGTGTATTTACATTCCCTCTTAAGTCTTCAACATTATGCGATGGATAACGGTTTAACCATTGTGCCTTTCTTCGTAAACTTCCTGTGGCTATAACACCATTAGGCTGTGCCATAAACTCTTCATTATCTTTTAAAACTAAGATATCGTTATGATTAGCTCTTTTTAAAACCGCAGCTTGTATAATTCCTTTTGGCAACACCGTTGGAACATCTTTCATAGAGTGCACAGCAATATCAATATCGCCATTTAACATCGCTATGTCTAAATTTTTAGTAAATATTCCTGTAATACCTAATTCGTATAAAGGTTTATCTAAAATAATATCTCCAGTAGATTTAATCGGTACGATTTCTGTTGCGTAGCCTAACTCTTCAAGTTCCTTACGTACTTTATTGGCTTGCCATAAGGCCAACTCGCTCTCACGAGTTCCTATTCTAATTATCTTTTGCATTAATAGATTGTAACGTTGTTCCAAACACTTTAGACATAACTTCAATACTTTGAGAAACTGAAGTTTTTTCGTCTTTTAAATGCTTAACAAATTGTGTAGTAATTTTTTGAATAAATCTTGATGTGATAACTTCTGCTTGCATCTCATCAAAATTTTCAATTTTCTTCTTGTGAAAGTTTATTTCGTCTTTTTGAATAGTTAGTAACGATTGTTTCAATGCATTAATAGCTGGTACAAATCGTCTATGGTTTAACCATTCATTGAATTCTGCTTTGTGTTCTTCAATAATTCCTTCAGCAACAGGAATTTCTTGTTGGCGTACTGCCAAAGTCTCGTCTGTAATCTTTGAAAGTTCATCTACATTAACCAAAGTAACATTGGCTAATTCCTTTACATCATGAGATACGTTAGCTGGCATCGATAAATCTAACACCAACAACTCTTTATTGGTTAAAATATGTTCTTTTGCAACTGTAGGTACATCTGCTCCTGTCGATACAATTAGTACATCAGCATTGGCTATCTCTTTATTTAAGTTCTCGTACTTAGCTTTTCTAATCGCAGGGTTTTCTTTTACAAATGCATCAACCTTTTCTTCGGTCCTATTAATTAAACATACTGATTTATTCTTAGTATACTCAGCAAGGTTTAAACAAGTATGCTTACCCATTTTTCCTAAACCGAATACTAAAATGTTTTTTGAGTTATAATCTGGTAAGTTTTTGATGATGTATTGAACAGCGGCATATGAAACAGAGGTTGTTCCTGAGCTTAACTTTGTTTCATTTTTCACACGTTTACTTGCCTGCATCACGCAATTAAGCAAACGTTCTAAATATCCATTGGTAGTACCAAATTCTTTCGCTTGTTTGAATGCCTGACGTAACTGACCTACAATTTCATAGTCACCTAAAATCTGACTATCTAAACCAGTTCCCATTCTAAACAAGTGTTGAATAGCCTCTTGATTTTTGTTTACATAAGATACTTTTGCGAATTCTTCTACCGAACCATTCGAATGTTTACACAACAAACCGATGATTTGAAAAGGGTGCTCAGCAAAACCAGTTATTTCAGTTCTGTTACAGGTAGATAAAACAAATATTTCACCTAAACCTATAGCTTTAGCTTCTTCTAATAAGTTTAATTGATTCTCTTTAGATAGTGAAAACTTTCCGCGTGTATGCGCATCTGCTTTTACATAACTAACACCTATATTGTAAAAATTCGTTGATTTATTTTCTGTTTGCATTCAATCTACTTCCTAAAAACGGTCAAAAATATAAAGATTACTCAAAAAAAAGTATCGCTAAAAGTACTTTTAATGTCGTTTCACGTTTTTTAGTCGTTATTTAAATAAAAAACGTACAAAAAAGTGTAAATTTGCAGTAAAATAAGGCAATTAGAATGATTTTATTTATAATCATTCTAAATAAAATGAATTAAAAACTTTTTTTGATCTATGTCAAAAAACATCGCTAGAAGTACTTTTGAAGAAATTGACCTAGAAAATGGTTTTCGCGTTTTGTATTTTCAAAACGAAAGTGGTGAAATTCAACGTTTTGAACGAGACATTGACAACACTTTTATACAATTACATTTCTGTATAAAAGGTAAATCATCCTTCCTTTTTAACAACGGAAACTACACTTTTGACGTATTAGACAAACATTCTATTTTATTGTACAACCCTCAACAAAAACTACCAATAAATTTAGAATTACAACCCAAAACTCAAATAGTATCTTTAGTGATATCTATTAAAAAATTTCATTCACTATTTTCTAATGAAGCTGCCTTTATCCCTTTTTTAAGTGAAGACAATCGCAATAGAAAATATTATGAAGATGCCACTATTAAACCAACAGAGTTAGTAGTACTTCAACAGTTAATTAATGCTAATATTAATAGCTCATTAAAGAACCTATACGTTAAAGGTAAAATTTACGAGTTGTTAAGTCTGTATTTTCAAAAAGATGAAATGTATGAAGGCGAATATTGTCCTTTTTTAGTTGATGAACGAGATGTTTTAAAAATTAGAAAAGCGAAAGACATTATCATAGCACAAATGACTGAGCCTCCAACACTACAGGAGCTTGCAAATGAAGTTGGTTTAAACTTAAAGAAGTTAAAAGAGGGGTTTAAACAAATTTACGGAGATACTGTATATAGCTTTTTATTTGACTATAAGATGGAACATGCTAGAAAACTGCTTGAAAGTAATCAATTAAATGTAAATGAAGTTGGACTTCAAGTTGGCTATAGCACATCAAGTCATTTTATTGCTGCTTTTAAAAAGAAGTTCGGAACTACTCCAAAACAATACGTCATATCATTACAAAGTAATTAGATGAAGCAATTAACCCACGACGAAATAGAAAATACCCAAACAACTTTTCCTATCACTATTGTTTGTGATGCCATTCGTACACCTGAAAACATAGGAATGTGTTTTCGTATTGCTGAAAGTTTTGGCGTTCAAAAAATATATTTACACGAAAATTCTCCAAACATTACGAATAGAATTGTAAAGAAAACTGCTCGCAATACCATTCAACAAATTGCACATGATAGTTATGACAATTTTGAGACGCTTATCAAACAGTTAAAAGAAGAAGGAAACACTATTATTGGTATAGAAATTACCGATAGTAGTATCAATATTCAAGATTTTAATTTTGAAAATCATTCAAAAATCGTGTTACTTTTGGGAAGCGAACGCCATGGAATTGAAAATATAGATGTTGTAGATGCCACTGTAGCTATACCTATGTATGGTAGAAACTCAAGTATGAATGTTATTCATAGTTTATCTATTGCATTATACGAAGTAACCAATCAATTGAGAAACAAAACTATTGTTACAAACGATGTAACGTAAACATGTGTTTATGTTATACGTATTAACAAAACTAGAAATATGAAAGGAGTTTTATTAGTAAACTTAGGATCTCCAGACAGTACAGATCCGAAAGATGTAAAAAAGTACTTAGATCAGTTTTTAATGGATGAGCGTGTTATCGACGTTCCATATTGGTTAAGAGCTTTTATTGTTAGAGGAATTATTTTAAATACACGACCTAAAAAATCTGCTGAAGCTTATCAAAAAATTTGGTGGAAAGAAGGTTCTCCTTTAATTGTGCTTTCTGAAAGACTACAAAACAAGGTGCAAGCTAAAACAGAATTACCTGTTGCCTTAGCCATGCGTTACGGAAACCCTTCTTTACAAAGCGGGTTGCAGGAATTATATGATAAAGGCGTTAAAGATGTTTTACTAGTGCCATTATACCCGCAATTTGCTATGGCAACTACGGAAACTATCTTAGTATTAGCAGAAGAATTGCGTAAAAAGCATTTTTCAGATATGAAAATAACCGATGTTCCTGCTTTTTACAACCAACCAGAATATATCAAAGCATTATCGAATAGTATTAAAGATTACTTGAAAGATAAAGACTACGACCATCTATTATTCTCGTATCACGGAGTACCTGAGAGACATATTCGAAAATCAGATATTACCAAGTCTCATTGTAACCCAGAAGCTGGTAATTTAGCTTGTTGCAATACCCCTTCAGACGCTCATAAATTTTGTTATAGACATCAGTGTTATCAAACTACTAAGAATGTTATGGCTGAATTAGGTTTAGATGAAAACAAAGTATCTACCTCTTTCCAATCGCGTTTAGGTGTAGATCCTTGGTTACAACCTTATACAGACAGAACCATTGTTAACAAGGCAGAAAAGGATGGTATCAAAAAACTGGCTATCGTAACTCCTGCATTCGTTTCTGATTGTTTAGAAACTCTAGAGGAAATTGCCATGGAAGGTAAACATGAATTTTTAGAAGCGGGTGGTGATGAATTCTATACCGTACCTTGTATTAATGATAATGATGAATGGGTAGACGTCTTAGCTAAATGGATTAACGAGTTTGATAATAATTAAACATCTCAAACAAATCGATTGATAAAATAATTAGAAAAAAAACTGAAATGGATTTCTTATACGTAAAAGCATTACACATCATTTTTGTAGTTACATGGTTTGCAGGGCTATTTTATATGGTTCGTTTATTTATATATCATGTAGAAGCCGATAAAAAAGAGCAACCAGCAAAAGAAATCTTACAAACTCAGTATCAATTAATGCAAAAACGTTTGTGGTATATAATTACTTGGCCTTCTGCAATATTGGCAAGTTTTTTTGCCTTTTGGATGCTATATAAACATCCAGTGTATTTAGAAGAAGGCTGGATGTTAGTTAAACTTTCTTTTGTACTAGTATTATATGTATACCATGGATTTTGTCAAGTAATATACAATCAATTACAGCGCAACGAGATTAAGTATACCTCTTTTAAATTACGTTTATGGAATGAAGTAGCAACTATTCTACTTTTTTCAATTGTCTTTTTGGTTGTACTAAAAGACACCATTAATTGGATTTGGGGTGTTGTTGGTATTTTATTAGTCTCTATTTTGCTAATGCTAGCTGTTCGATTTTACAAAAAAATACGTGCTAAAAAAAGCTGGGATAAGTTTGAAGAAGAACTCTTGGATGATGAAAAAAAATAAATATATTCGCATTCAAATTATTAACAATAAAAAATTAAGCTATGAAAAAACTACTATCAGTAGCATTTGTTGCTATGAGCTTTTTTGCTTGTACAGATTCTGATGATTCTTTAGACCCCTTTGTTGGAAATTGGTATTACTTTTCTGATAATGGTGTAGAAGTTGACGAGTGTAAAAAAAAATCTACCGTAATTATTCTTGAAAATGGAAAATACACCTTTACTGGATATGAAATGGTTGACAAACAATGTATTCTTGACAATACTGCAAATGGAAACTGGGCAAACAAGGGGAATGGTAACTACGGATTAACAAATGAAGGAAGTACCGAAGAACGCGTTAACAAAGTAACTTTCAGTGATAATGGAAATACTTTTACTTTTACAGAAGTAATTGACCAAGTTACTGAAACTACTGTTTACAAGAGAAAACAATAAACTTAAAATTATGAGAAAATTGCTCTGTTTAGCATTAATTGCTATCTCATTATTCGCCTGTTCAGACAATACTGAAACTTTAGACCCATTTGTTGGAACTTGGTATTTCTTTTCTGAAAACGGTAAAGAAGTAGATGCCTGTAACAATAAATCAACTATTACAGTTTCTGAAAACGGAAATTTTACTGCTATTAACTACGGAAACCAAGACAATTCTAACGAGTGTATTATAGAAAACACCTTTAATGCCACTTGGGTAAAAAAAGGAACAGACACCTATGAACTCACTGAAAAAAGTACCGGTATAAAAGAAGTCTATACCATCATTTTTAGCGATAAATCAAATACTTTTAAAAGTGAAACCGTTATAGACAACATCACAGAAACGACTACTTTTAAAAGAAAGTAAACATTGAAAAAAGCGAAGTTTTAACCTTCGCTTTTTTCATGATTAATCCATAGTTTATTTCTTAAAATATGAAGAAAGCTTTTATTTTATGCTTAGTTATCATCATTGCAACTATTTTAGGAAGTATGTACGGAGTACTTCACGACCATATAACTTATAGTATATCCAAAGAATATTATACCAAGTTTAAATTTATACAATTTGGTTTTGAAGACTGGGGGTTGGGGCAAAACATTAACACTATTCAATCACCAGAAATTATAATGAATAATCCCAGAATCGGTGTAACCATTGTAGGTATATTAGCAACCTGGTGGGTGGGCCTTATCATAGGCATTTTTCTTAGTATAACTGGATTGATTCACTCCAATCACAAAAGGATGTTTTATATTACAATGAAAGCACTGTTTTTAACCTTAGGAATCTCTTTACTTACCAGTTTTCTAGGTTTTTTATACGGTAAACTTTTTCTTTTAGAAACTTCCACTAATTGGTATTTACCTAACAACCTTATTCATCACAAACAATTTGTTTTAGTAGGTTGTATTCATAATTTCAGTTATCTCGGTGGACTTGTTGGGCTATTGGTTGGAATAATTTTCAGTATTCGACAAAAAGCTAAAATCAGGATTAACTAACCTTTTTCATGTAAAACATCATCATATAACTGATTATATAAATAGATTTGACCATCTTTTTACATCAATTCAACACAATTCTAACAAATATACCTTTATCATATATGATATAACATGATATATATCATTCCTCTACCTATTTCTTCCATGTAAATTTGAGTATCTATTTAAAAATAAATTACCATGGAAGTACATATTGAATTTGTAAAAATGCCTGTAAGTGAAAACCTACAAGACTATATCGAGAAAAAGCTACATAAACTTTACAAAAAGTACGATTGGCTTATAAAAGCACAGGTTTTTATCAAATACGAAAATACCCCTACAGCAAAAGGTAAAATTTGTGAAATAATTTTAAGTCAATCTGGACCTCAAATATTTGCTTCTTCTAATGAAGAAAATTATCAAGTTGCTGTAAAACATACAGTCAATGATTTAGAAAAGCAACTCAGCAAACGTAAGCAAATAATGATGTCTCATTTATAAACCATAAAAGCAACCATTATGAAACATATACTCATTCCCACCGATTTTTCAGAAAATGCTTGGGCAGCTACCAAATATATTCTGAATCTTTTTACCAATGAAACCTGCACTTTTCATCTACTTCATTCGGCACCTGTTACATCTTCTAGAATTTCTTCTTTTTCTAACAAGCTATCACGTGTTATGCAAGAAAATGCTCTAAAAGATTTAAAACATTTACAAGAACGTATTGAAAAAACACATCCTAACCCTAAACATAGCTTTAAATCATCTACAAGCACCCATGATATTGAGCAAGCCGTTAGTATTGCCGTAGAAAATCATCAAATAGACTTAGTTGTAATGGGAACCAAAGGAGCAACTGGAGCAAAAGAGATATTCTTAGGAAGTAACACCGTAGAAATTATTAGTAAACTTTCTAAATGTCCGGTGTTGGCAATCCCAAATGACTTGAAGTATACTACACCAAAAAATATTGGTTTTTCTAGTGGACTTAAACGTCTATACAATAGTTCTGAGTTAAACGAAATTAAAGATTTAGCCAACTTACACAAATCTAACATTCATGTTCTTCATATTCAAACAGCTCCTAATTTAAATGAAAGTCAAAAGGAAAATCTAGAAGCATTAAAAGGACATTTAAAAGATATGGATCATGCTTATGTTGAAATTCCTCAATACACTAACAAAACAGATGAAATTATCAATTTTATCAAAAATGAGGAAGTTGATATTTTAACAATGATAAAATATAAGCATGGTTTTTTTGAAAAATTATTTAGAGAACCTGTAATTGCAAACTTAGGACACCAATTAACAATTCCGTTTATGGTAATACCTGCCACAGCTTAACTTATTCTTTAAAATAGAACACTTTCACAAAAAAGCACAGTTTTATACCTGTGCTTTTTTAATGCAAGATGTTAAAAATAAAACTCAATTTTTATTCAACTGAAATACATAAACATATACCAACAAGCAATTATCTTGAAATCCACGCAACCTTATTCAATTTTTTTCATCTACCCTAATGAACTATTAAATATTTAACTATGAAAATTAGAATACTCAGTTTACTTCTTATTTCGAGTACTATTTTATTTTTAAGTTGTAGTAACAATGATGAATTTGCAGAGGCTAAAAACATCAGTGGAACATGGAATCTTAAAAAAATCTACGGCGGGTTTGCGGCAAACTCCAACTTTAACGCAGGAGATGTTGTGTGGACTTTTAACACCAAAAAGAATACTGTATTTATTGAAAACAATATAAACACAGCTATTGAACCTACTACTGGCACTTATAAATACACTATACAACAAAATGGAGATAAAAAAGCCTTGTATATTAACAATATTAGAAAAGGAGATATTATTATTTTGTCTAATACAAAACTGAAACTTGACTTTGAAGCACAAGCAGATGGCTTTTTCACAGAACTTGAGCGCTAGCCCTAAAATATAGATTACAAAACTTTCTTTCCCCTTTACTATTAAAGGGGATCTCTTTTAGTTTACAATCTTTCTAATTTATAACTAAGATTAGATTAAACTGTACTTTTTTTATTTTTATTCCTCTTGAATTATTTCTTTTCTTGACGTAAAATTTTTTCCATTTTACGTCCTCTTGCCAATTCATCTATAAGCTTTTCCATTTGCCTACATTGCTTATACACCTCAAATTCATCGGCTATCTCTTCAATTCTATACCCACAAACAACACCTTTAATCAAGTGGGCATTTGCATGTATGTTTGCTCGCTTAAAAAATGTCCCAAATGTCACCTGCTCATCGATAAGTCCTTGTAACGTATCTTTATCAAAACCTGTAAACCATTCAAGTACTTGGTCCAGCTCTTCTTTTGTTCTTCCATTTTTTTCTAATCTATTCAAATACAATGGATAAATAGATGAAAATATCATTTGTGCTACTTTTTCGTTCTTTTCTGGTGTAACTTTCATTTGACTTTGAATTGATCGCCATGCCTAGCTTTCGTTAATAACCCTAAAACTAATCAAAAAATTTAAGATTATTAATCATAACAAAAAAGAGGAGTACTTCTCCCCTCTTTTTTTATTAGAAAATTAAGATTGTCTTTCTTCAATAATCCAAATTTCTTTACTTCCTGCTTTAGAGCTTAATTGACTTGCACTACTGGTCATAAACTCATTATTCTTTACGTTTTGAACATAGTATCCATTTTCAACATCTGGCAACGCTAATAATCGCCATTGCTCACTTGCCCCGCTAACTTTCTTAGTCATTGTTGTTATGCTACTATCAAAATATTCGTTGTTCTTGACATTCTTTATACCATATGAACCATTGCTTTGCTCAACAAAATTCATTAAACATTCTGGAGATTCATAACTTTTTTTTAGTTGAGCTGCATGATTACAACGATACTCTTTGTTCATTTGGTTCTGTAATGATCCGTAAGTTGGTACACTCATTTTTTTTAAATTTTATTTGGTTAATAATTAGTATAATTACTCCAAATGTACCGTGGATAATTCACTACTTTTAAGTAACTGTTGTGAATCATCAATTCTATGTAGTGAAACCAATACATTCAATTCATAAAAGAAATACCTCTCTAAATCTTCAAACCTAAAAGTAAATTATTACATTAGCACCAATAGCACAAATTACTCTGTATAAATATTAAGTGCTATCAACTAAAATCCATCAATGCATTATGAAAAAAGAACAACCACAAAAAAACACAAAAAGCTTATTTATTGGAGGTTTACTTGGAGTTATAATTTACAAACTAGTTGTTGAAGTAATTTGGCCAATGATTTCGGGATAGTTTATATTTTAGTTTTGTATTCATCCATATTTATGGAAGTTTCCTTTCTTAATAAAAACACTTACCCCCTTTATTTTTAACTAGTTACTACTTAAAGTTATTAAACAGTTATGAAGCATAATGTATTTTATATAGTAATATTTTTAATAGCGTTATCCTGTCAACAAAAAATAACACACAATGAAAATAGCAAAGGTATAGTTGATAGTTTAATGGTTAAACAACATTCTAATCATTATAAAAAGAAAGTAGATAGTTTAATAGATTCCAACAAAACTACATGCATTATTTCCTGTGCGTCCAAATATTCTCATCAAGTTGAAAAAGATTTAAAGGGAAATAAACTTCAAACCATTACCTATTTTTATCCTAAACTTGGTTTTTCAGAGGCTCGAATTATCGTTTACTACAACGCTAATCAGAAAATCTATTCATTAATAGAGTATCGAACGGACTTACGAAAACCTGCTATTTTTATCCAAAAAAGATACTTTGATAAGGATGTTCAAATTATAGAACAATTAAACGGTCATAAAAAACTATTACCTTCTAGCGTAAATGAGTTTATTGATAAATCATTCTAGGTCATTTATAAAATTTAAAGAAAACGTTTAAAATAATTAAGTTCATAATATGAAATACAACCTTAACTATTAATAATATTTGTAAGGATATACATTCTTGAACGTCCACTTGAACAAATCATTCATGTTGGGGAATGATTGGCAAAATTGTATAAATTAGGGAGTGTTTTTTACACTCCTTTTATTTTAACCAAACTTAAGACTTCAAACTATTTTCGAATGGGATTCTATTTACAATACTTCGTCCTAAAGTAACTTCATCTGCATATTCCAACTCATCTCCCACAGAGATTCCTCTTGCAATAGTCGATGTTGTAATATTGTATTTTTCAATTTGTTTATAAATATAAAAATTGGTTGTATCTCCCTCCATCGTAGAACTCAACGCAAAAATCAATTCTTTTACTTCTCCATTACGTACTTTTTCTACCAAACTTTCTATTTGTAAGTTCTGCGGACCAATTCCTTCCATAGGAGAAATCTTCCCCCCTAATACGTGATACAAACCTTTAAACTGCGCTGTGTTTTCAATAGCCATTACATCGCGGATATCCTCAACTACACAAATTACCTCTGTATGTCTGTTCGGGTTAGCACATATTTCACACAAAATAGTATCTGAAATATTATGACATTTTTTACATGATTTTACTTCATTGCGCAAAGTTGACAAAGCCTCTGTTAAATACTTTGTATTTTCAGATGGTTGCTTTAATAAATGCAGTACCAAACGTAAAGCAGTTCGCTTACCAATTCCAGGCAATCGACTTACTTCATTTACTGCATTTTCTAAAAGTTTTGAAGAGAAATCCATGTTGCAAAATTACAACAATAAGAAGCTTCAAAGCAAGAAAAAAGACATACACTCTTTCTGCTTTTATCTTTTGTCTTAAAAGTCTAAAAACGTACCTTTGAACCTACAAAAATTAAACAAACAATTCACAATGAGTTCAGAAATAAGAAACTTAGAACCTAAGGCTGTTTGGAATCACTTTGCTGATTTAAATTCAGTTCCACGTCCATCTAAAAAAGAAGAAAGAGTCATTCAATTTATGGTTGACTTTGGTAAAAGTTTAGACCTAGAAACTCAAGTAGACAAGGTAGGAAACGTAATCATTCGTAAACCTGCAACTTCTGGAATGGAAGATCGAAAAACTGTAGTAATGCAAAGCCATCTAGATATGGTTTGTCAGAAAAATGCTGATACAGAATTTGACTTTGATACAGAAGGAATCAAAATGTTTGTAGATGGTGATTGGGTAAAAGCTCAAGGAACTACTTTAGGAGCCGACAATGGTTTGGGAGTAGCTTCTATTATGGCTGTATTATCTTCTACAGATATTGCACACCCAGCAATTGAAGCTCTTTTTACAATTGATGAAGAGACCGGTATGACTGGTGCAATGGGATTAGAAGGAGGCTTGTTAACTGGTGAAATCTTATTAAACTTAGACACAGAAGAAGATGATGAAATAGGAATTGGTTGTGCCGGAGGGGTTGATATTACTGCAACAAGAACCTACCAAGAAGAAGTAACTTCTGAAAACACCACCGCTTTTGAAATTTCTGTTACAGGTTTAAATGGTGGACATTCAGGAATGGATATTCATAAAGGTTTAGGAAATGCAAATAAAATCATGAACCGTTTGTTATTTGACGGGTTTACAAATTACGGATTACGTATTGCTGAAATTAATGGTGGTAGTTTACGTAACGCTATTCCTCGTGAAAGTTTTGCTACCATTGTAATTGACACTGTTTCTAAAGAACCTTTCTTATTTGAAATCAATGAGCTTATCAATACAATTAAAGAGGAGTTTGCTTCTTTAGAAGAAAACTTAACTATAGAAATTAAAGAAGTTGCATCTCCAGCTTCTATTATGGATTTAGGTGTACAAGAAGGATTAATCAAAGCAATATATACTGCTTTAAATGGAGTATACCGTATGAGTCCAGATATTGAAGACTTAGTAGAAACTTCAAACAATATTGCCCGTGTAATTGTTAAAGACGGAGCCATTAAAGTAGGATGTTTAACACGTTCTTCTTCAGAAACTAACAAATGGGATTTAGCCAATTCATTACGTGCTGCTTTTGAATTAGCTGGTTTCAACGTAGAGTTCTCTGGATCGTATCCTGGATGGCTACCAAATGTAAATTCAGAAATCTTAAAAGTATTAAGAGACTTATATATTCAAATGAACAACGGAGAGCAACCACACGTAGCTGCTTGTCATGCCGGATTAGAATGTGGTATTTTAGGAACTAACTATCCTAAAATGGATATGATTTCTTTTGGTCCAAACATTCGAGGAGCACACTCTCCAGATGAACGCGCTCAAATCTCATCAACACAAAAATTCTGGAAGTATTTATTAGAAATTTTAAAACATACTCCTTCAAAAAATTAGAGATGTTAACATCTATTTTAAACCACAACTTTTTAGTTGTGGTTTTTTGTTTACATTTATCAAATGAATTTTTTGGCGCACTTATACCTTTCGGGTGATAATAAAGAGTTAATGATTGGTAATTTTATTGCTGATCATGTAAAAGGAAATCAGTTTTCCCATTTTTCTGAAAATATACAAAAAGGCATCTTACTACATCGTAGTATTGATACTTTTACAGATGCGCATCCTATAGTTAGAAAAAGCAAGCGTAGACTTCATGAACGTTACCGACATTACGACGGAGTTATTATTGATATTTTTTACGATCACTTCCTAGCTAAAAACTGGAAAAATTATTCTCAAATTCCTTTAGGAGTATTTGTAAACTCAGTATACAACTTACTCCAAGAACACAACCATATTCTTCCTGAAAGAACTCAAGAAATGCTTCCTTATATGATTCAATATAATTGGCTATACAACTACCAGTTTGCTAAAGGAATTCAAGAAGTATTAAACGGAATGAATCGTCGCACAGAAGGAAAATCTCAGATGAATCTTGCCACTGAAGATCTGTTAAATCATTATGGCCAATTTGAACAAGATTTCACCACATTTTTTATAGAATTACAAAACTTTTGTAAAGAAAAAATCGCATTGTTATAAGTATATGAAAAAACTAACCATCTTATTTTTATTTACTCTTTTTACTATTTCATGTAAAAAAGAAGTTAAAGGATTAATTGTTGAAAAAGCAATGGTTGTATCTGCCCGTGAAGAAGCTTCTAAAATTGGTGTAGCTATTTTAGAAAAGGGAGGAAATGCTTTTGATGCCATGGCTGCTACCGAACTTGCTTTAGCTGTTGCCTATCCTTATGCAGGAAACATTGGTGGTGGAGGTTTTATGATTTACAGAAAAAATGACGGAGAAATAGGTGCGCTAGATTATAGAGAAAAAGCTCCTCTAGCAGCGCATAAAGACATGTATCTAGATAGCTTAGGAAACGTAATCAAAAACAAAAGCACATTAGGAGCTACAGCAGTAGGTGTACCAGGTACTATTGCTGGAGTATTTGCTTCTCATAAACGATTTGGAAAATTACCTATTGAAGAAATTATTCAACCAGTTATTGAACTTGCATACAAGGGAGTAGTTGTCACTAAAAAACAAGAAAAAAGGATTCAGAAATACCAACCCAATTTTCCCAAAGCAAACAAAAACAAAATTCTATTTGATAAAAAATGGAAAGCAGGTGACACTATTAAATATGTGGCACTTGCTAAAACCTTAACGCGAATTCAGCAAAACGGTAGAGATGAGTTTTACAAAGGTGAAACTGCTAAAAAGCTCGCTCAGTTTTTACAAGAAAATGGCGGATATGTAACAGAAGAAGATTTAGCCAAGTACGAAGCAAAATGGAGAACTCCAATCACCTTCCAATACGATAACTTAAGAGTTATTTCCATGTCACCTCCCTCAAGTGGTGGAATTTGCCTTGCTCAAATTATGAATGCTCTTGAACCTTATGAATTAGATAAGTTTGGACATAACACGGCAAAATCGATACAAGTAATTACTGAAGCAGAACGAAGAGCATACGCAGATAGAAGTTTCTTTTTAGGTGACCCTGATTTTGTTAAAATCCCAGTAAAAGAATTAATTTCAAAAGAGTATACAAAAAAACGTATGGATAACTTTTCTTTTGAAAAACCAACGAAATCTTCAGAGGTATCTCATGGAAATATTGAAATGGTAGAAAGTGATGAAACCACCCACTATTCCATTGTTGATCAATATGGAAATGCAGTATCGGTAACAACAACTATTAATGGAGCTTATGGTTCAAAACTATATTGCTCTGAATTAGGATTCTTTCTAAATAACGAAATGGATGATTTTAGCAGTAAACCAGGTGAACCAAATATGTTTGGACTTATTGGAGCTGAAGCTAATAAAATTGCTCCAGAAAAACGCATGCTAAGTTCTATGACTCCTACAATTGTTGAAAAAGAAGGCAAGTTGTATATGGTTGTTGGTACTCCGGGAGGTTCTACTATTATCACCTCTGTTTTACAAACTATTTTGAATGTTCACGAATATAATATGGGAATGCAAGAAGCTATAAACCAACCAAGATTTCATCATCAATGGTTACCCGATGTCATACGAATGGAACCTAATAGTTTTGATCCTAAAGTAAAAGACCAACTCAAAACTATCGGGTATGAATTAGACGAAACCAATTCTCCTGTAATTGGTAAAGTTGAAGGAATTTTAATTCTACCTAATGGAAAATTAGAAGGAGGAGCAGATCCACGTGGAGATGATAAGGCAGTAGGATTTTAATGCTAATACATAGATATTGATATTGAAAGAAGTAAAGTTAATTGAAACTCATATCGTTCCCAAGCTTGATAGCCCTATTCGATTACAAGAGTATGGAGTAGGTATTTTTAAAACATTACCCAGTAAATCTGGCTTTAAAAAAGCCATTAAAAAGAATTTAGTTAGAGTTAACGGTAAAATAGCAACAACTGCCCTGTTTATTAAAGGAAAAGAAACTATTGAACTATTTCAAACAACTGAACTTCCCAAATCAATTCAAAAACTTAAGCTTCCTTTAAAAGTTGTTTTTGAAGATGATTATTTGGCCATTATAGAAAAACCTCCCGGTGTTTTAGTTAGCGGAAATACCTTTGTGACTATTTATAACGCACTTCCACAAAACCTTCAAAAAAGTACCTTAGAAGATGCTGTTCGTCCCACCCCCATTCATAGATTAGATTATCCTACAAGTGGCTTATTATTAGTGGGAAAAACAAGTAGTTCCATTAGAGCTTTATACAAACTTTTTGAACATAAAGACATCCAAAAAACCTATGTTGCTATTACCATAGGGAAAATGAAATTAGAAGGAACCATCAACAAAACACTTGAAGAAAAAGAAGCTATCACTCATTTTAAAGTTGAAAAAACAGTTTCTTCAGAACGTTTCGATTTTTTAAATCTCGTTAAACTAAATCCTATTACTGGTAGAAGACATCAACTTAGAAAACATCTCTTTTCTATTCACAACCCAATTTTAGGAGATAAAGATTACTTTTTAGAAGGTAAACTATTAAAAGGAAAAGGTCTATACCTTCACGCCAAAACCTTAGCATTTACCCATCCACTAACTAACAAAAAACTTTACATTACCTCTGAACTTCCTAAAAAGTTTAAAAAAATATTTCCTGAATTTTAAGCAAATTCATATTTGTAGAAATAACAATCAAAAACTATTTATTATTGGGTAAATATCTCAAATAAAACTAGCGCTATTTTATAATTTGCTCTTAAGCAACTTAGATGTTTTTTATACCTTTACCCAAAATTTATTTATTGCAATGAAAAAACTATTTCTATTATTATTGGTATCATCATTTTCTTTTTCTCAAACTGCTAAAGATGAATTATACGATACGTTTACAAGTCCAAATGCCAACAATAAACTTTCTAATTATTTAAAAGAAAAAATTCATCCAGATTTATTAAAAAACATTACTTATCCGAAAAATAGTAAAAAGATTATTTTGTCTTTTCAAGTTAATAAAGAGAATATTCCATATCGAATCAATTTAAACACCTATCTTAATAAAGATTTAAGAGCATCTTTAAAAAATGCATTTAAAGAGTATAGTCTACATAATTTTACGACAAAACTAGACACAAGAAAAAAATATTCCTTGCAAATCATTTCAAATAAAGGAACCCAAAACATTATCAATTGCAGCTCTGTTCCCTTAGAAATTTCTTCTCCTAATTGTTCATCTTGTGACGATTTAGACTTTTACAGTGATATTAACTATTGCCTAAATAAAACTATTAGAAACTATTTTTATAATTCAATAAATTATAATCTAACAGATAGTTTATTAAATAATAATGAGAGAGTTATTCTCGATTTCAAGGTATTAATTGACACAAATGGTAAACTAAATGTAAGTGAATTAAAAGCTCCTGAAGTTTTCAAAAAGAACATTCTTAAAATAACCAAAGAGTACGACACTATTTTTGTTCCGAAAATGATTAATAATGAACCTACAAGTTATTATTACCACATAAAACAAGAATTTGAAAAAAATGATGCCCCAACTAACATAGAATTAGACCATAATTTTGATAGTGTTTTCAAACCAAATTCGACAAATACATTGGCTACCTATTTCAAAGAAAACTTAACGGAAGAAGATATAAAAAAAGCCAATCTAAATAGAGTAAACGATAGACTAAAGCTTTTCTTTGAGTTAGATGTAACTGGTAAAGCTTTTAAAATATCTACCAATTCTAGATCTGAACAATTAGAAAAAAAGATTATTAGTCTATTCAAAAAATATGACCTTTCAAATTCTACTTTTAAAAATAGACATCCAGTAAATAAGTATTTTACATCGGTAATAAAATTTGAAAATGGTAGTAATAAAGTAGTTACGAATAGTATTATAGGATATACCAGGATTCCTGTTTTTCCAAGTTGTAAAAACTCTTTAAATGCTACTATGGGAAAAAACTGTTATAACCGAACTATTAGAGAATTCTTTGTTAGGAGATTTAATGCGGGCTTAGCAAATAGACTTGGACTTTCTCCTGGAAGAAAAAGAATTTTTGTTCAGTTTAAAATTGATAAAAAGGGAAAGATTACGGATATAAGATGTAGAGCTCCACATCCAAAACTAAAAGAAGAGTCTATCAGAGTTATCAAAAAACTGACAAAGGCTTCTCCTGCAATGTATGGTGATAAGCCTACAAGAATAGGTTTTACTTTACCGGTAACCTTTAATGTTGAATAAGTATAATACTATATCTTTGCGGCATGAGAGTAGATATTATTACAGTAGAACCCGATTTAATAAAAAGTCCTTTTGAAAACTCTATGATGAAAAGAGCTATTGAAAAAGGATTGGCTGAAGTACATTTTCATAATTTAAGAGAATACGGAATAGGAAACTACCGTCAAGTAGATGACTATCAATTTGGTGGTGGCGCAGGAATGGTACTTATGATTAAACCTATTTCAGAGTGTATTGAAAAATTATTAGCAGAAAGAGATTATGATGACATTATCTACATGACCCCAGATGCTAAAACCTTAAATCAAGCAACGGCTAATACGCTTTCTTTAAAAGAAAACATTATCATATTAACAGGCCATTATAAAGGCGTAGATCAACGTATAAGAGATAAATATATTACCCAAGAGATTTCTATTGGAGATTATGTTTTAACAGGTGGTGAATTAGCAGCTGCCGTTTTATGTGATGCAGTAATTAGACTTATACCAGGTGTATTAGGTGATGAAACATCTGCTTTAACAGATAGTTTTCAAGACAATCTATTATCACCTCCTGTGTACACACGCCCTTCGGAATTTGATGGAATGAAAGTTCCGGACGTTCTCTTGTCAGGTAATTTTCCTAAAATTGAAGAATGGCGAAATGAGCAAGCCTATAAGCGTACACAAGAGATAAGACCAGATTTATTGGAAGATTAATTTAGCTATCTCTCTATAAATCAACAACAAAAATATTTCTTCTATTTAAAAAATATTTATAAATTTGCACCCACAAAATCAACCTCTGACGAAAATCGTGCATGTTGCTTTGTTAAAATCATAACATTTAAATAAAATGGATTTAGTAAAATTTGTACAAGACGAATTTGTAACAAAAAACGAATTACCAGAATTTGGTGCTGGTGATACAATCACTGTTTATTACGAAATTAAAGAAGGTAACAAAACTCGTACTCAGTTCTTTAGAGGAGTTGTTATTCAAAAAAGAGGAAGCGGTTCTTCAGAAACTTTTACTATCAGAAAAATGTCTGGTACTATTGGTGTTGAGCGTATTTTCCCAATTAACTTACCTTCTATTCAAAAGATTGAAGTTAATAAAAGAGGTAAAGTTCGTAGAGCTCGTATCTACTACTTCAGAGGTCTTACTGGTAAGAAAGCAAGAATCAAAGAAAGAAGAAACTAATTTTATCTTCAAACAAACTATAAAAGGAGCTTTTAAAAGCTCCTTTTTTTATTAACAATTGTTAACAACACCTGTTCTTATCTTGTTGATTAATAATTAGTTAATTCTTATTTTAAACAAACTTTATTTCTTAAATTTGAGTAGTTTACAAAAGTAAGTGACGTCAGAAAATAGTTTACTATTGCAATCACCGAAAAGTAAATACATAAAGTAACGTTCTTTATATAAATCGTTTTTAAGCAACCGAAGTAATAGTTGATTTAATATTTATGTAATTGAAATAGAATTATAGATTATTTTATGATTTATAATTTTAATTGAAAGTTAAAATAGTTATTTGATTAGATTCATTATAACAATTGAGGTTCGTTTAAAAACGCTTGAGATAGTAATTCATAAATAAAATGTTTATCAATTATTATTTCATTTTGAAATAGTCATTATATGTAGTTTTTAATTTATTAAAAACATAGATGTTAATCTATTTAGTTTGTAGCAATACCAAATTAGGACATACATGCTATTTCAAGGAAGCCATATCAGACAGGAAACTGCATGATATGGCTTTTATTATTTATAACAACTTCTCAAAATCACCTCATATTTTTATCATATCCATAACAAAAACTAAAGATTAATGAAAAATCTCTATGAAAAATTTCATTTGTAATCCTTAAATTTGCTACGCTTCAAAATCAAAAGAATTTAATCATTACTAATTACTCACATACAGTGAGATTCAAAATACAACAGTATGAGTAAAACAGCTAAAATTATGTATACAAAAACGGATGAAGCTCCAGCGTTAGCTACTCGTTCGTTTTTACCAATTGTAAAAGCTTTTACAAAATCTTCAAACATTGAAATCGAAATAAAAGATATTTCATTAGCAGGAAGGATACTAGCTAATTTTTCAGATATGTTACCTGAAGATCAGCGTGTAGAAGATGCTTTGGCATTTTTAGGTGAGTTAGCTACAAAACCAGAAGCTAACATTATCAAATTACCAAACATTTCTGCTTCTGTACCTCAGTTAAAGGCAGCAGTTAAAGAATTACAAGCATTAGGATATGCTTTACCAGATTATCCAGAAGATGCAAATACTGAAGAAGAAAAAGCAATTTTAGCTCGTTATAATAAAGTAAAGGGTTCTGCGGTAAATCCTGTTTTACGTGAAGGAAACTCAGACAGACGTGCTCCAAAGGCAGTTAAAAACTATGCTAAGAAAAATCCACATTCAATGGGAGCTTGGAGTGCAGACTCTAAAACGCACGTAGCAACAATGACTGATGGTGATTTTGCACATAGTGAAAAATCTGTTACTGTACCAACTGCAACGGATATACAAATTGTACACACAGATGCTAACGGAATCAAAACAGTACTAAAAGAAAAAGTTTCTTTGTTAGCAGACGAAGTTATTGACGCTTCTGTAATGAGTAAAAAGGCATTATTAGCATTCTTAGATAAGCAAGTACAAGATGCTAATGAACAAGGGATTTTATTCTCTTTACATATGAAAGCTACGATGATGAAAGTTTCTGACCCTATCATTTTTGGGCATGCAGTACGTACTTTCTTCAAAGATTTGTTTGAAAAACACGGAGATACATTTGAACAAATAGGTGTTGATGTTAATAATGGTTTTGGAAACTTATTAAGCAATTTAGAAGAAGTTTCTGCTGATAAAAAAGCAGAGATTTTAGCTGATATTGACGCAATTTATGCAAAGAATCCAGATGTGGCAATGGTTGATTCTGATAGAGGAATAACTAATTTACACGTGCCGTCTGATATTATCATTGATGCTTCTATGCCAGCAATGATTCGTACTTCAGGACAAATGTGGAATAAAGAAGGAAAGCAACAAGATGCTAAGGCAATAATTCCTGATAGCTCTTATGCTTCTCTATACCAAGCAACAATTGATTTCTGTAAAGAAAATGGTGCTTTTGATCCAACTACTATGGGTACTGTTCCAAATGTTGGTTTAATGGCTAAAAAAGCAGAAGAATATGGTTCTCATGACAAAACTTTCCAAATTGCATCAAACGGTACCGTAGAAGTAGTTGACGCAAACGGAACTGTGTTAATTTCTCACAATGTAGAAGAAGGAGATATTTGGAGAATGTGTCAAACTAAAGATGCCCCAATTCAAGATTGGGTAAAATTAGCTGTTACACGTGCTAAAGCTACACAAACACCAGCTGTTTTTTGGTTAGATAAAAACAGAGCTCATGATGCTGAATTAATTAAAAAGGTAGAAGCTTATTTACCAAACCATGATACTTCAGGATTAGAAATTCATATCATGTCTGTTGCAGAGGCAACAGCATTCACTTTACAAAGAACAAAAGAAGGAAAAGATACTATTTCTGTAACAGGAAACGTACTACGAGACTACTTAACAGATTTGTTCCCTATTTTAGAATTAGGTACTTCTGCTAAAATGTTATCTATTGTACCATTAATGAATGGTGGAGGTTTATTTGAAACAGGTGCTGGAGGTTCTGCTCCAAAGCACGTTCAGCAATTCGTTAAAGAGAATCACTTACGTTGGGATTCTTTAGGTGAATTTTTAGCATTAGCTGTTTCTTTAGAGCATTTAAGTGAAACAAATAACAATCCTAAAGCAAAAGTTTTAGCGGATGCTTTAGATGAAGCTATTGAAACCTTGTTAGATAATAAAAAGTCACCTTCTCGTAAGGCTGGTGAATTAGACAATAGAGGGTCACATTTTTACCTAGCAATGTATTGGGCTCAACAATTAGCTAATCAAGATGCTGATGCAGAATTAAAAGCTCAATTTACTTCGGTTGCAGAAGCGTTTGAATCAAATGAAGCTACTATCGTAGAAGAGTTAAATAAAATTCAAGGAGATGCCGTTAATATTGGTGGATACTATGAACCAAAAGATGAATTAGCTGATGCTGCTATGCGTCCAAATACTACCTTAAACTCAATTTTAGCTAGTATTTAATAACAATCTAAATTCATTTAAAAAGCAGGCTCATTTGAGTCTGCTTTTTTATTGTATTATATGTACATTTGAACTATGGATTTTATTAAAACAACAGAACAAGATTCCAATTATAACAATTTAGAAAACATGAGTATTTCTGAATTATTAACCAACATCAATAACGAAGATAAAACTGTTCCGTACGCGGTTGAAAAATCACTTCCACAAATAGAAAAGCTTATAGAGCAAATCGTTTCAAAATTAAAAAAAGGTGGGCGTTTGTTTTATATGGGAGCTGGAACAAGCGGACGCCTTGGCGTTGTTGATGCAAGTGAGTGTCCTCCTACATTTGGAGTTCCTCATGAATTGGTAGTTGGATTAATTGCTGGTGGAGATAGTGCCATCAGAAAAGCTGTTGAATTTGCCGAAGATTCTACGCTGCAAGGCTGGAAAGACCTACAAGAACATCAAATATCAAATAATGATGTTGTTATTGGAATTGCTGCTTCTGGTACTACTCCTTATGTTATTGCTGCTTTAGAAAAATGCAACCAACATAATATTATTACAGGGTGTATTACATGTAATAAAAATAGTCCCTTGTCTTTAACCGCACAATTCCCTATTGAAGTAATCGTTGGCCCTGAGTTTGTTACAGGAAGTTCTCGAATGAAGGCAGGTACTGCTCAAAAGTTAGTACTAAATATGCTTTCAACTGCTGCCATGATTCAACTAGGTAAAGTGAAAGGAAACAAAATGGTTGATATGCAACTATCCAACAATAAGTTGGTAGATAGAGGTATTCGAATGTTAGTTAATGAGTTAAAAATCGACCAAAAACTTGCCAGTGAATTGCTGGATAAGTACAGGAATGTTAGAGAAGCTATAAAAAATTATACAACTAATGGATAAATCTAAAAATAACGAATCTGGAGTAAAGAGATTACTGATTTTATTGGGATTACTCATCCTCTCCCCTTTAGTTATTAGTTTTGGAATTAAAGCTTTGCGTGCTTTTGCTAACACTCCTAAAATTTTTATTGCTTACATACTGGTAACTTTAGGAGTTTTTTTAATTTTATATACGGTTTATTTTGGTATTAAAACCTTTAAAACCATATTAGACCTAATTTTTAACAATTAACGGTTTTGAAAGAACGATCAGCAACATTAGAAAAGCTATTAAACTGGGAACATTGGCCTTCTTCAATGTTTTATGTTCCTAATTTACCCTATGCATTTTATCTTGCTTTTAGAGCTAAACATTTAGCTTTTTTTACAGCTGCAAATCCTTCTATTAAAAGTTCTGGTAATGGAACAGAAAGTAAGTATGTTACGATACAACTAGTTCCTAAAGAATTTAGACCTAAATCTGTTTTAGCAACACCAAAAACACCATTCTCAAAGATTCTAGAACAATTAAAGGAACAAAATATATCTTTTCCTTTGATTGCTAAACCTGACATTGGCTTTAGAGGTTTGTTAGTCAAAAAAGTAGATTCTTCAAAACAACTACAAGAATATCTAAAAAAATACCCAATAGATATCATTATACAAGAATTTCTTGATTATGAAAACGAATGTGGTGTTTTCTATCATCGTAACCCAAATGCAAATTCTGGTCAAATAACCTCTTTAACTTTAAAAAACTTTATAACTGTTACGGGGAATGGTAATTCTACTTTAAAAGAATTAATTTTAAAAGATTCAAGAGCTAAGCTTTATTACGATTTATTTGTTGAAATTCATAAAAACAAACTTCTTTCAATTCCTAAAGAAAACCAGATAGTTAAATTAACTGCAATAGGAAATCATTCTAAAGGAACTCAATTTATTAATGGGAATCACCTTATCACTCCACAATTAGTGAAAACATTTGATAAATTGAGTAAGTCTATTGATGGTTGGTACTATGGGCGAGTAGACTTGAAATACAATGATTTTTCTGAGCTAGAAAATGGAAGTCATTTTAAAGTATTGGAAATTAATGGAATCATAGCAGAGCCAACACATATTTATGATTCTAAAAACTACACTTATTTCAAAGCATTAAAATCGATAAGAACACACTGGAAATCACTATTTGATGTTTCTATCGCAAATCATCAAAAACATAGTGTACCCTATAAATCTACCTCAAACTTCATTCAAGAAATGTTTGAGCTAAAAAAATACATTGCTACTATAAAAAAGTTGAATACTTAATAATGGGAATTTAACTTATGAATCGACCTTCGCTAATCGTGGCGTGGTTGGATTATAACCGAAATCAGCATCTGGTAATTCTATTCCTAATTGATTTATGATAAATCCAATACTGGCATAATGATGTATGGCATGACTGTGCGCTTGAATTAGAGCGCTACCTAAAGTGTAATTGGCGGTAACTCTTCCCGTACCTAAATCATCCGTAACAGAAATTATTTTATCGAAGTCTTCTGCTTCTAACGCTTTTAATTGTTTAATTATCCTTTCAAAATACGCAATTCCCTCTGCTGTTTTTTGCTCAGCTAAGGTGTTTCTTTCTCTATCAGAAAAATCAACACAACAGCAATCAACTCCATTAAAAATACAAGAAAACACATCTAAAATATGACGCATATTACTTCCAATACTTGAAAAATACGGAGGTATCGTATTATTACTGTACTGTTCATCTGTTATAGAACTTAATAATTTAATTCCTCGTTGAAGATTTTTCTCGATGGCGTCAATCATGCTTAAATATTGGTTTTGAATAAAGAGTCGTATAAATATAAAGTTTTTTACGAGCTATAATAACTATTTTTTAAAAACATTTTTAACACTCTTACTAACAAACAGTTACAATAACAAAAAACAATCACTTGCTCTAAAGACTCTTTTTTGGCACGTTATTTGAAAAATGCCTATACAGAATGCGGAAGCTGAAAAGCATATAGAGTAGGCATAACCCTAAAACTAGCAATTATGAAAAAAGGGATACTTTTATTATTAGGAATGATGACTATAGCAACAATGAACGCTAACAACATCACAAAATCAACTAGCAAACTTGGGGTTACATCTCGTTATAATGACGCTGTTACCTTCGTAGAAAGAGGTGTACAATTTCATGTATTTTTAAATGGTGATTTCGACTTTAACACACACCATAGAAATACAAGATATTTCGACTACTACGGGAAACGAATGAAAACCAATCGAGGTGTGCGTATTGAAAGAGATCGAAGAGGTCGTGTAAGACGTGTAGGGAATACTTTTATCAATTATGATGCAAGAGGTAACGTAAAAAGAATTGGTAGTGTATACATGAGATATAGATTCGGACAGCTAACTGATGTAGGTAACCTAAGAATTAGATACGATCGTTGGGGTAATCCGAGATTTTATGGAAATGTAAAATACAATGATTATTGTGAAGATGATGTATACTACAATGATGGTGGAATTGATATAGATATTAATATTGGAGATGTTTTTGATTATGATGATGTATATTTTTACAGAAGAGATTTTAGAAATAACTACCGTCAATTTAGAGAAGATGATAATTTCTTTTATTATAGAGCCGTTCCTAATGCTAAAATTGGAAAACGTAGTAAAGTTTTAAAAAGACGTAAGCCAAAGAAAAGAAGAGACGATATCTACTTCAAAGCAAACCCAAACAGAGCAGATAAATCAAATAGAAGATCTAATAGATAAACAAAAAAATAACCTCTTTTTATGAGGTTATTTTTTATATGTTAATAATTCTAATTGTTATTTCCTTCTGTAGAATCTGTATCTGCGAGACCATTATTGGTTATTTCAGCAGTGTTAATTATTTGACCAGCGGCTATCACATTAACAGTTATGGTCAATTGAACCGGTGTATTCAGTGGAATTGTTTCTGAGCTTAAATCCCATACTCCAGTAGCTTGATTGTATGTTGAACTTCCATAAGTTGTATGGCTAACATACTGCAAAGTTGCTGTAGACCCTGGCAAAGTATAATCGGTTACTTCGACTCCCGTTGCCGCTAAAGGCCCTGCATTGGTTAATGTAATAGTAAAGGTTATGCTATCACCTACTTTAGGTAAAGCACTACTCACAGTTTTTGTAAGCTTTAAATCAGCACATCCATTTATAATAACATTTTGATCAGCTGTTGTGGTATTTCCACAACTATCTGTAAATGTCCAAGTAACTACTGTGGTACCAACTGTAGTTATAGGAAAAGATGTTGTTGTTGTTCCTGTTATTGTACTAGAATTACATGTATCTGTAACTGTTGGAGCCGCTGGAGTACCACTACAATCAAATGTTGCGTTACTTAAAGTTGGTGTTGGAGGCGGTGTTGTATCAGATCCTGTTACAGTTACATTAGTTACTCTAAGACGCTCTAAACAGGCCCCACCATTCGAAGCATTTGAGTTACCTGTAATATGTATAAAAACATCAATGATTAAATTAGCTCCTGGGTTAGTTCTAGTTGCAGTAAAAGTATTACTTGCTCCTCCATTATATGTACTACCAGCAATCGTTGTGGTGGTACTACCATTATCATCTGTTAATGTAATTTCTACATAATCCCCTCCTTCAAACCCAGGATTACCTGCACTATTTGGGTTATCAGGAATAATTGTAACTGAAACATCTACACTTTCATAACAAGCAGTTGAAGCAGGGTATCTGAATATATCACTTGCGTTACTCGTTGGATCTCCTCCTGTATGATTACTACAATTTTGTGCAGGGCCTACAAAATCATCTGTTGGATTTGAATTTAATAGAATATCATTCAAACATGTAGATGTCGAAGTATCGGTTGTTGTTATAGTAATTGAATACGATTCAACACATAAGGGATCTTGACCAACTGTATCAGTTGCCAACAAATTCCAAGTCATAACTGGATCTCCTCCATTAAAGGTTGCCAAACTTCCTGAGGGAGAAAAGTTCCCTCCTACTGGTGTGCCACTTGGGCTCGTACCAAAAGAGTCATCAAAAACGGTTGTCACATTACCTATATCTGTATTTCCAGACCAAGTTCCTGTTGCAGCAATTTGAACCGTTCCTCCTGGCCCTTGTAAATCAAACCCTGTTTCATCATGAAAGGCACTTCCTGTATCTTGAACCGCACAAGTTCCATCTGTTTTTGTCCAGGTAATAGATACCTGAACGTTTTCAATATTAGTACCGTTTGGAAAATCCGCACTATTAAAGGTTATGGGAATAGAAACTGTATCATCATCAATCGAAACAGTACCACCAGTATAAGTTTTTGTAATTACTGTTTGAGACGTTACTGTGTTTACCGTTAAAACTAACAGTACAAAACACCATAACTTTATAATACTACTTTTAATCATTCTTAGGGGAGTGTATGTTATTAGTTGTATTTTATATCTTTTCTTTACAAATTTACATAAACAAGTTTCAATATGGAGATAAAAACAAAAAAAACCAAATAATTATCTTATTTGGTTTTCTCTTTTATTTCTTCTATTTATCCTATTTTGCAACATTAACAGCTCTAGTTTCTCTAATCACTGTTACTTTTACTTGACCAGGATATGTCATATCATTTTGAATCTTTTGAGAAATATTAAATGATAATTCTGCTGCTTTTGCATCATTTACTTTTGCACTTTCTACCATCACACGTAATTCTCTACCTGCCTGAATAGCATACGCTTTTTGTACTCCATTAAACCCAAAAGCAATATCTTCTAAATCTTTTAACCTTTGAATATAACTATCTAATACCTGACGTCTTGCTCCTGGTCTTGCTCCAGAAATAGCATCACAAACTTGTACAATCGGTGCTATCAAACTTTTCATCTCAATTTCATCATGGTGAGCACCAATTGCATTACATACATTTGGCTTTTCTCCATACTTTTCTGCCCATTGCATTCCTAATAAAGCGTGCGGCAATTCACTTTCAGTTTCTGGAACTTTACCAATATCATGCAGTAATCCAGCTCTTTTCGCTGCTTTTGCATTTAAGCCCATTTCAGCCGCCATAATACCACATAAGTTAGCAACTTCTCTCGAGTGTTGTAATAAGTTTTGACCATAAGAAGAACGGTATTTCATTCTACCCACAGTTTTTATTAATTCTGGATGTAATCCATGTATTCCTAAATCAATCACAGTACGCTTACCAACCTCAATAATTTCTTGATTAATTTGCTTTTCTGTCTTTTTAACAATTTCTTCAATTCTTGCTGGGTGAATTCTTCCATCCGTAACCAATTTATGCATTGATAAACGTGCAATTTCTCTACGTACTGGATCAAAACAAGATAAAATAATTGCCTCTGGAGTATCATCTACAATAATTTCAACTCCAGTAGCCGCTTCTAAAGCACGAATATTACGTCCTTCTCTACCAATAATTCTACCCTTTACATCATCAGATTCTAAATTGAAAACAGATACACAATTTTCAACTGCTTGCTCAACTCCTACCCTTTGAATGGTATTTAAAACTACTTTTCTAGCTTCTTGTTGTGCTGTCATTTTTGCTTCTTCTACCGTATCTTGAATGAAAGACATTGCATCTGATTTTGCCTCATCTTTTAAAGAAGCTACCAACTCAGTTTTAGCTTCGTCAGCAGATAAACCAGAAATCTGTTCTAGCATATCAACATGACGTTTATGAAGTTTCTCTACTTCAGACTCCTTTTTTTCTAAAAAGTCTAATTTATAGTTATAATCTGCTTCTTTTTGCTCTAATGATCGGTTAAGTTTTTTATTTTTATCTAATTCTGAAGAAACTTGACTTTCTTTATCTCTAATCCTTTTCTCTACATCAGAAACTTTCTTCTCTCTTCCTAAAATTACCTTTTCATGCTCTGCTTTAAGTTCAATGAACTTTTCTTTTGCTTGTAATATTTTATCTTTTTTTAAGGCTTCTGCTTCTACTTTAGCTTCTTTTATAATGCTTTTAGCCTCTTTTTCTGTTTCTTGAATTAATTTATTTGCTTTCGTTTTTTCTAACATTTTAGCAATAATAAAACCTATTGCTAATCCTATAATTCCTGCTAACACAGGAAATAACACTTCTTCCATAATTTTGATTGATTGTATAAAAAAAGCCTACATCAGTAGGGTTTTATAAACTCCAAAAAAACAGGTTTAGGACTAACCGATTGATCAAGGATCCGCAAAAAAAACGGCATGCTTTACTAACCGAGACTCATCCTTTATAATTATATAACGTTGAGTTTATCAAACAATGTACTAATGTAGGCAGTATATTTAAATTTTTATTTTAAAGAACTTATATGTGTTGAGCTAACTTTTGTGTTAGTTCATTTATTTTTTTTAGCGCCTTTTCAGTTTCTATAGAGCTCGCTAACTTTTCTATCTCTACTCTTGAAGCAAATTGTAAAGCACACATAGCTAATACATCCTGCTTATCAGAAACTGCATAATTTTCTTCAAATTTAGCAATTAATTCATTAATATTCTTTGCTGCTCTTCTCATCCCCTCCTCTTCTTCAACATTATTCACACTTAAAGGGTAATTTCTTCCAGCTATTACAACATTAACTTTTAATTTTGCCATGTAAAGAACTTTTTAAACGTTCAAGAGTGCAATACATTTATCTATCTCTCGAACTAAAGCGTTTATTTTGAGTTTTGTTTCTCTTGTATTTTCGTTACTGCCTTCTATAGTTTTGGCTACTTTAAGCAAATTGTATTCTCCTTCCTTTGCTTTAAGCTCCATGTCCTTTTCTTCTAACAAATAGTGTAACTTTGTATTTTGTTGAAGTAAAACTTCATTTTCCTCCTTTAAAAATTCATAGTTAGCTAAAAGTTTTTCTAATCTATCTTCCAGTAAATGAATTGCTTCTAAAGTGTTACCCATCTATTTTTCAGACTAAAACTATATTCACAAAGTTATTAATCTATAACTAGATAGCAAAATTTTTAATGCTTTTTCCTATGTAACTGGTTATAAACCATCTAAGTTTTTGGCATAATTTTTACTATTTTTGTTAAAAACCATTGCAAATTGAAATATTTCTTAACCTTTTTAACTTTTTTTCTTTTTAAAATTGGGGTCGCTCAAAAGCAATATCCTCAAAACTATTTTAATGCTCCTCTAAAAATCCCAATAATACTCTCGGGTACTTTTGGAGAACTTAGAAGTAATCATTTTCATTCGGGAGTAGATATTAAAACATTAGGTAAAGAAGGGATTCCTATTTTTGCACCTGCTGATGGTTATGTGTACAGAATAAAAGTTGCTCAATATGGTTTTGGTAAAGCTCTTTATTTAAATCATCCTAACGGATATACCACAGTATACGCCCATCTGAGAAGATTTTCTCCAAAAATTCAAACATACGTTAGGAATATTCAATACAAAAAAGAAAAGTATGCAACCGGAAATCTTTTCCCTAAACCAGAACGTTTTCCTGTTAAAAAAGGAGATATTATTGGGTATACTGGTGATACAGGAAGTTCTGGGGGACCACATTTGCATTATGAAATAAGAGATACTAAAACAGAACATATCATTAATCCAATGCTATTTGGCTTATTGCCTGTAGATACAAAAGCCCCAACTGTAAGAAAATTGGTAGTGTACCCTCTATCTGAAGATGCAAGAATAAACAACTCTTCCATTAAAACAACCTTAGAACTCCGTAATAAAGGAAATAACCAATACATTACCAATAAAATTCAGGCAAGTGGGACTATTGGTTTTGGTGTTCAAGTTTTTGATAGATTAGACGGAGCTTTAAACAAAAATGGTATTTATAGTCTCGAAATGAAATTGAACGGTACTCGTGTTTATTATCACGATCTAGAAACATTTTCATTTGCCGAAAGCAAATACATCAACTTATTAATTGATTACAAACATTATAATAAATACAGGAATAGACTTCAAAAAACACATAAAGTTGAAGAAAACAGATTAAGTATTTATGAAGATTTAATAAACAATGGAAAAATACATGTTGAAGATAGATATACCTATCAAGTAGAAATTATTGCTAAAGATTTTAAAGGGAACATGGCTTCCATAAACATTCCTGTTCAAGGGGTAAAAAGCAATACTCTTTTTACTCAAAAGGATACTACAGCATATAAAATTAATGCTAAGGAGTTTCATAAGTTTGAACAAAACAATGTTACTATAGCATTTCCTAAAAATACTTTTTACAAAGATTCTTTTATCGATTTTATTGTAAAAAATGATACTGCTAAAATTCATGAACCTATTATTCCCTTAGATAAGCGTTATACCTTAACCTTTTTCACTCAACATTTAACGGAAAAAGAAAAACAGCAAGTGTATATAGCCAACATTACTAAAAATCGTTCGAGATATACTTCGACCAAGAAAAAATTAGATAAAATATATACAACTACTAAATTACTAGGAACGTATTCACTAAAGTATGATTCAATACCACCAACGGCAACTTTATATAATTTTAAAAACAAACAGTGGATTTCTCAACTAAAAAAACTCAAAATAAAAATTAAAGATAAAGGGTCTGGTATAAAAAATTATCGCGCTACCATTGATAACGACTGGGTTTTAATGGAATACAATCATAAAAAAGGAATTTTATCTTACGATTTTAGTGATAAAAAGTTGGTTGGAAGCAAACATCTTTTTAAACTTGTAGTTTCTGATAATGTTGGAAATACCAAAACAATTTCTGCAACGTTCTTTAGAAAGTAAAAATCTTTACAGATACTATTAAAACCCTACATGAAGAAACTACTTTTATTATTATTGTTCCCTCTTGCCATTTTTGCACAAAAAACGGCGACGGTAAAAGGAAAGATCATCAATAAATACAATTCACCTATAGACGGTGTTGCTATTTCTTACCTAGATAAAGGAACTACAACAGATGCAAACGGTTATTATGAATTTACTATTCCCGTGAGAAAAACGGTTACCGTTACTTTTACGCATGTTTCTTATAAAAGTGTAACAAAGAAATTTACTGCTAGGGGTAGTAGAACTTTTAACTTCTCTCCTACTTTAAATTTTAAAACACAGGAATTAGAAGAAGTTGTTCTTAAAAATCAAAAAAAGGAAGCTCAAGGTATTACGAAAATTGATGTTAAAAAGGTAAATACCCTTGTCGGGGCCAATGCTGGAGTTGAAAATGTATTAATGACATTACCAGGCGTAAGTAATAATAATGAATTGAGTACTCAATATAATGTTCGAGGGGGTAATTTTGACGAAAATTTGGTGTATGTAAACGGTATTGAAATCTACCGTCCTTTTTTAATTAGATCTGGTCAACAGGAAGGGTTGAGTTTTATCAATCCTCATATGATTCAGAATATTAATTTTTCTGCTGGTGGTTTTCAAGCTAAATATGGTGACAGACTATCTTCCGTCTTAGATATTACTTATAGAAAACCTACAGATTTTCAAGGACAAGTTGATTTGAGTTTATTAGGTGGTAGTTTTACTATTGAAGATACATTTGCTAACAATAAATTAAGTGCCATTTTAGGTGTACGCTATCGAGACAATAGTCTTTTTGTGAATAGCAAACAAACAGAAGTAAATTTTAGACCTCAGTTTACCGATGTTCAAACTTTTTTAAGTTATGAATTCAATGATAAGTTCACTTTAAACTTTTTAGGTAACTTTTCATTAAACGATTATAATTACAAACCTTTAACAAGACGAACTCGTTTTGGTGGATTAGCGAATCCTTTAGAATTAATCGTTTTTTATCAAGGTCAAGAACAAGATCAGTTCCAAACACTATTTGGCGCTTTTTCTGCAGATTATAAAGTAAATAACAAACTAAAACTTACGGCTACTGTTTCTTCTTTTAACACACAAGAAGAGGAATATTTTGATATAGCAGCAGCATATGCGCTAGGTCAAGTTAACGGTAATATTGGCTCAGAAAACTTTGGTGATGTGTTGTTTTCACAAGGAATTGGATCTCAAATAAATCACGCCCGAAATGATTTAGATGCTTTAATTAGTAATGTTCAGTTAAGAGCAACACTTAAAGACGGTAATACTGAATGGAATGCTGGTATTAAATATCAAAAAGAAAATATCAAAGATCGTATTAGAGAATGGGAGGTTATTGATTCTTTAGGTTTTTCTGTACGCCCTCCTCATCATAATATTACAAACAATCAACCATACGAACCGTTTACAGGACCAATAGAACCATATCAAAATATCCGTACTGAAAACGAAGTAGATATCAATCGCTTTACAGGATTTGTTCAATTTAGTAGAAAAACAATGCTAAATGATCATCAACTATGGTATAATATTGGTGTTCGTTCTCATCATTGGAGCGTTAAAACAGGTAATCAAGCTTCTCAAAATCATACTACCTTCAGTCCAAGAGCACAGATTGCCATAAAACCAGATTGGGATAAGGATATGTTGTTTAGACTATCCGGAGGTTGGTATTCTCAACCACCTTTTTATAAGGAATTACGTGATTTTAATGGAGAAATTCATCCCGAGGTTAAAGCTCAAAAGTCAATTCATATTGTAGCAGGAAATGATTACAGTTTCACTTTATGGAATCGTCCATTTAAATTAACCACCGAAGCCTATTATAAAAATTTATCTGATGTAAATGCCTATTCTATTGACAATGTTCGTATACGTTATAGAGCCGACAATGTAACCGATGCTTATGCATATGGTCTAGACGTAAGGTTAAATGGTGAATTTGTTCCTGGAAATGAGAGTTGGATTAGTTTCGGTTATTTAAAAACGGAAGAGAACATTAATGATCGTGGTTATATTGCTAGACCTACAGATCAACGTTTAAAGTTTGGTTTATTATTTCAAGATTATGTTCCGAACCTACCTGATTTAAAAGCTTATTTGAATATTGTATATAACACTGGACTTCCAGGAGGAGCTCCTGCCTATGCTGATGTATACGAATTTCAAAATAGATTGAATGATTACAAACGTGCTGATTTAGGTATTTCCTATGTTTTTGTTGATAATAATAAACAAATCAAACATGGTTTTTTATCTAACTTCAAAGAGCTTACTTTAGGATTAGAATTGTTTAATATGTTCGACATTCGTAACTCTATTACCAATACTTGGGTACGTGATGCTTATAGTAAACGTCAGTATGGTATACCAAACTTTATGACAGGAAGAGTATTAAATTTTAAAGTTGGAATGAAGTTTTAATTAGCCTATTCAATGATTCTTTGAAGTATAGAAGCTTTTCAAATTAATCTATGGTTCTTATTATAACCACATACTTTTTTGCATAATGAAGCGTATACTGAAAATATTACTAATTGCTTTAATTTTTACTAGCTGTTCTAGTCATAAAAAAGAATGGAACGACTATGAATCTGATATTTTAAAAATTAAAAGAGTTAATGAGAATGTATTTCAGCATACTTCCTATTTATCTACCAAAACTTTAGGTAAAGTTCCTAGCAATGGAATGATATATTTCAATCAAAATGAAGCTATCGTTTTCGATACCCCAATAGATGAAAAAGCCTCAGAAGCATTGCTTAACTGGATTGGAGAAAAGCAAGTAAAAGCTTTAGTTGTTACACATTTTCGCGTTGATTGTTTGGGTGGTCTTAACGCATTTCATTCAAAAGGAATAAAATCATACGCTTCTAACAAGACTATTCAATTAGCTAAGAAAAATAATAAACAGCCCCTTCCCCAACATAGTTTTGATAAAGAATATAAATTTATCATTGGAAATCAAGAAGTATATGCTAAATACTTTGGTGAAGGACATACCAAAGACAATGTTATTGGATATGTCCCTTCAGAAAATACTTTGTTTGGTGGTTGTTTAGTTAAGCAGGTAAATGCTCCTAAGGGTAATTTAGCAGATGCCAATATTATTGAATGGTCTTCAACGGTAACTAAAATTAAAAGAGAATACCCTTATTTGAAAACAGTTATTCCTGGACATGGCAAAAGTGGTGGCATAGAACTTTTAAACTATACCATTGACTTATTTGAGCCGAAACAACAACCGATTCTTTTCTTCCTTCACAACCGTTTTCTAGAGGAGCATAATTTAAACGACGTACACCCACAGTATGGTAAAACACAATACAAAAAGATACTTAACACCTTCCAAAAAAACGGACTTAAAGTAATTAGCGAGCAAAGAAAAGGAAACGTAAATGCACGTGAATATGCTTTAAATGTTGTACATCAAATTGATAGTTTGATTACGACTGGTATTCCTGCTAATAACATTACTGTTGTGGGGACATCAAAAGGAGGATATATTGCTCAGTATGTTTCTACTATTGCCAACAATTCGGATTTAAATTTTGTCTTTATAGCTAGTTTTCGAAACAGTGACATTCAAAATATTCCTGAAATTAATTTCTGTGGAAATATTCTAAATATCTATGAAAAGTCTGATCCTTATGGTGTCTCTGCTCTGTCTCGAAAACAACATTCAACATGTCAAATTAAACACTTCAAAGAAATTGAATTGAACACTGGAATGAATCACGGTTTTTTGTTTAAACCTTTAAAAGAATGGATCAATCCAACCATAGCTTGGGCCAAAGGAAACTATCTTTTAGAAACTACCGATGTATCATTTCCTTCAACTGTTAAGGTTCCAACAAAAATTCCAATTCCGTTCAAACCAGAATTAACACCAACAAATAAAATTATTCATAAAGGAATCTTTAGTCCAGATTACAAAGCATACTATTACACCATCTCTGATAAAACCTTTGATAATTTTGATGTTTATATGATACAAAATATCAACGGAACATGGTCTAAGCCCCAAAAAGCTTTCTTCAATAGCGAGTATAACGATCATGGTATGAGCTTTTCTCCTGATGGAAATACCATATACTTCAGTTCTACTAGGCCCATAAAATTGCATGGAGTTTCTCCTACCTGGCACCTCTGGAAGTGTCAAAAAACAAAGGGAGTTTGGAGTAAACCTGTTTTTATCGACATTCCCAATTTGAGAGATAAATTAGTTTCTCACCCAGTTATTACAAATTCCGGGAACCTATATTTTCATGCAAGTAATTTAGACTACAGCGATATGTATCTTTACATGTCTAAATCGAACAAAACATCATTTAATAATGCAGAGAAAATTGATTTTCCATCTATAAACAAAATTCAAAAGTGTACGCCTTATGTAGCTCCAGATGAATCTTATATTATTTTTGCTACCATTGAAGAACATTTGAATTTGATGATTAGTTTCAAAGATAAACAAGGGAAATGGATGACGGCAAAAAAGTTGGACGCTCAAATAAATGATTATAATCAAGGAAATCCATATGTAACACCAAATAACAAATTCTTATTTTTTACTACTGAAGGAACTACTTCTCATAAAGAATGGACTGTAAAATGGGTACATTTTGAGAATGAATTAAAAAAGCACTAACACATGAAATCTACAGATCACCCTATCGTTATAGAGGAAAATTTTAATGTTTCTATCGACAAATTGTAGAGTGCCATCACCGATTTAAAACCAAATGAAACAGAAGAGACTCTTTATATGATCAAAGAAGAGCAACTATTAAAATAAAAAATACTCAACAAACCATACACATAAATCATTGTGCAATATTTGACAAATGACCCGTAACGAATTCAAAAAACATATCGAAAAAACTCTTTCAGAACTAAAACTTTATGCTGAATTACATTCGGGAAAAGAATTACCAAACGACTTTGAATTTGAATGGCATTTAGCTGAGAAAACAAAGGCAACTGGAAGAGATAATGTAACTGAACTGATTACTAAAAAAGTTTATCTCGGAGAAAACAAAATTTACCCTTGTGTTGACTTAATAGTTGAAAAAGTAACAAACAAAAATCGGATTTTAATAAGTGGACGAATTGCTGGTTATGAACCGAGAGCATTTGGAAAAGGTTGGAGTAATAGACCTGGACCTTTTATTTATGGAATTGGAAGCGGAATATCAACTGATAAAGTGCATTGTAATTCTAAAAAATTTAAAAATATGCTTTATGAAAAAGGATTATTGCATTATAAAACTGAATAAAACACTACTTACCACAAGGGATAACCGCAATTATGGCAGGTTCAACTAAGTCCGAACCCATTCGTAATTGCTAACACTAGTACAATAACAGAAAATAATAACTAACTTACTCCGTAACTGATCTTACACAAATACGTTAACAATTATTTGATTCATGAATCGCATTTTTACTAAACTCTTATTCCTTTCATTTATAATTATAGGATGTAACTCAGCTAAAAGAAATAAACTCCAAGAAACGCTTATTTATATTACTCCAAAAAACGAAGTAGTTTGCATCGAAATAAAAGATTCCTCTTTTGTACTTAATTGGATATTTTTTGGAAAAAAAAAGAGCAGTCAAATTAACTATTTTGGAATAATACAGTTTAATGGAGTAACCATAAAAAATGAATTAAAAATCAACAAAATCGTTAAGAACTCAATTAAAACTAGCAACGGAAAAACCATCAAAACGCCAATTGACCAATGGCCAGAATTAGAGTATAACAATAAAACTAAACAAATAACCTTTTATAATGACACATTAAATCTTAACTCCCAATATTCTATAATTAAAACTAAGGACATTATAGATTCACATGATAATTGGAACGGCAATTTGATACAACTAAATGATTTACGATAAATACAATTGCTAACAATCTAAATGAAATCATGGCTGCCTATCGGTAGGCTTAACTTCACATACTAAACGTTGACGATAATTTGACAAACATGAAAAACACTGATAAACCTGTAATTGTAAAACAATCATTTAATGTTTCCATAAACGAACTATGGAAAGCAATCACCGATTTAAACCAAATGAAACAATGGTTCTTTGAGAATATTGAAACTTTTGAACCAAAGGTTGGTTTTAAAACTAAATTTACTGTTCAAAACGAAGATAGAGTATTTCCTCACTTATGGGAAATAACAGAAGTACTACCCTTAAAGAGGGTCAGGTATAACTGGAAATATGAAGGATACGAAGGTGATTCTTTTGTAACTTTTGAAGTATTTGAAACTGAAAAGGGTTCTCAATTAGTCTTAACACACAAAATAACAGAAAGCTTCACCACAAATATTGAAGAGTTTAAAAGAGAAAGTTGTGTTGGAGGTTGGAATTGGTTTATTAAAGAGCGTTTAGCATCGTTCTTAAAATAAGATATACTTTATTTAATTTTAGTTTTTTGATGAACATTACCCTATCATGAAAGAAAAATTACATTCATATTTAAATAGATATGCTACTTTCAGTGAAAATGAAATAGATTTAATTTATGAGAACTTAGAAGTAAAAACATTTCTAAAAAAGGAATTTTTGTTAAAAGAAAATTCAAGGTGTACTTATAAATACTTTATTCTAAAAGGAGTAGTCCGTTCATTTTATAATACTCCTAGTGGAAAAGAGAAAATCACTCAATTTGCTATTGATAATTGGTGGGTCACCAATATGGAAAGTTTTGTTTCTGAAAGTCCTTCCAAACAAGCAATTCAAGCTATAGAAAATACCGATGTATTGTGCTTATCTAAAAAAGCTTTAGAAAAGCTCTACATAAAACTACCAAAATTAGAACGTGTTTTTCGCATTATTGCAGAAAATATGCTCATAGCAGTTCAAAGAAAAAATGATGTCTTTCTTCAAATGAAAAGTAGAGAACGTTATTTTGATTTTATAACAAAGCTTCCCAATTTTGCACAAAGAGTGCCACAATACATGCTTGCTTCATATCTTGAAATATCCCCAGAATACCTTAGTGAAATTAGAAAAAACACCTAATTCATTTTCTTAAGATATCTTAAGTTTTACTTACTTTCTCTCTTATAATTTTGTGATTATAAAACTAAATTATGGAACGAATTACCTATGCAGACATTCCTAAAGGAATGTTTGAAAACTTAAGAATTATTGAAAAAACAATATTACAATCTACTTTAACCAAACAATTAATTGAACTCGTAAAATTGAGAACCTCTCAAATCAATGGTTGTGCTTATTGTGTTGACATGCATCATAAAGAGCTAAAGCATTTAGGAGAAACCGATTTGAGATTATCTTCTCTTTGTGTATGGAAAGACACTCCCTATTTTTCTGAAAAGGAAAGGGTTATACTTAAATTTACAGAAACGCTAACTAAACTATCTTCTGCTCGTATTGAAGAGCAACTAATTCATCAGTTATCCTCATACTTGACTAATGAAGAAATTTGCTATTTAAGCTTAGCAATTTCGCAAAGTAATACCTGGAATCGCTTAATGAAAGTATTTAATTTCACTCCTGGAAACTATAAAATTAATCAGTTTAATCTAGATTAATTGAACTAACAATCCAATTCTTTAATTACCACAAAGGAATGTTTGATCTATTTTTTTATCAAAACATTCCTTTACATTTTGTAAATTACCTCCAAAATAATTTGCTAAATTCTTGAATTATGAAAAGAAAACGTTTCTTCGATCTTTTCTAATAACTCAAATAAGAAGTGCACAAACCCCGATGAATCTAAACAAACTAACCAAATGAAGAAATCTCAATTTCTTGGCTTACGCACTACCATTTATAAAGTAGGAAATATTGCCAAGGCAACAGAATGGTATACTAAAGCATTTGAAATCCAACCCTATTTTAACCAACCTTTTTATGTAGGTTTTAATATTGGAGGCTATGAACTAGGATTACAACCAGAAGAACAGCCTAATATTAACAAAACAGAAAGTGTAATTACTTATTGGGGCGTTAATGATATTCTGAAATCTTATGACAGACTCATTGAATTAGGTGCAACAGCACATGAAAAACCTTTTAATGTTGGTGGAGAAATTATGACTGGAACGGTTAAAGATCCATTCGGTAATATTATAGGTTTAATTTATAACCCTCTTTTTAAACTTAAAGAATAGCACAATCTTCTTTACCAAAAAAATCAATTCAATGGACCACATCAACCGTATTATTAAAAAAGCTCAAGATGATTTGTTTCCTCAATTGGAAGCAAAAATCCGTGCCGAATTAGCTACTAAAGATAAAGATTGGCTTATCGAGCAAATCATTTTTCTTACTTGCGAAAGACATAGTTTACATGAGCAAAACCATCGCTTTAACAATTTACGAGAGAGAATAAATAGGATTCGTAAAACTGATTATACTACACATTTTTTTAACACTTTTATTCAGCATTACCAACATGTAACAAGAGAACAACTCGAAAGTGAAAATTACTTGATTAACCCATCGCATATGGGACTTGAAATAATTACACCTAACCAAAGAACACCAAAAGGAAACATACTTTTAGAAAAAGCTAGAGATCTACTTTACGTTTGCTTATACGGTGACAACACTATGAATATTGATTTGGAAAGGGGGAAAGAGGAAATTTTAACTATTATACTTCCAGAAAGTAAATCTGATACTTTCTTTTTTTTAAAAGCCGTTACTGAAATAGATGTAAAGGGCACTTGGTTAGACCCTGAAGGTATTTCAAATGATGAGCAGGCTAAAAACCATAAATTACAAGTTGAATTTAGTACTGATGAAGAAGGTCTCATTAATAATGCTATAATTGTAGCTTTAAAACTTATAAACTTCCTTCATGTAAATGAACAAATCTTATATACTTATCTTGAAAAAATAGATCGTAGTTCCCTCGTATCGAACTAAACAAAAATTTCTTTTTTCTTAGGTAAATAAGACAACCTTTCATTCAGACGAAATTCTTATTATCCAACATAAAATTGATGTTGTTTATTTGCTTTTTTATTAATTTTCAAAAAGTTGGGGTAACATTTTTCATTACTGTACACAGTATAATAAATGTCCCTACGCATTTTTAAAATTACATTAAAAATAAAAATGTCAAATTATGAAGAAAAAATTATTACTTCTCGCTTCATTGATTTCAATGAACTTAATTGCACAAAACATTCCTTGTGATTTTTCTTGGAATAGTGCACCAACAACGAACGGAACAAAAGATTTTGTTACGGAAGCAAAATCACAACCTTATCAGGGGCCTTGTCTTTCTTTTGCTTTTAATGCGGCTATTGAGACGACTTATGGAATTGAAAATAATGTATCTGGTAACAGTTTATTCTCTTTATCTGAAGCTTATTTAGATTATAAAGTTTGGAGTGCTACTAATTACCTTTCTATTCTAAACTCAACCTTTAAAATTCCTTTAACCACATCCAATTCTGCTATTAATTCGTTTGCTCCAATATCTTGTCCTGTTAATAATCCAGATCCTTCTGGTTGTAGCATCCCAAGATCACAGGTATTGGCATATATCAATCATTCAAGTGGTCAAAAATCTTATAATATCTCTTTAAACATTGATGTTACTCCTCCTGTTTGGCAAGTTACCGATGGGGGAGCATTAGGAAACTATGTGACCGTTGGAAACGCGTATCAATTAGATAATAATGCTCTTAACACAGATGAAGACATAAAACAAAAGATATTAGACGATGGACCTATTGTATTAAAGGTTTCAGGAAGTCAAAGTGGAATTCATAATGCCACAAAGTTTAGAAACTATACTATTCCTGCTGGAGGTCTTTCATACCATGCATTTACCATTATTGGATGGACAAATGACAATCGTTGGGTAATTAAAGATAGTTGGCCAGGAATGGCTACTATAGGTACTACAAAGCCCAATATTGATATTAAGAGTTTACTAAATAGCGGTAGTGTTGAGCTTTACCAGGTATCTAATATTTCATATAACGGTAGTTCGCCTGCAAGTAACCCTATTAGTTTAGCTGTTAGTGATTGTCAGCCTATTGTAAATTTACAGTTATCTTCGATTAATCTTGAAATTGACCATGTATATATCGGTGGATATTTGTATCATAAATTTTGGGTATCTAGCAATACTTCTGTAGACAATTGGGTATGGGGAATTGGATATCCTAATGGGGCAAGAAAACGTTCGCAAATAAACGGTTCTACAACAAGTTCTATATTAATGACTCCAACAACAAGTGGTAATGTTACCATATATGTAAGAGCTTCAAAGAATGGTCAAACTGTTACCAAAGAAAGAAATATTTATCTAAGCAACGGTCAATCAACCGGAGGTGGCGGTAATGGTGGCGGAGAAGGATGGTAATCCTAAAATCTTAAGCCCATAAACCTGTTACAGGTTTTTAAACCATTGATTTTATTTTAAATTCTCTAAGATAAAATCAATGGTTTTATTTTCATTCTTATTTTCTGCATAAGAATCTGTTATAAACCTTGAAGGTACCGCATAATTATTTTTCATCAGATACTCAATATCTTCAGCAAAATCTAATGACACTTTACCCGTTAATAATACACTCAAATCTTTTCCCGATTTGTAATAGTTATAAATCTTTTTGAGTCCTGTCAAATACAAATAATCTTTTGTAAAACCGCCTCCTCTGTAGGCTCTCACCGTTTTGTAAAAAGCATCTTCTCTTTCCAAATCATAAGTATTATGTAATAGTCTGAATGTTTTAGAAAAGGAATATCCTTTTGCTAAAGCATCTACCGCTATTACTCTATAAGCTAATTCTTTAAGTCTTTTCAATGTTAAATTACCAGACATATATTCGCTAAACACAGCCAATCCTTCCTGAGTTTCAACATTGTTTGGAAAACCGTGTGAAAATATTTTTAATGGATGCTCTAATCCGTTCATGGTAGTAACCATATGCACTCCTATTTCATGGTTTGTAAGAATGGACATTTCATTTTCAGAAAAAGTATGATTACCGCTAATTACTAAAGTTTTAATACTATTTAAAACCATAGCAATAGCACTCATTTTTGTTGATTTTTTTATATGAAAATCAAATTCATAGTTTTTACCATATTCTTTAAATATTTCAACAGCCTGATCTGGTGAAAATTTAGGTTTAAATACATCAGAATCTTTATCCTTATCTTCAAAATGTAAGATAAACTTAGCATTTTCTACATCTTCTTCAGTAGGTGTTCCAAAAGAACGTAAACTATTATAATAGAACTTTTTCCCTTCACCTATTGTTTCTATACATTGAATTAAACCAGAATAGAAGTAAACAATTTCTTCATACAAATTACGAATTCTTTCATCACTAATCTTCTCTAATTCAAGTGTAAAAAATTCTCTATGTAATTTAAACTTATCAAAATCTCTTTTAGGATATTCAAATACTGGATCTGTTAAATACTTCGAAGTAAAAAACAACTCCTTTTGCTCTTCTATATTAGTTGGATTAACATAATTTAATAGCTCTATCTTTTTAACAAGCGTATCAATATATGTATCTATTTTGAACAGTTCCTGTGTAGCAACATTCATATCATTCATCATAATTCAATTTGAAAAAGTGGCTGCAAAGTTACAATTTAAAGCTTTGGTAAAAAGTTTCAGCGTGTTTTTTTAATTCAATTCTTAAATACTTTTCTACAGCAGAAACTACTTCCGGGTAGTTTACTTGGTTCATTTCATCACAATATACTTTTGCTATTTCTGTAGCCAAAACCAAAGTATTACTGAAATTTTTAGTTATATATTTTAGAAAATACCCATTTCCTTGAAAAGTATCATTGATTTTAGAGGTAGATTGTATCCCATTAGGTAATGGCATAAGTTCTAAGGTCTTCCTCCAAGATTCTATAGTATCTGCATACTTGGTATTATCTACATTCGCAATTCCCAAATTCCACACGGGCACTTCTCGTTCCCATCGTTGCCAATTGTAAGAATGTATATCATATACCACACAGCATCCAAATTTCTCCTCTATTTTTGTAATTAAGGCATGAACAACTTTATAAAAATCAGCATGTTTTTGAAGACTTCTTTCCTTCATTTCTTCTGAAAGTGGTTTGTGCCATAATTGTTTTCCCCAAGCATCTTCATATATCGCTGTTTCTGGTGCCCTATTAAGATCATATTCAAATCGAGAATCTAAACCCGCTATGACAATAGGATGAGAGATGACCATGTTTTTAGTTTCTGGATCTTCTTCATACCAACGTTCATATTCGGTATGTTTACAATTAGTCCAAAGTTCTTTTCTAAATTGATGCCCATCATGCACAGCACCACATACATAAGGAACATAATTATCAATTTTTAAAATAAAAGAATACTCTTCGCTTACTGCTTCGAAAAATTCTTCTTTATGAATCTTCTCAATGATATCATCAATAGATAATTTCAGCATTTAACTCAATATTTTTTGTAAAACTCCAAATACTTTCCTTTCCATTGCATCTACCGTACCATCAGCAAAAAAGACTTCTTTAATATCTCTAATTAAATCATCTTTCTCATTCTCTGAATACTTATTCTCTTTTAAATATAGTTTTATCTTTTCTAAATTAGTATGGTCACTTTCTGCAACAATCTCTGTATGCATTTTGTTGTAAGTAACTTCATCTACTTTAGCTAAAATGTAGTTTCTCTCTTCTTCTGTTTCTATATAGTTACAATGTGCTGCGAATAACAGTACATATATTTCAAATTCTCTCTTTGTCCAATCTAACTCCATTATTTCTCTATTGGTAATTCTAACTTGCTTGCCCATTCTGTCCATGAGCCATCATAAACTTTATATTTCTTATACCCTGATACATCAGCTCCCAAAGCTAAAATACATGCTGTAATTCCAGAACCGCATGTAAAAATCATCTCTTGATTTTTAGGATTTCTATTCGCATACAGCTTCTTTAACTCTTCTAACGTTTTCATTTTACCTTCTTCTTGCAAAACAGCATATGGTAAACTTTTAGAATTCGGAATATGTCCTCCTCTTAAACCTTCTCTTGGTTCTGGAGTAGTTGCTTCAAATCTTCCTATTGATCGAGCATCGAGGATACAAACATCTTCATCTAACGATTTCAGAACTTCTATTGAAGTTGCGAATACCTCTTTATTATAACTTGCTGTAAAATTACCCTCTTGTATCTTTGACTCTTGAGCTAATTCAACTTTATAAGATAAACGCTTCCACTCATTTAATCCACCATTTAACACAGCTACATTTTCAAATCCAAATAATTTAAAAAGCCACCAAACTCTTGGTGAAGAATACACTCCTAAGGTATCATATACTACAACACAACTGTCATTATTAACTCCAAGCTTCCTAACTTCTTTTTGAAAATGTTCTTTTATAGGCACTGTATTTGGGAATACTCCTTCCCTATCACAAAACACATTCTTTAAATCAAAAAAAACAGCTTGAGGTATTTGCTCTTTTATAGTATCGTTACTACTCCTTGCTCCTACTTTTTGAATAGTTGCATCTAACACAATGATATTTTCATTATTCAAGTTATTGTACAACCAATCTACATTAACTAAAGAAGAAGGTACTTTAAGCTTCATTTACTGTTCTCTTTAAATCTGTCATTCTTCTGAAAGCTGCATTTTTTTCTAACACTTTACTTTCTAAGAAATCGATTACTTTTTCTTGAAGTTTCAATTTGGAAACCTTATTGATATAGGTTATTCCTCCTGGGCTCATTACATTCACCTCGACTAACTTTCCTCCAATTACATCAATTCCTACAAACAGCAATCCATCTTTAACCAATTTAGGCCCTATTTTTTCGCAAAGAACCTTTTCTGCTTTTGTCAACTTATGCTTCTCCACTCTTCCTCCAGCAGTAACGTTTGAACGATGATCTTTTTCACCTGGAATTCGTTTCATTGCGCCAATTGGAACACCATTTAGTAATAAAATACGAACATCTCCTTTTTCTGCTCCTTCAATATATTCTTGAAGAATTACATAATCTGAAGACCCATCACTTTTACTAATGTAAAAATCTAACAACGAATTAATATTACCCATTGCCGATTTTTCTATTAAGATTACTCCAGAACCACCATAACCATTAAGTGGTTTTAAAATCATTTTATCAGATGATGACTCTGCAATCGTTTTTATCAAATAATCTTTATTCTTAGATACATGTGTTACTGGAATAATTTCATTATTAGGATCTTCAAAAACCGCAGTGTACAGTTTATTATTAGCTTCTCTCATTCCTTGAACAGAATTAATGATAAACACATCATCTTTTACAGAATCAAGGAAATTCAGCATTAAAGGATCTAATGGTGGATTCGCACGCATAAAAATAGCATCAAATCCTGCTAATGGTAACATCTCTTCCCTTGTAGTTGCTTTTTTATAATACGATTTTATACTTGATGGTACTTTCTCCATTCTATTAATAATCGTACAAAACGCATTCGTTATACTGTTACGTATTGTCAAATTAGATGGTGTACAAATTGCTACTCCATGCCCTCTTTTTGCACACTCATGAATAAGTGCTAATGTAGTATCATTCTCTGGGTCAATCTCTTCCCAAGGATACATTAAAAAACAAATGTTCATATAATTAAACTGGTATTAGTTTAGTTTGATTAATAAAATAAACACCAATATAGCTATGTACATTGGTGTTTATAAAAATAGTTTTTTTTTTAATATATAAAAGTGAAATTTTACTTTACTTCATCATAATGATCATCCCAGTTTTTAGGCTTTGGATCTCCTAATTTCCCAACTGATTTAGCTACTAATGCAGATACCGTTGCATCACCTGTTACATTGATTACTGTTCTACACATATCTAACGGTCTATCTACCGCAAAAATAAGCGCTAAACCAATAGCTAATTTATCTCCTGGAAAACCTACTGCTTCTAATACAATCACTAACATTACCATACCAGCCCCTGGAACTGCAGCAGAACCTATTGATGCCAATAGTGCTGTTAATATAATCGTTAACTGATCTGCAAAACTTAAGTCAAAACTTAAAGCTTGAGCAATGAATACTGCCGCTACTGCTTGATATAAACTAGTACCATCCATATTAATAGTTGCTCCCACAGGAAGTACAAAACTCGATACTTCTTTATCTACTCCTACATGCTCTTCTACACGCTCCATAGTAACAGGTAAGGTTGCTGCACTACTACTTGTTGAAAATGCTAATAACTGCGCTGGACTTATTTGCTGTAAAAACCATAATGGATTCTTTTTCGTAAACACACTTACTAAAATCATATAGAACACAACCATTATTAATAAACCACCAACAACAGTAAACGCATATTTTAATAGTGCTAATAATAAATCTGGGTCATTTGATGATACTACTACACTTGCTAATAAAGCAAATACGGCATAAGGAGCAAATAACATAATTAAATCTACCATTTTCAATACCACCTCGTTTAGAGAATCAAAAAAGTCCTTTAATGGCTTAGCTTTTTTTTCTCCAATTAGTAACATGGAAATCCCTAAAATTATGGTAAAGAAAATTACTTGCAACATAGCTTTGTTATTACTCATTGCTTTCATAGCATTCTCAGGCACCATATCGACTAAAAACTGTAAAGGTCCGCTTGCTTTTTGTTTTGATGCTTCTGCAATTTTCGCCTGAACACCACCACTATTAGCATAAGTCTCCGTTAATCTGGTAATCGTTTCTTCAGATATTCCATTTCCTGGCTTTACAATATTAACTAGTAACAATCCTATCGTAATTGCCATCACTGTAGTACCCACATAAATCACAATGGTTCGTAATCCAATATTTTTAAACTTTGAAATGTCCTTTAAATCAGAAATTCCTTTTACCAAAGATGCTATAATTAATGGAACCGCTATTAATTTTAGTAGTTTAACAAAAATTGTCCCTAACGGTTTTATCCAATCTCCTACAAAATCTGCTCCACCATCAACTGCAGTCATTGCCAATCCAAATAATATACCTAGAACCATTCCTATAAGAATCTTCCAGTGTAATGCCATTTTTTTCATGTAATAGTTTATTTTAAAAGCTGAAAGGTAAAAATAATTATTGAAACAAATGTGACTTTAAATTCGTAACTTGTGTCTCAATTACTGAAAACGAATTACTAATCTTAAAAAAGAACAAATGGAAGGAATTTTAGACCTATTAAACAGCGACTTAGGAAAAACTATAATCTCAGGAGTAGCAGGATCTACAGGGCAAGACACTAATAAAACTGGAAGTGTATTAACTATGGCTTTACCAGTTTTAATGAAAGCGATGCAACGTAATGCAGCTACACCGCAAGGTGCTGAAGGTTTAATGGGTGCTTTATCTAACAAACATGATGGAAGTATTTTAGATAATCTTGGAGATTTATTTCAAGGTGGAGTAAATGCGGATGTTTTACAAGATGGAAGCAAAATTTTAGGTCATGTTTTGGGTAATAAACAACAAGGTGTTGAGGCAGTTATTGGTCAAAAAGCAGGAATTGATGCTGGATCAGTTGCTAATATTTTAAAAACCGCAGCTCCAATTTTAATGGGGGTTTTAGGTAAGCAAACACGTCAAAGTAATGTAAATAACTCTGGTGACTTAACTGGACTACTTGGAGGTTTATTAGGAGGTAACTCTGCTCAGAAAGAACAAAGCTTCCTTGAGCAAATCTTAGATGCTGATGGAGATGGTAGTGTTGTAGATGATGTAGCAGGAATGGTATTAGGTGGAGCTAGCAATCAAAAATCAGGTGGATTATTAGGAGGATTACTTGGTGGACTTTTTGGTAAGAAATAAACTTAATTAAAATACATTCTTAAAAGGGTAAACATTTGTTGTTTGCCCTTTTTCTTTTAGTTATTTTTGCACCATGGAAAAATTAAAACAACGTTGGGGGCTAAAAACTACTTGGGATGTCATTGCAGTACTACTGGTTTTTTCAATTAACGGGTCTTTTGCCGCTAAAATAGGAGGTCCTGTTTTATCATTTTTTAATATCACTTCAGATAATACACATTGGTTTTTATATGGTCTTTATCGTTTCCTATTGATTTTTCCTATTTATCAAACTACCTTACCAATAGTAGGTTGGTTATTTGGAAAGTTTGATTTCTTCTGGGAATTTGAAAAGAAGTTTTTAAGTCGCTTAGGACTTGGGTTTTTATTTAAAAAATAAAACCTTTTGACCTATCACTAGATCAAAAGGTTTCAGCATTCAAACTATTAATTAATAAATTCTATTAATGAACTTTATTTTTTAAAAGATGGGGAAACTTTCTTTTGAATTTGTTTAGTCTCGGTATTGAGACATTCCTTACATAAGAATTATAAGGATGTAACTTTTCATAGTTTTGGTGATACTCTTCAGCTCTATGAAACCTAGTAAAACTGGTAACTTCAGTCACTATTTTACCTTTATAAATTTCTTTATTTAATTTCTCAATGGTATTCTCAATGATTTTTTTCTCCTTCTCGTTTTGATAAAAAGCAATAGAACGATATTGTGTTCCATAATCTGGATGTTGCCCGTTTTTTGTTGTTGGATTATGAGATCCAAAAAAAACATCTACTAAGGTTTGAAAACTCACTATTTTAGGATCGTAATATACTGCTACCGTTTCTGCATGTCCAGTTCTTCCAGTTCCTATAGTTTGATACGTAGGTCTTTTTGTATGTCCTCCAGCATAACCAGAAACAGCCTCTTCTACTCCATTTACACTTTCAAAAATGGCCTCTACACACCAAAAACATCCACTTGCAAAATATGCTACTTTAGTTTCAATATTCTTAGGTAATACCTTCTCTTTATCATGCTCTCCTACTGTTTTAAAACTATAAAACACTAAACTTAAAGTAAGTACTGCTAAAATGTATTTTTTCATTCTTTTATAATGTTTATGACTCATTGGTCGTTAAAAAAAACAACTACATACAATTGTTTACAACTTTATGTTTTCCTTAAGAAAATTGTTTGTGTGTTGCTGTTGGGTTTTCTATTTTTGTTCAAGTAAACAAAAGTAATTAATGGAACATTTTATAGTATCGGCACGTAAATATAGACCTCAAAATTTTGAGGATGTTGTAGGGCAACAAGCCATTACAAATACGTTAGAAAATGCTATAAAAAACAATCATTTAGCACAAGCTTTATTGTTTACAGGACCAAGAGGTGTTGGTAAAACTTCGTGTGCTAGAATCTTAGCAAAACGAATAAACCAAGAAAGTTCAACCACAGAAGATGAAGATTTTGCTTTTAATATTTTCGAATTAGATGCAGCTTCGAATAACTCTGTTGATGATATTCGTAATTTAACAGATCAGGTAAGAATTCCTCCTCAAACTGGAAAATACAAGGTATACATTATTGATGAGGTGCACATGCTTTCACAAGCAGCCTTTAATGCTTTTTTAAAGACGCTTGAAGAGCCACCTGCACATGCTATTTTTATCTTAGCCACCACTGAAAAACACAAGATAATTCCAACGATTTTATCTCGTTGTCAAATTTTTGATTTTAAACGAATTGGTGTATTAGATGCTAAAGAGTATTTAAAAACGATTTGCGCAAAAGAAAATATTACTGCCGATGATGATGCGCTTCATATTATTGCTCAAAAAGCAGATGGAGCTATGCGTGATGCCCTATCTATTTTTGATAGAGTGGTGAGTTTTTCTGGTAATAATCTAACTCGTGAGGCAGTTACTCAAAACTTGAACGTTTTAGATTATGATGTATATTTTAATATGACTGATTTGTTATTATCTAACAAAATTCCGGAAGTATTAATGGCTTTTAATGAAGTTCTTTCTAAAGGTTTTGAAGGACATCACTTTATTAGCGGACTGGCATCTCATTTTAGAGATTTATTGGTTGCTAAAGATAGTGCAACCATTCAGCTCTTAGAAGTTGGTGATAATACTAAGAAAAAATATTTAGAACAGGCTAATAAGGCTAGTATGCAGTTTTTATTACCTGCCATTGATAAAGCTAATGACTGTGATTTAAAATACAGAAGTAGTAAAAATCAGCGTTTACTGGTAGAACTTACTTTAATGCAAATTGCCTCTATCACTTTTGATGGAGCAAAAAAAAAATCTAGCAACTACATAATTCCTGCTACATTTTTTACTTCTTTATCTCCTAAAATTTCAAAAGTAAAGAAAGAAGTAAAACCTACTCCTTCTCCCGTTCAACAACGACCTGTTGAAAAGAAAGTTATTCCTCAGGAAGAGGTTAAAATAAAGAAACCTAGATTAGAAGGAGTTCGTAGACGTTCATCTTCTCTTACGTTAAAAAGTGTTCATGAGAAGCGTGAAGAAAAAAGTTCTGATTTAGAAGAAAACTTCGATAATCATCCTAAAACACCTTTTACGGAAGAGCAATTAAAGGATGCTTGGAAAAAATATTATTTTAAGCTTTATAATGGTGGTGAACGAAGTGTAGCTTCTGTAATTACTGCAGGAGAACCAAAACTATCAAACAACTTCGAAATACTCTTTTCGTTACCTAATAGTTTAATGTCTAATCAGCTTGAAAAAGCTAAACCAAAGTTATTAAAACATTTACGTGAAACGTTAAACAACTATGGTATTAGTATTAAAGTGGTCGTAAATGAAAAAGTCGAAAAGAAATTTGCATATACTCCACACGAAAAATATCAAAAGCTTAAAGAGAAGAATCCTCTTTTAGAAACACTTAAAAACACCTTTGGATTAGATGTCTAGTTCTTTTCCTAGATAAACAATTGTATTATTTTCCTGAATATCTTCTGCTTTTACATTGGTAACTACTTCAAAGTTCTCTCCCATTTTCACAAATAATGGAATTGACTTTAACTCATCATTAATTACTTTTAACTTATTAAGGTAATCTTCAGAAGAGCTTACTACTAACTCATTCATGTTAGGATAATCTCTAGCACTGTCATTTAAATTAATATAATCATCTTTACAACTTAATAGCATTCCATTCATCTGATTATCTTCCAATTTAGCCTCATTTGAAGTTGCAATTCTAAAGGTTCCTTGTTCTCCATATAATTCAGAAAATTGATTTATTGCAAATTCATTTACCGCATCACTACCTGTCATTGCTATTAAATATCCAACATCATTCAATTCTACATTTTCATCTAAACTATCGTGAAAAATGTCAACATCAAATGCTTCTATTCCATTATCTCTTGCTTCATTGATATAACTCTTATTTCTATCTAACAACACCACTCTTCGATCATTATCTATTAGGTATTTAGCAATCAAGCGAGATGCTTCAGAAGCTCCAATGATAACAATTGCTTTCGATTCTTTTAAGAAAACCCCAACTAACTTTGCAAACAATCTTGCCGTTGTTGCATTTAATAAAACTGTTCCTAACACAATCATAAATACTAAAGGAGTAATATACTCGGCTCCTTCTACTCCTTGCTGCATTAATTTTGTTCCGAATAGAGACGCAATACCAGCTGCTACAATACCTCTAGGACCAACCCAACTTATAAATAACTTTTCATTCAATTTTAGTTTAGAATTATAGGTACTTAGAAATACTCCTAATGGTCGGATAATTAATACAACTGATGCAAATAACAATAGAGCTTCCCAATTGAATACTAATTTTAATTCGCTAATATTCATGTTGGCAGCTAATAAAATGAATAAGATCGAAATCAATAAAACTGATAATGATTCTTTAAAATAAAGTAGTTCATCAAAACTATGAATTTTACTGTTTGCAATGACCATACCCATAACTACTACAGAAAGTAATCCTGATTCATGAGCGAACAAATCCGATAGTACAAAAACTAATAATACCGATGATAATGCTACTACATTTAATAAATAGTGAGGAACCAATTTTCGGTTTACAACAAATATAAGAGCGTGTGCAAAAGTAAATCCGAAGGTAAACCCAAACAATAAAATCTTTCCAAACTCTAATAAAGCTGTCTTAGTAAATCCGCTTCCTCCTCCTACACTAATAAACTCAAACATTAATACCGCTACTAAAGCTCCAATAGGATCAATTAGTATTCCTTCCCATTTTAATACTGCTGCTACATCTTTCTTTAAAGGAATATTTCTTAAAATAGGAGATATTACGGTAGGTCCAGTAACAATAATCAATGCTGAAAATAGCATAGAAATTTCCCACCCTAAATTGAAAATATAATGCGCAAATATGGCCGAAATCACAAAAGTCACGGCAGACCCTAAAGTTATTAACTTAGTTATAACGGGACCTACATTTGATATTTCACTTTTCCTCAGAGTTAACCCTCCTTCAAAAAGGATAATACTTATAGCTAACGAAACAAAGTAAAACAGACCATTACCAGGAAACAATCCTTTGGTTCCATTCCAAACAGGCTCAATCCATTTACTTCCATCTTCATTAAAAAATTCAGCCGCAATCGGACCAACAAAAAGGCCTATTAATATTAATGGTAAAATTGCTGGTATTTTGAATTTCCATGCTACCCATTGTGCTAAAATTCCTAGAATGATAATTCCTGCTAATTCAATCATATATTGTCAAGTTCAGTGTTCTTAATAGTTATTTTTTCGTATGCGATAATAAAACTCTATCTTCGGCGGCTTAAAATACAAATTTTGACGAAAAAAATTCTTATTGGTATTGCTTTTTCTCCAAATTTAAAAGCCAACTTATTTGAAGCAATTCGATTAGCTGATATGCTCAACGCTCAACTTGTTGGAGTTCATGTTGGTAAGAAAACTCCAGAGAAAGAAGCAAAACTAAAACAATTACTAGATATTGTTCCAGAAACAAATTCTTATACCACTATTTGGCAAGAAGGAAACCCTGTAAATGTTATACTAAACACTATTCATAAACATCAAATTGATTTATTGATACTAGGAGCTTTACAAAGAGAAAATTTATATAAGTATTATGTAGGGTCAATTGCCAGAAAACTAACTAGAAAAGCTCCATGTTCTGTTTTATTGATGATAAAACCTTCTGTAAAAAGAATTCCTTGTAAACATATTGTTGTGAATGGTCTAAAAGACGACAAAACACAAGATACTATAAAAACAGCTTTTGATGTTTCTCATAGTTTGGGATGTAAAAGAATAACCATCGTTGAAGAAACTAGTCAGTCTGAATTAAATGTTAGGGTTAACGATGATAAAACTCTAGAAGAAAGTACGAAAATAAAAGAGCAGATAAAAAAACGTGAAAATTTACGCGTTCGTTCAATTTTAGAAGAAATCAACACCAAAGATATTACTGTAAAAACACAAAACATCTTTGGTAAAAGAGGATATTCTATTGGACATTATGCAAAAGTAAAACGTGCCGATTTACTTGTTATGAATGCTCCAACAAAAACAGGGATATTTGATAGAATTTTCCCTCAGGACTTAGAATACATTTTATCAGAATTACCAACCGATGTTTTAATAGTGAAGTAACTTAATATGAAGAATAATTTTAAAACATTTATAAATGATATACCACAAAACCTTTTTTCCGGTTTTGTTGTTTCTTTAATAGCATTACCTCTAGGTTTAGGTTTAGCATTGGCTTCAGGAGCACCTCCTATTTCAGGAATTATAGCAGCAATTATTGGAGGTTCTGTAGTAGCTTTATTAGGAGGTTCTAATGTAACTATCACAGGACCAGGAAATGGTTTAGTAGTAGTTATTTTAGGGGCTATTACCACGCTTGGAGCTGGAGATATGCATCAAGGTTTTTTATATACCTTGGCTGCCATAGTTATCTCAGGGCTCATTATGGTTATTCTAGGTTTTTTAAGACTTGGATCATTAGGAGATTTTTTCCCAGCATCTGCCATACAAGGAATGCTAGCCGCTATAGGTATTGGAATTTTTGCAAAGCAAATTCATGTAATGTTAGGAAATTTAAATGCCAAAGGAAGTATTGTACAATTAGTATTACAAACACCAGAAGGGTTATATAATTACGTTACCTCTAATAGTACCAGTGTTTTGTATGCTGGTGGTGTAGGTATTATAAGTTTGCTTATTATGGTATTCTATGGTAAAATTAGAAATAAGTATTTCCAATTGGTTCCTGCTCCTATGTGGATTGTAATGTTAAGTGTTGGAATGTATTACTTTTTCGAGTATTTTTCTGCTAGTAACTATCCTATCGATGCCAATTTATTAATTAATATTCCTGATGATGTAGTTTCTAATTTTAACTTCCCTGATTTTGGAAAGGTGTATGAAATGGACTTCATCAGCGCGGTTATTTCTATTACATTAATTGCTAGTATAGAAAGTTTATTGAGTATTAAAGCTGTAGATAAATTAGATCCATTAAAACGTCGTTCTAATGTAAACAAAGACATTCGAGCTTTGGGATTAGCTACAGTAATTAGTGGTTTCTTGGGTGGTTTAAATGTGGTAACAGTAATTGCTCGTAGTTCTGTAAACGTAAATAATAAGGGAAGCAATCGTTCTGCAAACTTCTTCCATGCTTCGTTCTTAGTAATATTTATTTTGCTTTTTGCTAGTGAATTACGTAAGATTCCACTTTCAGCATTAGCCGCTATTTTAGTTTACACTGGTTACAAGCTCGCTTCTCCAGAAAATATTAGCAAAGTATTTAAAATTGGAAAGGAACAGTTAGTTATTTTCTTAATTACTTTGTTAACCACCATTACCACAAGTTTAATTACTGGTATTTTAGTGGGTATTCTAGCCACTTTTGTAATTCATACATTTATCAATAAGAGTTTTAGTTTGTTTTTTAGAAACTTATTAAAACCCAATGTTCTAATGTTTAAAGAGGATGATAAGTACTACGTTTCAGTAAAGAACTTCTCTAGTTTTTTAAACTACACTAAACTAAAAGCAAAATTAGATCAAATCCCAGAAAATGAAGATGCTATTATTGACTTTACCTTATGTGATTTTGTAGATCATTCAGTAATGGAAAACCTCAACAATTATGCGGAATCTTTTAAACGTAAAGGAGGTCATTTTGAAGTAATTGGTTTAGATAGTCATAACTCTACTAGTGAACATCCTTTTGCTTTACGTAAAAATATACCGACGCAACAAGAAGATTTAGGTATCGTTCATAATTTAACTAAAAGACAAAAATCACTACAACATATCAGTACTGAGTTAGGTTGGGAATATCAATTATTGCCTTCTCAGGTAACAAAAATCCCTAGCTTTGGTTATTTCAAAACTCGTACAATTAAAAAGGTATCAAATGTACTTTCTAATGAAAATTGTACGTTGTTTGATGTTGAATTTCATGAGGGTGAATTATTTGCCAAGCAAATTATAAAAGCAACGATGCTACATATTCAATTAGAAAATGACGTACCTGATTTTACTTTAGATCGTGAAGGTATTTTTGAGTATATATATCATTTCGCTGGATTTAAAGATATTGATATAGATGAGCATCCAGATTTTTCTAAACGTTTTTATTTATCTGGTAAAAGCACTTCAGAAATAAAGCATTTCTTTACAGATGAATTAGTACTCTTTTTCGAAAGTAATACATACTACCACATTGAAGCCAGCAATCGAGGGTTATTAATTATTGGTAGAGAACGTTTAGCCGGTGTTAAAGAAATTAAAGCGTTAGCTGATTATGGTATGCGTTTACAAAATACTATATGCAAGAAAAAAGAAGCTATTGCAATTTAAGCATACGTGTTTTTTCATTACCAAAATCATCTAAGACCGTAATTTTATATACTCCCTTTTTAGGGAGTATTTCTTTTTCATGATATTGTTGCGTTTTACCAATGTATTTTTCATTCATATACCAAAATACATTTGCTTCAGGATTGGAATGTGTCAACTTCAAAATTAATGGATTTACATTTCCATCTGCTCCTTTGGTTAATGAAACTGTTGATTCATATTTGGTTGGAATCACAAAGTCCATTGTGTTTAGATCTTCTTCAATACATCCTTGTTTATAGTTTGGTAACACACTATAATCTGCATTTTTCTGTTTGTAATAATAGGCCATTAATGGAGGTAATACGAACCATGGTTTTCTTTTAATATTACTAACAGATTCACAATTGGTATTTACTCGATACTTCTCTGTTTTATCTACCGTAACTTCTTTATGATAAGGACATGGCTTTACACGAATTCCTTTTTTAGGAATTCTCTTTCTTGTAGATTCACAGATAGGTAAAGCTAAATACCCACTTTTTTTACAGATATTCTCTTCTACTAAATCTTCAAAAGGTTCTAAAAACCATGATGATTTAGGTAATACATCGAACACATCAAACATGATAGGTGCTGCACTCCCAACTCCTGTTAAATCCGCTCTTCCTTCTCCGTCTGAATTTCCTACCCAAACTCCTACTACATATTTTGGAGTTGCTCCAATAGCCCAAGCATCTTTATTACCAAAACTAGTTCCTGTTTTCCATCCTATCTTTTGAGAGGAGTCAAAGTACTTCCATGCTTGATCTGTGTATGGTCTGTTTACTTCTGTAAGTGTATTCAGTGTTGTAAAGGCTGATCCTGCATCTATATTAGTATATTCTTTTTGTTTCTTTCCGTAAACGATTTCTTTCAATTGTAAGAAACTTGGTTCTATAAACTCTTGTGAATAATATTGATGTTTTAAATCTTCATAATGATTGATAGTTCCAGCATATCCAGCGAATGTTTTGCATAGATCCCACAAACTAGCTTCTGCTCCTCCAAGGATTAAAGAAAGTCCATAATAATCGGCAGACTTATTAATATCGTTTATATTATACTTTTTTAAATCTTCTCTGAACTTCTCTAAACCATAGCTTTGCAACATTCTTACTGCTGGAATGTTTAAGGATCTTGTCAACGCTTCATTTGCAGGAACTACTCCATCAAAAGTTAAATCGAAATTTTTAGGGGTATATCCAGCTATTTCTGTTGGTACATCAACAACCAATTGCGTTGGTAATAATTCACCTTCATTTAGCATATGTGCATATAAGAAAGGCTTTAAAGTACTTCCTGTACTTCTTGGAGCTATCACATTATTCACATCCTTTTGATGATGTTTGGTGGTAGGAGCGTTTCCTATATAACTAAGTACTTTTCTCTTTTCAACATCTAACACTAAAATAGCCAAATTATGTACTTCGTTTTGTCTTTGTAATTCATAATGCTTTTTAGCAATCGTGTTTATTTGTCGTTGCAAATAAATATCAATAGAACTTCTTATACGTTTACCAGGATGTTTTTTGGCTACTTCTTGCACAAAATGTGGTGCTACTGTAGGTAATTTATAAGGTTTCTTAGGAAGCTCTTCTTCAATAGCTAATTCATAGGTTTCTTTGTCAATGATCTCCTCTTGAAACAACTTTTTTAATAAAGTATCTCTTTTCTTTTTAAGTCTTAATTGATTCTTACCTGGGTAAATAAGAGAAGGAGCATTAGGTAAAACTGCCAGCGTAGCACTTTCTGCCCATGAAAGTTGATGTGGTGCTAACCCAAAATATCTCCAAGCTGCCATTTCTAGTCCAACTACGTTCCCACCATAAGGAGCATGAGACGCATAGAGTGTTAAAATTTCTTCTTTTGAAGAACGAAGCTCTAATCGTGTAGCTAAAACAAGTTCTTTTAATTTCTCCGTATATGAACGAGTCGTATTCTTTCTTGATAAACGAATAACTTGTTGGGTAATAGTACTACCTCCTCTTACAACTTTTTTTGCTTTGATATTTTCTTGTAAAGCTTTAGCTATAGAAATTGGATTAAATCCAAAGTGATCATAAAAATAAGCATCTTCAAACTGTAAAATACACTGTTCAAATTTATAAGGAACCGAATCTAATTCTGGAAATCTCCATTGCCCATCTTTAGCTATTATTGCACCTAACAAAGCATCATTCTTAGCGGTAACTACTGTTGATGTAGGCGTATTAAAAAGTTGTTTAGGTAAACAGAAATAGTATAAAACCATAAAAAAAACAATAGTGATAATTTTTATCCTATGCCTCTTAAAGATGTTATCCTTTTTTTTCATTTACAATTTATCTATTTCAAAAGTAAAAACTACACGTAAAGACTAACTTATACGATATAAACGCGCACCTTTCTATTCTTTAAACGTGTATTATTAAAACTTTCTACTAATCTTTTAGCTTCTGTTTTTGGTACTGCTATAAAAGCACAATCTTGTTTTAACTCAATAACACCTAATTGATCTTTAGTTAGGTTTCCTTTTTTAAAAAATAACCCTGCTATATCTCCTTTGGAAATCTTATCTTTTCTTCCTCCTGAAATAAATAACGTTTCCCAATAGCGAGGTTTTACCTTCTCTTTGTGCGATATATCGGCATTTGATGCATTTTCAATAAACTCAGGCAATTCTTCCTTTTGCCACTTTAAAATATATGCAGTTCCTTTTGCATTCACTCTTGCTGTTCTACCATTTCTATGTGTAAACTCTTCTATACGCTGCGGTAATTCATAATGAACAATATAATTCAGCTCTGGAATATCTATTCCTCTAGCTGCTAAATCTGTTGCCAATAGTACTTGACTTGTTCCATTTCTAAACTTTATTAGTGATCGTTCGCGATCTCTTTGTTCCATTCCTCCAGAAAAACAACTATGTGCTATTCTATTTTTTGATAAAAACTCACTTACCCTTTGTATGCTATCTTTAAAATTGCAAAATACAATTCCCGATTTATCTCCTATGTGTTGCAATAAATCTACTAATGTTTGTTCTTTATTTTTTGAAGGTGATACAACCGTTTTTAGCGTTAATTTTTTAGATTTTTTCCCAGTTAAATAGTTTAATACTTTTGGAGAATCTAACCCCACAAAGCTAGGTATCTCCGTTTCTTGTGTAGCAGACGTTAAAATTCTCTTACTTATGTTAGGTAACTGATTAATAATTCCTTTCATTTCATATTCAAAACCTACTTCTAACGACTTATCAAATTCATCTAATATTAAAGTTTTAATATGTTCTTTCGAAAAACGATCGCTTGCAATATGGTCTGAAATTCTCCCAGGAGTTCCTATCAAAATACTAGGTGTATGTTGTAATTCTATCTTATCTTTTGACATTGCTCTACCTCCATATACTGCATTTATTTTTAACCCAGTACCCATTTCTCTTAGTACTTGCTCTATTTGAATTGCTAATTCTCTTGAAGGAACCAAAATTAATGCTTGCACATTATTATTTTTAGAGTCTATCAATTTTAAGGTTGGTAATAAAAAACTTAAGGTTTTACCTGTACCTGTTGGCGATAATATAACGGTATTAACATTTGTTTCTACCACTGAAACCGCTTCTTTTTGCATTTCATTTAGTTCATAGATATTAAGCTTTGCTAAAATATCTTCTTGTGTCTTTATTGTATTTGCCATTTATATCTATGAATTTTTATTTGCAACAAAGATAGTCAGTCTTATTACAGTAATTAGGGTTTAATTTTTAATAAAAAAGCTTATCAAGAAAGTTCTTAATAAGCCCTATATAAAAGATTTTACTTCTCCTAATTATTCAGATAAGGGTTCTTATTTTTACTCCATGTTAATGTCGTTTGATCTCTTACAGTTGAAGGATTATCTGGAACTGCTTTGTAATATGGATTTCCAACATCATACCCCATTGAAGTTAGCTTTACTTCTCCTGAACTCAAAATATCTATTTTAGAGTACCCGAAAAACTTTGCAGACCCAGGGCTTCCACTATTCCCTGCAATTACTTGATAGGTTCCTTCTCCTCCCGGTTGCATTCTCTGGTAATCATGCAAATGAGCAGATAACATTGCTACTACCTTATTCTCAACTAACTTGGGCCATAATACTGGACCTTCTGGAAAACCAGCATGTCCTGTTTCTGGTTTACCACTTACATAATAAGGTTTATGTCCTAAGACAAAAACATGATCTATTAATGGATCTTTTCTATACTCTTCAACCTTATTAATTATCCAATTGGTAGGTATTTGTCCTTCCAATCCATATGGGTTTTCAGTAGTAGGTGTATTATAAGTATCTGTATTCATCAATACAAAGCCTATATTCTTTCGTTTAAAAGCAAAAGTCATTTGATTGTTTATACTATCTTTTCCCATAACATAATCTCTATCTTTTGGCATATATTCTGCCATATGCTTCATCCAAATTTGTGTAGCTCCTTTTAAAGGCCATTCATCATGATGTGGTACATTATAGTCATGCCAATACAACATTTCATGATTTCCTGGAATTGCTACCATTTCTATATTCGCTTTACTAATTGTACTAAAATTGGTGTTGTAATACAATTCTTTCCAAGCTACTAATTGATTTTCTAAATTTTCAGTTGTTGATTCTGCCAACACCATATCTCCTAAAAAAAAGAACAAATCAGGTTTTCTTTTTAAATCAGCAATTTCTGTCCAAATTCGTTTCATTGCTGATAAGTTCGCGGTGGATGCATTAGTTGCGGTAGTATCTCCTACTTGGTGTCTATCTACTCTATTACATCCTAAAAAAGTAAAACTAAAAATTACAGAATCTTTTTTCTTCTCTACAATTTCTTTTTTTTCTGATGTTGATTTGACATTTTCTTTCTCTTTTGATTTACAGCCTATCGTTAAAATAGCTAATAAAATAAGTACAATACTTTTGTTCATTTGTTTATTGTTTAGTTAGTTAGTATTCTAAAATAAATATTATCTGTTAATCTCAACCAACTAATTCTAATAAACTCGATAAGCATAACTCAAATTTCTATAAGATCAAAACCATATCTAACTCTTTGTATTAAAACAAAACATCGTTATTTACTTTACTACTTGTACCCATCTTCCTTTATTTCTAGAAATGTAGTCATTATCATACATAGCTTCAACCTGAATTCCTGGTAGGTAGTATATTCCTAGATAAGAAGCATTTAACAGCACTCTAAATGTTTTTGTTTCGTATGATTTCAATGTAAAATAGTTACTAATACTAGCATCTCTTATATCCGTATAATCTACATTAGAAGAAGTTGTGCTATTTCCGAAATCGGTAAAGCGAGTATTCACTATTTCCCATCCTGATGGAATATATTGGGTCAATGCCACGTTTTCTACTTTTCTATTGGTTGTATTTCTAACCGTAACTTCTGCAATAAAATTACTTCCCTGAGTTAACTTGTCTGGTTCAATTTGAGTTCCTTCTTTGGTTTTATAAATCACTTTTGATTCTAAATTCTTCTGAAGAGATTTCTCTTCTCCTACTGGTAAAATTCCTTTGTTTAAAACTCTAACATACAATACTCCTTTGCCTTTATTGTTCAACTTAACTACATTTTCTTTTTTAAGTTGAAGTATGTCTTTAACATATAAAGATTTTGAAGTATTCACATTATTACTTTCTCCATTAAAAGCATAGTTTGCTTCAATTCCACTATTTTCTCCGTTTCTTAAAGCATATTGACTTATGGCTAACAAGCTATAAGCTGTTGTTTGCGTACTCATCCATTGATTTCCAGAGAGACTTTCTGATATTTCTTTAGCTAGTTTAATAGCTTTTGTATCATCATTTAACAAGGTATAAGTTTCTAAAGCCATGGCTTTATTTCTTGTTTCAGAACCATAGTTATAATAATTAGTGCGTCGGTAAGATTCTGAAGTAAGCGACCTTAAAATTGACTTTGCTACTGATTCTTTTCCTATTAAAGCATACGCCGCTGCCAATCGCATTTTTGCTTCGTTAGAAATACCATTGGTTTCTCTTAAACGGTTCATCGATGCTAAATCTGGACTGTTTGCTAAACTCAGTGTATACAATCTATATGCTTGAGATAAAGCATTGTTATAATACGTATTTCCATTTCTCCAATTTCGAGCTTGTTGCTTTTGATAACCAATCCATTTTGATCTAAATCCAATTGGTAATGCATATCCCTTTTTAGCCGCTTCTATCATAAAATGTCCGGCATATGAGGTTCCCCAACTATTTGCTGATCCTGATCCTTGCCAGTAGGACAAGCCTCCATTAGATAATTGAAAATCTGACAATCGTTGAATGGTTGCTTTGATATTTCTTTCTATCGATTGTTTTTTGTCATCTGATAACTCAAAAATCTCTGTTAAATATACCTGAGGAAATGCACTTGAGGTAGTTTGTTCAACACATCCATGTGGGTATTGAATTAAGTATCCCAATCGTTTTGTAAAATTCATAGGAGGTAATGTTGACAGCTCAATACTGGCACTATTTGTTCCTTCGGTTCCAAACGTTGCAAAATTTATTTCACTTTGCTCATTTGTTTTCAGTACCATGTCTTTTACTTCTGTTGTAACAGGGTTTGGGTTTAACACATCAATCTCCACCTCATAAGTAGCCTTTTCTCTTCCTGAACTTGCTTCTACTTTAACCTTTCCTATTCCTTTAAAGTCATTTACCTTCAATGTAAAATAGGCCATTTTCTCATCAGGTTGAGTAAAATTGATGGTTTCAGTTTTATCTCCTATAATGGTATAGGATTCATTTGACGCTACCGTTACTTTTACATTTTTAATAGATGGTTTCATTGCGAATACAGTAACCGGTAATGTAACCGTTTCTTGTGGTGTTATCTTTCTTGGTAAAGATGCTAAGACCATTACTGGTTTACGCACAAAAGCCGTTTTTTCATCACTTCCGTAAGCTTCTTTCTTAGTATCCGTTGCTACCACCATAGCTCTTACAGACCCGACATATTTAGGAATTTTTATTTCATGTTTCTCAGTCGCTCCCTTTTTTAATTCAAAAGGTCCTAAATAGGTTACCATTGGCTTAAAGCGATTTGCTTTTCTATTTTTACTTCCCGCTTCAGCTTCATCTCCTCCAATACTTAAAATCTGATTTACTTTACCTCCATAGGCACCAATAACATCATCAAAAACATCCCATGTTTTTACTCCTAATGACTGACGTGCATAAAAAGTACTCCAAGGATTTGGCGTCTTAAATCGGGTTAAATCTAACAAACCTTCATCTACTACAGCAATGGTATAGGTCATTGGTTTTCCATCTTTTTCTTTTACACTAATCGTTGCTGTTGATTCTGGTCTTATCTCTTCCGCTAGACTTATTTCTGGTGCTAGTTTTGTTGCAGGATCATTTACTAGCATTGGAATGGAACCATACATTCTTATAGGTAAATCATTTACGGTTTGTGCATGTTGTTGTAATAACGAAATATTTACAAATACATTCGGTGTGTAACTTGGTAATACAGGAAAAGAGAATTCTGTTTGCTTTCCTTGTGTTTCCACCCAAAAATGGTTCAATACTTCTGTACCATTTTCTATAGTAATCAATGCACGCCCACCTTCAGAACTAGGAAACTTAACTACTGCCGTTTCATTTACTTGATAGCTTTCCTTATCAGTTGTAAAAACTAACATGGTAGCATTTGTTTTATCTTGACTTCCTTTCTTTTTTCCATACCAAGATGGCCAATCAAAATAAACTACCGAAGAAGTCACATGCTTACTTTTCTTATCAGTTACTTTGATTAAGTAACGTCCCCAATCATTCTCATCAATTTTTAAATCAAAGCTTCCTTTTCCATTTGCATTTGTGCTAACTTTAAGCGTTTTATAAGATTGATGATAACGCGTTCCGTCATAACTTGACAATCCGTTATCTGACGTACTCCACCACCATCTCCAAGATAGTTTATATACTTTTACCTCTAAGTTATTAGCTATTCCTTTTCCGTTTTCATTAACAGTAGCAACATTAAAGGTATATTTTTCATCTGTAAATAAGTAATTCTTTGATTGGGTTTCTTCAGCATTCAACAATCCTACATAACTTGTATAAGGTGATACTTTTTTTGAAAAAACATCTGTACTAAAATCCCCTCCATTTTCATATACTTTCGTAATAAAACTAGCTTTTAACATCCCAGGAGCTTTAGTTGATAATGTTGGCCTTACTGAAAAATTAGTTGTTCCTTCATTATTCAATTTTCCATCTAAAACTGAAAATTCCTCTGTACCAAAACGTCTGGTAACATCGTCAAAATTGTAATTAGTAAACTTCGGAAAAGTTGTTTTTGTTTGTGTAAACTTTCCTTTGATATCTAATTTTAAGTTTCGAGCAATAGCTCCATGCAACCATTTTACTTCAACATCTCCTGCAATAGGTTCTTTCGCTTTGAAATAATCTGGTTTGGCATCAAATTTTATTTTTAAACGATTCGGTTTGATCGTTTCTATCTTTAAGGTCTTATTAAAAACAGCTCCTCCAACACTTACCTTTAACTTCCAATTTCCAGTAATTGCTTCTGAATTTGTTTTAGGACTATACCCGTATACATTTGTAGCGTTTTTAAACAATACTTTTCGTTCCACAATTTTTCCTTGTGGATTACTTAACTCAAATTTTATTGGATGATTTTCTGGTAACGGATTTGCATTATCATTCAAAACAAATGTGAGGTACAATTGGTCTCCTGGTCTCCAAACACCTCTTTCTCCATAAATATATCCTTTAATCCCTTTTTGAAGTTTCGTTCCAGACACATCAAATTTACTCATTGACAAGGCATTTCCATCATTGAGTTTGATATACGTAGTATTATTATTCTTGCTTACAACAGCAAAAAAGGCATTCGTAACATCATCGAAAGTTGCAATCCCTTCTTTATCTGATTTTGTATTTACAATAGGCTGTTTTTGCAAGTTATACAAGGTTACATTAGCTCCATCTACAGGTGCAGCTGTCAACAAGTTCGTAACCGCAATAAAGGTTTTATTATTATTTCCTTTTTTTATAATAGCTCCCAAATTGGTAGCTAAGATATTGGTGCTTTTATTTTTATTGTAATAGTAAGACGTAGTACATGGATTTTGTCTATCACGCCAATTGTAACTATAATAATCATCATTGTAATAATTCGGATTATTATATGGTTCTTCTTTAATTTCCTTCTTTCCGTATACTATGGTGGTAGTATTGTATGCTCCATCACATGAATAATTAGAATATTCTTTATGAAACCCTAATTCTACACGATACATAGCTCCATCCTCTACAGAAATGATATCCGCTAAATCAAAGGCGAATGCATTTTCCTTATCTAGATTCAGTCCTTGATTAGATAAATTAACAGTATACTTTGCTATGGGTCTTCCAACATAACGTAAATTACCTTGATTACCTAAGTTATTATACTGTAAAAATTGCAATACGTTATCTTTATAAACCTTATAAATAGTAGCATCTACAGCTCTAAGGTTTACTGCTTTAAAATTTATTTTTAGGTTTTCTGAATTTGGTAAAATTGTACCACTTTTAATAAAACTAACTTCTGGTTTTATTTGTTCAAAGTGCAAGGTTTTTGTGAAACCATTTTTTAAACTATATCCACTAACATTTTTAACTCCTTTAAAAACTTCGATATCTACTTTATTCTTAAAAGAAGCTGTAGGATAAATAGTAACTATATTATTGTTTACTTTATAAGTAAACCTTCTTCTTTGTGTATTAGAAAACTGAATTAACCCTATCAAATCTTGCGATTTTTGAATAGGATCTGAAAAACTTATTTCAATATGTTGTTTATCCGTATCAAGAACTTCTACATTTAATACTTTAAAATTATTTTTCCCTGTTATAGTTATTTCCCGATCTCCCTTTGAATTTGATCCAATTGCGTTACCATTCCATAAAACATGTAAAGAAGTATCCTCTATTTTTCTTTCTAAGCTATCTATTTTAAAATATACTTTTGATACATACTTTTCGTTAGTATCAAAGTTTATTGCCTTCGCGTTTCCTTGATATTTTGCATTTAAAATATCTGAAAGTAAACTACTTTCCACAACATCACTTGTCGTTAAACTTCCTTCTACATAGTATAAGTCTTTAGAATACACTTTTGGTGATTCTAAGGATACATTAAATAATAACTCTTTTGTTTTTAGCTTTACAGTTAAGTTTTTTAAATCACTTTCCACATCATCATACAACTTTGATAAATGTAGTGTTACTGTATATTCCTTATTATTTTGGAGTTTATCTTCAGGCACAAAACTTAGCATATTGTCTTTCAAAATAACTTCTCCTGCTACTTTTGGTGAAACAGAAATAACATCATCTTTAATCTCTGTAACTTTCGGACTCTTTTTTAAAAGAAACTGTAAGTTCGCCGTCGTAGAAATTAGCTTTTCAGGATATACGCTTATATATTCACTAAATGCATTGATATTACTCTCTACTTTGGAATCTTTCTTACAAGAAACTATGGTTAATAGTACAAATAATACACTAAGAAATTGAATATTTCTTGAAAGTTGCTGTGGAAGGTTGAATTTCATTCTAGTTATGTTTTTGATAGCTTTTTAATTGAATACTAAAGTTACTGAAAATGTAGCTATCTCAATTCTAAATTTAGAATTCGTATCATTTCAATGAGTATTCGTGTTAAATGCAATTTTTATTAGGCTAACTAAATCTAAGCAACTCCTTAAAACTTTTGAATATTACTTAGTAAATAAGACCTAAACAAAACTAGCCATTTTAAACTTTTGAAATATAATTTATGCCATATATTTTTTACTTTTACACCCAGAAATAAAGAACATGTTAGGATTAAAATTTGAAACAGAAACTTCTTGGGTAGATGTTGCAGCAAACGGACTAGAACAATTATTAACAGATCATGCATTCGCAGAGCAAAAAGCTGCCTCAAATGCAGTATCTATTATTATCAACTATTCTGAAGAAACCGCATTGGTAAAAGATATGAGCGATATTGCTATTGAAGAAATGGAGCATTTTAGAATGGTTCATAATTTAATGGTTGATAGAGGAATGGTTTTGGGACAAGCTACGAAAAATGACTATGCCTTAAAATTACAACAGTTTTTTCCTAAATCTTCTAATAGAACAGAAGCTTTAGTACATCGTTTATTGGTTGCTGCTTTAATTGAAGCTCGTAGTTGTGAGCGTTTTAAAGTATTTTCTGACAATATGAAAGACGAACAACTAGCTACTTTTTATCGTGATTTAATGGTTTCTGAAGCAAATCATTATACTTTGTTCTTAGGATACGCTCGTACTTACATGGATAGAGAAGTTGTTGATAAAAAATGGAATGATTTATTAGCTTTTGAAGCTAATATGATGAAAAATAGAGGAACCATTGCTAAAGTTCACGGATAGTGTTTAGTAGAGAAGAATCAGCTCGTTTACGAAAAGAGTTTTGGACTAGTTTTGGAAAATCTTTTCCAAGAAAATGGTTATTGTACAATACCAAAATAAAAGGGTTTGCTTTTAAGTTTCAAGCAGATCGAAAAAAGGCTTCTGTTTGTTTAGATTTTGAACATTTAGATGAAGATGCTAATGAGCTATTATACGATCAAATGCTTTCTTTGAGAAAACTATTAGAAGCCGAAATTCCTGAGGTTATTTATGATGCTACTTTTGAATTAGAAAGCGGAAAAATAATTAGACGTATTTATGTTCCTTATGAAAAGAAGTTTAGCATTCATAATAAAAATACTTGGAGAGATTGCTACGAGTTTTTCGTAGCAACCATGTCTAAATTTGAATTATTCTTCTACGAATATGAAGACTTTATAAAGCAAGCTATTTAAAACCATCCTCGTTTTTTAACCTTTACCTTTTTAATTACCAGCGCTTCAACGGCAAATATCTCATGAAAATCATAGCTTATGCGCTCATAACCACCTACTCTCCATTGAGGACCATAAGAATTCTTAATGATAAACCCTTGATTATCATAACCAATAATAACAACCGCATGTCCCATATATTTATCTTGAGTGTCTGAAAACTGCATAGAGATTGTTCCATTGATTATTTGTTGATTTATATTGAGATAACGTCTTTTTGCTTGGGAGTACTTTGAAAAACTACCATCAGCTCCTCTTACTTTAAAACCTTTATCTGGTGTTATGGTTTGAAATGTTCTTGAAGGATTCGCTTGCCATGCTGGGATATACAATTTAGCATATGAAACCGGAATAGCTTTTACTCCATTTCTTAGTAGTTGTTTTATGTAAGCTATATTCTTTGCTTTCTTAGTTTCTAAATATTCGTAATCTTGTACAAATACCGTTGCCTTCTTTTTATATTTCCTAAATAAGGTAAAAAAACCGACTTCACCTTCCATGATATAAGACTCAAATTGTGTCTCATTCATAGGTCTTACCTTATCATAGTTCAATGTGTAAGGCAAATACTTCTCTTCTATAACACCATCCTGTATTAAAGAGTTTGGATAATACTTTAAAAAGTGCCCTCTCATAACTTTTGTTTTCCCATCGTATTGATGCGCTTTTTGCATAGCATACAAATACTTTTCACTTAAATCTTTTGGAACTTCGGGAAATGTTTCGAGTGCCGCTGCCACCGCAAAAGCTGTACAGGTAAATTTTACTCCTTGATTCTTAACAGGTGATTGGCTTTTCCAGTGAACTACTGGTAATAAATCACTTACCGTATTAAACTGCTGAGCAGCACTATTAAAAACAGGGAGCAGTAATACTGCTAAGAAAATCGATTTTCTCATGATACAATTATGTTTTGGTTAGTTTAGTTGTATAAATTTACCAATAATTGTAAATGGAAAAACACCCTTTTATAAAGAGTGTTTTTCTTATATTAAATATGTAGTTTTTTACTTTAACTGATAAACCTGATAGTAAAAGGATAGCTTGGCTCTTCTCCATTACTAGCTTTCACAGCATTTATTATTGGAAATATAAAATAGAATACTCCGATTATTAAAAACCCTAACAATCCTAAACCAAAAAACAAAACCATAGGAATACATAATAAAATGTATAGAAACATCGATATTCTAAAATTTATAATCGATTTACCATGTTCATCCATTCCTAAAACTTCATCCTTTTTTACAACCCATAATATTAAAGGTACGATAAGTCCACCTATTCCCGTTATAAAATCTAACAACTGACTTAAATGGGTTAATACTAATAATTCTTTGTTCTTTTTCATCTTTGTAAAAATTGGTTAATGTACTAATAAGACGAGCAACTTTCCTTTTTGTTACATTTATTATTAAACACAAATAGCAATATTTCAAACCATAGGAAAAACACCCTTATTCACTATAAACCAACACTTTAATTTGTTTGTTTTGTGTTTTGGCCTTAAATTTGCAACCGTATTATTTATAACCCCTAAACCCCAAAATAATGAATAACTTACCCCTAAAGTTATTGATAGTAGCATGTGCGCTATTTTTAACATCGTGTTCTTCAAACGAAGTTGAATTAGTAGAAAACAACACAGAATTTACCGTAAATCTTAATGAAAAATCTATTGAAGCTGATATCTTAACGAAGGTTAATGATTACAGAGTTAGCAATGGTTTCTCTCCACTAAGTAAGTTACAAGCAATCAAGTCTCAAACAAGCAATCACACGAATTATATGATTGAGCAAAGTAAAGTATCTCACGATAATTTTTACAAGCGCAGAGAATACTTGGTAAATAATGCTGGTGCTCTTGGTGTTGGAGAAAATGTTGCATACGGATACTCTTCAGCAAAATCAGTAGTAGATGCTTGGATTAAAAGTGAGGGTCACAGAAAAAATATTGAAGGTGACTTTACACACTTTGAGGTTACAGCAGAAAAGGATGCAAACGGAAGATGGTATTTTACAAACATCTTTGTTAAGAAGTAACAACATTAAAAAACAAAGAACCCCTAATTCTCTCCTTCCTACCAGATTAAATTAGAGGTTCCGAACTACTCGGGAAACTTTAAATAACTACAAGCTATTCATAATTATTTAGAATTATAAATTTAGATCTTCTATTTTCTTGATGTTCCTCTTCAGTACATCGAACATAATTTTTACACTTATTTACCAACTGTTTCTCTCCATAACCAATAGCACTTTGTATTCTATGAGGAGCTATTCCTCTTGAAATAATATAATCTCTTGTAGATTTTGCTCTTCTATCTGATAATATCTCATTATAACGATCACTTCCTCTACTATCTGTATGTGCTTCAATTTTAATAATCATTTTCGGATGATTGTTTAACACTTTTACTACAAATTCAAGTTCATAAGCAGCATCTGGTCTAATATTCCATTTATTAAAATCGAAAAATATTGGATTGATTACAATCTCTTTTCCTACAATTAAAGGTGTCAAGTATAAATCTTGTGTAATTTCTGCATCTCTCACCTCTGTAGAATAAGTTTTCTTTAGATCATCTTTGTAATCTAATTTCATTCCTCTTAGCGTAAATTCTCTGTTTTTACATTTAACTTGAAAAGAATAAGTTGCATCTTCTTCTGTTACAAATCTTTTAATAACTTTTCCATCAGAATCTATTAATTCTACCAAAGTATTTGGTAACATCTCTTTAGTTCTCACATCAAAAGTTTTCCCTTTTAGATATTGAAAACATTCAACAATTTTAAAACTATAAATGTCATCTCTTCCTTTACCTTCTGGCCTATTAGACGAAAAATACCCTGTTCTATTTCCTTCATTCATAAAAAAAGCGAAATCGTCATACCCACTATTAAAGGGAGCTCCTAAGTTTTCCACTTCTGAAGAATTATCATTTAACACGTTTGTTTTATATATATCTAATAGTCCTAAATTTTTATAACCGTCTGACGAAAAATACAGTGTATTATCTTTTCCTATATATGGAAACATTTCTTTACCAGAAGTATTTACTTTTGCTCCTAGATTTTGAGGTTCTCCATAAGCGCCATTTTCTAAAATTGCTACTTTATAAATATCGGCTTGACCAAATCCATTTGGTCTATCTGACACAAAAAACAATGTTTTTTCATCGGGACTCAAAGCAGGATGTCCATTGGAGTGAAGTTCACTATTTATAGGTAATTCTTCAATATTGGTCCATGTACCATCTTCTAACTCTGCTTTGAATATTTTTAAATGAGATGTACCTTCTTTATTGTGTTCTAGTTCGTTTTTTTCATTTAGGTTGTTTCTAGTAAAATACATTGTTTTTCCATCTTTAGTGATAGCAATACTTGATTCATGAAATCCTGTATTTACTTTTGTAGAAACAACAGGAATAATATCTTCTATTGTTTTATCTTGATTCTCTTTTATAATTTTACCTTGATACAAATCTAAATAAGGTTCATTGTTCCATTCGTAAAGCGCTCCCTTTTCGTTTTTTGCAGAAGCAAAATAAAACTTTCCATTATGTACATAAGGTCCAAAATCTGAGTTTTTTGTATTTATTCTCATGTTAGAAATTCGCACTGAATCTCTGTGAAGTGTTTTTAACTTCTCATGATTTACATTAAGTGTATTGATATAACTTTCAGGTAACTTTTTTAACCATACTTCTGCTTCTTTATAATCTCCAACACTTCTGAGAGATTGTGCATACCTATAAATACTCTCGTTTTCTAATAAACCTCCTTCTCTTTTACTTGCCAATCCATACCAATACACAGCTTGTTTGGAGTCAGCATTATTATAGTAACAATCTGCAAGTTTACTAAGTAAATCGACTCCATCATCTCCCTTATTTATTGCATTCCTATAAAACTCAGCTGCTTTAACATATGCATATTCTTTATAGAATTTATCTGCTAATTTTCTTTGCGAAAAAACACTAAACGATATAAAAGATAGTAGTAAAACTGTAAGTTTTGTTTTCATAATTATACATTTTAAAAATATCTAGGAGATTTTGTTCGATAGGATTTATCTCTAACTAGTTCAAACATTAATAATACCTCATGTGTACCGTTTGAATATTGTTGGATATCTGATAATGGATATTCATATGCATATCCAATTCGTAATTGTTTAGTTACTTGGAAATCTACCAAAGCACCTAAACCACCTGTATTTTCATTAATTCTATAAGCTGCTCCCAACCAAAACTTTTCATTAAATAAAAAGTTTGCTGTAATGTCATATGACATTGGGGCTCCATTTGTTGCTTTAATTAATGCTGCTGGTTTAAATTTAACACTGTTATTCAAATCAAAAACATATCCTCCGGTTAAATAATATACTGCTCTATCCACAACTCCATACTCTATACCATTTACCTCTATTTCATTATGATCTATATTCAACATTCTTGGTGATGATAATCCTACATACCATCTTTTATTATGTAGAAATAATCCTGCTCCCATATTAGGTTCCCATCTATTCTGAATCCCTGCAATACCAGGATCTGAGGCCTCCGCATTTCGCAACGCATTATCAATTGAATATTGAGAGAATCCAGCTTTTAATCCAAATGCTAGTTTAGTTTCTTCACTTAAGTTGACCGTGTAGGAAAAATCGCCATACAAAAAAGTGAAATTTTCATATCCTAATTTATCATTTATAAAAGACAAACCTAATCCAATCCTTTCATTTCTTAATGGTGTATGAATTGATAATGTTTGTGTTTCTGGTGCTCTATCTAAACCTGCCCATTGACTTCTATGTAATCCCACAATACTCAACACTTCTCTACTCCCAGCGTACGCTGGGTTTATAGAAATAGTATTATACATATACTGTGTAAACTGAGGTAATTGTTGTCCTACTACTTCACTCGTAATTAATAAGAATAGTAGTGCTACTACTCTATAAAGTTTGTAATATTGCTTCATAGCTTATACTTATTTGGTTCCTAAATAAATTGCTCCTGTAAATGGTTTTAAACCACTGTTTTCTAGCTCTACAATGTAGTAGTAAGTTCCCGCTGGTAGTCTTGTTGCTCCTCCAAATGAGGCGCCATCTGTTATTCCATTCCAATTATTTGTATAGTTGTTAGATTGGTATACTTTTGATCCCCATCTATTAAATATTTGTACTTTTACTATAAATCCACAACTTTCAACTCCTGTTACCTCAAAATTTTCATTCCATTGATCCCCGTTAGGAGTTACTGCCTTAGAAATCATAACATCTTCTTGTCCACATGGTAACACAACACAATCATCATTAATGTTAATGGTTACTCTTGTTGTATCTAAACATCCTTCATCCGAAACCGTATAACTAAAGACATAATCTCCCAATTCTAAATCTTGCGGATCGAATGTTCCATCTGATTCTAATAAAAGATTTCCTGATACCACTTCCCATGTTCCGTCTGTACTTTGATCATTCAAATAATCATTTAAATCAACAATACCATCATCTATACATTTTGAATCTGACACTTCTGTAATATTTTCATTTACAGACACATTAATCTGCTGCGTAAATTCAGAAGTATTACCACATTCGTCACTTACTGTCCATACCCTTATGATTGTATAATCAGCATCAGTACCATCAAAAGTATTGGTCTCTTCAAAATCGATATCAGTAATATTCTCTGTACAATTATCTTCGAATTCTAATTCTGGAATTTCTGGAATCGCATCACATTCAACTGTAATTTCTTCGTCTAAAGATGTTATCAAAATTGGAGCTTCTGTATCTTCTACTGTGATTACTTGTTCATGAATTGTTTCATTACCTGCACAATCACTTACACTCCAGGTTCTTGTAATGGTATATGATGAAGCACAACCTTCGGCTGCTGTTCCCTGTTCTTCGTTATATACTACAATCACTTCTGAATCACAATTATCAGTTGCTGTTAAAACTTCTGCTTCTGGAATTGCATCACAACTAACTGTCGCATTTGCTGGTAACGCTTCTACAAAAGTTGGTGCCGTAGTATCTTCTACATTGATCGTTTGTACATGTTCTGTAGTATTTCCTGCACAATCACTAACACTCCAAGTTCTTGTAATAGTATAAACTGATGGACATGCATCGTCATTACCTGAGAATGATTCGCTATAGTTTACACTTACCTGAGCATCACAATTATCAGTTGCTGTTAAAACTTCTGCTTCTGGAATTGCATCACAACTCACCGTTACATTCGCTGGTAATGTTTCTACAAAGACTGGTGCTGTAGTATCTTCTACATTGATCGTTTGTACATGTTCTGTAGTATTTCCTGCACAATCACTAACACTCCAAGTTCTTGTAATAGTATAAACTGATGGACATGCATCGTCATTACCTGAGAATGATTCGCTATAGTTTACACTTACCTGAGCATCACAATTATCAGTTGCTGTTAAAACTTCTGCTTCTGGAATTGCATCACAACTAACTGTCGCATTTGCTGGTAACGCTTCTACAAAGACTGGTGCTGTAGTATCTTCTACATTGATCGTTTGTACATGTTCTGTAGTATTTCCTGCACAATCGCTAACACTCCAAGTTCTTGTAATGGTATATACTGATGGACATGCATCATCATTGCCTGAGAATGATTCGCTATAATTTACACTTACCTGAGCATCACAATTATCAATTGCCGTTAAAACTTCTGCTTCTGGAATTGCATCACAACTAACTGTCGCATTTGCTGGTAACGCTTCTACAAAGACTGGTGCTGTAGTATCTTCTACATTGATCGTTTGTACATGTTCTGTAGTATTTCCTGCACAATCACTAACACTCCAAGTTCTTGTAATAGTATAAATTGATGGACATGCATCGTCATTACCTGAGAATGATTCGCTATAGTTTACACTTACCTGAGCATCACAATTATCAGTTGCTGTTAAAACTTCTGCTTCTGGAATTGCATCACAACTAACTGTCGCATTTGCTGGTAACGCTTCTACAAAAGTTGGTGCTGTAGTATCTTCTACATTGATCGTTTGTACATGTTCTGTAGTATTTCCTGCACAATCACTAACACTCCAAGTTCTTGTAATAGTATAAATTGATGGACATGCATCGTCATTACCTGAGAATGATTCGCTATAGTTTACACTTACCTGAGCATCACAATTATCAGTTGCTGTTAAAACTTCTGCTTCTGGAATTGCATCACAACTAACTGTCGCATTTGCTGGTAACGCTTCTACAAAAGTTGGTGCTGTAGTATCTTCTACATTAATCGTTTGTACATGTTCTGTAGTATTTCCTGCACAATCACTAACACTCCAAGTTCTTGTAATAGTATAAATTGATGGACATGCATCGTCATTACCTGAGAATGATTCGCTATAGTTTACACTTACCTGAGCATCACAATTATCAGTTGCTGTTAAAACTTCTGCTTCTGGAATTGCATCACAACTAACTGTCGCATTTGCTGGTAACGCTTCTACAAAAGTTGGTGCTGTAGTATCTTCTACATTAATCGTTTGTACATGTTCTGTAGTATTTCCTGCACAATCACTAACACTCCAAGTTCTTGTAATAGTATAAACTGATGGACATGCATCGTCATTACCTGAGAATGATTCGCTATAGTTTACACTTACCTGAGCATCACAATTATCAGTTGCTGTTAAAACTTCAGCTTCTGGAATTGCATCACAACTCACCGTTACATTCGCTGGTAATGTTTCTACAAAGACTGGTGCTGTAGTATCTTCTACATTGATCGTTTGTACATGTTCTGTAGTATTTCCTGCACAATCACTAACACTCCAAGTTCTTGTAATAGTATAAACTGATGGACATGCATCGTCATTACCTGAGAATGATTCGCTATAGTTTACACTTACCTGAGCATCACAATTATCAGTTGCTGTTAAAACTTCTGCTTCTGGAATTGCATCACAACTAACTGTCGCATTTGCTGGTAACGCTTCTACAAAAGTTGGTGCTGTAGTATCTTCTACATTGATCGTTTGTACATGTTCTGTAGTATTTCCTGCACAATCGCTAACACTCCAAGTTCTTGTAATGGTATATACTGATGGACATGCATCATCATTGCCTGAGAATGATTCGCTATAATTTACACTTACCTGAGCATCACAATTATCAATTGCCGTTAAAACTTCTGCTTCTGGAATTGCATCACAACTAACTGTCGCATTTGCTGGTAACGCTTCTACAAAAGTTGGTGCTGTAGTATCTTCTACATTGATCGTTTGTACATGTTCTGTAGTATTTCCTGCACAATCACTAACACTCCAAGTTCTTGTAATAGTATAAATTGATGGACATGCATCGTCATTACCTGAGAATGATTCGCTATAGTTTACACTTACCTGAGCATCACAATTATCAGTTGCTGTTAAAACTTCTGCTTCTGGAATTGCATCACAACTAACTGTCGCATTTGCTGGTAACGCTTCTACAAAAGTTGGTGCTGTAGTATCTTCTACATTGATCGTTTGTACATGTTCTGTAGTATTTCCTGCACAATCACTAACACTCCAAGTTCTTGTAATAGTATAAACTGATGGACATGCATCGTCATTACCTGAGAATGATTCGCTATAGTTTACACTTACCTGAGCATCACAATTATCAGTTGCTGTTAAAACTTCAGCTTCTGGAATTGCATCACAACTAACTGTCGCATTTGCTGGTAACGCTTCTACAAAGACTGGTGCTGTAGTATCTTCTACATTGATCGTTTGTACATGTTCTGTAGTATTTCCTGCACAATCGTTTACAACCCATTTTCTAGTAATTATATATTCCGATGGACATGCATCATCATCTCCACTTGTAGTTTGTGTATATACTACATCTACCTGTGTATCACAATTATCAGTCGCTGTCAATGCTACTGGATCTGGAATTGCATCACAACTAACTGTCGCATTTGCTGGTAACGCTTCTACAAAGACGGGTGCTGTAGTATCTTCTACATTGATCGTTTGTACATGTTCTGTTGTGTTTCCTGAACAATCGTTTACAACCCATTTTCTAGTAATTATATATTCCGATGGACATGCATCATCATCTCCACTTGTAGTTTGTGTATATACTACATCTACCTGTGTATCACAATTATCAGTCGCTGTCAATACTACTGGGTCTGGTATTGCATCACAACTAACTACCATATCTCCTGGTAATACCTCTACAAATTCTGGAGCTTCTAAATCTTGAACTGTAATTGTTTGAATATGATTTGTCGTATTCCCTGAACAGTCACTAACACTCCACTTTCTCGTTATCATATATTCCGATCCACAGGCATCATCATGACCTGTATTCGTTTCCGTATATACTACATCCACTTGGGCATCACAATTATCGGTAGCCGTTAACACTACCGGATTAGGGATGTTATCACAACTAACAGTAACATCCTCTGGCAAAGTTTCTACAAAAGTTGGTGCCGTTGTATCTTCTATGGTCAATGTTTGTACATGTTCAATTGTGTTTCCTGAACAATCATTTACAACCCATTTTCTAGTGATTATATATTCCGATGGACACGCATCATCATCTCCACTTGTAGTTTGTGTATATACTACATCTACCTGTGTATCACAATTATCAGTCGCTGTCAATACTACTGGATCTGGTATCGCATCACAACTAACTACCATATCTCCTGGTAATGCCTCTACAAATTCTGGGGCTTCTAAATCTTGAACTGTAATTGTTTGAATATGATTTGTTGTATTCCCTGAACAGTCACTAACACTCCACTTTCTCGTTATCATATACTCCGATCCACAAGCATCATCATGACCTGTATTCGTTTCCGTATATACTACATCCACTTGGGCATCACAATTATCGGTAGCCGTTAACACTACTGGATTAGGGATGTTATCACAACTAACAGTAACATCCTCTGGCAAAGTTTCTACAAAAGTTGGTGCTGTAGTATCTTCTATGGTCAATGTTTGTATATGTTCAATTGTGTTTCCTGAACAATCGTTTACAACCCATTTTCTAGTGATTATATATTCCGATGGACACGCATCATCATCTCCACTTGTAGTTTGTGTATATACTACATCTACCTGTGTATCACAATTATCAGTCGCTGTCAATACTACTGGATCTGGTATCGCATCACAACTAACTACCATATTTCCTGGTAATGCCTCTACAAAAGTAGGATCATTTGTATCTTGAATGGTGAAATTTGCAGTGGTCTCACTAAAATTACCACATCCATCGGTTGCTCTAAAAGTTACTGTTGCTGATCCGTTAACTGGACTACAACCATTTGAAATCTCAGTATAGTTATTTGTCCAAGTAATTGAAGAACAATCATCACTTGCTGTTGCTCCCCCATTAGAATCTAACCAAATTTGTAATGCAGTTGTATTGCCACTTCCATCACATTCTACCGTTTCATCTGCTGCTTGTACTGTTATTGTAGGAACAACCGTATCTTTTATTGCGTAAGTTGCAGAGGTAGTTATACTGTTTCCACATGCATCCGTTGCTGTGAAAGTTACTAATACAGGAGTAGAACAATCGGATGTTGCTCCATTATAATCATTACTCCAAGTAACATCTCCACAAATATCTGTTGCTTCTGCATTTCCATTATTATCTAACCATGTTTGGATTTCATTATTATTCCCAGATCCGTCACACTCTACTTCTATATTTTGAGCTTGTACTGTTATCACAGGGTTTGTTGTATCTATAATCGTAAACGTTGCATCTTTAGTAATACTATTGCCACACCCATCTGTTAAAGTAAACGTAACTGTTTCTGTTCCTGTTCCTCCACAAGCATCACTTAATCCAGTACTATTATGTGTTACGCTTGCCGTTCCACAACTATCTGTTCCACTAAAACTTGCTAACCAATCACTAAAAGTTTGTGCATTAGTAGCTGGATCACATACTACACTAGTCATATCCGTTGGTTCATTTGTCCAAGTAGGATCAGTGGTATCTATAATATTAATCGTTTGTTGGATATCTGTACTGTTTCCACAATCGTCTGTAATCGTATATGTACGAGTTACTACAAATACTGTTGGACAGGTTCCTGCTACAGAACTATCACTACTGGTTACCGTTAGGTCTGAATCACAAGCATCTGTAATTGCGGTTACTCCTCCTAAAGCTATCAAGCCTGCTACTGTAGTTACCGCAGCTGGAGCATCACTTGCCTCACAACCTTCTTGGTCTATTGAGTTTAAGCTTCCTGTTACTACTGGTGCTGTTTCATCTTTGATATTGATCGTTTGTTGAATATCAGTACTGTTTCCACAATCATCTGTTACTGTATACGTACGTGTTACTACAAATACTGTTGGACAGGTTCCTGCTACAGAGCTATCACTACTTGTTACGGTTAAATCTGAATCACAAGCATCTGTAATTGCGGTTACGCCTCCTAAAGCAACTAAACCTGCTACAGTAGTTACTGCAGCTGGAGCATCACTTGCCTCACAACCTTCTTGATCTATTGAGTTTAAACTACCCGTTACTACTGGTGCTGTAACATCTTGAATGGTGAAAGTTGCAGTGGTCTCACTAAAATTACCACATCCATCAGTTGCTCTAAAAGTTACTGTTGCTGATCCGTTAACTGGACTACAACCATTTGAAAGTTCTGTGTAGTTATTTGTCCAAGTAATCGAAGAACAATCATCACTTGCTGTTGCTCCTCCATTAGAATTTAACCAAGTTTGTAATGCTGTTGTATTACCACTTCCATCACATTCTACCGTTTCATCTGCTGCTTGTACGGTTATTGTAGGAACAACCGTATCTTTTATTGCGTAAGTTGCAGAGGTAGTTATACTGTTTCCACATGCATCCGTTGCTGTGAAAGTTACTAATACAGGAGTAGAACAATCGGATGTTGCTCCATTATAATCATTGCTCCAAGTAACATCTCCACAAGTATCTGTTGCTTCTGCATTTCCATTATTATCTAACCATGTTTGGATTTCATTATTATTCCCAGATCCGTCACACTCTACTTCTATATTTTGAGCTTGTACTGTTATCACAGGGTTTGTTGTATCTATAATCGTAAACGTTGCATCTTTAGTAATACTATTGCCACACCCATCTGTTAAAGTAAACGTAACTGTTTCTGTTCCTGTTCCTCCACAAGCATCACTTAATCCAGTACTATTATGTGTTACGCTTGCCGTTCCACAACTATCTGTTCCACTAAAACTTGCTAACCAATCACTAAAAGTTTGTGCATTAGTAGCTGGATCACATACTACGCTAGTCATATCCGTTGGTTCATTTGTCCAAGTAGGATCTGTGGTATCTACAATATTAATTGTTTGTTGAATATCTGTACTATTTCCACAATCGTCTGTTACTGTATAAGTACGTGTTACTACAAATACTGTTGGACAGGTTCCTGCTACAGAACTATCACTACTAGTTACGGTTAAGTCTGAATCACAGGCATCTGTAATAGCCGTTACACCTCCTAAAGCAACTAAACCTGCTACAGTAGTTACTGCTGCTGGTGCATCACTTGCCTCACACCCTTCTTGGTCTATTGAGTTTAAGCTTCCTGTTACTGATGGAGCTGTTTCATCTTTGATATTGATTGTTTGTTGGATATCTGTACTATTTCCACAATCGTCTGTAATCGTATACGTACGAGTTACTACAAATACTGTTGGACAGGTTCCTGCTACAGAACTATCACTACTAGTTATGGTTAAATCTGAATCACAAGCATCTGTAATAGCCGTTACACCTCCTAAAGCAACTAAACCTGCTACTGTAGTTACTGCTGCTGGTGCATCGCTTGCCTCACAGCCTTCTTGATCTATTGAGTTTAAGTTTCCTGTTACTACTGGTGCTGTTTCATCTTTGATATTGATTGTTTGTTGGATATCTGTACTATTTCCACAGTCATCGGTAATCGTATACGTACGAGTTACTACAAATACGGTTGGACAGGTTCCTGCTACTGAGCTATCACTGCTTGTTACAGTTAAGTCTAAATCACAAGCATCTGTAATTGCGGTTACGCCTCCTAAAGCTACTAAGCCTGCTACTGTAGTTACCGCAGCTGGTGCATCACTTGCCTCACAGCCTTCTTGGTCTATTGAGTTTAAGCTTCCTGTTACTACTGGTGCTGTTTCATCTTTGATATTGATCGTTTGCTGAATATCAGTACTGTTTCCACAATCGTCTGTTACTGTATAGGTACGTGTTACTACAAATACTGTTGGACAAGTTCCTGCTACAGAGCTATCACTACTAGTTACGGTTAAATCTGAATCACAAGCATCTGTAATTGCGGTTACTCCTCCTAAAGCAACTAAACCTGCTACAGTAGTTACTGCCGCTGGTGCATCGCTTGCCTCACAGCCTTCTTGATCTATTGAGTTTAAGCTTCCTGTTACTACTGGTGCTGTTTCATCTTTGATATTAATGGTTTGTTGGATATCGGTACTGTTTCCACAGTCATCAGTAATCGTATATGTACGAGTTACTACAAATACTATTGGACAGGTTCCTGCTACTGAACTATCACTACTGGTTACCGTTAAGTCTGAATCACAAGCATCGGTAATTGCCGTTACTCCTCCTAAAGCTATTAAGCCTGCTACTGTAGTTACTGCTGCTGGTGCATCACTTGCCTCACAGCCTTCTTGATCTATTGAGTTTAAACTACCCGTTACTACTGGTGCTGTAACATCTTGAATGGTGAAAGTTGCAGTGGTCTCACTAAAATTACCACATCCATCGGTTGCTCTAAAAGTTACTGTTGCTGATCCGTTAACTGGACTACAACCATTTGAAAGTTCTGTGTAGTTATTTGTCCAAGTAATCGAAGAACAATCATCACTTGCTGTTGCTCCTCCATTAGAATTTAACCAAGTTTGTAATGCTGTTGTATTACCACTTCCATCACATTCTACCGTTTCATCTGCTGCTTGTACGGTTATTGTAGGAACAACCGTATCTTTTATTGCGTAAGTTGCAGAGGTAGTTATACTGTTTCCACATGCATCCGTTGCTGTGAAAGTTACTAATACAGGAGTAGAACAATCGGATGTTGCTCCATTATAATCATTGCTCCAAGTAACATCTCCACAAGTATCTGTTGCTTCTGCATTTCCATTATTATCTAACCATGTTTGGATTTCATTATTATTCCCAGATCCGTCACACTCTACTTCTATATTTTGAGCTTGTACTGTTATCACAGGGTTTGTTGTATCTATAATCGTAAACGTTGCATCTTTAGTAATACTATTGCCACACCCATCTGTTAAAGTAAACGTAACTGTTTCTGTTCCTGTTCCTCCACAAGCATCACTTAATCCAGTACTATTATGTGTTACGCTTGCCGTTCCACAACTATCTGTTCCACTAAAACTTGCTAACCAATCACTAAAAGTTTGTGCATTAGTAGCTGGATCACATGCTACGCTAGTCATATCCGTTGGTTCATTTGTCCAAGTAGGATCAGTCGTATCTATAATATTAATTGTTTGTTGGATATCTGTACTATTTCCACAATCGTCTGTAATCGTATACGTACGTGTTACTACAAATACTGTTGGACAGGTTCCTGCTACAGAACTATCACTACTTGTTACGGTTAAATCTGAATCACAAGCATCTGTAATAGCCGTTACACCTCCTAAAGCTATCAAGCCTGCTACTGTAGTTACTGCTGCTGGTGCATCGCTTGCCTCACAGCCTTCTTGATCTATTGAGTTTAAGCTTCCTGTTACTACTGGAGCCGTTTCATCTTTGATATTAATTGTTTGTTGGATATCTGTACTATTTCCGCAATCGTCTGTAATCGTATACGTACGTGTTACTACAAATACTGTTGGACAGGTTCCTGCTACAGAACTATCACTACTAGTTATGGTTAAATCTGAATCACAAGCATCTGTAATTGCGGTTACGCCTCCTAAAGCTATCAAGCCTGCTACTGTAGTTACTGCAGCTGGTGCATCACTTGCCTCACAGCCTTCTTGATCTATTGAGTTTAAGCTTCCTGTTACTACTGGTGCTGTTTCATCTTTGATATTAATTGTTTGTTGGATATCTGTACTGTTTCCACAGTCGTCTGTAATCGTATACGTACGAGTTACTACAAATACTGTTGGACAAATTCCTGCTACTGAACTATCACTGCTTGTTACAGTTAAATCTGAATCACATGCATCTGTAATTGCGGTTACGCCTCCTAAAGCTATCAAGCCTGCTACTGTAGTTACCGCAGCTGGTGCATCACTTGCCTCACAACCTTCTTGATCTATTGAGTTTAAGCTTCCTGTTACTGATGGAGCCGTTTCATCTTTGATATTAATTGTTTGTTGGATATCTGTACTATTTCCACAATCGTCTGTAATCGTATACGTACGTGTTACTACAAATACTGTTGGACAGGTTCCTGCTACTGAGCTATCACTACTAGTTACGGTTAAGTCTGAATCACATGCATCTGTAATTGCTGTTACGCCTCCTAAAGCTATCAAGCCTGCTACTGTAGTTACCGCAGCTGGTGCATCACTTGCCTCACAGCCTTCTTGGTCTATTGAGTTTAAGCTTCCTGTTACTACTGGAGCCGTTTCATCTTTGATATTAATGGTTTGTTGGATATCTGTACTATTTCCACAGTCATCGGTAATCGTATACGTACGAGTTACTACAAATACGGTTGGACAGGTTCCTGCTACTGAGCTATCACTGCTTGTTACAGTTAAATCTGAATCACAAGCATCTGTAATTGCGGTTACGCCTCCTAAAGCTATCAAGCCTGCTACTGTAGTTACCGCAGCTGGTGCATCACTTGCCTCACAACCTTCTTGATCTATTGAGTTTAAGCTTCCTGTTACTGATGGAGCCGTTTCATCTTTGATATTAATTGTTTGTTGGATATCTGTACTATTTCCACAATCGTCTGTTACTGTATAGGTACGTGTTACTACAAATACTGTTGGACAGGTTCCTGCTACTGAACTATCACTACTAGTTACGGTTAAATCTGAATCACAAGCATCTGTAATTGCGGTTACGCCTCCTAAAGCTATCAAGCCTGCTACTGTAGTTACTGCTGCTGGTGCATCACTTGCCTCACACCCTTCTTGGTCTATTGAGTTTAAGCTTCCTGTTACTACTGGTGCTGTTTCATCTTTAATATTAATGGTTTGTTGAATATCAGTACTGTTTCCACAATCGTCTGTAATCGTATACGTACGAGTTACCACAAATACTGTTGGACAAGTTCCTGCTACTGAACTATCACTACTAGTTACGGTTAAGTCTGAATCACATGCATCTGTAATTGCTGTTACGCCTCCTAAAGCTATCAAGCCTGCTACTGTAGTTACCGCAGCTGGTGCATCACTTGCATCACAACCTTCTTGGTCTATTGAGTTTAAGCTTCCTGTTACTACTGGTGCTGTTTCATCTTTGATATTAATTGTTTGTTGGATATCTGTACTGTTTCCACAATCGTCTGTAATCGTATACGTACGTGTTACTACAAATACGGTTGGACAGGTTCCTGCTACAGAACTATCACTACTAGTTACGGTTAAATCTGAATCACAAGCATCTGTAATAGCCGTTACACCTCCTAAAGCTACTAAGCCTGCTACTGTAGTTACCGCAGCTGGTGCATCACTTGCCTCACAGCCTTCTTGGTCTATTGAGTTTAAGCTTCCTGTTACTACTGGAGCCGTTTCATCTTTGATATTAATTGTTTGTTGGATATCTGTACTGTTTCCACAATCGTCTGTAATCGTATACGTACGTGTTACTACAAATACTGTTGGACAGGTTCCTGCTACAGAACTATCACTGCTTGTTACGGTTAAGTCTGAATCACAGGCATCTGTAATAGCCGTTACACCTCCTAAAGCTACTAAGCCTGCTACCGTAGTTACCGCAGCTGGTGCATCACTTGCCTCACACCCTTCTTGGTCTATTGCGTTTAAGCTTCCTGTTACTACTGGAGCTGTTTCATCTTTGATATTGATTGTTTGTTGGATATCTGTACTATTTCCACAATCGTCTGTAATCGTATACGTACGTGTTACTACAAATACTGTTGGACAGGTTCCTGCTATAGAACTATCACTACTAGTTACGGTTAAGTCTGAATCACAAGCATCTGTAATAGCCGTTACACCTCCTAAAGCAACTAAACCTGCTACTGTAGTTACCGCAGCTGGTGCATCACTTGCCTCACAACCTTCTTGGTCTATTGAGTTTAAGCTTCCTGTTACTACTGGTGCTGTTTCATCTTTAATATTAATGGTTTGTTGGATATCAGTACTATTTCCACAATCGTCTGTTACTGTATAGGTACGTGTTACTACAAATACTGTTGGACAAGTTCCTGCTACAGAGCTATCACTACTAGTTACGGTTAAGTCTGAATCACATGCATCTGTAATTGCGGTTACGCCTCCTAAAGCTATCAAGCCTGCTACTGTAGTTACTGCTGCTGGTGCATCACTTGCCTCACAACCTTCTTGGTCTATTGAGTTTAAGCTTCCTGTTACTACTGGTGCTGTTTCATCTTTTATATTGATCGTTTGTTGAATATCAGTACTGTTTCCACAATCGTCTGTTACTGTATAGGTACGTGTTACTACAAATACTGTTGGACAGGTTCCTGTTACTGAACTATCACTACTAGTTACGGTTAAATCTGAATCACATGCATCTGTAATTGCGGTTACGCCTCCTAAAGCTATCAAGCCTGCTACTGTAGTTACCGCAGCTGGTGCATCACTTGCCTCACAACCTTCTTGGTCTATTGAGTTTAAGCTTCCTGTTACTACTGGTGCTGTTTCATCTTTAATATTAATGGTTTGTTGGATATCAGTACTATTTCCACAATCGTCTGTTACTGTATAGGTACGTGTTACTACAAATACTGTTGGACAGGTTCCTGCTACTGAACTATCACTACTAGTTACGGTTAAGTCTGAATCACATGCATCTGTAATTGCTGTTACGCCTCCTAAAGCTATCAAGCCTGCTACTGTAGTTACCGCAGCTGGTGCATCACTTGCCTCACAACCTTCTTGGTCTATTGAGTTTAAGTTTCCTGTTACTACTGGTGCTGTAACATCTTGAATGGTAATTACCTGCGTAAATACGCCACTTTCTCTTCCACAACCATCTGTGAATGTCCAAGTATTGGTATATGTTCCATTTGTCGGACAATCTATAGAAGGAACAAAAGCCCCAGTGGTTTTGGTTATGGTTAAATTACAACTAGCTACAGGTGCTAATAATTGTGCGGCTTGTAAACCTATAGTATCATCACAAGAAACCGTTCTATTTAATGTGCCTGCTGCAGTGGTCCAACTCGCTTCATCTGGTTGATTAATATTAATCGTATTGGGTTGATCGTCTCCAATACCACAAGCATCTGTTCCGTTGGAACTTAAAGTAGTTTGAATATTACTATTTTCCTCTCCTATGTACGTAGCTGTTAATTGCAATTGAAATTTATCCGAACAACTTCCTTCTAAAAAATAACATTGGTTTTTTACTGTAACCTTAAATCCTAAGGTATAAGATGGATCTCCAACGTCGGTTATTCCATCCACTACATTAAAAGTTAGTACCCTAGTTCCACTATTATATGTGTAAGTTACTCCTGTAGGTAAACCTGTGATAGGTTCTATTAAATCTACCTCTTGAGGAATTGTAGTTTCTATTTTTAAGTTTTTAACATCGTCATTTCCATTATTCTCTACAGCCACTGAAAAATCTACCATATCACCTACATTAGCAGATGATCCTGTAGGTGGTGCACTAGTAAGTATTAAAGGGGCTAAATCTGGCTTCCATACATCTACAGATAGCCCTATTAAAAATAACCCATAAGTTTCTTGATCTGATGTTAATCTAATGGTTGCTGAAGTTTGATTATTTCCAATGATACTATTACTTGGATTACTTAAAGGAAATACATCTGCATCAAACCCTAAAGTATTTGTACTTGCTGGATTTCTATTGGTAAAACCACTTCCATTCTTTCCAATAAAGCTATTAAAAAAGTTATTTGCACTTCTTAAACTATATGATAAGTCTACCCAATTATTACTTACATTTCTTATTTGTAATCTATCTCCAGATAGATCTCTATCTCCTTCTAAAGCTCCAATTACAACATCTGCATTCACAGTTCCAGACGGTACTGTTTGAAAACCACTAAAGCCTATTTCAAAATTATTTACACTACTTGTTACATGTGCATAACCATCAAATAAAGATATGTTCTTAGCTGGTAGAACAGGGCTTTCATATACAAATACTATTTGCCATCCACCGGAAGTTCCAGTATTTCCACCTCCATGTGATGTTAAAGAACCTTGCTTTGCTCTTACATTAGCTATTTGATAAGTCCCGTATGGACTTGTCAATGCTTTTACATCATTGGTTATATCTTTAAAGCAGATATATGGATCATTGACAAAATGATTCGTTTCATCTCTTCCTCTATATATTACTTCATCTGCAGTAATAGTAGTATACCCACTGCTTCCTGGAAGTTGTAGTTTTACTTTATTATAATCCCAATCTGGTTCATCATCTGGATCATCTTCTTCTCTATCTGCTGCTGCCCAATATAAATACGCTTTTTTAATACTTAAACAGCTTTGCGATGGGTCTGGATTTACAAAATTGGCATTACTAGAGTTAAAAGTAGATGTGTCGCTATCAATATCTACAAAAACATTGTCACTAAAATCATGATTTCCGTCGCTACCATTATAATTATTACTTTGGTGTCTTGACAATACGTTATTCGCTATAAGTGTTACATTTCCATTTACAGCCTCTGAAAATCTGGGCTGAAAACTTTTCTTTATTTGAGCAGTTATAATTCCACTATTGAATGCAAAGACCAACCCAATAAAGAGTGAAATATTTTTTATAAAATTTTTCATAAATAATAATTTTAATTAAGCACAATTAGTCACTCATTTAATTATCGTTATTGGGGTCTGGTATAAATGATTTTATAGTTACTGAGTTTGATTGGGAGTTATTATTATTCGTCAGTAACCTAGAATTTGCAGTATTCACCATTATTCTTGTACAATTCCAAGAATTTAAGGTGGAAATATTCGATTTAATCAATTTAACATAAAACTGTTTGGTTTGTTTAGCTAGAAGATTAATTCGGTTATCAATTAATTTTAAGTCTGTATCGTATAGCTTATATGAAATATCGTTGCTTCTATTTTTAGTTTTACAATATGAATTGTTTACGCTTATTTCATATGATGTAGTATTTGCCGTTTTATTCTCTACTTCGATTTTGTATAAATGTTCTTTTACATAATTAGGCGCACTACTCTTCTCTATTACAGTAACTTTGACTGAGCTTTGAGAAAAGCCAGTGAATACATTCAAATACAAAAAGAAAATAATAACTAGAGTAATTGTTTTTTCCATACCTCTCTGTTTAAATTTTTAACATATAGCAGTATTCCTACTACCAATTCGTATAAGTTATTCGTGTAACTTGTACATTGGGTTTTTAATGTTTAATAGGGTTTAAACTTTTACAGGGAATGAAAATCCTAATTTCATCATAATGAAATTTCAACTTTCTATTCGGGAGGACTAAATATTTATTGAGGGCAATTGTTTATAGGTAATGAAAATCCTAGCCTCATAACGATAGAAGCTTTAACTTTCAGTAAATGGCAGGGAACCATTTTTCAACAATTTAAATAGGGAATAATTCTATAACACTGCGTGGGAGTTATATACTAATAAGTGTTATTTTGAATTATAGGGTTTACGTTTTTTACCTTTCGGCTATATCAAAAGTAAAACTTATTTTTAATTATAAAAAACTAAATGTCTAAAAAGGGGAATTTCCCCTAAGCTTAAAAAGGATCACTTCACTTATTAGTTTTTAATGATTTTACATATTAAATAGGTAATTTTGCAATATGATACAAAACGATACTATTGTTGCTTTAGCTACTCCTGCTGGAATTGGAGCTATTGCTGTTATTAGACTTTCTGGTGAAAAATCAATTGAAATTGTAAACTCCTTTTTTAAATCTATAAAAAAAGACAAGTCCTTACTGCTTCAAAAATCACATACTCTTCATTTGGGGCATATTGTACATAATGGTATCACTTTAGATCAGGTTTTAGTATCAATTTTTAAAAATCCGCATTCTTATACTGGTGAAAATGTTGTAGAAATTTCATGCCATGGTTCTAGCTTTATACAGCAAGAAATAATTCAATTGTTTTTAAAAAATGGTTGCCGTATGGCAGACAATGGAGAGTTTACGATGCGTGCTTTTTTAAATGGTAAAATGGATTTAAGTCAAGCCGAAGCTGTTGCTGATGTTATTGCCTCTAATTCAGCAGCCTCTCACCAAGTAGCTATTCAACAAATGCGTGGAGGTATTACCAATGAATTAAAAGAGTTAAGAGCTCAATTGTTAGATTTCGCTGCCTTAATTGAATTAGAATTGGATTTTTCAGGTGAAGATGTTGAATTTGCGGATAGAACAAAATTCAAACAGTTAGTTGCCACGATTTCTTCTGTATTAAAACGTTTGATTGATTCCTTTGCTTTTGGAAATGCCATGAAAAATGGAATTCCTGTAGCCATTATTGGTGAACCTAACGTAGGGAAGTCTACCTTATTGAATACACTTTTAAACGAAGAAAAAGCGATTGTTTCTGACATTGCAGGAACTACGAGAGATGCGATAGAAGATGAAATGATTATTGATGGAGTTGCCTTTCGTTTTATTGATACAGCTGGTATTAGAGAAACAGAAGATATAGTTGAAAACATTGGTATAAAAAGGGCTTATGAAAAAGCTGAAAATGCTCAATTGGTCATTTTTTTAATAGATTCTAATAAGTACATTCATTCAAGTGAGCTGTTCTTAGAAGAAATTGCCTCTATCAAAGAACGCTTTCCTAACAAACGTTTGTTAGTTATTGCGAATAAAATAGATACGTTATCTTGTCATGATTCAGCTGTCTTACAATCTGAAATAGATAATGTAATTTTACTTTCTGCTAAACAAAAAATTGGAGTTGATGAACTAAAAGCTGAACTAACTTCATTAGTAAATACGGGTGCATTAAGTAATAATGAAACTATTGTTACCAATTCGCGTCACTTTGAAGCATTGACTTTAGCTCTAGAAAGTATTGAGTCTGTTAAAAACGGTATTGAACTTAATATCTCTTCTGATTTATTTGCTATAGATATTCGAGAATGTTTACGTCATTTAGGAAATATTACTGGTGAATATGATGTAGACAAAGATATTTTAGGACACATTTTTGGGAATTTCTGTATCGGGAAATAGGTCCTTTTTCCTAAATTTCGTAATTCTACAATTTATTTAATGTTCAACTAATCAATAAAGTTTAGAAAAACAATTACACTAATTTGTAATAACTAATATTTCATCTAACATCTTTAATTAGTTAGGTTTATATGTCAATGTTTTTTTAAGAATTGATAAGGGAATATCTCCATTTTTAAGGATTTCTTTATGAAACTTTTTGAAGTTAAAATTTTTATCTCTTTTGGCTTTTTCAAGAAATTCTAAAAATAAACTGGCTCCATATTTATATGTAATTACTTGAGCTGGCCAACGTTTCATTCTGTTAATTTCTCGCTTTCCAATATCATCTTGATCCTTGATATGTTGTTTCCAAAATTCTAAAGCTTTCTGATCGGACCATCCATAATAATTAATACCTACATCTAAAGACACTCTAACTGAACGAATTAAATCCCACTCCCATTTACCATATTCATCATATATAGTTTCGTATACTCCCAACTCATTACCCAAATATTCTACATATGCCCCCCAACCTTCAGCAAAACCCGGATACCAAAACAGATTTTGAATTTCTGTTCTTTTAACAATATTATTAACCATAAACTGATAATGATGACCTGGAATTGCTTCATGAATATATAACCAACCTAACTTTCTTTTATTAAATGATTTATCAAAAAAATTGAAATAAAATGTATTATTGTTATAGTATGCCGGAACTTGCGATAGCGAAGCATTAGTGCCTCTTTCAATTCTTACGTCTGAAATGTCATTTATATAAGGAAACATCCTATTAGCCTTCATAGCAACCTTCTTTTTAATAGTAACAAAAGCTGCTTTTACATCATCTGGATTTTTAAAAAAGAACTCATTATTACTTAAGTATTTCTTGAAATCTGATTTTGATAAACCCGATGCTTGTTGTAGCCTTTTCATATGTAATTTGACGTTTTCTATTTCAGTCAAACCAAACTTATATAACTCTTCTGGAGACACTTCTTTATCTACCCAACGTTTTAGTAAATATGCATACCATTGCTTTCCATCTTGTACTGTGAAAATACTTCTCGAATCATCTAATTTTGAACTATAACTCCATTGTTTTTCAAGTTCAATTCTTTCTAAGTTTAATTCAGTTTCATAGCTAAGTATATTATAGTCGACTTTTTGATTATCGGCTAGTTTAGACTCCTCTATTCTTTTTAATTCCTCTTTTAATTGAGTAAAAAATAGTTTTTGAATTGCAATGTTATCTTTACTCTTTATACTATTTAATGTATTCACATAGTTAATTTGCAAGTTTGGAATTCTTAATAAGGGATATTGTTTTAGAAAATCGGTTTTAACCTTATTAAATTGTTGACTTTGTGAAAAACCACTTCCTGCATGAGCGTTATCAAGCTTTGAGTTTTTAAATTCAGCCTTACAGACTAAAACAGAGTTAATTTGAGCAAGAACATTTGTAAATGTTATGAATGTACAAACAAAAAATATTTTCTTTAGAGATTCCATAATATTCATATACACAATTATTCAACTTTTAGATTTAAGTTATTCCATCTTACAGTTTCAATTTTTATCCTTCCTGAAGGATTTTTACTGTATTTAAGAAAAACTTTTTCAATATCTGTAGAAAGTACACCTTCTGAATGATAATACAATTCAGTACAGATTTCAAAAAAACTTCTTATTCGTCTAGACATTTTTAAATACAATTTTCCTTCCGTGTCTATAATACGTAGTTTTCTGTCTTCAATTTTATATTTACCTTCAAGTTGCTTTCTTAATTCTTTTGGAACAGACTTCTTTTTAGCTCCTGTTGAATAAGTTTCTATTACCTTAATCCAAGGGTCAATGTTTGCTTTTTTATCAGTAAAAGAATAATTAACTTTTAAATGTGGTAGTAATGTTTTACTAGAATCTTGTTTCCAGCTAGTCGCCCACAATGTATGAGTAATCGAAACTTTTAAACCAGAGTTTGGTAAAGTAATGTATTTGATGTCTCCAACAGTATTTACACCCTCAGCTGTTGGCTCTCCAACAAGAATTGCTTTGGTATTAAGGCTTAAAATTGATGCCAATTCTAATAAAGTTCCTCTTGTTGCTCTACTTGTTAACACAAATAAATGCCCTTCTTTATTAATGGTTTTAGAATCTCTTAATACATCCGTAAATCGTTTTAATTTAAAGCCATTTCCGCCACCTCCATATCTAACATCAATAATAATTTTATCTGTTTTATTGGAAGTTATACTTTCTTCAATTTTATCAACAAAATTAGAAAACGAAGATCCTTCATTATTATTTACAACTGCTTGTAACTGTACAAATAAGGTTTTGGTATTTGGAATAAAATCTAACCAATAATTCTTTCCTTCATGATTTTTATTTGTGTAACTAAAAAACTCATCGTTTGGTAATTTTCTATTTAATTTTGCATATTCATTAATTGATTCACTTTTTATAAGTATAGTTTTTCCTGTTCCAAACTCTAGTTTTACTTCATTATCATTAATTCCTAAACCTACTGCCTTTAGCATAGAAGGCATAAATCCATACACTTGAAAGAGATATTTTTTATAATGTAGATTATCTGCATTTAGGAAATTTTTTAACTTTTCAAACACTTTTTCAATAGGAGTATTATTGATTTTAATTACTTGTTTACCTATAATTTCTTTATAATTATTCGAAGTATCTAAAACATACAAACCATTTGAAAACCAATAAGTTTTAATTGGTAAAACTTGTAATTTAAGCCCTTTTTGAAATAATGGTACATTACAACCTTCATCATTTAGAGTATTCATTAATTTTTGAATACCAAACGTTGCTTCATAACCATTAAAATCTACATCCAATAGATTGTTATAGACCGAGTTAAAGTTTTTTTTAACTGCTTCATATTGATACATAGGTGCAGTTTTCTCAATTCTTTGTTTTAAATATTTAATATCTTCTTTCCATAACTCTTTTTCAATTTGTAGGTTTATCTCTTGTGAGTTTCCAGAGCAAGAAAACATTAAGTAACAGATAAATAGTAATAATTTTTTCATAAATCTATTTTTCGAGTTTAGATTTCATCCAGTTTACAGTTTCTTTTCCTAAATCTGTACTGTAATTATTTATGGCGTGATTTAAATAGTTACCACTACCAAGAGTTTCAACATTATGCTGCATTGAATTAAAGTTTACGAAGCCATGATCTGCTCTATTAATCAAAATATAATCCCCTTTACCTCCATTCTTATTTACTATTTCTGCTATCTTTTGGGCTCCTTTTGGACTTATAGCTTGAATATCAAATTCACCATGCATTGCTAAAACCTGAGTCTTTACTTTTGACCATGCCCCAGGAATATCTATATCAGAGAGGTTTTGCCAAAAATCGAAATGACGACCTATATATTGGTTTTGTTTAAAATTGATTGCATTTGCACTGAAAAAATCTGCATAAGATTTGTTAGCCAATATTTCTTCACCTGATAGTTTATTGATTAAAAAATCCTTGTTAAATTTTAAGTTAATTTTGTTGTCTTCCTTGATCTGTTCTTCAGATACACCAAAATGCTTAGGTTGAATAGTATACAAATCTACCATGTAATCATACCAATTTTGAGCAATACTTCCATAGGTTAAAATACCACGTGGTGCTTTAAGTTCGTTTAAAAGTGGTGCGATAACACCTCCCATAGAATGCCCAAACATAAAAATGTTATCAGTATCAATAGATTTTTGTTTTAGCAAATCTTTATAACCTTCTTGAAACGCCTTTAATTCTTCATTAAAACTTATTTGCAAACAATGTTTTTTACTTTTACTATCTCCAACTCCAGGTTTTTCAATACGGTAAATAGCAAACCCAGCTTCTAACCAATCGTTCATTAATTTTTTCATAGGGTACTGGTCTGAAATTGTCTCTACAGAGCCACACGTGTAACCTTGTAAAAAATATACAACTGGTGGATTTTTTATATTTTTTGGAGCAACCAGAATACTTCTTAGTACATTATCTTTATATATGACTTCACTATATTTGACATTAGCTTTTTTAAAGGCTTCAATTGGTCTACCTAATAAAGAAGTTGTCTTTTTCCTTCTTTTATTTTCTGAATAATAATCAGCTTCGATTTTATCACCTTCATAAAGCGGTCTAGTAATTACTAATACATCTTGAACAGTTGTAACTGATACTCCATTTAACTTAGAAAGTACATCACCTTCCTTGACTCCTAAATTAAAGAAGGTTGAGTTAGGCATTACAGTATTAATTAGTACTCCAGAGGTGATTTTTAAATTTTCTTGTTTAACTATGCTATCGTTTAGTGTTTGCATAGTGATACCTAAAAGACCTTTTCTTCTTAAGGTTTGTGCGTCTAAAATATTTTGTGCCAATAACATTATAATTATTAGACTTATGTGTCTTGTTTTCATCTTTTACTTTGGTTTTATTAAATATTAAAAAATGGTAAAATGAAGAGGAACTCAAACTATTAAATGAAGAAACCATCAACCTTCTATCTTAGTCACTCCTAATTTAATTTTGAACAACTATATTAGTTTACAGGTAATTTATATGTTCCTGTTTCGATCTCTTTTATAATTTCGTTCAATCTGGTTTTAAATTGTTCTGGCGCTGTTTTTAGTACTTTCCTAACATCTTTTAACGCAGCTTTCTTATTGTTCAGAAAATATTGGCATATACCTCTATTCAATTCTAAAAACCATGTATTAGGGTTTGATTCAAGTAAGTTATTGCAGTACTCTAATGCATCCTGATATAAACCATTTTGAAGTAAAAACCTACTAAAACCATTTGCCTCATATACAGTCGCATTCATTTCCTTTACTTCTGCAATGGCAGTTTTAGCTTCTTCAGTTCTATTTAGTTTTCTTAACAATCTTATCTTAGTTGACATATTCGTTAAATTCTTATCAGAAGCAAAACCACCATATCCACCATTAATGGAACGGTTTGCCCATTGCAAAGCTTCTTCTAAGTTGGTATTGTGATTTAAACACCATAAAGCAGCATCATTCCATGCTTGCCAATGGTAAGTATTAATACCTCGTAGTTCACTTCTAAAACTTTCTACAACAGTTGTATTTAAATCAACTTCTACTTTAAATGGAATTCGTTTTTCACCCCATTCTAATCCAATAACCAATGAGTTTTCAGTTCTGTTTAAGAATTCATAGTCTAGCTGTTCTGACTTTGCACAAGGCTCAGGATTTACAGTTACTTTTAAGCTTACATCCTTCTCTTTATCTAAGTAATAACTTCCCCATTGATTGTAATTATGAGCAAATAATAAAGTATATGTGTCATTATCAGGAATAATATGAATCCCATAAACACCTGCTTTTAACGGCTGTCCTTCAACTAGCACATCGGTTGTAAATTCTATAGTTGTCCCCATATTGGCTCCTGCTCTCCAAGCTATAGGATTTCCGTTCTGTGGTATAATATTAGGATTGTTCCAAACATTTCTATTACGTAATGCAGGACTTCCATAATCTAATGTGATCTCGGTTACCCCTAATTTTTGGGTTTCTTGAACCCTTGGACTCCCTTGCGGCATATTTAAGGTATGAAATTGTGCCATTAAATTCTGCGTTAAAAATGCTGCAAACAGGAAAGCTATGAACTTATTCATTCTTTTGTGTTTTTAATTTTATTTATAATTAATTTTAAAATTGAGAAGAACTATTCAATGCGCTCTATGCTAGATAAAATGAAATAGTAAATCTTGTGCAAACCTAATTTTTAAAGCATATTGAGTCGTCCTAATGCCTGTAAAAACAGAAATTAGTACTTACTTTTAAGAGTGATTTAACAAAAATTATCTACATCAGCAGAAAGGAAAGAAATCAGTAGTGAAGTTATCCGTACATAGCAGAAATATAATTCTTTCTGTAATTAGATGGTGTTTGACCAACAGTCTTTTTAAAAACAGCATTAAAAGCAGATTTACTATTAAATCCAGATTCATATAAAATGGTTAGGATTGTCATTTCTTCGTCCCCATTTTTTAAAAGAGATTTTGCCTCTTCTATTCTATAGAAATTAATAAAGTCGTAAAAATTACCTTTATAGAACGTGTTTATTAAAATTGAAACGTTTCGGGCAGATTCTCCTAAAGCATCTGATAAATCACTGATCTTTAAATCTGTTTTTTTATATAACTTTTCCTTTACCAACAAATCACAAAGCTTGTTATAGATTTCCTTATTGATTTTAGTATTAACTGTTTCCTTTCGTAGTTTTACCGTTAAATTGTTGTAGAAAAATTCTGGATGGTTTAATAATTGAAATAAGGTAATATTGGACAGTCCCAACAATAGTAATACTCCTATAAATGTAAAAGTATAAGATATTTTTGGTAAGCTTTCCGTTAACGAACCGGTAAGAAACATCAACCAAATCATAATAAAGAAAACCAAAGTTTGCTTTAGCCATTTGGAAATTTTCACAAACCTTAGGTTATTGCTCTGATGCTTGTACACCACCCAAAAAGAAATAAATGTATAGGCAATCACTTGCACAAAATACAGTTTGTCAAAAGAATTTCTAATCCATAAAATGTTTGCTGTTAATTCACTATCCCGTTTCAAAAGAAACAGCAGAACAAGTACTATATTCAATACCAAAAATATTGCAAAAGGTATAAAATGGATGATCTGTTTTTTTATTGAGATACTTCCTTTAATAATGCTTACAGCAAAAAGATATAAAATGGGGGCATAAAAAAACAGAAATGAATTAAGGAATATACCTATTAGAAAAACAGCTTTACTTTCGGGAAAAATTACTCTAGCAATTATTAGATTACTTAGCAAGGTTATTCCTTTTCCTAACAAAAAGAATGAAAACACATATACTGAAATGTCTAACTTTTTTCTAAAATACCATATGATAATTGAAAAAAGTAAAAAATTAAATACCGTTATTCCTTCTAAAAACTCTATGCTTCTCTATTTTTTGTGATAAATATCGGGAATTCAAAACTTAAAATAAAGTTAATTGTTCTTAATGAAATATTCATTAATCTAATATTAAAAACATAAAAGCGAGATTAAATTAAATTAATCTCACTTTTAAATCTATGCTTTCTTTTGATTACTTCTTTACCAAAATCTAAAGCTTCATTGTATCCAACTACATAAGATTATAAATAGATTTTATTCCCTATTGAGATTCCAAACATTATCTGTTTTATTTTTTTCTATTAACTTATACATCGGATCAATCGATATCACACTAGGTTTTTTATCTAAAAAGATTTCAAACATTGTCTCTTCTTGACTAATTTTATGCTGCTTAAAATAGTTTGTCTTTCCCTCTTCATCATTTATTTCGACATCTATCCAATCATTCAAAGGTACCAACTCTTTATTTCCTAATTCATTTATGTGTGATTTTTGCATTTCAATCAACAATTCCACTTTATAAGAACTATCAGAAAGCTCTTCTAAGCTTGCTTCAGAAATTCTAGTAGTATACGTAGTTGTAGTTTCGAATAAATCAGTAATAACCTGTTGGAATTCATCAGGAGTAACAGTTCTAAAATACCCTATTAAATCTTTGCTTGTTGCATATCTTTCAGGTTTTATTGGATTGTTAAAAGATTTCCAATCATTTATAAAGTTTCTCAATGCTAAATTGACCTTATCTTCACCTATATAATCCTGCAAAGCATACATTGCTAAAGCTCCTTTATCATAGTAAAGATAATCTTGATTCTCTACCAATACTAAAGGTACTTCCATATTCTTATCTTGTAGCTTCCCATTAAAATAGTTTTCAGAACATAATTTTAAAAATTGTCTGGTCTTTCCTTTTCCATATCTCTTTTCAAAAACCATAATTGCAGAATATTGTGCTAAAGTTTCCAAAATCATTGATTGCCCTTTCACATTTGCCGCCTCTATTTGCAGTCCCCACCATTGATGCGCCATTTCATGAGCTGTTACATAAAAAGCCATATCCACATCTTTTTCATCATTAATATCTAAAATAAACCCTAGGGCTTCTGAAAAAGGTATTGTGTTGGGAAATGATTGCGCAAATTTTCGATAACGTGGAAATTCCATAATACGCATTTGTTGGTATTGATAGGCTCCAAAATGCACAGTAAAATAGGACAAAGAATGTTTCATTCCTTCCATCATTCTAGCCAAATTGTACTCATGTCCTTTATGATAATAAATTTCTAAATCTACATTATCTTCTTCTTCTTTAGCTTGCCAAGTATCCTTTAACACCTCATATTCTGCTGATACTATTCCATAAAAATTAATAATCGGTTTTTCTGTCCTGTAGTGAAAATAATTACGATTATTCTCTTCCCATCTTCTAATTAGATTTCCAGGCACAATGGTACTTTGATTTGCAGAAGTGTTCAAGGTAATATCTAAACGAACACCTTTAGAGTCGCTTCCTGTTCTAGCGTTTACCAATTCATTTGGGTTATCAATGTTCTTTTTATAAACACGATTTGCTAAATTGAACTTCTTGCGATCATCTATATGACGTAATTCATATTTATTGTTATATCCAAATGTTGGTAATACTTTGTTATTAAAAAAGGTGCCATTATGTAGTATTTCTGTAGTAGAACCACCCTCTTCAAAGCCTTTGGGAGCAAATAGTTGTTTGAAATACATTTTAATACTCTCTCCGGGCTCTAATGGTTTACTTAGTTGATAAATAGTATAATCATACTCGGCATAAGTGTTGTTCTTTATTGTTTCTACATTAAAAACAACCTCCTCTAACTTTACCTGTGAATCTATTCGTTTTTGTACATGAACTTCCTTAATAGATTCTGAGTGTAAATTGGTGATAACATAATAACCACTAGCTTCATAAGAACGTTTTTCAGGGTATAAATCAATATTTAAATAAACATCGGTAATTTTAGGTTGTGGTAAATATTCATATTTCTTTAATGCATTCTCATAACCAGCTCTAAACTCTAATTCATGGTCGTTTGTCCAATACTCATTTAGAATATTTGTATTATAAAAAATATAGCTCCCAACAAATATCACACCTAAAGCAATGGCTAGTGTGAATTTCCTGAAGGAGTTACTGAATTGTTGCCCTCGAATTTTCCATCTTTTTAACAAACTAGTTTCCGTACCTCTTACACTAATTATCGAAGAAAAAACTAATAAGAGTACCCCTAATAATGTCCAGTATAACTTCACCCATAAATAAGGTTTTAGAAAATGACCGTACCCGTTCATATCTGAATAAGCTCCAATAGGATTTCCTCCAAATTTATACAGACTATGTGTATAACCAAAGAACTCTAAAACCAAACTGATTGCAAAAAAGAATACCATTGCTATTATACCAACATATTTATTGTTTATAATCGCCTGTAAAAAGAAGGAGATAAAAGTATACAATGCCAAAAAAGGGAATAACTCAAGAAAAAAGCCATAGCAATAAACCTCTAATTCAAAATTATAATATCCATTCCATGTTTGAAATAGCACTCCTGTTCCTATTAACACAAACATTAAGAGGGCATAAATTAATAATAAGCTTAGGTATTTTGACACCAAATTAAGGAAGTTAGAAATTGGTAGCGCGTCATAAATTAAGTTTAAATGAACGCTTCGTTCTTTCCAAAATAATTCTGCAGAATAAAAAAGAAGGATAATTAGAAAAAAATAAAGCGCCATTTCTCTTAATTCTTCGACAATTAAATAAGTAGTAGGATAACTATCCACACCATAACTTGTACCTAAACTAACAGAATTCACTAAAATGATAATCATTCCACAAATTGCAATGGCTTTGAAAGAGGTTTCTTTGATAATTGCTTTAAAATGGAATAATGTATGTTCAACCAACTGGATACACCATGCTAACATTCCATATTCTTTGGTGGCTTTTAGAATTTTAATATCTTCATATGTTTTATTCTGTTCTGTTTCATAGTTTAATTGTTTCCTTTTTTGTTTTCTCGTTTTAGTTTGAATAATGGAAAAACTAAACTTATAATATCCTATACCTAGTATTACTGCAGCAATTGACATCCAAAGTAATTTGTTATACAAAAGAAAACCACTAATAGAAACTAACTGAGTGTTCTTTTGAATTGCTGACCAAAACTTTGTATCTTCATTTAATGTATTCAGTGAAAAGGGATCTAAAAGGGCTTGAATTGAGCTATTTTCAATACTGTTTATCAACACAAACAAAACAAAAAACACCAATCCTTGTGTATATACTACAATTAGTTTTTTGCTTAGGGCACCTGTAACAAAAAAGAGAGCGCTTCCTAAGAAAACAATAGGTAACCCTATAAAAATAAAAGCTTGTAAATACGCCATAAAATTAAATGGCAGCATTTCTTCAGGCTTATGCCAGGGCAAAAACTCTCCGACACACATTCCTAACAAAACTCCACTAAAAACAAATAAAAGAATAACGAATGCTCCTAAAAAACGACCTACTAAATAATCTCTTTTTGTTATAGGGTTGGAGTATAATAAAGAAGCTATATCATATTCAAAATCACGTAATACAGTTACTCCCATTATCATTGAACTGATAAACATGGATATACCACAAATTACCCCCATAGTTTTAGCAATGAGTATAGGTGCGTTCTTTTTAACCTGCCCAAGGTCAACACCACTAAAGACAAAATCTATTCCTATAGTAGAAAACACCCATAAAAAAATAAAGAATATATAAGTATCTGGACGTTTTAATCGATATTCTAATTCAAATTTAAATACTTCGTACCACATCTTTTTAACTTGTTTAATTTTTAAAATATTTGTGAGAAATACACGTCTTCTAATTGGGCTTCAATAGGAATAAAATCACTTCCAGGATTTGTTTCACTTAAAACATGTATAATGGGTTTTCCTAAAAACAATTTTTCACTCAATACCCTGTATGCTTTTCTATATAGTGTCAATTCTTTTTTATGAATCGTTTTTTGATATATTTTCCCTTTTATATCTTCAATAAGTTTTAAAGGATTCCCTTCAAGAAGAACATTTCCTTTATTTATAATGGCCATTTTGGTACATAATTCTTTTACATCATCTACAATATGAGTTGAAAGAATAACAGCTGTATTTTCTCCTAATTCACTTAATAAGTTGTAGAATCTATTTCTCTCCATCGGATCTAAGCCAGCAGTAGGCTCATCTACTATCAGTAATTTAGGACTATTGAGTAATGCTTGAGCAATACCAAAACGTTGCTTCATCCCTCCAGAAAAGCCTCCTAATTTCTGCTTTCTTACATCATATAGATTCACTTTATGTAATAATGCATCTACTAAATCATTACGTTCTCCTCTATTAATGATTCCTTTTAATGCTGCTAAGTGATTTAACAATACTTCGGCAGATATTTTTGGATATAATCCAAATTGTTGTGGTAGATATCCCAGTACTTTTCTAAGATTATTTTTTTGTTCTAACACATTTATTTCTCCTAAAGTAATGCTTCCTTCATCTGCTTCTTGTAATGTAGCAATGGTTCGCATTAACGATGATTTACCTGCTCCATTTGGTCCCAATAAACCAAACATGCCTACTGGTACTTCAAGTGAAACATTTTGCAACGCTTTTACGCCATTCGTATAGGTTTTTGACAAATTGGAAATGATAAGACTGCTCATAATTGTTTTAATTTTTCATCAAACATATATGACCCTCTTCGTCTCTTCTAATAGTTGGGATAGACATAGTATTTTGTAATGCAGAATAATCAAAAAACGAGATAAAATAGTTCATCACAGATTTATAGCAATTAATCCCTAAAACATCTGTTTCTATCAACTTATTTGTTCTATATTCTTTTTTGAATTATAATTGAAGATGATTTCTAAAATAATTAATAAACTCCCTAAAATTCCCAAACGAGGTTACTCAATATTCTTAATCTTATTCGGGGTGATTATTGTTGCTTTTAATGATGAGTTCGGAGGGAAACAACCTTATATGACTATTGCATTATGCTACTTTTTAAGTTTAATAGTGCTCTTTCTATACTGGGTTTTCAAACAAATTAAAATGATTATTTCATTGAAAACTGAAAATAAAAAAGCTGAGTTATTACATTTAAAAAATCAGGTAAACCCACACTTTTTTTTTAATACGCTAAATAATTTATACGGCTTAGTAGATGAGGACACTGAAAAGACTAAAACACTTATCCTTAAATTATCTGATATGATGAGCTATAGTATTTACAGAGGTGACAATGATTATGTAACTATAGAAGAAGAAGTAATTTTCTTAGAACATTATATTGAACTTCATGAAATACGTTATTATAAAAATATAGATATTACATTTGATGTAGAAATTATAGATGAAGGAATTAAGGTTACACCACTTTTGTTTATTAATTTATTGGAAAATGCGTTTAAACACGGAATAGAAAATTTAAGAAATGATGCCTATATAAAGGCTAAACTTAAAGTGAGCTCAACTGTTATTTATTTTGAAATTGAAAACAACTTTGATCCTGAAGAAATTAATAGCCATTCTGGAATTGGGTTAAAAAATTTACAACGTAGATTGGAGCTGATATATCCCAAAAAACATCAGCTTAGTTTTACGGAATTAAAAAATATCTACAAAGCAACACTAACCATATATCTAACATGATCAAATACTTAATTATAGATGATGAACAAATGTCCCATAAAATTATTAAGGGCTATTGTGATATGCTTCCTTATATGCAACTTTCAAAACAGTGTTATGATGCTATTGAAGCACTAGAATATTTGAGTAAGCATACTGTAGATTTAGTTTTTTTAGATTTAAACATGCCCAAATTAAAAGGTTTTGATTTTTTAAAAACCCTAACATCTCCACCCAAAGTTATAGTTACTACAGCTTATAGGGAATATGCATTAGAAGGTTATGAGTTAAACGTAATTGATTATTTACTAAAACCCTTTGGCTTTGAGCGTTTTTTAAAAGCTGTAAATAAAGCAGTAAAACCCAATGAAAAAATACAATCTTCTATTGAAACATCTAAAAGTGAACTGAAACGAACCTTATTTTTACGTTCTAATAAAAAACATGTTCAAATAGCTATTGATACTATTCTATTTCTTGAGTCTGATGGTAATTATACCAAAGTTTTTACTACAAGTAATATTATAACTGTTCGAGAAAAAGTTTCTGAATTACTGGAATCAATCGCTCATGATGATTTTGTTCAAGTACATCGTTCTTTTGCTGTCTATAAAAAGTATATTGAAAGTATTGAAGGAAATAGAATTTTCATAGGAAAACATATTATCCCAATAGGTAGTAGTTATAAAAATCGAATAGAGGAGCTGTTAAAATAAGGATTAAAAAAACAAAAGTCAGCTATTTATAGCTGACTTTTTTAATAAACAAACTTATTGACTGCTTTGTTAAAAACCACCCCCTGGAGGTTCTGGTTCTGGGCTCTGAGCTTGGGCCCTTTGTGGGTTTAAAATCATATAAGTCCCTAAGGCGGTTAATGCTGTATACTTACCATACTTCCCTAACTTTTCTAAGGCTTCTTTTCTTGTGATTTTATTTTCTTGACTTGTCGTATTTTGTGTTTTCATCGATGCTTATTTTTTTTAGAATTACCTTCTTATTTATTACTCCAATAGTACTCTTTACATTCACTACATAAACTCCTGTTTCTACCGTTGGTAAAGCAATACTATTCTTTCCGCTTCCTGTAAATTCTCCTTGATATACCAACGATCCTAAAGTGTTGTATAATGCTACTTCAAAACGCTCTCCTTGAATACCTTCTACAAATAATGTTTGGTTCGCTGTATAAAGCTTGATATCTTCTGAAGTCACTTCTGGAATAATTACTTCTACTTTGCTGTGTAAATAAAATCTTCCTATTCCATTTTCTGATTGTGATAGCGTTACTTGATAAGATTCTTTGGTTAAGTCAATATACTTCTCTAATAACCTATCTTCTAAATACACCTCAGCTCCTTCTGGTAAAGAAGTACTTTCTGCACTAATGATAATAGATGTTCCTGCTGCTGCTTTAACTCCTACGGGAATAACAACAGTTTCATTGGTTTCTGTTGGTAAAGATTGATAAGTAAAGTTCTTTTCTGATGAACCATCTAATAGTCGGGTGTAAATATCTAAACCTGCTCCATCAAAGTTTCCTACATCATATCCTGCATCTAATCCTTTAGTTGCATTGCTTCTATAACTAATGCTAGTGTTTACTTTTATACTTTTAGAAGCTATTGATAATTCTATAGAAGGTACACTTGCTGTTCTACTAAAAGTACCTCCTGTAGCGGGTTGTACCTTTCTTTGAGCTTGTTTAAATGATACTGCACTGATTCCACTAGTAGTTTTTACAAAGAATCCTTGTCCGGGTGCTAATGAACTTTCTCCACTTGCCAATGTTTTAGCTACATACTTGTTTTGAGTATTGTCCCAAACATAGGCTCCTACATAAGTCGGATCAAAACTAGCTAGGTTATCATTGATAAAGTTCGTTCCTGAGTTTTCATTAATTGGTAAGAAAGCTGTGTATGGATTTCCTACTGCATTCCATTGAGAGGCTGTTACTGTATGGTTTACATCAATCGTTGCTACAGTCCCTGTAAATGTAACAGCTCCATTGCTTGCTCTTGAAATAGCATAACTTCTTCCTTGTTCAAAAGTAATACTGTTAGAGGCCAAATCATCAACCGTATAATACACCCATTTATTTCCTGCTGTTCTACTATCATCATAGTATCCTACCGCATACCTATTAGGAGTTACTGTAGTGTTTACTCGAATATTATTCGATGCGTTTTCAACAAAGTCTTTTACACTTTGACCAGAGACTGGAGCGGTTACAATGCTCCATTTGTTGGCTACTAAACCTCCACGCTCATAGCTTACTTGTCCTGTAGCAGTTCCTTTTACAATCAAACTAGCACTATTTGCTGCTGTTGATGTCATGGTAAAAGTTCCGTTGTTGTCTAAATTACCATCTACTTGTACTCCTCCATTTTCATTGATTTCAAAAGAAGAAAGTGATGCTACTGTTAAATCGTTGATTTGAACTGAACTTCCTATTACTGGAGTCGTTGCTACATTTGGTATTACTACATTATCTGTGGTTGTTGGTAGCGCTCCTCCACCCCAATTGCCTGTAACTGTCCAATTAGAATCTACTGTTCCTAACCAAGATACTCCAGCTACAACAACTGCTCCTGTTGAATCAAAAGAATCGCCTGTTAATTGTACTCCAGGATGATTCGTACAGTCTGGAAATCCAAATGTAGTTGGTCCACAAGCAGTGAAAAATTGATCCAAATACACTGCTCCTGTTTCAAATGCTACATTTGGTGTTTCATTTATATCAGTATACTTGATTTTTATACTAAATAAGTGTTTTGGTGTTGTGGTTACATTATTCGCCGTAATGGTTCCACTACTTACTCCTTGCTGGAAAGAAGTAGATACTCTTGATGTTGTATTATCGTTTACAATAAAATCTTTGTAAGCAGGAAAACCATAAACTTCTCCTAAAATACTTCCTGATGGCTGCAAGTATTGAAAGTTACCACTTGTATGAATATTACTTCCAAAAGCTGCTGTATTGTAGGTAAAATAAACTTGACCTGAACCTAATTTAAAATCTGTATCTGAAGCTATATAAATATCGGCTTCATAAAAATCATCGATTCCATCATTCGTATTTCGAGCATTTTCAAAGGTAAATGTTATGTTTTGCCCGAAACACAACGGTGTTATCAGAATTAATACTAATAATTGTATTTTTTTTATCATGTTAAACTGTTTTATTGATAAACTTCAGCTCCTTGTATCCCTTAAAATTATACTACTATATAACCAAGAAGCTTCTGTTTATCTTTGGGGTTATTGGGGTTATTGAATTTTTTGAATGTTTATAATCCGCATAGTCATTCCATTAAATGACCGCTCTATCTTTACTCGAGATAACCAAAACACCGATCTTTTGTAAAAGATTGGGAAATAGGAAAACTTCTTAACTTCATGCCGTACCTTGAAGGTATTTCTTCTTTTAAATATTTTCATCTGTTAAACGTTTATTGCGTTATTTAAAATTGATTCCCTTTACCTATGTTAGGGTTTATTAGGTCATTGATATCTGTATTTTGTACCTGACCGTTCATATCTGTATCTGTATTTTTATACCCAGAGCTACCCAAAAATTGAATTACATTGTTTATATCTGAGTTTTGAACTTGTCCATTACGATCTATATCTCCTGAGGGAATTGCATATTTGTTATTTGCTAATTGTACAAACGCATTACCTCCTCCCTTTGTTAAAGAGGTATCACTTGTAAAATCAAATGTTTGTGAAGATTTTGATAAAGTAATGGTTGAATTTGTTTGTATTGTTAAATGATTTCTGTGAGAAATGGTCAAATAATAACTTCCTTCAGGTACAATCAATTTTAAACTAGTACTGTTTGTTGTAGGATCTAGAACAGCTCCATTTCTTTGAACCAAAAAAGAGTACGTACTAACTACAGTATTTATGTCTGATCCATCTAATAATGTAACTTCCAACCAATCTACAATTGCTGTTTCTCCCGATGTTAAAAAAATGGCATCATCACAGGTTATTGAGTTATTATAAGGACTAATTACAGGAACATTATTTGTTAGTCTCAAGTCATCTCTCATTAAATCCTCTTCTCCCGAATTAGGATGAATCCCTGCTCCTTCTAAAAAGGTTTTTATAGTTAATTGAACTGTGCATCCGTTCACTATGTCTTCAAAACTGTTATAGTTTCCTCCATCAGCATATAAAGAAATATAAGTGGGCTTTGTACCGTTTAAAGCATAGTTTACAATTCCGCAAACATTACTGGTATTAGGTATATATAAAGACCAATAACTAACATTTACATTTTGTAAAGAGCTTAGGTTAACTGTTTGTAGGTTTTCTTCAGCTAAGTAAATGTCTACAGAAGCAATATTTGCAGCATTTATCGATTTTAAATTTTGCAAGCCATCAACTTCTAATAGCCCATTCCCTGAAATATTTATCCTGTCAATGTTTGTTAGCGATTCAAATCCGTCTAAGGAAGTTAATGCGGAATTATCTAGTAGTAATACATATCCAATACTTGTAATATTCGGAAATCCATTCATGCTAGTTAATCCTGTATTTCGAATCGTTAAATTATCTAGATTGGTAAGGTTTTGAATTCCATCTAACGAATTAAATGCTGAACAGTTTTGAATACTTAAAGAGCTCATGGTAGTAAATGAATTCAAGCCATTTAAAGTATTCATCGCATCACTATTTTTTAAGTCAATTGTATCTGTTGCATTCTTTTTTAAACCATTGAAACCTGTTAAGCTATCACAGTTATCAATTGTGATACTTTTAATCGTATTTGAGTTTGATAAACCGGTTAAATTTTCGAGAGCCCCTGCATCCGTAATTGAAATATCATTCAAAGAAACTACATTATCAAGTCCTGTTAAATTGGTTATATTATTACAGGTATCAATAGTTAAATCATTTAAAGAAATTACATTTTCTGCACCTGATAAATCTATTAGAGAAAGGTATTTTAAAGAGAATAAAGATGTAACACTTGTAAGATTTGTAATTCCAGATAAAGATGCTAATGCACTACAAGTTTCAATTTCAAAAGTTGTGATTGTTTGAAGATTACTTAAACCATTTAGATTTGTAATGGTATTCAACCCTCTTAATTTTAACCTTGGTAAATTACTAACATTAGGAAAGTAGTTTAAGTCTACCAATGCTGTTAAATCTGAAAATAAAACCTCATCAACACTTGTGATGTTCTCTAGCCCTTGTAAAGAAGTAATAATTGAATTACTTTGAACAATTAATCGATTGACATTGGTTAATTTATTAAGATCTTTAAGGTCCGTTATTTTAGGTTCTGCAATGGTAAGGTTTTTTACTCCTGTTAAATTGTGTAATCCCTGTAAATTCATCAAATTGTTATAGCCAACAGTAATGTCAAAATCAACATTAGCGAGATAACTAAAAACACTCATATCTGTTAAGGCGTAATTTGAAGTTACCTTGATTGATGAAACGGTTGACACATTTCCAATACCATCAATTGTGGTTATAGCATCATTTCCTGATATTGTTAATCCATTTCCTATGGTTGTTAAGTTAGAGAGCGATGTTAAACTAGTTAAATTATCATTGTTATTTATTGATAAAGAACTGCCAATAGTTTCAAGGCCTTGTAAACCACTTAAGTTGGTAAGGCTTGTACTAGAAATCGATAATAAACCTGTAACACTTTTGATTTTATTATTTAATCCAGAGATGTCTGTTACGGAAGTACTAGAGATTACTAAGTTTCCGGTAATTGAGGTACAATCAGGATAGTTTTTGATAAAATCGTTTACTGCCGTTTGAGAAGTAAGATATACAGATCCTGAAGGACATTGGGCCATGAGGGGATGCCCAATGTTCAGAAACATCATAGAAACAAACATGAAAAGTTTCCATGAAAATAGTTTTGTAGTAGATTTATGATAAACCATGAGGATTAGGGGTTAGTTGTTAAAATTGCTGTCCTTTACCAATATTAGTATTCAAAATATTATTGATATCTGCATTTTGAACCTGTCCATTCATATCAAAGTCAGCTTTATTATAACCAGAAATTCCTAACAATTGAATTACCGCATTTGTATCGGTATTTTGGATTTGACCATTTTCATCAAAATCTCCAGAAATCATGGCGTAAATTCCATTCCCCATGTCTACCAGAGAGTTGATTCCTCCAAAAACTGAAGCAGTAGAATTACTCAGATTTACTATTACTGAAGAATCTGTATTTAAAGCAACAGTAGATGTACTTATAATTCCTAAATGATTTCTATGGTTTACAGCTATGTAATAACTATCTGAAGACAAATTGAATTTTAAAACTGATACTCCATCAACATCAACAACATCTCCATCGGCTTGTAATAATGCTGATTGACTCGCAAGAATAACAGCTTTATCATTTTTATCATGCAATGTTATCCAAATCCAATCGACAATTGCATTGCTACCAGTAGTATCAAAAACTGAAGAATTACAAGCTAATCCATCAGCATATGGACTTGTTGTAGGCAACAAATTATTAGCTCGTAAACTATCATCCATTGTAGTTCCAGAAGTCATTAAAGGACCTTGTAAAAACACTACTGGAGCAAGTTTAATCTTTAAAACGATTGTTTCTTGCTGAAAACCTTGAGTTAAGGTATTACTAGCATTTGAACTAGTGGCAACTACTAATTCTCCTATGGTAAAACCTAAGCTAGCATTTGCCGTGCTTAAAGTTGTTCCGCTTGATCCAATTACAGTTCGTTCTATTGTTTGAGAAGACAAAGAAGAAGTAATTAGCAATGATATCATGAATAAAAACTGTTTCATATTCTGATTATCTTTTACCAATAATTTGTAAAACAGTTATAGCATCAGTTTTAGCATCACCTCCAGAACTTCTAACTAAGTATTCTACTTTTCCTTGAGCGAGAGAAGTAATTTGTGCATTTCGAGTTTTCGAAGTAGAAGCAACGCAAGTAATAGTTACTGAAGGAATACTTGAAAAGTGATTCGAATAATTTACGGTGTATATGTTTCCACTTAAAGAAGCTGTAATACCAGATGAGCTGGTAACATTAGAATTTAGTGTTCCATCAGTATCTACAATTACAGAAATAATTTCTACATTATTTGCCGCTCCTGCCGCTCTTAAATCATCACCGTCTTCGTCAATAATTACATTTCCATCAGTAGATATATTTTCATCAACTTTTAGTTCTCCTTTTACTTGTAATAAATCATTATCAAACTCTCCATAAATTAAATCCCTGATATGTAATTGATTAGAGAATGTTCCACCTGCTCCTGCTGCCGTTCCTATCAATACATTAGAATCTCCGTTTAAATTATATCCAGCAAAGTATCCAATAACAACATTACTATCTCCAGATTGAGCACCTTCTGCCGCTTGATATCCAATAATTACATTTCTTCTATCAAGATTTGAAAGATTACTTGTATTGTCATAAGTACCAAAAATTTGGTTTTCAGATGGTGATGTTAATATTCCATTTAGCTGAAAATTTCCTCCTAAAGTTAAATCTCCTGAGGTAGTTATATTTCCTGTGTTATCAATTTGTAATCCTTCGTTTCCACCATCATTAGATAACCAGTTATTATTTAATAATGCGTTACCTCCTAAAGTTAAAGTTCCAGAAGAAGTTACGTTACCATTAGTATCGAACTGTAAACCTTCGTCACCACCATCATTGTTAATCCAATTATCAGCTAATTTTATATTACCCGTAAGTTCTATAGTTCCATTATCTAAAATCTTAATTCCTTCATCGTCTCCATCATTAGATAACCAGTTGTCATTTAACTGCACATTACCTCCTAAAGAAATTTTACCAGAAGTGGTTACATTCCCGCTTGTATCAAATTGGATACCTTTATTGTCAGTACCATCGCCATTAATCCAATGCGTGTCAAGATTAATATTACTACCTAAGAACAATTTGTGTGATGTAGTTACTCTTCCTCCAGAATTTACTAGTAATCCTTCATCATCACCATCATTAGAAATCCAGAAACCTCCTGTTTGGAAATTTTTCGTTGCTGTATGATTTCCTAAATCATCTCCATTTTCAACATATTTCGCTTGTAGTGCGTATGGAACACTTAATAACTGTGTAGTTCCCATACTTACATAAGTTGTTCCTCCAGCAACATCAATACTTACTTCAATAAAGTAACTGTGAGCAGACCAATCAATACTTGAAAAATCATCGGTAGTTGTTCCTTGGCCAACCACTAAATTAAAAACTCCATATGCGTTTGTTGTTGGTGTATGTGTCTCTGTAAATACAACCGTTCCTACTGCTGTAGTTTGATGTAATTTAAACTGTACTCCTATTGCGGTATTTGCTATTATATCTCCTGAAGCATCTCTAACAACAGACTGATAGTTAAATCCTTCTGGAGTTTGAGCATAAGAAACTAAAGAGAAGAGAGTTAAAAATAAAAAAGTACCTAATTTTTTCATGTTTATTGAATTAAAATTGCTGGGAAATCTTCTGCAATCCCGTTTTATAATTAAAAATTTTATATGCTTATTGTGGTTAATCGGTGCTATTTAAGAAGTTGCTCCCCCCTTCCAATGTTAGGATTTAAAAGGTTATTGATATCTGAGTTTTGCACCTGACCGTTCATATCAAAATCGGCTTTGTTATACCCCGAAACTCCCAGTTGTTGGATTACGGAATTAGTATCAATGTTTTGAATTTGTCCATTCTCATCAAAATCTCCTGAAATCATGGCAAAAATTCCACTACCCATATCTACAACTCCATTTACACCCCCAGCCACTGCAGTGTTAGTTGAGGAGAGATCAACAGTTGTAATTGTTTTGGATAAGTTTATGACAGCAGCTGTCATAATATTTAAGTGATTCCTATGCTTAATTACTATGTAATAATTATCAGCACTTACATTGAATGACATGGGAGAATTTCTATCATCAGTTATAGCTACGACATCTCCATCACGTTGTAAAATTCCAGATTTACCAGCGATTACTTGACTTGGATTATCAGCATCTCTTAACTCTACCCAAACCCAATCTACCATTGAATCAGATCCCGCATCATCCACTTTAATGGCATCTGAAATAGTAGCGCTGTCGCTATAAGGTGAGGTAGAACCGTAAACGCCTCCTGATACACGTAAATCATCTCGCATCAAGCTTTCTTCTCCTGTATTTGGATTTAAAAATGCACCTTGCAAGTATACTTTTAAAGCTATTTGAACACCTAAACAGCTGGTGTCACTAAAACTTGTTGTATTATCAATATTCGTCCAATTGATTGTACTGTAATTTGCATCGTCAACTAAAACACAACTTAAAAGTGGATTACCTGTAATATAAATTAATACAATATTAGTGTTATTCGCGTTTTTAAGATTTAAAGAGCTTAACTCATTATTTGATAGATTCAATTCTGTTAACGCTGTATTGTTTGATAAATCGACACTTGTTAGCTTGTTATTAGACATTCTCAACTCATATAGTAATGTGTTATTACTTAGATCTATACTAGTCAGACCATTATTCCCAATATGTGCTGTTTCCAGTAAAGCATTATTTGATACATCGATACTTGTTATTCCTGTATTAAATGAACAACGTAAATCGGTAAGTGCTATGTTTTTAGAAAGATCTATTGATGTTAACGACATGGCATCTAGTCTTACAAATTCTAATAGAACAAGACTAGTTATATCAATACTTCCAGCATTATTATTTCCAACATCTAAATGAGTTAGTCCAACAAAATCTTCTATTCCAGTAAAGTCTGTAATGGATAGGTTATTTACGTTTAGAGTCGTAATTCCTTCAATTAAATAGGTTGGTACTTGTCCGTCACCAGAAATGTCATCATAACCTAAAGCTTCTAATTCCGCTTCGAAATTTACATCAGGAATTTGTGTGTAACGACAACCTAAATTGTTAAAACTAGCTGTATCATCAACACCTAACCAGTTTGTAGTACTATAAGCGGCATCATCAACAGTAATACATGTTAAGCTAGGATTTCCTGTTGCTATAAAATTCGTAACGTTAGTATTGTTTCCATTTTTAACGTTTAAACTAGTTAAACTGTTATTGTTTACTGTAATTGAAACTAGTCCTGTTTGGTTACTAAGGTCTAAATCGGTAATTGAATTGTCTTGACACCAGAAAGATGTAAGTGCTGTATTAGTAGAAACATCAATAGCCGTTAAACTGTTGTTCCCACAACGTAAATCTAATAACGCGGTATTCAAGGAAACACCTAGGTTTGTTAGGTTATTATTATTACACTCTAAGTATGTTAACGCTATATTATTGGAAACATCAAGGGTTGTTAAATTATTGAATGAACAAACAAGTACATCTAAGTTAGTACTGTTACTTATGTTTAATGTCGTGAGAGGAGTAAACTTTGTGATTACAGAAGTTAGTTGTGTATTGTTTGAAAGATCAAGACTTGTAAAAGTATTTCCTGCACAGTTTAATGTTTTCAATGCGATGAAATCCTCAATACCCGTAATGTCAGCAATTGATTTTGATACGATTGCTAAATCTTCAACTACCTCGATTAATGGTGTTGGTACTTGTCCATCTCCAGAAATATCATCATAGCCTAAGGCCTCTAAAGTTGCCTCAAAATTAGCATCAGGAATACTAGTATATTCACAATAGGTATCACTGAAGTTTGTAGTAGCATCCTTATTTGTCCAGTTGGTTGAACTATACACTAAATCATCAACTAAAACACAGGTTAAATTAGGATTGTTCTCTATTTCAAAAGTTGTAACATTAGTGTTATTACCATTTCTAACATTTAAATTACCTAAGCTTGTATCGTGTGCCCAAAGTTTCTCTAAATTGGTTTGATTACTTAAATCTAAGACTGCAATACCTGTATCATTTACACGTAGTGTTTCGATTTTGGTATTGTTAGTTAAATCTAAGGTTGAAATATTAGTTTCATCTACACGTAGTGATCTTAATTCAGGGTTATTCGAAAGATCGATTGATGTCATAGATGTCCTATAAGCAGAAAGTATTCGAAGCTCTACATGAATACTTAAATCTAATGTTGATATTCCAGAACTATATGTGTATAATTCTCTTATTTCAAGATTATTACTTAGGTCTAAACTTGTCAATCCTCCATTTCCTTGTACCCATAAATCTCTCAAATCTGGATTATTAGATACATCTAGAGAAGTAATGCTATTAGAACCAATATTTAAATTTCTTAAAACAACATTTTTAGATACATCGATTGATGGCAAACTATTGCTATTGATATATAAGTGCTGTAATAAAACGTTCTCACTCACATCTAACGTAGTAAAATTATTACCTCTGGCGTTTAATGTAACTAATGCAGTAAAATTTTCAATTCCTGTTAATTCATTAATTCCAAGATCATTTACTGTTAACGATGTTACCGTTTCAATTAGTGCTGTTGGTACTTGTCCATCTCCAGAAATATCATCATAACCTAAAGATTCTAATCTTGCTTCAAATATTGAATCTGGAATTGCTGTATAACGACAATACGTATCACTAAAGCTGGCAGTATTATCAATACCACTAATCCATCGAGTAGTGCTTGTTGAAGCATCATCAACTAAAATACAAGTTAAAGAAGGATTGTTATCTGCATGAAATTCATGAATTGCCGTATTGTTTCCGTTTTTTATATTGAAGTATGTCAAATCATTATCAGTAACATACACTTCTTCTAAACTTACTGCTTGTGTAACATCTAAACTTGAAATATTATTCTCATAAACAGATAGCTTTTTTAAACTAATAGCTCCTGTGAAATCTAAATCAGTTATACTATTTTCAGATAAATAAACATTAGTGATTGTTGCTGCACTACTTGAAAAATCAATACTAGTAAGATTATTCCTTTGTAAATATAAATCTTGTAAAACTGTTGAATTGATATTCGTTACAGTTGTCAAACCACAATTAGTTCCGTAAAAAGAAGTTAATGCTATATTTGCAGTTAAATCTAAAGTGGTTAAAGGATTGCTGCTTACAATTAAGGTTTGTAATGCCGTATTATTCGTTACGCTTAATGTAGTTAAGTTATTTCCCGTAAGACGTAAATCGTACAATAAAGTATTGTTACTTACATCTAAACTAGCAATACTATTGTTACCTAAGTGTGCAGTTTCTAATAATGTATTACTTGATAAGTCTAAGCCAGCAATTCCTGAATTATAAGAACATCTCAAATCTACTAGTATAGTGTTATTTGAAAGATCTAAACTTGTTAACGAATTTCCGTCAACTCTTAAAAATTCTAGTAAAATTAGATTTGACACATCAAGACTAGTAATATTATTATTACCTACATCTAAATAAGTTAATCCCGTAAAATCTTCAATTCCTGTAAAATCTGATACCGAATGTCCATTTACGGTTAAAGAAGTAACTTCTTTAATTAACCTTGTAGGAACTTTACCATCTCCAGAAATATCATCATGACCCAAAGCTTCTAATCTTGCTTCAAAATTTGCATCTGGAATATCAGTATATTGACAATAATCAGCATCAGTAAAACTTGCAGTACCATCAATGTTCGTCCAATTGGTTGCACTGTAAATAGCATCATCTACTATAATACAGGTTAAAGAAGTATTCCCTGTAGCTATAAAATCTCCATTTGGCATGTTGGTGTTATTGCCATTTTTAAGATTTAAATATGTTAGATTGTTATTTTCACATTCTAATCGTACTAAAGCTGGATTATTTGATACATCTAAACTTGTAAAACTATTATCTGCAATTCTTAATTGTCTTAATAGTGGTAAATTAGATACATCAATACTATTAAAATTAACACGTTCAATAACTATAACTTCTAATAATGGATTTTGAGAAACATCTAATCCGTTTAACAAGGTGTCTTGAAAATATAAAAACTTCACATTAGGATTATTACTTATATCAATACTTGTTAAGTTGGTACAACCTCTTAAATTAATCGTTTCTAAAAGAGGATTACTTGAAACATCTAGACTTGTGAATAAATTATCTCTTAAGTTAACGAATGTTAGGTTGGTATTTTTACTCAAATCTATTGTTAACAATTGATTGTAACGACCTTCTATTGAAGTTAAATTTGAAATTGCGCCTAAGTTTAAATTCGCAATAGTATTATTATCAAAATTTAAAGCTTGAAGATTAGTATTGTTACTAAGGTCTAAACTTGTTAATGTATTTGTTTCTACATTTAAATCTACAAGTGCTGTAAAACCTTCAATACCTGTTAAATCTGCTATATTTTGGTTACTTACATCTAATGTGGTAATTCCTTCGATTAAAGCTGTTGGTACTTGACCATCACCAGCAATATCATCATATCCTAATGTATTTAATCGTGTTTCAAAATTAGCATCAGGGATAGCAGTGTATCTGCAAAAGGTATCATTAAAAATCATCCCGACATCTACATTTGTCCAGTTAGTAGTGCTAAACGTTGCGTCATCTACAACAGCACAGTTCAGGTTTGGTGTACCATCTGCATGAAACTGAGTGAAGTTCGTATTGTTTCCATTCTTTACATTAAGATGATTTATAGGGGTATTATCAACGTATACGTGTATTAAACTAGTTTGAATAGATAAGTCTAATGATTGAATATTAGAATCACTTGCTCTTATAATTCTTAAATTAGGGTTATTACTTAAATCTAATACTGAAATCCCTGTATTGTTTATTCTAAGGTCATCTAATTGAGATAGATTAGAAACATCCAAAGCTGTTAAAGCATTATTATTATATATTTCTACTTTTTCTAAAAGAGGGTTATTGCTAAAGTCATAACTAGTAACATCTGTATTATAAGCCTTTAGAGTAACCAAGTTAGGGTTATTCCTAGTGTCTAAAGTTGTAATGTCATTATACAAAACATCTAATCGCTTCAATAACGTATTATTAGAAATATCTAATACCGTTAAATCATTTGCTCCAATTATTAGTGTTTCTAAATCTACATTTTGAGAAATATCTATACTAGTAATATTATTAGCATTAGCTATTAATTCTATTAATGCAGTAAAGTCTTCAATTCCTGTTAAATCTGAAATATTCTTATTATTAACATCTAAAGCTGTTACAACTTCAATTAATGCGGTTGGCACTTGTCCATCACCTGAAATATCATCATAACCTAAAGCTTCTAACTCTGCTTCAAAATTAGCATCTGGAATTGCCGTATAATTACAATAGGTATTACTAAATGTAGAGGTTGCGTCAATATTTGTCCAATTGGTTGTACTGTAAGTAACATCATCTACTAAAATACAAGGAACAGGGGTTCCAGCAGTCTTGAATCCAGTAATGCTTGTATTAGTACCATTTTTAACATTTAAACTCGTTAACGAGTTTATATCATGAGCAATTAAATTTGTTAAGCCAGTATTTAATGATAAATCTAATTCGGATAAATTTGTGTATGCAACGTCTAATGTAGCTAAATTTATATTTGAACTCACATCTATCGATGTAATGTCTGAATCCCATAAATCTAGAAAATTTAGGTTGGGATTATTACTTGTATCTACTGTCTCTAAATCACAACTTGTACAAGCAAAACGGGTTAATGCTGTGTTAGCTGACAAGTCTATTGTTGTTCCTTTATACTGTCTAATTCTAAAATCTTGTAGTGCCGTATTATTACTAACATCTATAGTGTTGAAAATATTTCCATTTGAAGCCCAAAGTGTTTTAAGATTGACTAAGCTTGAAACATCTAAAGAAGTCAAACTGTTGTATTGAAGTTTTAAGGATTCTAATGCAATAAAATCATTGATTCCTGTTAAATCTGAAATGTTTTGATTGTTTAATTCAAGTGTGGTGATAACTTCAATTAAAGCTGTTGGCACTTGTCCGTCACCTAAAAGGTCATCATAACCCAAAGTATTTAAAGCCGCTTCAAAATTAGTATCTGGTATTTGTGTATATCGACAACCATCATCACTAAATACCATTCCGGAACTTATTTGAGTCCAATTAGTGGTACTATATGCTTTATCATCTACATTAATACAAAATAATCCAGAATTAGAACGAACATCAAAAGTTGTCATATTCGTGTTATTCCCGTTTTTAATATCTAGAGAAGTTAAGCTGTTGTTTCTAGCATCTAGTTGTACTAATGCAGCATTGCTAGTTAAATCTAATGAAGTTAAATTATTGTTATACGCTATTAAAACTTCTAAAACTGTATTATTACTTAAATCTAAAGCAGTAATTGAATTAAAATTACATGTTAATTCTCTAAGTAATGAATTATTACTAAGGTTCAATACTGCTATGTCATCATTAGCAGAAACATCTAATACCTCTAATAATGGATTGTTTGTTACGTCAATTTCATCCAATCGACTACTGTCACTAATAAATGTTTTTAATTGTGCATTATTTGATAGATCTATACTTTCAAGAGGATTAACTCTACAATTTAGATATTCTAAGGCAAGAAAATCTTGAATTCCTGTCATGTCAGAAATTGATCCGTTCGAAACATCTAAAGAAGTTACCACTTCAATAATAGCTGTTGGCACTTGTCCATCTCCAGAAATATCATCATATCCTAAGGCTTCTAAAGCAGCTTCAAAATTTGCATCTGGAATAGCCGTATAGGGAGCTTGATTTACAGATACAGTTCCTAAGTCTAAAACACATGAACCAGAATTATATTTTGCTTTAAGATCATACGAACCTACTCCTAAATTAGTTATATCAGCTGTTCCTGAATCATCACTAAAGGCATATGGGTAAGTTGTTCCTCCATCAATACTAAATTGAATCTCAGTACGTGTAGCTTCATCTGTAAAATTAAGTTTTATAGTTGCATTATTTTGACCTATAAATGCTGATGTAACTTCCGAAATCGAAGCAGTTGGAGTTATTGTACTTGCTAGAGATACAAAATGAATTGCACCGGAATTTGAAGGTGAATCATCTTCATTTTGTCCTATAAGTAGATAAGGATAAGAAACTGCTAACGCTCTATTTGAAAATTCATCCCATCCGCCACCAGAAGTCAGTTTAGTTAATTGAGACCAATTATTAGTACTATCATCTTTAAAAATATAAACGGCATCAGTGCTGTTTGATCCATTTCCAAAAGTTCCGACATATAAAAAACCATTATCTATTACCACATCTGTTCCAAAACGTTGGTCATTATAACTGTCCTTATCATCATTCTGAACCATTACTCTGTTGGCATCTAAATAATCACCATTTATATCGGCTTTATAAACGAACACTCTACCTTGGTCAGCTTCAGGTGTAGAGGATACTTCAAAATTATATGCACCAATAGCTAAATAATCTCCATTAACACTAATAGCGCTACCAAAATACTCAGAGGTTTCTGTACCTCTTAATCTGTGTGTTCGCGACCAAGATCCATCATTAGCTTGGTCCCATATTTGTACCGATCCGGCAGAAGCTCTACCTACAGAAGAATAATCCGCAGGCCCACCAACATAGGCGCGACCATCTTTAACCAAAACATCATAACCAAATTTTGCCCCTGAATAATTAGATTGTACTTGAGGTTCTAATTTAGTTTCGGTGTATGTAAATGTATTGGTTCCATCATTTTCATATAAATAAGCACATCCTCCTACTGCTCCATCCCTAGCTCCAACAAGAATTAAGTTTCCTTCAATAGAAACGGATTCTCCAAAACGATCACCTGAACTTCCATCGCTAGGTTCAAATATTTTAACTTCTGTCCAGGTACTTACTCCATCATATTCAAATAGATAAGCTGCTCCTGAATCTACTACTGATGTATTGGTTTGTGATCTAGCTCCAACAACTAAGTAATTACCCTCTAAGGCAACACTAGATCCAAAATTATCACCTGCAAAACCATCACTAGCTGTTAATATGGTTTGTTGAGACCAGTTTCCTGAACCATCGTTAATATATACATATACTTTCCCTGCTACTGCTCCATTATTGCGAGATACTGTAACAGCAATATTACCATCTATAGCTACTCGCTCTCCAAATCTATAGTTTGAAGTAGCGTCACTCGCTTTTATTTTTACTCCACCAGCACCTGTTGTTGTTATCGTTCCTGAAAAGGTAGTTTCATCTAAAGAACACTCTATAGATTGTGCATTGGTAAATGATATAAAGATGTTACAAAAAGCTAAAACTATAAGTAATCTTTTTTGCATAATCATTAAGGAATTTAAAGTCTAGTTCAAATAAAGAACTAAACTCTCAATTACTTAAAGAATGATCATAGACAAAAAAAAGACAAACCCAAACCGTTGATTAACAAGACTTAAACCAACTAAAATGGACAAAAAAAAGACAATTTAAACCGGAATAAATCACCCATATGACTTTGTTAAGAAGCTTCTAAATAATGTAATGTGGAAATTCCTTTAGGGACGTTAATTTTTTTTCGAAGTCTGAACCTACTTTTTACCACACTTGTATTTGAAATAGCCAACATACTTGCTATTTGATTTGTATCGAGATATAATTTTTCCAAAGCCAATAATCGTTCTTCAGCTTTTGTTAGTGAATACCCTTTTTCTTTTATATTTCTAAAAAAATCTGGATATACACTCGAAAATTTTTCTTTAAAATTATACCAGTCTTCATTTGTAAGAATTTTAACAGAAGTTAAATTTTCAATTTCCTCTTCAGCAGAATTTTTACTTCCTGCCTCTTCTTTTAATCTTTCTATCTCTTCTGTTAATGTTTCTTGTATTCTTCTTTTTTCTAAAAGTTGCTTGGTATATTCTTCTAACGCTTGCTTATTCTTTTCTATTTTCTTGGCCAATGCTCTTCTTTTGTGCTTTCCTTGTTTCCAAATGAAATATGCCGTTAGCAATAAAATGACCACAATTGATAGAAAAACTGACCATAATACTTTTCTTTTTGCTGTAGATAGTTCCTTTTCTTTTTCTAACAGTTGAATGTCATTTTCCTTTTTAAGAATTTCGGCATCCTTTCTTTGTGTTTCAAACTGAGATTGATAATATAAAAACGTATTGTCCTTTACAAGTTTGTTATTCGCTTCCTCTAATTGTAAATAGGTATTTAAATGTTCGAATGCTTTTTTATACTGTCTAGTAGCCCCATAAATTTTAGCAAGTTCTTTTTCTGCACTTTTAACCTTTTCTTCTTGACCCTCTTGACCTTTCAGAGCTAATACTTTTTGTAATGCTTCTTCTGCTTTTCTATACTCTTTCTTTTTACTGTAAACTTTAGCCTGGTATTCATAATTCATTCTCTGGAAAAATTCAGGAGCACTAGATTTTTGAACCCAAGTTTTAGCTTCTTCCAAGTATTTTTCTGCTTCAGAAATATTATCTAGATCCAAATTGTAATCCATATTTAAGTTTGCCAAAAACAAATTAGACAATACCTTTCGTTGCCTGTTTTGTACACTGTCGGCATAAAACTTTGTAGAATCAATATACTTTTTAACTTTATCAAAATTCTTAACTTTTTGATGAATCTTGGCTAAATTCCCATAAGCATAAAATAAGGAAGCGTAGTCTTTTATTTCCTTAGCGTTTTGGAGCACTTTTTCACGTTCTGAAATTGATTTTTCGTGAAAACCATTTTTAGAATAGATACCAGCTAGCTCTGACAAAGTGAAATTTTTATAAAAATTATCATTTAATTCATCATATAATTTATACGCTTCTTCGTAATTAGTGACTGCATTTAAAAACTCATTTAAATCGTTATAAACCTGCGCTGTAAAAAGTCTTGCATCTGCTGCATTAATTACACCTTTATTTTCTTTGATAAAAATATCTCCTGAACGTTTATAATCTGCAATTGCTTTTTGATATTTATCTGTATTATAAAAGTAACTTGCTCTTTTAAGTAGTAAGTGTGCTTCTGTTGTTGGATCCTTAAAAAACTCCTTATATCCTAACATTTTATCTACATAATACTTTGTAGAATCTAGTTTTCCAAAATTGGTATAATGCTGTATAATAAAACGTGCTTTTTGAGCAGCTAAATCATATTTTTTCAACTCCTGAGCAAGCGCTACATATTCATTAAAATAGGTCAATTCATAATCCTTCTTATTTTTAAGAATAGCTTTTGTTAGTTTATCTAAGATCTCGAGTTTTTCATTTTTATCTGAAACAGTTGCTAACTTTTTTTCTAAATCTTCAATAGAGTTTTGTGATATACTGGGGAATGATATCAACCATAAGAAAGTGAATACGACTAATTTTTTTAACATAATGAACTAAAAATGTAGGGTAAATAAAATGTTATTCATTTAAAAACAAATATACATGATACAAAATACAAATTTATATGTGCGAAGTAACTATTGTAATGTAAAAGAAAATAAAGAAGTCTAAATGGTTAGTAACTTTTTATTTAAAATAAAAAACTACTTCAATTTCTTAAAGTAGTTTTCATTATTATTATCTATCTATTTATTTGCCAATTACCACACGATACAATCGTGCGGGAGCCTGGGATACAATCGTATGTATAATAATTCTTTCTATTTACTCTTTCACAACCGTAAGGTGTAATGGTACAAAAGCAGAGATAGCTAACTTTTAGTTACTATAAGCAATACTACTCAAACTTAAACTCCAATTCTATCACAGAATCTTCTTGATAAGAGCTTGCATCTATTTCAATAATTGCTTCTGAATTCTTTCTTAAATACGCATTGAGTATTCTTCGTACATCTTGATTATCAGATTGGCTTTGTAGATTCTCTTGGTAATCTTTTGAAGTATAGGTTTTCTGCTTTTTTAGATAACCATATCCTTTATAAATATTATTCACTACTAAAGCATAGCCTATCTCATTCTCTTCTCTTCCTGCTTCATGTACTACAAAATCTTTGTTATCGAAAGCCAACGAAGCTATTGCTTCAACTACACGACTGTTATAATTTTCTATAGCTTCCTCTTCTCTACAAATACCTCTACATTCTTTTATTTGGTAATGAAAACAGCTACTTACATTGGTTTGTAAATGACAATATTTCGGACATAATTCAAAAGTGCTACACAAACGTTCTACAAAATTTCGTGCTTCTGTAAGCGTATAAAACTTCATCAGTGGTTGATTCACCATTTTTAAATTATTCCACGCTAAATGAAGAATTCCTTTTCTATCATAATAGCTAAACAATGCGTAACCATGCTGCTTTCTTCTTTGCGCTCTGTTATATTTAGGAAACAATCGCTTAATTTCTGCCGATTCTAATAAAAGTGCCAATAACTCATTTCCTGTTTCTGTGTACGTTATATTAGCAGTTGCCATACACATAAGTATTTCTTTCTTTTTCTTATCATGAAAATGACTTAATACTCGTTGCTTGATATTATTAGCTTTTCCTACATAGATGACCTCTTTATCTTTATTCCAGAAATAATAGACTCCATGTTTTTCTGATAAACCATCAAAAACTTCTTTCGCTAATAAAGGTGGTAAGGTTGCTTCTTTAGATCTCGGATTTAAAAAGGAATTAATCACTTTAAAATCATCTACTCGATCTTTTTCGATTAACTTTTGAAATAAAATAACTGTTGCTTCTGCATCTCCTCTTGCTCGGTGTCTGTCTGCAATCGTAATTCCTTCCGAAACACATAGCTTCCCTAAGCTGTATGATTTTTTATTTGGCAATAATTTTCTTGATAATCGAACTGTACAAAGTTTCTTTCTTCGATAGGTTAATCCTAATGATTTAAACTCTTTTCCTATAATTCCATAATCGAAATTTACATTATGAGCTACAAAAATACAGCCTTCTGTAATCTGATAAATCTTTTTGGCCACTTCTTCAAACTTAGGACTATCTTTTACCATAAAGTTGGTAATTCCAGTAAGCTGTGTAATAAATCCAGGAATGTTAGTTCCCGGATTAACCAATGTGGTAAATTCATCAATTACTTGTTCTCCATCGAAAATAAAAATACTTATTTCAGTAATTTTTACTCCTCCGTCAGTTTCTATATCAACTATTGCGTAATTCATTATTGAAGCTTGGCTAATGATTCTAATTCCACTCCTAATTGAGTGAGCATATTGGCAATACTACTTATTTTTAAATCTCTTTCATCATACTCTTGTGTATTGATGCTACAGGTAAATTCCCATAACTCAACCACCTCAGCCACTGGAACATTATACGATGCATAGTTTTTATTATCAGGCACAAGTAATAAAGTATTACTCTCCTCTATTTTATTATACAAACGCTTGTAAGTCATTCCATCATTCTTAGTCACAATGATATATGATGTTCCATCCTTTACATCTCTTACATTTTCAACAAAGCTCGCTATTACATATGAACCATCTTTCATAGGGTGCATAGAATCTCCTTTAATAGGAAATGCTCTGTGTTTTCCTACAGGCAAAAACGGAAGTTTTATTTTTTGTAACTGCTCAATATATTCTGGATCGTCATATCCTAAAAGGTATCCTGCTGAAGCTTCTGTAGGTACTACCTCAATCATATTTTCATTGGTATTATCTACCGCTATTGGAAACAATACACGTTGATTTCCTATTTCTATAAAAGAAGTATCTGTAGCATAAGTCAAATCATTCTTTACCAAAATATCAATCGGTAAATTAAAGTAATTCGAAAAGTTAATCAATGTTTCAATAGGAGGTTCTGACCGACCTTCTTCATAAGAAGAAACTCGAGAACGAGTAATAGACACATCATCAGCAAACTGCTCTTGTGTAAGACTTTTTAACTTACGTAAATGACGGATGTTTTTTGCTATATTTTTCATTTGCTACAAATATAAGCAATCTTTGCTATATTTTGTACTTAATTTTGTAGTATGTTTCTAAATTGTCATACATATTACAGTTTACGCTATGGTTCCATGAGTACTGAAGAGTTATTAGAACTCGCTAAAACCATGAACATCAACACTATTACTTTAACCGACATTAATAATACTACTGCTTGTTTAGAGTTTATACGATTGGCTCCAAAATATAACATTACTCCTTTGATAGGTGTAGATTTTCGAAATAAGGCATGCCAAGAGTTTGTTTTAGTTGCTCAAAATAATAATGGTTTTCAAAATATAAACACCTATCTCTCTGATTTTTTGCATCAGGAGAATTTAGAGATTCCTACAAGAGCCAAAAGCTTAGCTCATACGTTTGTTATATATCCTTTTGAAAAAGACATAGATTTTGAATTAGCTTCTAATGAATTTATAGGAATTTCTCATACTGAATTAACACGACTCCCTTTTTCAAAATGGAAAAACAAATTAGATAAACTTGTAATTCTTCATACGGTAAGTTTTCAAAACAAAAAAGGTTTTAATACACATAGACTCTTAAGAGCTATTGATAATAACGAGCTTTTGAGTCGTTTAGCAACTACTGAACAAGGTAAAGAATGGCATCAGTTTATTTCAAAAGAAGAATTGCTAACCTATTTTGAAGAGTATCCGCAAATTATTGAAAACACACAGGAACTTGTTTCAAAGTGTTCTATTGATTTTGATTTCTCTGGAGAAACAACCAATAACCAAAAAGCATACACAGGGAATGAAATTTTAGACTATAAACTTTTAAAGAAACTGAGTCTTAATGGAATTAAGTACCGCTATCCACAACCTGATTCACATGTATTTGAAAGAATTGATAAAGAATTAGAAATTATAAAAGAAAAAGGCTTTGTATCTTACTTTTTAATCAATTGGAAAATACTCAAATACGCTCGTTCTAAAGGTTATTTTTATGTTGGAAGAGGTAGTGGAGCTAATAGTATTATTGCCTACCTTTTAAGAATTACTGATGTAGATCCTATTGAACTAGATTTATACTTTGAACGTTTTATCAATCTCTATAGAAAGAATCCGCCCGATTTTGATATTGACTTTTCTTGGCAAGACAGAGATGATATAACGGAATTTATCTTTAACCGATTTCCCAATACAGCATTAATTACTGTATACAATACTTTTAAGTTTAAAGCTGCAATTCGAGAGTTAGGAAAGGTTTTTGGATTACCAAAAAATGAAATTGATTTACTGTCTTCTGGAAGCTACAACTATAATACCTTAGATAAATTATCACAATTGGTAATTATTTACAGTACCTATATTCAAGGTTTTCCTAATTACTTGGGAATTCATGCCAGTGGAATACTTATTTCTGAAAAACCAATACATCATTACTGTGCAACTTTTATGCCTCCTAAAGGTTTTGCAACCACCCACATAGATATGGTCGTTGCTGAAGATATTGGCTTGTATAAATTTGATATTCTTAGTCAGCGAGGTCTAGGAAAAATTAAAGATACGGTGTCAATTGTAGCTAATAATCACCCTGAACTCCCTCCTATTGACATTCATAATATTGCAAAGTTTAAAGAAGATGCTCGAATTAAATACCTATTAAAAAATGCGAAAGCTATTGGTTGTTTTTATGTAGAATCTCCAGCTATGAGAATGCTACTTAAGAAACTACAAGTAGATCATTATTTAGGATTGGTAGCTGCTAGTTCGGTGATTAGACCTGGAGTAGCTAAATCGGGTATGATGCGTGAATATATTTTACGCTTCAGATATCCTAATAGAAGAAAAGATGCACACCCTGTACTATTAGATATTATGCCAGAAACCTATGGAGTTATGGTATACCAAGAAGATGTGATTAAAGTAGCACATTATTTTGGAGGGCTTACCTTGGGAGAAGCCGATATGTTACGCCGTGGAATGTCTGGGAAATTTCGATCTCGTGAGGAATTTTTAAAAGTGAAACAGCAATTTTTTGATAATTGTAAAAGCTCAGGAAAGAGTTTTGAACTGACCAAAGATGTATGGAGACAAATAGAGAGTTTTGCTGGATATGCCTTTGCGAAAGGACATTCTGCTTCTTATGCTGTAGAAAGCTATCAAAGTCTATTTTTAAAAGCCTATTACCCTCTAGAATACATGGTAGCTACTATTAATAATTCAGGAGGTTTTTATAGTATTGAATTATACATTCATGAAGCTCGATTACATGGAGGTATTATTCATGCTCCTTGTATTAATACAAGTGAATATTTAGCTATTATTCAAGATAAAGATATTTATCTTGGCTTTCGTTTTTTACAATCTTTAGAAGCAAAAACTATTCAGAGAATTTTAGTAGAAAGAAATGCCAATGGTGCTTTTAGCTCTTTAGATGATTTCATAGAACGTGTTCCTATTTCTGTAGAACAGATTACTATTTTAATAAAAATCGATGCTTTTCGTTTTTCTAAAAAACACAAAAGAGAACTCTTATGGGAAGCACATATGAAAATTAACAATGTAACGGTTGATGAATTTCATATATCCCTGTTTCAAGTAGAAAAGGTACGTTATGAGATTCCTAAGTTAAACTCTACTCAATTAGAAAATGCCTTTGATCAAATTGAGTTATTAGGTTTTCCGTTATCAAGTCCTTTTAGCCTTCTTGTAGAAAAAAAACTTCACCCTATTCGTGCTAAAATGCTTCCTCACTATACAGGAAAATATATTACTATTGAAGGGTATTTGGTTACTATAAAAAAGACAAGCACTTCAAAAGGACAACAAATGTACTTTGGAACATTTTTAGACCTCGAAGGTGATTTTATTGATACGGTTCACTTTCCGTCAGAGGCTAAAAAATTTCCATTTAGAGGTAAAGGCATCTACCGAATAACAGGTAAAGTTATAGAGGAGTTTGATTGTATTTCTATTGAAACAAAAACAATGCAACGCCTTGCCATTATAGAAGATCCCCGATATGCAGACAGTAGAAAAGCACAACGCCCTAAACCTAAAAAAAGCATATTATGAGTACACAAAGATCAATTGTACATATGGATCTCGATACTTTCTTTGTTTCTTGTGAACGATTATTAGATAGTAAATTAATTGGAAAACCCATTCTTATAGGTGGTACCTCCGACAGAGGTGTCGTGGCTTCTTGTAGTTACGAAGCCAGAACTTTCGGAATTCATTCTGCAATGCCTATGCGAATGGCAAAGCAATTATGTCCTGAAGCCATTATTATTCGGGGAAACTCTCAAATTTATTCTAAGTATTCTAATTTGGTTACTGAAGTAATCAAAGAATCGGTTCCTTTATATGAAAAGACTTCTGTAGATGAATTCTATATAGACCTAACTGGAATGGATAAATTCTTTGGTTGTCATCAATTAGCTACAGAACTACGACAGAAAATCATTAAAGAAACCGGACTCCCTATTTCATTTGGACATTCTATTAATAAAACCGTTTCTAAAATTGCTACAGGAGAAGCAAAACCTAACAATCAAATTAAGATTGATAAAGGCAACGAAAAACCATTTCTCTCCCCTCTTTCTGTAAAGAAAATCCCTATGGTTGGTGAAGTTACTTATAGGTCTCTTTGTGATTTAGGATTAAAAAGAATTAAATCTATTCAAGAAATGCCTATTGAAATGATGTCGAGAGTATTTGGAAAAAACGGAGTTTCTATCTGGAAAAAAGCAAATGGAATCGATAACAGTCCTGTTGTACAATATCATGAACGAAAATCAATTTCTACCGAACGTACTTTTGATAAAGACACTACAGATGTTAGAAAATTAGAAAGTATTATTGTGGCTATGGCTGAGAATTTAGCTTATCAATTACGACGCGGAAACAAACTTACTGCATGCATTACTTTTAAAATACGATATTCCGATTTCCAAACCTATACCCAACAACAACGTATTCCTTATAGCGCTGCTGATCATAAAATAATTCCTATTGTTAAAGAGCTCTATAAAAAGCTTTACAAAAGAAGAATGCTCGTTCGCCTTGTAGGGGTTCGTTTTTCTCATTTGGTTGAAGGTGCTCATCAAATTGATCTTTTTGATGATGATGAAAAGATTATCAACCTATATAGCGCAATGGATAAACTAAGAGAACGGTATGGCGATAGAGCTGTAATGCGTGCCCAAGGTATGGAAGCTAAAAGTATTTCTAGATGGAATCCTTTTAAAGGAGAACCTCCTCCATTATTAGCCAATAGAAGAAGGTAATTAGTTATGTTTGATGAATCTCTAAAGCTGTTTTAATGATTCTTGTTTTATAAGAGGCTTCTTTGTTTTTTAATCTAGTTAATAATAACTGTACAGAATTTTCTCCTATTTCTTTTGCATGCTGATTAATTGTAGAAAGTTTCGGATACGAATATTCAGATAAAACTCCTTGACTAAAACTAATAATGGTTAACTCTTCAGGAATTTTAAATGCTACTGTTCTTGCTATGTTTAAAGTTATAATACCCGACAACTCATCCAATGCTAAAACGGCATCTATACGCTTACGCTTAATTAATTTTAGAAATGCTTCTTCTAACTCCTCTTCTTTTTCAAATTCTAGTAGTGTAATTTTCTTAGATGCATCAAAAGCTCCTTTTTTTCTCAACTCTCCTACACTCAAATGTTTTATTAAAGAAACGACTACTATTTCTTCTCTTCCTTTATTTATGAGATACTTTACCGTTTTTTTTGCAGAATCAAAATCATTGATAATTACTTTATCTGAGTTCAATTTTTCTGAATATCGATCAAATAAAACAAACGGAATCTCTTTTTGGTGTAAGGCAGAAATATGCTTATAGTTTCCTAATTTTTCTGTTTCTTCTGAAGGTGCTAACAAAATTCCGTCTACACTTCCATTAGAGAAAAAAGAAATACCTTCTTTTTCTGAAGAGACTGTTTCATTAGAGATAGAAACAATAACCTTATAGTTATTCCTTTTTGCTTCTTGTTCTATTCCAGAGAGAATTTTAGTGTAAAAATGATTGAAAATATTAGGTATAATTACCCCTATTGTTTTTGTAGATTTCGCTCTAAGATTAACAGCTACATTATTGGGACGATAATTGTATTTCCTAGCTAATGCTAGTACTTTTTTCTTGGTTCTTTCACTTATTTCAAAACTATCACTTAAAGCTTTAGAAACAGTTGAAATTGATACTCCCAACTCTTTAGATAACTGTTTTAACGTAACCATTTTTAATACTTTAACTTTTCATTTTTATCCCAAATTCCCCAATATGCTCCTACATCTCCTTCATCTCCAACCTTCCAAGATTCATCAAAAGAAGAGAAATAGAACATCGGTATATTATCTTCTGAAGACCATTTTTGAGCATTTATCAAATACTTTAAGGCATTCTCATAAGAAGGTATTGCTCCTTCTAAACCTTCTCCCTTACTTGGCCAACCTGTTTCTGTAATAATAACTGGTTTTCCATTGGCTGCATCTAAAGCTTGATAATACATTTGCTTCATATACATCAAAGAATAATCTATATGACAACCTTCCCAGTAAGGATAACAGTTGGTAAGTATGACATCACAAGCTTGCGTAATTTTAGGTCTTTCAGTAAATTCATAATAGGCATCAACATAGCCCATAGGAATATTTGTAGGTAACTCTTTTTTTACTTGTTGCATATATGCTAGCAATTCTTCTTCCGATAAATCTCTCCTATACATTACCTCATTACCTACCGCAGCAATATCAACATATCCTTTTTTTGCCAATTGTATCAGTCCCTTAATCTCATTTTCATTGATTTCTAAATCATCTCCTAACCAAGCTCCCACTAAGGTTTTAATTCCCATTTCTTTAGCTATTTTGGGAATTAACTCATTTCCTTCGGTACAAGAAAAAGAACGAATCCATTTAATATGAGGTTTCATAATGGTTAACCTTCTTCTTATTTGTTCTTCGGTTAGTTGATCTCCTGGTTCCTGACCTTCTTCATAAAAACTGGCACATAAACCATACATTCCATTCGCTAAAATATCATTGAATAACTCCTTCAAATCTTCTGTAGATTTCCCCTCAAAAGATATTCCTGAACTTACTGTTAAAGATTTTATTTTTCCCGTTCTAAATGACATTGCAATTCTTTGTTTTAATATTTTAACTTTTCATTCTTGTTCCAAATTCCCCAACGTGAACCAACATCTCCTTCTTGATGTACTTTCCAAGATTCATCAAAAGAAGAGAAATAAAACAGCGGTATATTTTTTTGTTGAGACCATACAATGGTATTTATAAAGTATTTCATCGCGTTACTTTCTGAAGGTTCTGCTTTCTCTGTATTATCTCCTTTATTAGGCCATCCGGTTTCTGTAATAACTACTTGTTTTCCATTAGCTATTTGTTGTGTAACTGCAAACATTTTTCTTAAATACTCTGAAGCCTCTTCAATAGAACTTCCTTCCCAGAACGGATAACAGTTTACCAAAATAACATCGCACACCTCAACCAATTTAGGTCTTTCTACAAATTGGTAATAAGCATCTACATATCCTACCGAAATATCTGGCAAGGCTTTTTTTACTTTGAGGATATTGTTTATGAGTTCTTCTTCACTTAAATCTTCACGTAATAAAACTTCATTTCCAACAACTGCTACATCTACATATCCTTCTTTAGCCAACTTGATTAAATTATCAATCTCTACTGCATTCTTATCGCTATCATTTCCAATCCAAGCTCCCACCATTGTTTTTAAGCGCCTGCTTTTGGCTACTTTTGGTATGAGCTCATTTCCGTCTGTACATGAAAAAGAACGAATCCAACCTGTATAAGGAGCAACAATATCCATACGTTGTTGAATTTGACTTTCTGATAGCTGGTCTCCTATGTTTTGTCCTTCTAAATACGGACTAAAACACAATCCGTGCATTTTATTTTGCAATGTGTTTCTGAACATTGTTTTGATTTCTTCTGCTGATTTTGATTTGAAATCGATCTCTGTAGAATTATCAATATTTAAATTAGAAGAAAATAAAGATGCCAATTTATTTGTTTGATAGTATGAAGACCCTACTGGTTTCTTTCTACGATCTAGTTGTGCACGAATTTCATTCGCTCTTGCTTCTGAAACACTATAATTACGCATTACGTACATTGCCGCTACTGTTCCTATAATGGGGAAAAAGCAAAAAAATGCGTGTAATCCATCTACTGAAGCTTGCTGCTCTACTGTTGGTAAATCGGCATTAAAACCAACCGCCCATATGATAACACCACTCAATGCTCCTGCAATTGCGAAACCTACTTTTACCATCCACCAATAAATTGCTCCAAAAATTCCTTCTCTACGTTTTCCTGTATTCAATTCATCAATATCTATTACATCGGCTGTCATTGACATCATAATGGTAAATAAACTCCCAATACCGAAAGAAAAGAATGGTAAGGCTATGATATACATCCATGGTTTCCCTGGAATAAACAGAAAATACATCATAATATATCCTAGAATAGAAATCGTTTGGCATAACATAAATGCCTTTTTCTTACCCATTCTTTTTGAAAGCCAGGCTACAACAGGTATTACTATAAAAGTGGTTCCTAAAGCTCCTAAAGCTCCAAATAGGGATATCCATATACCCGATGCTTCTGCACTACCATTAAATAACTTATAGACTATTACAAAAAATGTTAATGAGGATACAGCCATAAAGGCATTGTAAATAAAAAATGTAGCAAGACATAGCTTTCTAAACTCTTTCATTCTAAATGCTTCTACAAAACTCCTCAGTATTTTCTTTAAGCTACCACTAATGTTTAAAATGTTTAATGGCTCATAATCTTTATCTAAGGTAGATTCACTTTTAATAAACAATGCGGGTACAATAGCACAAATAGCACATGGAACGGCTACCCATATGGCTAATTTTCTGGCAGCTACATCTGCAGAAGGAAACCATTCTGGATCGTACATAATAATCCAAAATAAGGGTGCTATTACCCAAGCCCATTGTCCAATCCATTGAGCAATTGCCATAATATTTGTACGTTCATGGAAATCATCACTCATTTCATATCCCATCGCTACATAAGGAACACTGAAAAGCGTAAGTCCCAAGTAAAACACAACAGACCAAAGAAAGAAATACCAAAAATTGTATTGTACCGTATTCTCTTTAAAGAGTTGCCACATAAAAACATATGCAATTCCCATTACAATTCCTCCTGCCAAAACATATTGTCTACGTCTTCCCCATTTAGATTTCGTGTTGTCTGAAATAAACCCCATTAAAGGATCGGTGATAGCATCAAACAATCTTGGGAATAAATAAATCATTCCCCACATAAGTCCTGTAAATTTTAAATCTTCTACCAAGACTACCATGAAAATACCCAATATTGCAGGAAACATTTGATTGGCAAACATACCAACACCAAAAGCGACTTTTTGACCGAATGGAACTTTTACTGATTGTGACATTGTTAGTTTCTTTTAATTAGTAATGATGATAGTTTGTATTGCTTGCTTTCCTATTGAAATGTTTTTCGTTTTATTATTTAACTCAATTGTGAACTGCTTCTTCTCATGAGTAGGATTAAATAATATTACTGAAATGGTCTTATCAGGATTGAGTGCTGCGGTAACCATAACTTGAGCATCATTTGTTTCTGATTCTATGATTACTGCCTTAGGACGAATGTATTTGCTGAAATGAGCAAGTGTATAATAAATTGGTGTTAAGTATACCTCATCTGCTTCTTCGTCTACTATAACCGGAGCTACACACCAATTTTTAAACCAATTAGGGCCTCCTTGTTTATTTAAAACCATATTCCAATCTACCCAGCCATCTACCCAATTATTTAAACAGCCAATAATATCTCTTGCGTAACGGTATACGGGTACATACTTAGGATGCCAGCTTTTCTGATGCTCTGGTGCCCAATCCCAACCCCAATCTGTAGCTTCTTTACTCCAATACCAAGCATCATCTTTCCATTTAGGAACTTCTGAATCTACACAAGCTTCTGTTTGAATTAGATACTTATTAGGAGCTTTCTTATGTGCATATTGCAATGCCTTTGGAAAATAATCAACTGTACTCTCATACCAATGAATTGCAGTTCCTGCATAGTATTTAGAAGAATTTTCATCTTTGTACATTTCATCTACCCATTCCTTTAAACCATCTCTATTCTGATCATACCCAAAAATTTTCACCTTTTCTAAGCCTTCTTTTTCTAGTTTTGGGCCTAAATGATATTGTACAAAATCGGTCATCTCTTTCGGTGAAAAGTGCATACTCTCCCAATTGTTTCCATTTCCATGAGGTTCATTGACAACTGTTACTCCCCATATATCAATTCCTTCTTTTTTATAGGCTTTTAAATACTTAGAAAAGAACAGCGCATAGCTATCATTATATTTTGGTAACAGCTTACCTCCAACCCAATGGTTATTATCTTTCATCCAAGGTGGAGCGGTCCATGGAGATGCTATAATCTTAAACCCTTCATTAGAAATAGACATAGCATCTTTTATCATGGGTACCAAATCTTCTTTATCCTCTTCTATATTAAAATGTTCAAGCTCCATATCTTCAGCTACTGGAGCATATGTATAGTTGCTCAATGAAAAATCACAGGAGCTTATATGCGTTCTTGTTAAGGAATAATTTGCTCCTTCCTTTCCAAAATATGCTTGTAATACTTTATCTCTATTTTTCTTACTTAGTTTGTTTAACAAATAGGCAGATGCTTCTGTAAAAGAGCCTCCAAACCCGGTAATTGTTTGATATTTTTTTTCAGGATTGATACTTATTTTCGATAAATGTCCTTCTATAGAAAATTCAGATATTGGCGTTAGTTTATTCCCACTAGCTGATGTTTCTAGTACTTCTAGCTTTAATTCTGAATTATTTTTACATTGAGTCATCATTATAAAAATTAGAACGAAAAATGTTAATCTCTTTATAAGTATCATAATCATTATGGTGTTATTACCAGTTCCTTTCTTAAAGGAGGCATTAATACATCTACCAGAAGATTCTCTTTGCTTCCGTTGTAGGTTTTAACTATTTTATTTCCTCCTCGTTTTAATCCTTTAAAAACTCCTTTATCTACTAAATCCCATAAAGCATATTTTGCTTTTCCATCTACGGTAAATAAACCAAAATAGTTTTCTGATCCTTCAGGGTTTTGAGCATCTTTCCAAGTTTCATCAAAAGCTTCAAAATAGAAACACGACATGCCCTCTTTAGCTGTCCAATCTCTCATATGCTCATAAAAAAGTGCTTCTTTATATTCATCTGTGGCTTTAGAACCTTTATTACCATAAAACTCATTTGAATAACTAGCCCAACCTGTTTCTCCTATATGAATTGGTTTATCAACTCCAATACTTTTCATATACCGTTCAACACCATGGTATTGAGATTCTGCATAGCGACGTGCACGAAGCATTGCAGCTTTTATTTTTTCTAAGCTAGAAAGTGTATCTTCTTTTTGACTTACACCCCAAAATCGTGGGTTATAATGGGTATCATGCATCGGATAGGTATGCATAGAAATAAAATCTACAGCAGCTATCAGTTTGTTTAAATCCTCTACATGATATTCATTGCTTCCTCCTCCCCAAGAGGCAAAATTATCTGAACTTGTAATCCATAAATCTTTATCCAGTTCCTCTTCTTTTTTTAAGGTTTGAAGATGATTTACCCATTTTAAAATTACCCAAGGTTGTACATAATAACTCGTGGCCCACTTTACCATAGCTTCGTTACCAACGGCTATTATTTTTACTATATCTGGGTATTGATTTGCTAGTCTAACAGCTTCATCTATTTCTTTTTTATTTTGTTCGCTTTCTTGTGTATGGTCTACTGGTAAGCCTGTCCATGCGTTTTTACAATCTATCCAAGCACCTAACATGACATACATTTCAAAGCTTGCTTCTTCCTTCTTTAACTCGCTAATTGCTTGCAATAAATTTGAAGCATGCGGTAAATGCACATTATAGGTTCTTAATAATTTAACTCCCATTGCATGAAGAATTTTCATATCTTCTTTCAACTCTTCAATTGTTGGTTGTATCTCTCTCGTATTCTTACGATATCCTCCGTAAGATATAGCTAGGTAATTAGGGTTTCCTAGTATGTCTTTCGCTTTCACTTCTTTATATGGTTTCTTTAAGGGCTTAGTATTTGTTTTCTCTTTTCCACAAGAAATCAAGAGGACAATGAGTAATATGATATGACTTCTTGACTTCATATAATTATTTTAAATATTCTTCTGTTATAAACACATTAAGTTGTGCTACACTGTTGGTTCTATTAAATATTTCTGAACTTGTTGGAACATCCAAAGTCAATTCTTCTATAGTTCTATAATCTCCATTACTATATTGAATTTCTATTCCTACCTTTTTTGAAATGATATATACAATAGGTATTTGACAGTAAGAAAACAGTAAAGACTCTATTGGAAGTAATACTCTTCTTTGATCTCCTGAAACTGCTAAGAAGTTAATTTCCTTAGCTTCCTTTAAAAACTCATTTTTCCTAAGTAAATTCGGGTTAAAGTGTAATTTTCCTTCGGAAGCATATACTCCTAGTTCTCCAAAACGACATAAAATATCTTCTTTTACTTGCCCCGTCATTCCAGGTTGCTGAGCTCCTTTACCTTCAGGTGTATGAGAATAAGGGTCTGTTGGGAACGCACCATACAATGTTGGTGATTTATGTACTCCAATACCTTCATTAATTTCATAATAATGCTCTAACAGTCTTCCTATAATTTCTTCACTTTCCTTTTCTTTAATCGCTTTTAAACAACATTCTTGAACCGCTAATAGTAATTTAGAAACCATATGCCAATATATAGACCCTAAACCTTCGTACCCGTAAAAAGTTCCTGAACGTCCAGTAAATGCTTTGTGATTAAAAACTTCTTCAAAGATTTTGAATACTTCATTTTTATCTTTTTCTGAAATTTCCAACGAAAAATTATCCATAGCAATAGCCAAATCATTTGCATTTTTAAAATTTCCGTTAAAATGAAATCCTCCAAGAATATCTTTTTCTATGATAGAAGTATCTCCAACATCAACTAAGGTTTGTAATACAGTTGATTTTCCTAAAGCTTCATTAGGAATGGTGTTTCTTTCTATAAAGCCTTTTAACTCCTTATTTGGATATAATAAATAACTGTATTGATCTTCTCTAAAAAGACGACTCTGCTTTAAGGCATCTAATACTTGTAAAGCCTCTAATGAAGTTAAACTTCCTGAACTTAGTACAGCAACTTGTCCTTCTAACATTTCATCTAAATATGCTATTGAAACTGATTTTTCACTTTCTACAGTCATCAAATTATAGGCATGGTACAAATTGTCTGCTCTTTTATTAGCTTTTATCGTGTGCTCTAGATAAGCTAAACTTAGATTTATAAAAGTTCTTAATGATTCTAAGCTAACCGAGGTTTTTCTGCCCGAAAAAGAGTTTTGGTAAATATGTAATCTATATTCACTTGCTACTTGCCCCAAACCATCCAAAACTTGTTTTCTTTGTTGGTTTGTAAAACTATCTGAAAGGAAATCTTTATATGTTTCAAAAGTATGTAAGACCTCTTCGTAAAAAGTCGCTAGCTCTTTTGAAACTTCTACCGATTTTAATTGAGAGTCTTCAAAAATTTCCTGAAAGAAACTTAAAAATCGTCTTAAGTAACATAAGGTAACCAACGATACTCCATTACCTACCAAGGCATTATTTGCATCATTCCATTCAGGTCGTTGTGTATTCATCCATATTCCTGCTTCTGGAATAAAGTTGGATAATTTAGCCAGTACTGTGGCTAGTATTTTTTCTATAAAATTGACTTTGTGTATAAACCTATTTTCATCACGTAGAAGGGCTCCATCAGCACCTAACTCATCGCGTTCTTGTCTTATTCTTAAATCAGAGTTTTCATCAAATTCAATAGTATCTTTAGGGTTTTTCAACAAATCCTGATAAGACTTAATTCTATAAGGAACATTTGCATATACAAACAAATCTTTGTTGAAAAAGCTATCCAATTTTTTAGGCTCATAACTTTCTATAAGTTCTAAAAACTTTAGTAAGTAAATGATTTGATGATCTCCCCAATATCCTATATAGCTCCATGGATCATCTGGTTCTATCGTTTCCCAATCGAAACCATCTTTGGTTACCCTATAAGGGTTATAACCATCAAATGTGGTTGCATTCAAAAACTTATGAATCATACTTTCAATAAAAGCAGGATAAGAATGAGCTAAAGCTTCCCAATTTTGAAAAATATCTCTCCAATTCCCTTCATAATCTAATTTCTTTGAGCCATCTTCATTTCGTGTATTGATAGAAAACTTGTTCCATGGTCGACTAGGATCTCCATGGCGGCGACTAAACTTTAAAGGCATGTATTCTAAACACAATCTTCTAAAATTCTTATCTGTTGTTTTTGCAACAACCTCTTTTAGTTTAGAAACCATAAACTTCTCAGGTAAATTATCTATAGTAAGTTCATTCTTTCTAGCTACTTTTTTATTTGCTTTTGTTATATATGTTTTAAAATCCCATTTTTCTATGGTATAATTGTCATCAAAGATTCCTCCTCTCATGATATTGAAAAGGACATTTGAGAAATGACGCGTATTCCTTAATTTATCTGCTGAAACTTGTATACCATCTGATGCTGTATTTAATTGCACCAAATGCTCTGTACCAAGATTGATATCTTGTTTTACTTTTTTTAATAAATCCGTGTCTTTTTGAATACTTTCAGATAGCTTAATTATTTCTGAATGGTTTTGATTAACATTCGCTACTATATACCATTCTTTACTACTTTTTGAAGCTAACTGTATTTTAGTTGTGATATAATAGGCTCCTTTTTCTCCTTTTATATCTGTTTCTTCAACTAAGGTTTCTTTTCTTCTAAAGTTTCTTAACTGTTTTGAAGAAAGTAGATAAATAGGATTTTCTATTCCCCAACTCCAAACAATATTTGATTTTAAAGCTTCACTAGGTTCTGCTTTATCAACTATAATCGCACTTAACGCAAAAATTCCTAAGCCAGATTTCTTATCTAATTCATTTCGTTTATAAGCATCTACAAGGTTACTGCTTGCATTTTGTAAATCACTACCAACTCCATATGGTAACACGTTTTGAATTCCATCAAGAACGTCAACATTTACAGAGTGTAAAGAGTTATTTATAAGTTTACTACTTCGTATAAATCCATATTTATCACTCGTATTCCACCCGTATCTAAAAGTGATTTCTAAATCGTGATTAACCTCTTCAAATAATATTTTATTTCCGTAACTATTTTTATAAATATTTCTAGTAATGTTAAATATTCCTTCTCCTCGTTCTGAAAAAGGCTCCCACAAATATGTTCTATCTTCTCTATGTACTTGAAAGATTGATTTACTACCTGTAACCTCAATGCTTTCCGTTATTTTATCGTCTGTATAATACGGAAATAGAGCAAACTCACTGTTTTGTCTACCCGCAGTAATACCGCCATTGCTTGCAATAAATATCCAATGATTGGATGCGCTTACAATACTCATAAAAAAAGGACGCATCTCGTCATTATTGCTAATCTTAAAAAAAGCTTCTCCTTCTATAAAAACCTTTTCTAACTTAACTTCTTTGACTGCTTCTTGTGCTAAAGTTAAATTCATTTTATTGTAACTAGTGTAACTTATAATTTTGTTTAAAAAGGTCGAGTAGTACCTCGACCTTTCTATTAATTCAAACTGAGGTGCTATAATTACTCACTGAAGTAAATATTATCTATTGTAATATTTACTCCTTGAGTTGTATCTGTTCTAGCTGCAGAAATTACTATTTGTGCGATTGCATTTCTAATTAAATTTTCAGGATCACTAGCAGCAACGAAGTCTGCTAAAGGAATAGACAATGAATAAATATCTGTACTTGTGGGTACGTGAGTGTACTGAATTGCACTTGTTTCACCACTTCCTCCTTCATGGTTCGACAACTTAATATTAAACACTTGACCTGGTAACAAAACGTCTACTTTATAATCAATATGGAAAGTTGTAAAATTGGTTGCATCAAATGCAGATGAAGAAAAATCAATTCCAGCAAATGTCTTACCTCCTTCCATGTTTATAACTTTTGCCGGGCTCCCATTAAGAGTTCCATCAACAATTCTCGCAGAAGAATCTCCCCAAAACGGACCCCATTCATTTACTGAAATATCCGTAAAGTCATTGTTATAAATAGAAACTATATTTCCTGAACTTCCCCCACCTCCCGAACTTGGAGATTTATAGAAATAAATATTATCTAAATAAATATCTATTGGGTCTGTTAAGTTTGCAGAACCATCTGCGTTAAACTGACCGTCGAATTTCATTTGGACTACAGAATCCCAAGTCATTCCAGTAAATGCTGATTTAGGAATATCAACACTATTCCATTTTCCAGGTGTTACAGGTACTTCTATTAATACCTCTACAGCGCCTGTTGCCGAACCTCCCGCATTAATCGGACTTATCTTTATCATTCTATTCGTTACGGTTGAAGCTACCCATATATCTACATGTAAAAACTCCATTGTAGAAGCGTTTACGGGACCTGCCGCACCAAAATCTGTTCCTTGATAGTTAAAGTTAGGATATGCTAATACTAAATTTCCATCTCCCGGATCAAAAGCTGTATTCACCTGCATATGTCCCCATTGTCCCCAATTAGGATCATAATTACCTACAGCTATCGTAGCATAACTTCCTCCATAAATTGAAACCACATCTCCAGCCTCTCTTGCTGGCGGCACAGGTGCAGAAGTTGGTGGTGATGTAGGAGGAGTAACAACCTCCACCGTTCGGGTTACTTCAGTTGCAGCATTTCCTGCTGCATCGCTTACATTATAAGTGATAACATAAGTACCTAAAGTATTCACATCTACTGTAGCTCCACCCACAACAATATTAGCAGAAATGTCTCCATCTAAATCATCTACAGCGGTGGCTCCGGGATCTGTAAATGTTTCCCCTTGAATTACCGTAACCATTGCATCTCCATTCAACGATATTGTTGGTGCTGTAACATCAATCGTTGCTACTTGCTCGATATCATCTATATAAAATTTACCTGCGGTAGTACCAAAAGCATCTACAAATAATGTTAACCTATTATAACTCGCACTTGAAGCTGTAAATGTAAAAATCATTTCTTCCCAACCTGTTCCCCCATGACTTACAAGTAATTCTGTGGGCCCCGATGTTCCTTCTTCCAATTTTAACAATACGTCTAATGCTACATTTGACCATAAATTCATCTTTATCGTCTTGTTATTCGTTAAATCTATTGGTGCATCTAAGTCATAAAAGAAACCTTCAAAATTAACACCGTTATTCGTTATTTCTCCAACCATTGAAGTTGAAGTGTTTGAACCTGAAGGATCTGGATTTTCTACCAATTGAAATGTATTACCTGCAGGAAAAGTTACAACATCTCCATACTTCACATTTTCTGTATCAAAATTGATTGGCAACCTTACCGGAATTGGTATATTTATATAAACTTTATCCTCAAAAGTTTCTGTAGCTCCAGATATATTGGTAGATTTTAACATCACCGTATATTCTCCTGTAGGATATATTTTTGTTGGATTAATCTCTGTTGAAGAAGTCCCGTCTCCAAAACTCCATTCATAATTATCTGCATTTTCAGATATATTGATAAATGTTACTTTTCCCAAATCTTGATTAACGGTATAAGTAAAACCAGCACTCACTTTAGGTAATACTGCATCATTTTCTTCACATCCTATTAAACTTATAACCAATATAAAGGTTGATAATATTTTAATGTTTTTAATTAATTGTTTCATCTTCTTAGACTTTTTAATTATTGTTTATATACCCTTACATAATCTACCAACATACTTTGTGGAAAAACTGTTTCATTGTTTGGAGGTCCCACAAAACCACCTCCAACAGCTAAGTTTATAATGATATAGAAAGGATGGTCTAATACCCAAGTACCAGTAACATCTTCTCTAGTTATTTGATTATACAAAACATCATCTACATAAAAGTTTACGTAATCAGGCGCCCATTCAATACCAAAAACATGAAAACCGGTATCAAATCTATCATTCGTTAATTGATAACTTTTGGTAATAGCATTCCCAGCAGAATAACCAGGACCATGAACACTTCCATGGATCTTGGTAGGTTCTTGACCTCTAAATTCCATAATATCTATTTCACCACAATTGGGCCATGTAAAACCAGGCTCGTTACAGTTATTTCCTAATAACCAAAACGCTGGCCACATTCCTTGTCCGTAGGGTACTCTTATTCTTGCTTCAAACCTTCCGTAAGCCTCTTCAAACAGTCCTTCTGTTTTTATTCTAGCTGAAGTGTATCCTGAACCATTAAATGCTTCTTTTCTTGCAGTTATGATGAGTATTCCATTTTGCACAATTACATTTTCTGGTCTATCAGTGTAGTATTGTAACTCGTTATTTCCCCATCCATTTTGACCTGTTCCAATATCATAGGTCCAAAGAGAGCTATTCAACGCTCCATCTGTATTAAACTCATCACCCCATACCAGTCTAGAAAATGTTGCTACCGTTTGCTCTTCACTTTTATTACATGCAAGGCACATTAATATCACCGTTAGTAATACATATTTAGGTAATACGCGTTTAATTATTGAATACTTTATATGATTATTCATATACTTATTTTTTTATTATTTATAGAAGTAAATATTATCAACGGTTATGTTTGAAATTGTACCTGATACAAATGTGACTTGAGCCATGTTACTTGTATTCGACAATCCTGTAAAACCAGCTCCAGTATTACCTGTAAAACTATTTATAGGTATATCTACACTTAGCCATTCTCCTTTGGTGAATCCGCTAATAGGTGTTGCAGCTCCTGCCGAATCATCTGATCCAACTCCGCCAAAACTTCCATCAGCTCCAAAATCACCCAATTCTATAGTTATTGAATCTCCTCCTGCAACAGTCTCATCTACTTTTATGTCTAAATGAAGCATTGTCATTTGAGACACATCTACTGTAGGATTACTAAATTGAACAGTTACAAAGTTTAGTCCTGTATACTTGATAACATCTTCTACTCCTAAGTTTATAGCTCCTCCTTCAGTCGTTTGCCCACCAAAGAACCCATTATAAAAATCTATATTTATGTTTGCGTATGCATTGCTAAATACTGAAACCACATCAGCAGGATTTCTTGCAGGAGGTGTTGGTGCTGGAATAAAATCACCAGAAGAGTTTAGTGTTAAAGATCCCTTTGCAGCTACACCGCCTAAAGTAGCCGTGATTACTGAAGTTCCTTGAGTTAATATCGTTATTTTACCTAATTCATCTACAATGGCTACATCAGTATTTGATGATTCAAATTTAAAATATGAAGGAGCCACGTTAGTAGTAACATTATCTCCTGAACCTAAATTAAATGTTTGGGTTCCATTTATTTGTATTGTTGATCCATTAAAGGTTTCCTGTACAAGATCTTCTCCATTGAAAATTTTAGGTTGAGGTTGTGCGATAGTACCTAATTTTTCAAATTGTAATTCGTCAATCCAAAAGGTATATCCTCCTTCATCAAATTGATTTTCTGCTCCTTCTGCATACCAGAACATTCCTCTTTCTTGATTCAATTTTGATGGATCTGGAATTGGAATGACATATTTTTTCCATACAGTTGATATTTGTAAATCTTGCAATGTTACTTGATATTTGTTTCCATTTGCTCCATCTATACCAAATCCAACTTCATTTATATCTGCTCCTTGTGATGCTTTTGCCCAAAAAGTTAATGCATCGTATCCTGATAAATCTCTTGGTCCTAAGCTTTGAAAAGTTGCTCCTCCAAACCCAACGCCAAATACAGGAATATCAAAACGCATTGATGCTGTACCTAGATACTTTTCATTGGTATCTACAGAGAAAGCTTCTGCAAATGAACCTCCGAAAGGAAAATAATCTAGTCCTCCGACAAATCCATCTAAAAAGATTCCTCCATTTGTTGGATATGTTGCAAACTCAGCTTCTTCCGACAAACCTCTTTCACAGCTCATTGTTGTGAATAAAACTAACCCTAAAACGCAGGCTATTTTTGAATAAAAATTTTTCTTTGTCTTCATTATATAGTTCTTTATTTTCCTATGTTGATGTGAATGTATGTTCTTATTTCCCACTCTGTTCCGTTTCCAAATCCTACTGGACTTATAATTGGTGAGTTTGCAAATGGCAGTGTTTCATTGGGAGCATATCTGGGTGAAAACTCATCTAATGAACGCCAAGTTCCTCTAATTCCAATTTTAGTATTTGGAAGAATAAACCAATCTTGCTTTCCTACAGAGGTAGAAAAATCTAACATTAACTGAAGCGGAAATGTCAAATTAAAATCTCTATGATAATCAAATGGTCCCCAATCATTAACCTTCACACCTCCAATGATTTTCATTTTTTTATAAATGACTCTTATATCTGTTCCAAAACGGTCTATGGTACGTTGACTATCACCATTTGCCTGTCCGTTCCCTGCATAAATGTTGGCTATCAATCCAAAATCTGGACTAATTTTAGAGACCACTCTTGAGTGTACTTCCCATAAATCCTCGGCTGGTGCTGAATTATTGAAAGCAAAAAACGATCGATCAGCTAAAAAACCAATATGTGCATCTTGCGTAGTTGGTAAATGTCTGTATACAAAACCAAGATTCATTGCAAACTTTGCATCTTCCTTTCTATCATTATCCCACTGATACATCCAGGTTCCTGGTGTTGGATCGTAAGTGAATAGTATTTCTCCTGCTGTAGTTTCTCTATTTGCTCTTACCACAAAAGGATCATCAATAACATTTCTCAATCTACCCGGTCCCGTTACATCATTAGGCATTGCATCTACAATAGGTTTCTGCCATAAGAAGTTAGGTGCTACCTGAAAATTTCCGAAACTATAAGTAAACCCTGATAAAAAGTTGGTTTGATTTCCACTTCCATTATCCCTTAATTTCCAACCAGTAAATGTTTGTGTTTGATCCGCACCTCCATTGGCTACCAATCCCATAATACTTCCTTGGGCATACCAGTTAAAGCGTCCTTTTTGATAAGTTACTTTAGCTTTACCTCCCCAATTATCATCTGAGTTAATCTTATCTGTGTAAACTATGTAATTTCCTGAAGTTCCTCTAACATCTTGAAATAAACTTCCATTTAACGGACTCCCCGCCCATATTCCCCCTAGGGTTACTCCTATGTTTCCAAATTTCTTTTCAAATACTAAAGTGGCTCTTTCTGTTGGCCATGGCGGTATAACACCACTTCGAACTTGATTGTTGTTTAAAATTCGTCTACCCGTTTGATCAAACTCTAAATCAGTATTAATATCTCTATGATAAATCCCTGTGACATCTATCCCTCCAACATTCTTTGAATACTTTAATAGCATTGTAGGGTTTGCTCCCCACCATAATTGCGGACCAGCAGCTACTTTTAATCCTTTTAATGATCTTTTTCCGTCTATCTCAACACCTAATATCTCACCTCCATAAATATCTAAATTGGGTCCGTAATTTGCTTCTGGATATAATCCGAAGAAATCTCCTTCATATCCCCAATGATAATGTCCTGTTCTATAAAATCCTCTCAGGTTAAAATCTTTTGCATTCCACTCAAATGAGGCATTGTAAACATTTACTCTATTTACATCTCCCAACGTAACATTGCCATTAGCTGTGTTTACATCTTCTATTGGTCTTGCTCTATTTTCGTAAAAGATTTCATCTATCGGATTTTCAGCTACTTCTCCAATAACATTAAAGTTTACTTCTGCTCTCATATTATCTGAAGGTTTTCCTTCTATACCAATGTAATATGAATGCATAAAGTCAAATCCTGTTTGATTTGGATATCTATTCTGTATTGGATCAGGAGTTTCTGGTGTGGTTAATAAACTTCCTCCTGTATAAAAAGTAGTAAACTCTGCTCTTAATTGACTTATCTTAATCTTCCCTCCTTCTTGTGCTTTTAAAGCTGCTTGATCTCCTCTTGCTTTCAAAACAGCATCCATTACATTAATTCCTTCAAAATAATTATTGAGGAAATCTAAAGTCATTCCATTATCATAAGGATTCAACTTATGAACTTGTTGTAATGCATAGTAAGCGGCTCTCGGGTATAATTGATATAAACCACGCGCATCGGTTGGTCCTTTTGCACAGATACCAAACCATTCTTCATTCATATTATTATCACCTGGTCTAGCTATATCTCTAGCATACCCTCCATTACTCCAAGATGCATTGTTATCATGAACATCTAAGTTTTTCGTTTGACCATATTTCCACCAACCATCACTAAATTGAAAGGTAAATCCACCAAGGGCATTTCCTGCCTTTCCTAAACCAGCTGCATTGGAATAAATATCTTTCCAGTTTTCTACATCATAAAAAGCCTGCATTGCCTGATCTTCTTTCCCATCTCTTGCATTATATGCATCTGAACCAAATTCTGCTAATAAAACTGGAAGGTTCAATTCCTTTTTAACTCGATCAAAAGCATCTGTAAAGTTTTTCCCTCTATACATATTGGTACCATAGATATCTATATCTGTACATTCTTCCTTAACGATATCTAAAAACCCTAGATCTCCATTACAAATAGCTACAGGGTGAGACGTATCTATCTTCTTTACCTCTTTTACTGCTTCATTAAAAGCTCTGTATAGTGCTCTTGCAGCAACTCTAGTTTCTTCTCCTTTACTTTTGGGTATTGGAATATCTTCTGTTTCGGTTCCTTTCCAAACTAAATGATAATTATTCTCATTACCTATCATATATAATAGCAACCCTCTAGTATTCTTATATGTTTTGGCCATATCAGTAGCCTCCTTCATTAACACTTTCTTAGTTGCTGGATCTGCATAATCTGTTTCAGGTACCCAGGCACCATTAATTGTTAATCCATATGCTCCAAAAGTAATATTGAGCATTGTATAGATACCATACCTATCATAGATATAAGTAATCCATCGAGGTTTCAAATTATAAGTTCTAATAGCATTTACCCCCATGTTTTTTAGAAGAGACATTTCAGAATCTAGGGCTGATTTTATGATATCATCAGATTGATTCCAAATTCCAGGGTCAGTAATAGTTGTACCTATAGGAACATAATCCCAATTGACACCATTAATAATAAATGGCTTATCGTTAACTGTCAATTTAATTCCTTCTTTATTTTTTACAACAGCTACTTTTTGAGCTTGACTATAAAAGTTTAATGTAAAAAAAAGTAATGTTATTCTTAAAATTACTTTCATTATATGTTGAGTTTTTATCCTTTTTACAATAGTTATTCATTCTGCTATTGATAGCAATTGTAAAACTGAATGTTTACTCAATAAATTTACATCTATAATTTACAGAATTAACAAAAAAGACCTCAACAAAAAATATACAGAGTAAAAAAAACCGTTTTTTTTTACAGTTAAACCAATAGAAACTAATTTAAACAGCAAAAATCACAATCTTTTATTTAAACAAAAAACACTGTAAAAAACATGGTTGTATAGGTGATGTATAGGTAAAAAACCTTCTTAAAACAGAAGTGTTAAGTTTTTAAAGGTTCAAAATATAGTCAACAAGGTTATTTTCGTGCTGTAAATTCATTTTTTTACGCAATCTGTAACGTTTAATCTCTACACTTCTTACCGATATATTAAAAAGTGGAGCTATTTCTTTAGAAGATAAATTTAGACGCAAATAGGCACATAGTTTTAAATCATTTGGAGATAAATTAGGATGTAAACTTTTCAAACGTTTTAAAAACTCACTATCAGCATTATTAAATGCTTCTTGGAAAAACTCCCAATCGTCATTATCTTTTAAACTTTGATCTATCAAATCGATAACCGGTTTTAAATTTTTGTTATCTACTTTAACTATTTGATTTTTGATGGCTGTTAATAGTTCATTTTTCTTTACAACACTCATAATAGAAGAAGCCAGTTCTTTACTCTTGTCTTTGAAATCTTGTCTTAACTTTTCATTTCGAATTCGTATGATTTCTTTTTCATTTTCTATTTGAGCTATTTTAAGTTCCTTTTGATTTTCTTGAATAATTCTTCTTTGTTGTTTTTTATAATACCTTCTATACATCACGTGCATGGCTACGGAAAACAAGATAAAAGTTATTGTATAAACTACTAACATTAAGTTACTCGCGTACCAAGGCTTCTTAATTTCAAAAGAGTAACTAGCCTCATTCTTAGACATCTTGTTTCCTACTCTACCTCTTACCAAAAAAGTATAACTCCCATACGGCAAACTTTCAAAAGTTTTTGAAAAACTGGTAGACCATTGACTCCATTTATTTTCCAAGCCTTTTAACTGATATTGATACTCAGGTAAAAAGAATTTATCAAATTCTGCTACATTATAAGTAAAGGTCAAATTATTCTCATGATTTTTAAAAATGCCTTTTACCTTTATATCTAATTGATTATCTTTTAAGAGTACTTTATTCAGAGTTATATCAAATTCTTTTTTAGGAACCTTAGATGTGTTAATAATTATATACCCTGAAGAAGAACATAATAAATATTTGTCTTTTTCTATTTTTAAAATATTCTCATAACCAACCACACTATTTCGCTTTATATTATCTAATGGAATTTTTCTAATTTCAATCCCATTAGAAAGTTTACTTGGTGTTACTTGTACTAAACTAGACTTTGTAAACGCCCACATTTCATTGTCTTGTATCACTAGTTTACCTGAAATGAAATCATCCTTATAAACTTTACTCAAAATGGTATCTTTTATAAAGGAAGATGTATCTTCTTCATAGCCAAAGATTCCTTTTTTATAAGCTAAATAGAGTTTATTTTGATATGAAGCAATACTTGAATGTACTCCTAGGTTAATCGTATCTTTTTGTATTTTATTCGTTGAAGTATAATCTGAATTTATGTTAAGTTCATACACCCCTTTATATTCATGATTTACAAATACTTGTCTATTTTTTAATATTTCAAATTGTTTTGAAGAAATATTAAACCCTTCTATTTTGTTTCTCAAACTCCATAACTGATTATCTTTTTTCAATACATAAAGCCCATCATAATTTCCTTGTAATACTAGCGAGTCATTTATCTTTTTAAAATCCCAAGTTCCTTCAATATTAGAAACTTGATTAGCAATACCATCATTTATTGTAAAAGTTCCTAAATTATGTCCACAGAATAGAACTTCATCAATTACTCTTAAACTCCAAACTTGTCCTTCAGTGCCACTGACCAGTTTAAAATCATCTGATCCATTTAAATCTTTAAAAAACAAACCTTGATTTGTTCCTAAATACAAATGATCATTAAAAATGGTAGATGTATATATACTCCCTAAGTTTCCAATGAAATCATTAAATATTGTAAAAGGAGATTCTTCATTAACCAAGCTAATTCCATTATCTAATCCCAACCAAATATCCTCATCTACATCTTCATATAGGGAGAGTATCGTATTGTTATTCAATCCCTTTTTTCTATTTAATTGATACAAGAGTTCTCCTTGTGAGTCTAAAAGGATAAATCCGTTTGATATAGTTCCTAATGCAAAATTCCCATTTTTAAGCTGAATGGCATTATAAACATTTGCATTATTAAAGGTAAAGTTTAAAGATGTTTTCCATTCTGTCAATTCATTTTTAGCAAGTAAATAAAACCCTTTATTTTCAAGTAATATTAAAAGGTCTTCGTTCTTTTGAAACACATTAATTATTCTATTCTCTTTAAGAACAATATTTCCTGAAACTAAAACTCCTTTCCCTTTTTCAATCTTAAACAATCCTAGATTCGTCTTTTGAAAGTATATCGTGTTTTTAGTTTGATAAGTTTTAGTTATCGATTCATTTGAACCTAATATGTTAAACTCATTACTTAAGACGTCATATATATAAATTCTGTTAAGAGATTGGAAAACAACCTTGTCTTCAAAAGATAATATATTCCAAAACTGTTCGTCTTCTATCAAGGTATCTTTTAAAGTTTCTGATAATGAAGTATATTCTAACTCATCCAACTCATTTTTTTTCCAATATCCAAATTCCATATAACATCCGGTAAAGACTTTGTCCTTGATAACTTTTACCGATCTTATTATTGTTTCATTAGGAGAATTATATAGTTTCCAAGATGCTCCGTTATAAGTTAGCAATCCTTTATTATTGGCTATATATATTGTCTTTTCGCTATCTTGAGTAATGGCCCAATTCTGTTTTTCTCCTTTATATTCTTTAGGAAAAAAATTAGTTACAGGAGGTAATTCTTGAGCAAAGAAATGAAAACAGCTAAGAAAGCAATAGAAAAATGAGAGTTTTAAAACTAATTTCAATTTGTAATTTAGAGATAAAGTTATTCACTAAATGTACAAATTAAATCAATAACACTTAAAGATTTAGCATGTCAATTATTCAAATGCAATTTCTATATCTGGTGTCAACGGAACACTTTGACAACTTAAAATATATCCTTCTTTTACATCTTCTTCAGATAAAGCAAGGTTCTTTTTCATAAAAACTTCTCCTTTATTCAATTTACACATACAACTAGAACATACGCCTCCTTCACATGAATAAGGTGGGTCATATTTGTTATCTAATAATGTTCTTAAAATGGTCTTCCCTTTCGAAATACTTACTTTAATTATTTCTCCATCTAAATTAGCAGTTAAATGCGCATTCTCTATAGCTTCTATTGTTTCTTCAATAGTTCCCCCTCCAAAACTTTCAATAAAAATTCTTGAATCAGGAACATCTATGCTTTGTAATATTTTTTGCGTATTTTCAATCATACTACCTGGCCCACAAATAAAGTATTCGGTATTTTGTGCATAAGGTGGAAATTCATTAACAAACCACTCTATAGCTTCTTTATCTACTCTTCCTTTTCGGTACTCCATTTTATTTTTAGACGACCAAAAACTGCTTTTTGGCTTACTTAAAGTATGCACCAAGGCAAACCTTTCAGGAAATTCTTTTTTCAAAGCTTCTAGTTCTTCTTTAAACATAATGGTCTCTTGGTTTCTATTCCCATAAATCATGTTTACGTAGCTATTCTCTTCTGTTAGTAATACTGTTCTTAAAATAGAAAGTATTGGAGTAATTCCACTTCCGGCAGCAAATAAATAGTAGGTCTTATAGTTTTCTTTTTGAACATCCGCAAAAAAACGTCCATCAGGAGCCATCACTTCAACTATATCTCCTGAATTTAAATTATCATTAATATGATTTGATACCAATCCTTTTTTTACGCGCTTTACTCCTACTTTTAAAGGTTCTTCCAATACTGGACTGCTACATAAGGAATAAGAGCGTCTTGCTTCTTCTCCGTTTAATATAAACTTTAAAGTTACATATTGTCCTGCTTTGAAATTAAACGTTTCATATAGTTCATTAGGAACATCAAAGGATACCGAAACGGAATCATTCGTTTCTTTCTTTACTTCCAGTACTTTTAATTTATGAAACTTAGACATCTTATTCTTCTTTTAAAATTCGTTTTGCAAAGATTTGTACAGGATAACTTTCGGCATATTCTCCTGCTATTCTCACTTTATCTCCTACTTTTAATTGCACATAATTATCTTCTAGATTTGGAATACTAATCGTGCAGGTATATAATCCTTCTTTATCGTCTTTTAAAATAGCCGTGTAGCCATCTTTTCCATTTCTTATTTCAGTAACTTCTAAAATTGGAAACTTTGCCAATTCTTCATCTGTAATTGGTTTTTCTTTTTTCAACACTTCTATGAGTTTGTAAAAAATTGAGGATGCATCTTGAGGTGCTTCTTTTAATGCTATCTTTTCCACCTGTAAATTGTATACAAACCCTGAACTATAATTAAACCCCTCTATTCCTTCATATTGATTTTTCCAAGTACTATCTACCCCTAACTCTTTAATCTGTAAACATTTTTGTTTACCATGAGCTCCGTAACAATCTACTTCTTGAGCATTTACTTTTAATACAATTACTTCTTTGTTCTCTATATTCAAATTATCTTGTGAAGGTTGTGAAGCGTCCTTTTTATTCTGTGCAGTATTACAGGCTGCTAAAACAATCATTAACCCTAATACAATTTTTCTCATCTTATTTCTTTTATTTTTTATCAAAAGCCCCATGAGCTTCCATCCATTTTTTTACTTCTTCCTGAAATCGCATTATAGCATATTCTCCTCTAACTGCTCTGGCACCAACACTAAAATACGGCGAGCTTAACGATTTTTGTTGTTGTTCACACGCATAAATATCTTCAGCCATGAAATCTCCAGAAGCCATTGGATCATCTTTTTCTCCCTCATACTTTCCTTTATTACCATAATGCTGCCAAACTTTACTCATAGAAGACTTTGCATATTGTTTGGTAAACTCCCATTCACTTTTATTTTCAACTTTAGACCTAATTACTACCAATGTCCTATCTGGTGCTAATGGAATCGCATGAAAAGTATTCCATTGAGCCTCTCCTTCGGTAATACCAATATTAGGAAATAACCAAGGTACATAGGCTCCTATTTTTTCTCTAGGCACGCTTTCAATTAGTGGAAATTGCGCAGCATTATCTACATCTTGTAAATAATCATCAACCAAAGGTTCATAAAACCAATAGTGCGGACCTTTCCACCCAAACTCTGCTTTTGAATGATCGTACATATTTAAGGTTCCTTCGTGTAAATGTGCTAAATGATAATGATCAATATAATTTTCTACGACAATTTTCCAGTTAGATTGAATTTCTTTGGCATAAAAAGGTGCTCCATCTGTTTCACTCCATTCTACCAATTCTTCAACTACGTGTGGGCCTAAATAAGGTTCCACTTCACCAAAAAATTCCATAATACTTGAAGCATTCTTTTCCGGATGCACAAAAAGCATTCCTTTAAAAATATCTACTGAAGCTTCGTGTAGATTTAAGTCACACTCATGCAATTCTTTACCATTTAAATCAGGAAACTCTTGTTCTTTTTTAGGAATACTAACCAGTTTCCCCTCTAAATCATAGGTCCAATCGTGATAAGGACAAGTAATGGCTTTTTGATTTTTCCCCACTGCTCTTAACAATTGTGTTCCTCTATGACGACACATATTATGAAAAGCTCTTAAACGATGATCTCTTCCCTTTACAATAAATATATTATTCAATCCCGCTTGCACAGAAATATAATCTCCAGGATTTGCTACATCTTCTACTAAACCAGCATATTGCCAAGTAGTAGAGAAAAGATGCTTCATTTCTAAATCAAACCACTCCTGTGAAGTATATGCTTCAACTGGAAGTGCGTGCATCATTTTAGAAGACGCTAAATTATCATTATTTAATATTGAGCTCATAATCTCTTACAACATTTTAGTTTTCTCTTTTCCAAACTTCGGTGTCCTTGTACCCATAATAATCATAACTTAATAAAAATGTACTATTGTCTTTTAAGTTAATTTTACACGGAATATCATATTTTTTTCCTTCAAACTCTACTTTATAAATTCCCTTTCCTTTTTTACCATTGAAATATTTAACGATTAAGGTTTTCACTGATGGAACTTTCTCCCCATAACCATTTTCATCTTGAACTTCGTAGGTAAAAGCATTGTATGTTTTCCCTTCTTTTTTAATATTGTAAATCACAGATCCATTTAAGTTTTTATATACCACTTTCCATTTCCCTACCAATGAAACTACATTATTATTTTTTACATTCTTTTTTGTAGTTGTTATTATTTTCTTTGTCTTTTCCTCTGTTACGTCTTTAGTAACATACTGCGTTTCAATAGACCCTTCTTGTGTGTAATACTCCCATTCATCTGGTGATGGATATAATGCATAAACTACGAGTGTTGCTAATCCGCCTAAAATAATTATATATCCTAAAACTTTAAATATGCTGTTTGCTATCTTCATTTTCTAAAACTCCTTTAAGTTAAACATTATTTATCAGATACTTGTTGTGGTGGATAAGTTTGTCCTTTAGGCATCCAATGGGGTCTTTTTACAAAAGACAGTAGCTTATTTCCAAATCCTTTGGTATGTTTTAACTTATCATAAAAACGTGTAATACCATGAAAAAAAACTTTAATTGGATTCACACTATTCAAAGGTTCTGAAATACCATACACTACCTTTTCCTCTTCAGGCTCAAAAGTTCCTAGCATTCTATCCCAAATAATTAAAATTCCAGCATAGTTTTTATCCCAATACTGTCTGTTGGAACCGTGATGTACACGATGGTGAGATGGTGTATTGAAAATATACTCAATTGGTTTAAACAATTTACCTATAATTTCAGTATGTAACACTGCTTGAAACGTTTGCACAAACAATTCTGCTGCTAACATTAAAAACGGATTAAATCCTAACATAACGGCTGGTACCGAAAAAAATAATGGAAAAAAACCATCTAAAGGTCCAAATCTATACGCTACTGACATATTAAAATGTGGTGAACTGTGGTGAACGGTATGCGTTACCCATCCTGCTGCTAATTCGTGCATTAGTCGATGTTCCCAATAATATAAAAAATCAGCTAAAAGAATACAAGATGTAATGGTTACCCACGTCAATGGCAATTCATCGAAAAAACGAAATTCCCACGCCCAAACGTATAGTTTTGTTGCGAATAAAAATCCTAAAATATAATTGATAACAGTAAAAAACCCTACTGTTAATACATTCGCTACTGAATCTAATGCTAAATCTTTGTTTAACCTTTTTGTGACAAGATATCTAACAAGTTCAAGTACAAAAAATGGTACGATGATATACAGCACACTTAAATCGTTAAAAATATAAAAGAAACGATCTACAGTTTCATTCGTATATTCAGCTATATTAAAATTGTCGGCCACATAATGTGGTATACCAACAATGGTTCCAATAATTACTAGGCTATATATTATTAATCTTGTTTTGCTCATTTTTTAAATTTTTAATTAATACAAATATCCTTAGAGTAGTTTATTTTACTTTTGACACAGGTCAAAATCGATTATAAAACTCCAAAATAATTATACCAAGAACCCATTTCTACTAATGATAGTACTACTATTAAAATAATATAATCTGTCCAAGAAAATGGTTTATCATAGGTAAAATAGTCTATAACAGTCCATAGGATTATCAAAACAATCCAAATAACAAGTGAACTTACTCCGTAATAAACCATTCCAAAATAGGCAAGAACCGAGAGTGCTAAGGTTAAAATTAGTTTCATTTTTGTATATTTTATTTACTGCAAAGTTCTGTACAATAGCCTATTTACTCTTTGACCTAAGTCAAAATATTTAAATAATTTAAAATAGAAAACAACGCCAAAAACGTCCAAATCGAAATCATTGTCCAATACAACCTTGGGGTTTCTTCAAGAGACACTTCCTCTACAAAATGAATTGTTTTACTCTTTAAAACATTCAATAATCCCATCAAGATAAAAAATGCCCAAAACCAATCCCATTCAAAGATTACAGCTAGTACTAATAATACCAAGGCCACAATTGTTTTCCATTTTTTCATTTATATTGTTTTTAATCTAGCACTAATTTCTTGTAATCTAATAATTTGCTGAAATATAATAGGAAGCATAAACACACCTCCTGAAAATTCCAACACATACGTTAACACAGAAAATATACTTCCCGCGGTAGCATTAACAGCACTTGCAGAGATATAAAGTGCAAAAATTGCCAAAGCAAATAATACTACCTCAATAATTGAGAAATTAATGGTTTCTAAATCTGACATCTTTACCAACCAGTTGGCTATATTTTTAAAGTGATTAAAAATCCCTGTATGTTCTCGTTTTTCTAAGACGTTAATTCGATGTTCTAGTTCATCATTCAATCCAATGTTATACTTATAAATTCGTTCAGAACTAAAAGTGTAAATCAAAAGAATAATGATAATTGCCAACAAGCACCCTCCAAAAATCCACCAATTAAACAAAGCCAACATTACCAATGCTCCTATTACACTAATAGCTGATGTAAATGCTTGCGTAACATCATATTCAAAAAAATCTACTAATTCTTTAACCAAGGCACTTCTTGCTGCAATAGCCGAAACTTCAATTTGTTTTTCATTCTGCTTTTCTGCAATTTCTGTAGCCACATTTGTATAAATTGAGGTATACGCTCTCGTATCATAATATCTTCTAATGGCTCCAATTACAAAACCAATTCCATATAAAATACAAAATAACCATAGCCCGTCATTTTTCTTATTAATTAAATCATTAATGGCTATTCCCAATATCAAAGGCTGTAACACTTTGGCAATATTTTCTAATACCAACAATAGAAAAGTAAGAGATATTTTCCATTTGTATTTTTTAAATATTGAAATAATAGAAAAGTCTTTCATTATTACTAATAAAATTGATTTATATCTATAAATAAAGTTGATAAAGAATATAATGCCATTAATAACCAGGAAATTACAATTACCCAATATAAAATAGTATTCTCTTTTCTGAAAATGGGCTCAACAAAATAGGTAACCCCTGAAAATAAATCAGGAATAACCCAAAACAAAAAAAGGATTCCCCATGCCCATTCCCAATTCATAAATATCGCAATGTACATTAAGATTAATGCAATTATAGTTCTCCATTTTGTTGTACTCTTCATATCTTAAATATAGAGAGAAATATTAAATAGTTATTCCAAACCTCTTTAACATCTTCTTTTCCATGTTCCAAAAAAAGCTGAATTGCCCAAAAACCCATCCATATATCACCAAAAATATTTGATAAAATATAAAGCTTGAAATAATAAATAATGGGTAGTAAATAATAGGATGTATATGCTCTAAAGTTATTCCTAAAAACTTCAAAATAGGTCTACCAATTAATACTGAAGAAGACCCCGTTATTGAAAACACAAAGAATATAATTATCAAATCTTTTGGTGTATCAATATTCCAACGTAACATTAATTTTTTCATCTTAAAAAGTTTTCTCCAAAACTACTATTGCATTCATAAATGCAAATTGACATAGGTCAAAAAAAACACTAAAACATGATTTTGACATAGGTCAAAAAAACTTTCTAACATCCTTCACATTTTTGTCTCAGCTTTAAACAAGTAAGTCATGAAACGTTTTTTATTAATAACCGTAATACTTTTTCTAGGTTGCTCCAAATCCTTTGATCAAAGGATTATTGGAATCTGGAAAACCAATAGTAAATTTTATGAAGCTACTTATAAGTTTGAAAAGGTTCGAAAAAATATAGTAGGTAAACTTCTTTACTATAACGATGGAACTACTATACTTCGAGAAACAGGCACTGATAAAGATATTTTCATCAAAAACTTACAGTATAAAGACCGCCTTTTTATAGATGCTGTATCTGGAGCTACACAAACTACTTCTAGCAATTATCAAATTAAAGTAAAACATAAAGATACGTTAGAGGTTACCACTCATATACGAAATAAACCCTCAATAGAAATTTGGACTAGAAAACAATAACAGAAACTAAATTATGAAAAAAAGACATTTGCTTTTAGGAACATTTTTTGTTCTTTTTTTAATAGGTTGTGAAGACAACGTAAGAGATATCACCGGAGGAACCAACCCTACACCTCCAACACCCCCTGATACAGAAGTGAAACCAATAGATATTACCATTGATGGATTTGATTTTCTTGAAAAAATGCAAGGGCATTGGGTAGGAACTAATAAAGTAATTGCCGATGAATACCCTTGGTTTGCTTGGGATTATAGAGCTATTTCAAAATCTCACATACATGGAATACACGAAGGAGGATCATTAGGAAACTTATTTACCTCATTCTTTGTCACAAATTACAAAGGAAAAAGAACGATAATGGCTCGTAATGGAGGTCTATTAAATGGTATTTATCGTACAAGTTATTTTGTTATGGATAAAGTTGAAGACAGAAATGATGAAGGAAAATATTACAGACTTGTAGATGCCGTTGGCGGAACTGGAATTATGTACATGGAACTTCGATTTAAAGATGATGAGCTTTTCTTTAATTCATATACCAGTAATTTAGGGAATCGTGTACCTTCTAGACACATGACCTTCAAAGGAAAAAAGATGCATATAGAATTAGCACAAGCTGCTCAAAACGCAACTGGGTTTCCTGAAAACACCATTGATGAAGGTTTAGATTTTGCTAATGGATTTAATCCAGATCATTTATACACTGAACAAGCGGGACAACCGGCTAAATCGGCTACATTCCTAGCCTCACAAACTAATAATGATGTATATGAATTAGCTCCGCAATCCGGTGATCCTTACATTATTACAGATCACCCAAGATTAGGAACATTAACCGCAAATATTACAAGAAATAGTGAAATAACAGATACCAACCTGTTCGTTTACTTGTCACGAGATCCATTAACTGATAATAGCGGTTTCCTTACCTCTAACACAAGTGCTTATGATACTCTTTTACATTTTCCAGTACTGGAGAATAAAGAAAATTCTTTCTTATACACCTATTTACATCCGGGAGACTATTATTTAACTGTTGTTGCCGATAAGAATGGAGATGGCGCTCCAGGAGAAGGTGATATTTTAAGTATAAGTAAAAAGGTAACCATAGCTCCATTAGAAAACAAAATAGAAAATGTAACAAATGTTGATGTTCAAAATTAAAAGAATGAAAAGAATATTTTATTTAGCAACTATTATACTAGGCGTAGGTTGTACGACTGCTGAAATACCATTAGCAGGAGCTCCTGTAAACAGAACTATAACCTATAAGCAAGACATCCAGCCTATAATTTTTAATAATTGTTTAACCTGTCACAGTTCCGTAAACCCAGCTAATGGTTTGATATTAGAAACATATCAGCAAGTCAAAAATTCAGCTCAAAATGGAAATCTAATAGCTCGTATAAATGATGCTGCCAATCCTATGCCGCAAAATGGGCTTCTAACTGCAGATAGAAGAGCTTTATTTGATAAATGGAAGACCGACGGATATATTGATTAACCCTAAAAAATTATAATGAGAAAATTAATAATACTAGTCATAGTTTTGATTTCACAATCAATTGCCGCACAAAAATACTTTACAAGAACTGGCACAACTCATTTCAAAGCATCCGTAGAGGCCTTTGAACCTGTTGAAGCAACAAACCATAGTTCTACTTCTATATTAAAAGTAGATACTGGAGATATTGCAGCTCAATTATTTATAAACGCCTTTCAATTTAAAGTTGCCTTGATGCAAGAACATTTTAATGAAAATTATATGGATTCTGATACACATCCGAAGGCCACTTTTAGAGGAAAATTGGCAGCCCTTTCTATAGAAAAAATGAAGTCTCAAAAAGAATTCCCTCTAAATGGAATACTTACTATAAGAGGAAAAAAGAAAGAAGTAAATACCATTGCTAAAGTTAATCTCCAAGGCAATACAATAGAACTACAGGCTAGTTTTTCAGTGAAACCACAGGATTTCGATATTAAAATACCAAGTATTGTCCGTAAGAAAATTGCAGAACAAATAAATATTACCATACACTATGAATTGGTTGAAAAAAAATAAACTTTTTGTAATAGGTATTTTCATTATGCTAGCAGCATTTACAGCATATACCTATGTATATAAGCCTCATAAAACTATTGAAGAACTAAATAGTAGTTATAAGGGAAGCTCGGAAGATTTCTTAGAAAAGGCTAGTTCGAATTTTAACGAATGGAATTCAAAAGTAGTAGAGCTAACTGGTAAAATTACAGGATTAGATAGTGAGGGAATTACCTTAAACAATCAAATATTCTGTCAATTTAAAACACCAACTTTAATAACAACTTTAAACTTAAATCAAAACATTACAATAAAGGGTCATGTCATTGGATATGATGATTTATTGGAAGAATTAAAACTAAATCAATGTATACTAAAATAAATTTATTCTTAATCGTTCTTTTTTTGTCGTTGAGTGTAAATGCTCAAGATGATTTATTAAATGAACTTGATAAGGAGACCAAAAACACTAAGTTATTCGACTTACCCGCATTTAAAGCAATGCAAATAGGAAACTTACAATCAACTAAAATAGCGGACAAAGGAGATTTATATCTTATTGTTGCTCACCGTTTTGGTTCGTTAAAAGATGGTATTGATGAGTTTTTTGGATTGGACCAAGCCAACACTAAAATTCAATTGGTTTATAGTTTCTGGGATGGTGTTCAATTAGGACTAAGTAGAGATAGTTTTGAGAAAACGTATTCTGGAACTGCCAAAATAGCGATCACAAAACAATCAAATAAATTCCCTCTTAATCTTGTAGGGTATGTAAGTGCAGACATTAATTCAGAATTAAAAAAAGCAAATTACCCTGATTTAAAGTTTGGTGATCGTATGAGTTATACTTTTCAAGTTTTAGCCTCTCGTAGAGTATCTAAAAACTTATCATTAGAAGTAGCTCCTTCTTTTGTACGTCAAAACTTACAAGATTTAAATGCTACAAAATCTAGAAATCACAATCAGTTTTTAATGGGGATAGGAGGTCGTTTAAAAGTAAGTAAACGAATGAGTGTAAATTTAGATTATGCCTATAATTTTAATAGAGATAGCAATTCCATTTATAAAAACCCGCTAACTTTAGGAATAGATATTGAAACTGGCGGGCATGTATTTCAATTATTATTTTCAAATGCTCGAGGAAGTAACGACAGTGCCTTTTTAACTAAAGCGCAGGGAGATTGGGGCAAAGGAGATATTTCTTTTGGATTTAATGTAGTAAGGGTTTTTTAAATCCAAACTTCTTTTCATGTGTTAATTTGTAAAGGGTAATAACCCCCACTCTTTTCACGCTAGGGCTTTTTCTTTGAGGAAAGGCCCTTTTTTATTTTACTCTAATTCGACTTAATGTTTCTTGACTTATTCCCAACATAGAAGCAATATGACCTAAGTTGGCAATTTGTGTTATTCTTGGATAAGCACTAATTAACAATTCATATTTCTCTTTGGCAGACAAAAAATAATATCCTTTATAAAACTCATCAATGACAGCCAATTCCTGCTCCATCATTAAGCGACCAAATCGTTCCAATTCTGGATGTTCTTGATATAACTTTTGCCAATTATCATAAGATATAGCAATTACTTTACACTCATCAATTGCTTCTAAGTATTCATTTGAAGGTTGCTGTAATACATAACTTCCCCAAGAAGTAAATAACGATTTATCTCCATAAACCCAATGGGTAATATCTTTTCCTTTTTGATATATAAAACTGCGCACACTTCCTTCCTTCAGAAAATATAAATATTTACACGTCTTACCTATGTTAAGAATTTGTTGACCTTTTTCAAAAGTTTCTTCATTAGCTACATTTAAAATATGTTCAACTGTTTCTTCACTTACATCAATAAATCCTTTAATATAATCTATAAACTCTTGCATGTTGCTAATTTAAACAAATTGATTTAGCTATATTTTTTTATTCTAAAAATATCATGCAATTATAATAACTACTTTAAAAAATAAAAAAGGTTTCATTATATAATGAAACCTTTTTTACTATAAATTAGATAAGTCTAAAACTTCTCCTTTTTCAATTCTTTTCTCATTAATTATAGGATAATGCATTTTCATTAACTCGAACATATAATCTAACGGAACTTCATTAAAAGTTCCATAATCATCTAAATATTCCATAAACTTGTTTTCTTCATTACGATCATATTCGTGAAAAACAGAATCTTCTTCTCCATTAAATTCCAAAACATTTACGCCTAATAGGTCACATAATGTTTTATTAAAGGCTGGTGTTGCTTTTACCCACTTTTTATTTAAATAAACCTCAACATATCCGTGTGGAACTAACTCATCACTTTGCAAAGTTTCTACAATTTTATCTACCGCTAAATGGTTTTTCACCTTAGCCAACCCTAATCGACTCGGAATACCTTTTGCCCTTAATAAAGCAATTAAAATGGTTGCTTTCTCTAAACAATGTCCAGATGTTCTTTGCATTAAACTTGAAGCTTTCCAGTCTTTCTCATTTAAACTAAAATGATACGGGTAATACTCCCAAGTGTCTCTCACATACTCATAAGCCTTCACTGCATATTCATTTGGTGTAAGCTTTTCATGCTTTAAAGTTATATCCTCTATTGCATTTTGAACTATTTGATGTGAAAAATCAAAATAGAAATTTTCTTCAGTATACATAAGTCTTAATTACTCAAGTTATATATTCCTTTTGCCTCTTCTATGTGAGCGCAAATCTCTCTTCGGGCTTCTTTCACATTACTATGTGGTATTTGCCCATATTTTGCAAATGCTTGTAAGATAACCTCAGCATCTTCTTCTTTATCGAAAGAAACTACTAAATTCTTAATCGTATTTTCAAGTGAATTAAATGAATCAAAACCAATTGTTTTTAATAGTGCATTATGAATAGAATTATCAAACTTTCCTATTTCTTTCAGCTTCTTCATACGAAGTACTACACTTTCTAAAGCGTAAATTGTAATCAACATATCAGAAATAAGCATTGCTATTTCTTGTTCTTCCGCTAGTTGCGTCATGTATTGCTGCGCACATACTCCTGTAGTAACAACACATAAACTTCTTAAGTTGGATACTACCTGTTCATATCTTTCAATACTATCTTCTGAAAAAGAATCGATAGGCTCAGAAAGCACAGACATTAACTGCGTATATGGTGTAAAGAAATCTATTTCTCCCTTCATTCCTTTTTTAAGGAACTCTTTGATTATAACAAGTCTATTAATTTCATTAGTTCCTTCAAAAATTCTACTAATACGTGCTCCTCTGTACAATCTTTCTACAGGAGATTCTGCAGAGAACCCCATTCCTCCATATATTTGAATACTCTCATCTACAATAAAATCTTGTATTTCTGAACCAAAAACCTTAGCAATGGCACACTCAATACTAAATTCTTTTAAAGCTTCTATTTTTGCTTCTGAAAAAGACATGGTTTTAGACAGCACTTCACAATTTGTATCTATAGCATTGGCTACTCTATAAACGATAGCTTCATTGGTGAAAATTTTACTTGTCATTTTTGCTATTTTATCTTTCATAGCACCAAATTCGAGTATTGATTTACCGAATTGTTCTCTTTCTATTGCATAATTTACACTGTGTTCCAATGCCAATTTACCTATTCCTAAACAAGAAGCTGCTAGTTTAATTCGCCCAGTGTTTAAAGTATTTAAGGCTATTTTAAGCCCCTTGTTTCGTTCTCCTAATAAATGGGTTGATGGAACGATTGTATTTTCAAAAAATACTTGCCTTGTACTCCAACCTGATAATCCCATTTTCTTTTCTTCTGGACCAAAACTGATTCCTCCGAAGTTTTTATCTACAACAAAGGCCGATAAGTTCTTGTCGTCTTCAATTTTTGCAAACACAATAAACATATTAGCAATTCCTGCATTTGAAATCCAAGCTTTCTGACCATTGATTATATAGTCTCCATTATTATTAATCGTAGCTTTTGTTTTACCGGCATTCGCATCACTTCCTGCATTTGGTTCTGTTAGTGCAAAGGCTGAAATAAACGTTCCATCAGTCATTTTTGAAATATAATGTTCTTTTAAAAAATCACTTCCATATAATAACACTGGAGCAATACCAATACTTGTTTGTACTCCTAAGGCTCCTCCAAATGAATATCCTTTACTCATTGATTCTACAAAGTGAAGTACATCTTTTAAAGATAAATTGACTCCATCATACTCTTCAGAAACTTCTAAACTCAGAAAACCTAACTCACCACACTTTTTAAGTAATTCTGGAGTTTTATCTATTCCATTAATAGACTCTAATTCCTCCATATTTGGTGCTATTTCCGTTTCTAAAAATTGCGACGCTGCTTCTTGAATCATTATTGATTCTTCTGATTTTAACTCTGTCGTATAAAAATTATCAAGTGATTCATCCTTTACCAAAAATGAACCTCCAATATTCAAGGTTATTGCTTCTGTACTCATATCTCTTTGTTTAATTAGGCAAAAATGCCTAGACAAATATATAGATAAATTTCATTCAATAGGCAAAAATGCCTAATTTTGATTTTATGAATACAAAAGATCGCATCTTAGAAGCAGCTCTAAATCTCTTTAACAAAGAGGGGTACATGAATATTTCTAGTAAAACAATTAGTGAAGAAATGGGAATTAGTTATGGTAACCTATGCTATCACTTTCCTAAGAAAGACGATATAGTTCTTCGACTTCATCAAAATTTATTAGATGAAATGGATGACACTCTTGAAAATTTAGAAGGTGAAATTTTTGAATTTCATTTTATGCTTCAAAGTTTAAAGCAATTGATGGATTTAACCTTTAAATATCGTTTTTTCTTAGTAAATAGTTACGATATTATTACCCGTTACCCTAACATAAAAGCAAAAACTATAGAACGTTCCAAAGCATACCATTCCGTAATTTATAGAATCGCTATTTTCTTAATGGAAAATGAATACATGCATCCTACCAATGATGATAAGTTATTACGAAAAAAGATTCATGGATTGCTTATTATTTTTAATTCTTGGATTATTGATTACGCCGTTTTTTATGAAGATTCTTTGGATAAAGATACCGTAGAATCTACCTATTATATTAAACTGCTGTTTTCTATGATTCATTCTTCTTTAACTAAAAAAGGAAAAGATTCTTTCGCTAATGGATATCTTTCAATGATTTCATAAGACTTCTAAAACAAAGAAAAGTTGTAGTTTTACCCTTTTATTCTAAGATGACTATACAAGATTTAGTTGGAGACTATACCATTATTGGGAGTAATCAAAACGAAAATACTATTACCTATCGTGGTACATTAAATTTAACTTTAGATTTTAATAATAGAATACAAGCCAAGTGGTTAATTAATAATGAACAAGAACAATTTGGTCATGGCTTTTTTAAAAACAATATTTTAGTAATTAATTTCTATTACCAAGGAGAAGATAATCAAATTTACAAAGGTGTTGTGGTATACCAGTGTTTAACTAAAGATATACTAGATGGTTTTTGGTCAGAAAAACATGGAAATCCTCTATTTCTTGGAGAAGAACGTTGCTACCGAATAAAAGAAGAAAATGAACTATTAAACTAATGTCTTCTATGCAATGCCCATGTAACCCTAATAAAAAATACATCGATTGTTGTAAAATTGCACATACAAATATTGATGATGTAACAACTGCTGAACAATTAATGCGCTCGAGGTACAGTGCTTTTGTTTTGGCAGATATAGCTTATCTTCAAAAAAGCCATCACACTACTACTCGACCTAATAAAAGAGAAAAAAAAGAAATACTACAATGGACCAAATCGGTACAATGGTTAAAATTAGAAGTTTTAAACACCTCTAAAGGAGGCTCTAATGATATAATCGGTACAGTTGAATTTAAAGCTTATTTTATAGAAAACGGTCAAATAGATATTATTCATGAAAACTCTACTTTTTCTAAAGAAAATAATCATTGGGTGTATGTAACCGCCAAAAAATAAGTGATTCATCTAGTTTTTATATTTTAGCAAAAAATCTCAACCCTATGTTTAAAAAGAATACTCTTATCCTTGTTTTAATGCTAAGCTTCTTAGCAAAAGCACAGGATACTAAAAAAACTTTTCCTTTAAAATGGTCTGTAGGAGATCATAAAGTATATCTACATGAAATACAGAAAGTAGTTCAAAAAAAGGATACTGCTTTTTATGATAACCCAACGAGTTATACCACAGTTATTGATGTAAAAGACGAAACTCCAGAAAATTATACGCTAGATATCAAGTTTGTAAATCCTGCTTATAAATTGGCTACTTACATTTATAAAAACACAGTAAACGTCTTACCTGAACTAGAGCACCTTCATTATACCTATAGCCTTAATAAAAAAGACTACTCTTTAAATCTTTTAAACTGGAAAGATGTAAAAAAGGAGTACAAAAAAACCGCTAAAAAAATTCAAAACTACTTTTTTAGCGATATTAAGAAGAAGGATCCTAAAATGGCTCCAATGGGAAGTATGTTGTACTCATATATTGGCGGAGCAATAGACAAATTGCAAGTTGCTTATAGCTCTAAAAAAAGTATGGAAGACATTATGGATTCCGAAATAGCTTTTATTTTCAATTCTTTTGGTGAAGAGTTTAAAATTAATCACGAAACATCTACCGATGGAATAACCGCCATAAAGAAACTTAAAACACAATCTTTAAAAACTCTTGTAACAACAACGAATTCTGAAATTGATTCTAATGGTATTTTTTCTTCAGAAATAGTCTCATTATTTTTCTTGGTTCCAAATGATAACACAGATCAAAAACCAAAAAGTAGCTATCGAAAAATAACGGTACTAACAGAATTAGATTTTCAATCTTCTTGGTTAAAAAAATGGAGTAGAGAAGACAAAACCCTTAGTAATAAAAAACTCGCTAAAGGAAATAGGACAACTATTACCTTGCAAAAACAATAATTACTTTGACACCTAAAATCCAGCATTAATGCTGGCTTTTTTTATTGTTTCTCAATTTTAATGCAGTTTATTTCTATCCTTTAATTAATTCAAAAAACTCCATATTAAAATCTTTTTCTTAGCTTTAGCAAAACCTTTATTTATGCTGAACTCTCAAAAGATTACTCGGTTATTTGACTTTCCGTATTATCAATTAGAAAATTACCCTCAATCTCATTGTCTTGTGCATAAAGCCAATGATGTATGGGTGAGTACTTCTACCGAGTCTTATATACAGGAAATTAATAAAGTAAGTGCTTCTTTAATAAAATTAGGAATAAAAAAAGGAGATAAGATTGCAGTGATTGTTTCTCAAAACTCTCCTAAATGGCACATTCTAGATATTGGAATTTTACAAATTGGTGCTATCAACGTTCCTCTTTATCCTACCTTCTCTGAAAAAGATTACGCATATATTTTAGATCATTCAGATAGTGTATATTGTTTTGTGTCGGATAATGAACTCTATCAAAAAGTAACTAAAGTAAAAGCACAAACTCAACTGCAAAAAGTTTTTTCTTTTGAAGATTTAGCTACTGATTATGATTGGAACACTTTTATAAATATTGGCTCAGAAAGTGATTTTTCTTCAGAAATAGACACATTGAAAAAAGCTATTCAACCAGAAGAATTGGCCACCATTATTTATACTTCAGGAACTACTGGAACTCCAAAAGGTGTTATGTTAAGTCATCGAAATATTGTAGATAATATTTTTGCTGTTTCTAAACGAATCGATTTACATGACAATAAGAAAAGAGTGGTTAGTTATCTTCCTATTTGTCATATTTTCGAAAGAGCTTCTGCCTATTATTGTCAAGGAATGGGATTTGAAATTCATTTTGCTGAAAGCATTGAAAAAATTGGCGATAATTTGAAAGAGATACAACCGCATTATATGGCTGTTGTACCTAGACTTTTAGAAAAGGTATTTGATAAAATTGTAGATAAAGGGAGTAATCTTACAGGAATAAAAAAAATGCTCTTTTATTGGTCTTTAAACCTTGGAGAAGACTATAAACCTTATAAAGAAAATGGTTGGTGGTATGAATTTCAGCTCAAGCTTGCTCGAAAATTAGTTTTTAAAAAATGGAGAGAAGCACTTGGCAATCATTTACATTTTATGGTAGCTGGGAGTGCACCAACTCAGGCACGTTTAATTCGTGTATTTACCGCTGCAGGCATTCCTATTTTAGAAGGATATGGTATGACAGAAACATCTCCTGCGGTATCAGTTTCAGATATGCGTAACCGAGGGTTTAAAATAGGAACTGTTGGTCGTATTATCGAAGGAGTTGATGTAAAAATTGCAGATGATGGAGAAATTCTAGTAAAAGGATCACTTGTGATGCAAGGATATTATAAAAATGATGAGCTGACCAAAAAAACCATTCAAAATGGTTATCTACATACTGGAGATATTGGCAAGATTGATGAAGAGGGCTTTTTAAAAATAACAGATAGAAAAAAAGAGATTTTCAAAACTTCAGGAGGAAAATATATTGCACCTGCAGTTTTAGAAAGCGAGTTAAAGAAATCTCGATTTATTGAACAAATAATGGTTGTTGGTGAAGGACAAAAAATGCCTGCTGCCTTGGTTCAACTCGCTCCCGATTTTGTTACAGAATGGGCTAGTCGTCATAATCATACTATCAATGACATTTCAACCGATGAAAAACTCATTGCAAGAATTCAAAAAGAGGTTGACTTTTATAATAGAAAATTTGGTAAATGGGAACAAATTAAACGTTTTGAAATTACTCCAGACGTTTGGACTATTGAAGACGGACATTTGACTCCCACATTGAAAATGAAACGTAAAATTATTTTAGAAAAATACCAAAATCTCTACAAAAAAATATACAATCCACAATAAATCAAGCAATAAGATAAATCTTGTACAATCGACGTATTTTTCATACTTTGCAGAGCCCAAAATTTTGAATTTATGTCGATTGAAATTACGCGTCTTTTTGACTTTCCTTATTATCAACTAGAAAAATACAACTTAAAAAAATCTTTATCAACCAAATATGGTAATGAGTGGATTTCTTTATCTACCCAAGAATATATTGATCAAGCTAATACTTTAAGTAGAGCTTTAATAAGATTAGGAGTACAACCAAATGATAAAATTGCCGTAATTTCAACCAATAACAGAACAGAATGGAATGTATGTGATATTGGTATTTTACAAGTAGGTGCGCAAAACGTTCCTATTTACCCAACGATTTCTAAAGAAGATTACCAATACGTTTTAAATCATTCTGAAGCAACTTATTGCTTTGTTTCTGATACAGCTATTCTTGAAAAGCTTAACCAGATTAAAGATCAAACGAAACTCAAAGCTGTTTATACTTTTGATGATATTGATGGAGAGAAAAACTGGAAAGAGTTACTAGAATTAGGTAAAGATGCCAGTAACCAGCAAGAAGTAGAAGATAGAAAGGACAACGTAAAACCTAATGATTTAGCAACGTTAATTTATACTTCTGGTACTACAGGAAGGCCAAAAGGTGTTATGTTATCTCATAATAATATTGTTGCTAATGTTTTAAGCAGTGAAAAGAGAGTTCCGTTAACTTATGGTAACGAAAAGGGATTAAGCTTCTTACCAGTCTGTCATATTTTTGAACGAATGATATTGTATTTATATCAATATTGTGGTGTTTCCATTTATTTTGCCGAATCTATTGAAAAATTAAGTGAAAATGCCCAAGAAATTAAGCCAAATGTTATGACGGCTGTTCCTAGATTGTATGAAAAGATTTACGATAAAATTTATGCAAAGGGGGCTGAATTAACTGGTATTAAAAAGAAGTTATTCTTCTGGGCTATTGAATTAGGGTTACAATTTAAACCTTATGGAGCCAACGGATGGATGTACGAAAAGAAATTAAACATAGCTCGAAAATTGATTTTCTCTAAATGGCAAGCCGCACTTGGAGGAGAATTAAAGTTAATGGTATCGGGTTCTGCTGCCTTACAATCTCGCTTAACAAGAGTTTTTGCTGCTGCAGGAATGCCTGTTATGGAAGGTTATGGTTTAACAGAAACATCACCTGTTATTTCTGTAAATGATGTAAGAAATGGTGGTTTTAGAGTTGGAACTGTTGGTAGAATAATTGATGGTGTTGAAGTAAAACTTGCTGAAACCGGAGAAATATTAGTCAAAGGTCCGAACATAATGCAAGGGTATTATAAGGATCCTGAGAAAACCGCAGAAGTTTTAAAAGATGGGTATTTCCATACGGGAGATAAAGGAGAAATTAGTGAAGATGGTTTCTTAAAAATTACTGGACGTACTAAAGAAATGTTCAAGACTTCAGGTGGTAAATATGTAGTTCCCCCTTTGTTAGAAGGAGAATTAAAACAATCTCGTTTTATTGAGCAAATTATGGTTGTTGGTGAAGGAGAAAAAATGCCAGCTGCTTTAATTCAACCAAACTTTGAATTTGTTAGAGAATGGGCTGAAAGACATCAGCTTGAATTAGGAGACAATGCTTCAGTAATAGCAAATCCTAAAGTTATTGAACGTATTCAAGAAGAAGTAGATAACTGCAACAAGAAGTTTGGTAAATGGGAGCAAATTAAACGATTCGAACTTACTCCAGATGAATGGTCTATTGATGGAGGGCATTTAACACCAACCATGAAAATGAAACGTAAAATTATAAAAGATATTTATAAAGATTTATACGATAAAATTTATAACTGTTAATCTATCAAAAGTGTTGCTGAGGCAGCACTTTTTCTTTCTCTAAGCATGTATAAATTACACTATTTCTCTTCTGATATTTCGAACTGTGAACTACCAAAACAGTTTACTTTTCCTTTTAATTATACACCTCATCCCTTGGCTAAGGTTGCTACAGAGGAACTACAGAACTATTTAGAAACCCAAAAGGACTTTAATCATGATTTCGGAATTGATAATCCAAATTCTCAAAATGCTTTAGGTAAAATGTTTGGGGTTTTAGTAGTTAAGGATTGTGATGGCAAATTAGGATATCTAGCTGCTTTCTCAGGAAAATTAGCCGAAAGTACCCAACATTCTTTTTTTGTACCTCCTATTTATGACATACTTGTAAAAGATGGCTTTTATCGTACTACCGAAAATGAACTAAATAAGATCAATAAAGAGATAGAAAGTATTGAAAATAATAGTAAGTACATCAACATCAAACGAAACTTCGAGTTGCAATATCAAAAACACAATTCCCTTTTAGCTACTGAAAAACAACATATAAAAACCAGACAAAAAACTCGAAAACAAACTTATAAAGCATTACAACAGAGCTTATCGGAGGAAGAAATAACAAGTTATCAAAACAAGCTCAATCAGCTTAAAATAAATGAAAGTTTTTATTTAAGAGAGTATGAAGTTTATTTGAACGATAAATTATATCCCTTAAAAACTGAATTAGATTCGTTTAAATCTCGAATAGAATTTCTTAAAAAGGAACGTGCTCAAAAATCCGCTTGGGTACAACAAGAAATCTTTAAGAACTATTCTTTTTTAAACACATCATCAGAAGAAAAAAACCTTCTTGATATTTTTTCTAACACCAAACAAAATATTCCAGCTGGTGCAGGTGATTGTAGTGCTCCTAAGTTATTACAATATGCTTTTTTAAACAACCTCACCCCTATTTGTATGGCTGAGTTTTGGTGGGGAAAGCCTTTAATTAGCTCTGTAAGAAAACATGGTTATTTTTACCCTGCTTGTGTAGGAAAATGCAAACCTATCCTATCCCATATGCTGGAAGGATTGCATGTTGAAGAAAACCCTATTTACGTTGAGTTAAAAGCAGCAAAAGAAATTGAAATTATTTATGAAGATGATACCTTAGCAGTTATCAACAAACCTGTTGATCTACTTTCTGTTTCTGGAACTGAGATTGAAGACTCTGTGTACACTCGAATGAAAAAAAGATATCCAAATGCTACTGGACCTCTTATTGTACATCGTTTGGACATGTCTACTTCTGGAATTCTACTAATTGCCAAGACAAAAGAAGCACATCATTTCTTACAAGATCAGTTTAAAGATAAAACCATTCAAAAGCGCTATGTAGCACTACTAGACGGAGTTCTCTCAGAAAAAAAAGGAGAGATTTCGCTTCCATTAAAAGTAGATTTTCATTATAGACCCAAACAAATGGTATGCTTTGATAAAGGAAAAAAAGCACTGACGAAATGGAAAACTGTCGAAGTTATTAATGGTAAAACTAAAGTTTACTTCTATCCAATTACTGGTAGAACTCACCAATTACGAATGCACGCTGCGCATCACTTAGGATTGAATACCCCAATTGTAGGTGATGATTTATATGGAAAAAAGACAAATAGACTTCATTTACATGCAGAATACATTGCTTTTATCCATCCTAAAACAAAGAAACAAATTGAATTTATGGTGAAGAGTGAGTTTTAATTTTTAAATTACCTATAATTGTTCATAAACTAAGACCTATGTTAAAAAGAAAATATAATGCTATATATCAAGATAAATATGGGGTAATCAGTGGAATGATTACAAATACTTTTACAGAAAAAAACTCACATGACAACTATTTATTAGAGTTAAAACTTAATAATACTTTCTTTAAAGGAGACACTTTTGATGGATTAGAACTACAAGAGCAGAATAATCAAGAAAAAGAATTAGAAAGGTTTTCCTTCAATAAAACTCAAATCTTTCATTCTAACAACTTTGTTAAAGAACTTACTGATTGTATGATTACTTTTGATGTAAGTTTAAACTTAATAAACACACAATCTTTAGCTTCTGAATCAATAGATGGTACAATAATTATTAGTCTGGGAAGATTCTCTCCCATTGATAATTCAATTATTAAAATCAAAACAATTATTAATAACTCAAATATTGAAGTAACAGGAGACTCTTTTGAAAAGCTTTTAGATAATTTAAAAAATAAAATAAAGGATAGTTACCTTCTAAAAAACTGCTATGGATGTAAATATTCAGATTACAGCCCATATGGAAGAGCTTCCTTTGGAGATATGATGTGTTTTAAACACTTAAAAGAAAAGTATTCAAAAGTTCATGATAAACTAGGCTTATTCGAAGTTATGGCCAATAATGAAATAATACAGGTTCTAGAGACCTATCTATGTAACCAATACCTACCAAGAAAAGAAAACACTGGCTATAGAGGTTAATAGATTTTATCTAAAACCTCCAACAAACAATCCTAGTAACTTTATTTCCTTGACTCATAGGAATTACTTTAAATTCTTTTACTCCCAACTTTTTACCAGAATTTTGTAAACTCTCTACATTTTCCTTTTTTGAAACCAAACTTGTAAACCATGTACTAGCTTTAGGTAATTGAGAGCTTTCATATAAGTAAGTATGTAAAAAGGCTTTTTCTCCACCGATATACCAAAGCTCATTAGCATTTCCTGCAAAATTACGTACAGCGTTGTTTCCTAAGTTTCTAGATTTTCTTCTATTCGCTCCCCTAGCCTCTTCTGCTGATTTGTAAAACGGAGGATTACACATAGTAACCGTAAATTGATCCTCCTTATTTACAATTCCTTTTAAAATATGGTTTTCATCTTTTTGAAACCTTAACTCTATCTGATTAGACAATTCATTTTTATCAATAATCTCCTGAGCATTTGCAAGAGATTTCGAATCGATATCAGATGCAACAAAATCCCAATTATGTACCGAATTTCCGAGTAATGGATAAATACAAGTCGCACCAGTACCTATATCTAAGACTTTTACATTCTCCTTCCCCTCTAATAAATCAGCTAAATGATGGATATAATCTACTCTTCCAGGTATAGGCGGACATAAGTTCTCATCTGGGAATTCCCAGTACGTAATTCCGTAGTAAGCAAATAATAAAGCCTTATTAAACTCCTTTACCGCAACTGGGTTTGAAAAATCGATAGTCTTTTTCCCAAACTTTTCAATGACAAATTTTTCAAGTTTCGAATATTTTGAAACTAGAATTTCAAAATCATATCCGTTATTATGTATATTTTGAAGATGTAAACTTTTTTGCTTGCTCATTAAAGTGTTAGTATTGTAAATTCTAACTGCAAAGGTTGCAAATTATCTTTTAACACAGTTATAAAACGAGCTCCATATTCTAAATAATATTCAGAAAAGTTTCGCTGACGCTCCTCTAAACTTTGATTTGGTAACATCTCATTTTGTATTTCTGTAATTCTAGTAACCAAATCTTGTTGTTTGCGTTTTTCAGCTCTTAACAAACGTTTCTCTAAATTTTCTAATCCTTTTAATTGTTTTTTTTCCTGAGCATTTACAGCTCCCACAAAAGAAACATCTGTTTGTACCGCAACTTCACGTAAGTTATCAAACTGATCTTGCAAAAACTTCTTTTGATTGGTAAAATCAACAGTAACCTCAGTATTCTCCAATACTTTTTTTGCCAACAAATCATTTTGCTTTAAAAATAACTCTTTAGTAGAAACTTGAAGTTTTTCTAGCTTTTTCGATTGCTTTTCAGAGATTACTTGTACTGAATTTCGTAACAAAAGAATTGGAAATGGTATCGCAACAGTTTCAAAATACTTCTTCAACTCCAACCAATATGCCATCTCTCCTCCTCCTCCAATATAACATAAATTTGGTAGGATAACTTCTTGATACAACGGACGCATGATTACATTTGGAGAAAAATGTTCTGGAGCATTTTCGACTTCCTCTATCAATGCTTCTTTAGTCCATTGAATATCGGTATTGTTAACTTTATAAACTCCGTTTTCCAAAATGATTCGTTCTCTTAAAGAATCGGTTAAGTAAAATAAGTTAATTTCTCTAGGGTTCACCTGAACTTTATAATCCTTTCCAAATTCCTCAATGGTTTCAGAAACCGCTTTGAAGGAAATTTGTTCCACTAATTCTCGTTTTACAAACGGGATAAACTGACGCTTTAACTCCCTATCATCTGCATCAATTACCACTAAACCATAGGTTCCAAATAACTCATTGGCTATAAAACGTGTTGCGTCTGCAAGATTATTATGTGCTATATAGGCTTTTGAAAACAACTCTTTTAGATATGTTGCATTCTTTGATGTTCCTAAATGATCAGAAAACACCTCCAACACCTCTTGCAATCCTTCCGTAGAAAAACGTCCTACTCCACCTGTTTGCTCAGAATTCCATTGAACTTTTTTCCCTTTGAAATTAAAATAATTGATTTCATCAAAATCATGATCTTCTGTTGCCATCCAATAAACGGGAACAAAATTTTTATCTGGAAATTGTATCCTTAACTCTTCACATAAATTAATAACCGATACAATTTTATAAAGAAAATATAACGGACCTGTGAATAGGTTTAATTGATGTCCTGTAGTAATTGTGAATGTATTAGACTTCTTTAACAACTGAATATTTTCTTGAGTTAAATCTGTTGTTTGAAAGTCTTTATATTGTTTTTCTAAGCTTGCTACTAAAACCTCTCTTGTTTCTTTTGTAAAAGAAGTTTCCTTATTACTAAGTTGTTTTTTAAATCCCTCCAAATTAGGAAATTCATTGTAGAAAGGACCCAATTTTGATGATTGCTCTAAGTAATCAATCATGGTTTTTGAGAAAAAACCAGTCTCTTTAAAAGGTAATTGTTTTACTTCCATTTAACTTCTCCTTTTAAATAGTGTATAAACATAAGGGCGCTCTCCTCCATAAGGATTTACAAAAGTGTGGTTAAAACTTTTCTCCAGTGAAAAATCATGACCTAATCTTTCTTGTAACATCTCGGTATTATATCGCTGTAAATTTAATCCACAGCATTTCTCTGCCCCATCCAATGCAAATACAGCTATTATTACATATCCATTTACCTTTACAATTTTCTTTAATAAATTGAAGTAAGCCGTTTTTTCTTCTTCCGTTAAAAAAAAGTGTAATACTGCTCTATCATTCCAAATATCAACTTTCTCAATATCACCTAATACTTTCGGTTCAACCAAATTGTCGGGTATAAAAGTAACCTGATTCGCTTGATCTTTTAAACGCTCCTTTATATCATTCAATGCCTTTTCAGACAAATCATTTGCTATCAATTGTGAATATCCATCGTGAAGTAATTCATCTATCAATAACGACGACCCAACTCCTACGCTTAATATTCTTGCGTTTTTATCAAGATTAGTCTCTTTAATTAAATCGATGGTTTCTTTTGAACTCTCTTCGTACCAACCTAACTTTTCTGTAGTATTTTTGGTATATGCTGTATTCCAGTGATCTTTATAATTAATAGTTTCTGGAATCGTACAATCATTCTCTTTTGTAGTCATAGTTCAAAAATAGTAAAATTTGATTCTCTGTCGTAGTTATAACAATCTTCTAACAGATTTTTAACTAGTTTCTTTTTTTAATCGTCTTTTTATCTATTTTTACAATTAGTTAAAAAATAACTATGCAATTTAAACATCCTGAAATTTTATACTTCTTAGGGCTTTTAATTATTCCTGTATTAGTTCATTTATTTCAATTGCAGCGCTTTGTAAAAGTGCCTTTTACCAATGTCGCCTTTTTACAAAAATTGGTTTTACAAACACGCAAAAGCTCTCAACTTAAAAAATGGTTAATCTTAGCATGTCGCTTATTATTGCTTGCTGGATTAATAATTGCTTTTGCTCAACCATATTTTAGCAACCAAAACATTCAAGAAAAAAAATCGTTTCTCATTTATCTTGATAATTCATTAAGTTTAACAGCAAAAGGAACCAAAGGTGATTTATTACCTGTTGCTAGTCAAGATATCATTGAAAACTTGCACAATGATGCAGAGTATACTCTATTAACTAATGATAACTTTCATAAAAATATTACGGCTGCTAGATTTCGTGAATTACTCTTAAATATAAAAGCAACTGGAAGTGTTTCAAACTTGAAAAACACTCTTTTGAAAATTAATGATTACAATAAAAATAATAAGGCACAAAATATTATTATTTCCGATTTTCAAAATGTTTCTAAATCTGACTTTCAAAATTTACAACCTGTTACCTCCTTTACACAGTTGATTCCAGAACTTCAAAGCAATCTTAGTATTGATAGTGTATCTGTAAACTCTGAAAACACCAATAATTTACAGGTAGATGTATTCGTAAAAAATGAAGGGAGTGCTAAAGAAAATGTTCCTATTAGTATTTTTAATAATACTACACTTATTAATAAACAAACCTTTGATATTACTAACAACAATACCCTAAAAGTATCTTTTCAAATTCAAAAAGCTGAAAAATTTATAGGGAAAGTTAGTATCAATGTAAATGATACATATGCTTTTGATAATACCTTCCGATTTGTAATTGATTCGTCAAATAAAACAAATGTACTTGCCATAGGAAATAATACGGATTTCTTAAAGAGAATTTATACACTTACCGAATTTAATTTTGAAAGTTCTCCATTAAATGCCGTAAACTATAATACCATAGACAAACAACAGTTAATCATATTAAATGAGCTTGAAAGTATTCCTAATGGCTTACTAAACACTCTTATAAAGTACAGCAATGATGGTGGTAATATTGTAATCATTCCAAGTACTGAAATTGATCTAAATTCATACAATCAATTCTTTAAAAACACCAGCATAGGAAATATTACACAACAAAAAAAAGATACTTTAAAAATTACATCTATTAACTACGAACATCCCATTTTTAAGGGAGTATTTGAAAAAAAAGTAACTAATTTTCAATATCCAAACGCTACAGTACGTTACCAAACCACTCTTTCGAATGCTTCTACTTTAGTTAGCTTTGAAAACAATGAAGGTTTTATTCAACAAACTAGTACATCAAACTCAAAGATATTTTGGGTAGCTTCTCCATTGAACTCAGAAATAACCAATTTTACTAACTCCCCATTAGTTGTTCCAACCTTTTATAACATTGGATTATTGAGTTTACAACATCCTAAACTTTTTTATAGAATTGGAGAAGAAAATACAATTGAAGTATCAAAGCAATTAGGAAAAGATGAAATTCTATCAATTAGTAATAAAGAAACTTCATTCATTCCATTACAACAAGCTTTTCAAAACAAGGTTAAAATCACCACGAACGAACAACCTATTATTGCTGATTTCTATAATGTAGAACACAATCAAATTAGTATTAAAAACACTGCTTTTAATTATATTAAAGAAGAAAGTAATTTATCCTTTTTTAATATCAATCAATTAGCAGAAACACATAAAGATGTTAATATATCTACCTCTTTATCTGATACCTTAAAAAAAATTAACAATAAAAATAAAGTTCATTGGCTTTGGAAATGGTTTTTAACCTTGGCCATTGTATCTTTGCTTTTAGAAATTTTGATTTTAAAATTCTTCAAATCATGACAACGCTGCTAAAATCGGCAACCATAATTGACGCTTCAAGTCCGTATCACCAACAACAAAAAGACATTTTAATTGAAAATGGTATTATTACACAAATTGACAATACCATCACTCCTGAAAAAGACACACAAATTATTGAACTTGATAATTTACATGTTTCATCAGGTTGGTTTGATACCAGTGTATCTTTTGGAGAACCTGGATATGAAGAAAGAGAAACAATTGTTAATGGTCTTAATGTAGCTAGTAAAAGCGGGTTTACTGCTGTAGCTGTAAATCCTAACACTAACCCAATAGTTGATAATAAATCAGCTGTGGAGTTTATTATCAATAAAGCTTTCAATACTGCTACAAATGTATATCCGATTGGAGCCTTAACACAAAAAAGTGAAGGCATTGAAATGGCTGAACTTTTCGATATGCAACAATCAGGAGCTATCGCTTTTGGTGACTATAATAAACCGATAAGTAATGACAATTTGCTTAAAATAGCCTTACTCTATGCTCAAAACTTCAACGGTTTGATTATGAGTTTCCCAAAAAACAAAAGTATCGCCGGAGAAGGAATTGCCAATGAAGGTGTTAATGCTACAAGATTAGGGTTGAAAGGAATTCCTGCTTTAGCGGAAGAAATTCAGGTAGCTCGTGATTTATTTTTATTGGAATATACTGGCGGAAAATTACACATTCCAACTATTTCAACTAAAAAATCGGTTGAGTTAATAAGGCAAGCGAAAGCTAAAGGGTTAGATGTTTCTTGTAGTACTGCCGTACATAACTTAGTATTAAATGATGAAGAATTATTTGGGTTTGATGCCAATACTAAAGTTTCTCCACCATTAAGAACTCAAACAGATACCAAGGCCCTTATTGAGGGTATAAAAGATGGTACTATCGATATTATTACCTCTGATCATAATCCTATCGATGTAGAATATAAAAAAGTTGAATTTGCCATTGCTAAAAACGGAACCATAGGATTGGAAAGTGCATATACAGCTTTAAATACAATTTTAGATACCGAAACTATTGTTAAATGTTTAAGCGAAAATCCAAAAAAGCGATTTGGATTAGTAACTAATTCCGTTCAAGAAAATCAAAAAGCTGACTTAACTCTATTTAATCCTGAAGGAAGTTATACGTTTACTGAGAAGCATGTACTATCTACTTCTAAGAATAGTATTTTCCTACAAAAAGAATTAAAAGGTACCGTTTACGGTAGTATCAACAATAACATAACAGTTTTATCTTAAAATGAAAAACCTATCTGCGCAAGATGGTAAAACACTTGCAATTGTAAGTTACTTTACTATTATTGGTTGGTTAATTGCTTTGTTTTTGAATAAAGATAAAGACAATTACTTTACTAAATTTCATCTTAGACAAGCTTTAGGAATCCACTTGATATTAATTATCAATAAATACATTCCGCGAATCTATATCTTGTTTTTAGACACCAAAAGCATCATAACAATCATTGGTATTGCATTATTAGTAATCGGAATTGTATATGCCTCAAAAGAAGAAGAAAAACCGTTACCTATCGTAGGAGAATATTTCCAAGATTGGTTTAAATCATTATAACTATCATCGATGAGTTTACATTATTTAATTAGAGAACCGAAAACAACAAGTACAAACCCTCCTTTATTAGTATTACTACATGGTTACGGAAGTAATGAACGTGATTTATTTTCTTTTGCCGAAGAACTTCCAGATGAGTTTTTAATTGTAAGTGCACAAGCTCCTCACAGTATGGGATTTGGTTCTTATGCCTGGTATGCTATTAACTTTGACGCTATTAATGGAAAGTTTTCTGATTTAAAACAAGCGCAAGAATCAATTGAAATGATTGCTTCTTTTATTGATGAACTAAAAGAAAAATATAACACAAATCCTGATAAAACGTTTTTACTAGGTTTTAGTCAAGGAGCTATTTTAAGTTATGCTACTAGTTTACAATACCCTAATAAAGTACAACATGTAATTGCCTTAAGTGGATACATTAATGAAGAATTACTTCCTAAAAATGTTTCTTCAGAAATAACTACAGATTATTACATATCACATGGAACAGTAGACCAAGTATTACCTGTAGATTGGGCTAGAAAAGCTCCTTTAATATTAAATAGTTACCATTTAAAAAGTGAATACTCGGAGTATCCTGTTGGACATGGAGTTGCTCCACAAAACTTTTACAGTTTTAAAGATTGGATTGTAAAAAGGTTAAAGTTATAGTTAGCCTTATATAAATTTTAAATATCTCCTATCTTTGCACCCAAAATTATAGTGTAGTATGGATATTTTCACTCACGAAAATGCTTATCGATGGTTTATTCCTGTTTGTGCTCTAGCCATTGCCGTAGAAATGTATTTTAGTTACAAAAGAAAAGCTAAAAACTACGAGTTTAAAGATGTTTCTACAAATGTATATTTTGCTCTAACCAATGTTCTTTTAGACGCTTTAATGTATGGGGTATCCTTTATTGTGATGAACTTCTTTTATAGCTACAGAATTATTGATTGGGAAAATACAGGTGTTTTATATTGGGTATTGGCTTTTGTTGGCCAAGACTTTTTGTATTATATTCATCATTATGTTGATCATCATTCAAGGTTTTTCTGGGCGGTACATGTAACCCATCACAATTCAGAATATTACAATATATCAACTGGATTTCGTTCACCAGTATTACAACCTTTTTATCGTTTCATGTTTTTAATTCCTTTAATCCTTATAGGAATTGCTCCTTTGCATATTATGTTTGCTTATGCCATGAATCAAAATTATGGTACTTTATGTCATACTAACTTTATTAAAAAAAATAAACGTAAAGGGTTTGTAGGATTCTTGTTAAATATTTGGGAATATATATTCGTAACACCTTCTCACCATCGTGTTCACCATGCATCTAACATAAAATATTTAGATAAAAACATGGGTATGTTTTTAATTATTTGGGATAGGATGTTTGGTACCTTTCAAGCTGAAGAGGACGAGGAAGATTATGAAAAATTAAAATTCGGTTTGACTAAACCTTTAGAAGATAAAGGTCCTATTAATATAATTTTTCATGAATGGAAAGACATATTTAAAGACTTTTTCCATAATAAAAAGCACCTACCATTAGGAACAAGATTAAAGTATGTATTTATGCCTCCTGGCTGGAGCCATGATGGAAGTTCCAAAACAAGTAAACAATTACAAAAAGAATTGCGAGAGCAACTACAAAATAAGGCTACAAAAGCCGCATAAAAAAAACGAGCATTTAGCTCGTTTTTTTATTTTAATATCTGAGCAGTATGCTCTTTGGTTTTTACCTTAGCAATAACATCTTTAATAGTACCATTCTCATCAATTACAAACGTTGTACGGTGAATACCATCATATTCTTTTCCCATGAACTTTTTAGGACCCCATACTCCAAATGCATTGATTACTTCTTTTTCTTCGTCTGCCAATAAAGGAAAGGGTAACTCATGCTTATTAATCCAATTTTGTTGACGTTTTGCAGAATCAGCACTTACTCCTAATATCTCATACCCCTGTGCCAAAAACGATTCGTAATTATCTCTTAAATTACAAGCTTCTGCTGTACAACCTGGTGTACTTGCTTTAGGATAAAAAAACAATACTAATTTTTTACCTTTATAATCAGACAGTTTTCTAACTGTCCCTTTTTCATCTTTAGCTTCAAAACTAGGTGCTGCATCTCCTGTTTTTAATGTTGTCATAATTTGTATTTTTGTGGATATAAAGATACTGAAAATGACCAAAGCCGACAAAGTTCAATTTGTAATAGACACCCTTGAAAACTTATATCCTGAAACTCCTATTCCATTAGATCATACAGACCCTTATACTTTATTAATTGCTGTTTTAATGTCGGCACAAAGTACAGACGCTCGTGTTAATACCATAACTCCTTTATTGTTCGAACGTGCAAACAATCCTTATGATATGGTCAAACTTTCGGTAGATGAAATTAGAGAGATTATTAAGCCTGTGGGATTGTCACCCATGAAATCTAAAGGGATTCATGGTTTATCTCAAATCTTAATAGAGAAACACGATGGAAAAGTCCCCGTTGATATGGAGGCTTTAGAAGCCCTTCCTGCAGTAGGTCATAAAACTGCCAGTGTAGTAATGGCACAAGCCTTTAACATACCTGCCTTTCCTGTAGATACTCATATTCATCGATTGATGTATCGTTGGAATTTAACCAATGGTAAAAATGTTACGCAAACTGAAAAAGATGCCAAGCGTTTATTTCCTAAAGAACTATGGAATAAACTACACTTACAAATAATTTATTACGGAAGAGAATATTCTCCAGCACGCGGATGGAAATTAGAAAATGACATTATTACTACCACAATAGGTCGAAAAACTGTGATTGACGATTACCATAAATCTAAAAAATAAAAAAAGCCTTAACACAAGTTAAAGCTTTTTCCACTCTTAATTCAAATTCAATTCAATGAGATAGTTTGATTTGGTTTTCACTACTTTCAGCGTTTTCGAGTAATTAATCAAAAATTGAATTGTTTCTTTTTTAGGTCTCATCTGAAAATCAGATGATTTTTCTGAGTAAAGTTGCATCATATAAATATTTTTCCCTTATTATCAAATATTTAACGTCAACTTTACAATTATATTGTTTAGTTGACCAAAATAATTTTATTTTTATCTACAATCTTCCTTAAATTGATTAATGCATAGCGCATTCTTCCTAAGGCAGTGTTAATACTAACTCCTGTATTTTCAGATATTTCATTAAAGCTCATATCATTATACATCCTCATTACCAATACTTCTTTTTGCTCTTCTGGAAGTTCATTAATCAACTCTTTTACATCGTTTAAAATTTGCTCCTTAATGATTTTATTTTCAGCATTTAAACTTCCATCACTCAAAACTGAAAAAATATCAAATTCATCCGTATTATTAAAAGTAGGCATACGGTTATTTTTTCTAAAATAATCAATAATCAAATTATGAGAAATACGCATTACCCATGGTAAAAACTTACCTTCTTCGTTGTAGCTTCCTCTTTTAAGCGTACGAATAACTTTGATAAAAGTGTCTTGAAAAATATCTTCGGTGGTGTCTCGGTCTTGAATTTTACTGTATATAAAACTATACAACCTATTTTGATGACGTTTGATAAGAATTTCTATAGCAATTTCTTTTCCATTGATATAATCTTTTACTAAAGCGCTATCACTTACAAAATCTCGATGTGTCATAATACATTACTATTTATACAAAAGCTCCAGGCTTTTGCGGGGTTAAGGGAAATTATTTTAAATAGTAATTGTATTCTATAGGCTTTAGCATTGATTAATAACGAGTTACAAATATGTATTTTTTTATACAGAAATACAAATATTATTATAAAATTTTGATAAAAAAATGTAACTACTCATATCTTTTCACTTACAAACTCTGTACCGTTTTTTCGTTAAAGCAATTCATACTTTTCTTTATTAAGTACATAAACTTTCTTATATTTACTACATAAATTATAACCCCCGAAGTCATGAACATTAATGTAAATTCGCCCGAATCAATCATCTTCCCTCCTGGAATTGAAATTGATAATCAAGTAAAAGTTATTGAATCAGGAAATATTATTTTTAATAATAATTTCGATAAGCCATTACCTTCTTTAGTAGAAGCTTCTTATGACGATATTGAAAAATCAATAACGGTAAACGTTTTATTCTTTGTGAATTCTTATCAAGAATTAACCTCGGTAAGTGTTCATCAATTGTTTTCTATCAGTAATTTTGGTCATGGTAAGTTACAATTCTTTTTATCCTGTGCCGATGAAGCGCAGGCGCAACTTTTAAAAGATGCTCCTAGTGGATTTGAGTACCAAGCTTATACTGCCGAATTCACGACCCGATTAACTGAAGGATTTCCTGAACACATCGATATGTGTGATATAAAAGTTGTACAAACCTTTGTATGGGATATTGATCCTAAAACGTCTAGAGGAACTGAAACAACAGTTCAGACTACCGATTAATAACCTGGATAATTTTCATCAATGAATTTGAAACAAACGTTATTTTACATTACGTTTCTATTCTTTTGTACTCAAACTTTTTCACAAGGAAATAAAAACAATCAATTTGATCAGTTTGAAAAACAAATTAACCAACTCCAAGTAAAAGAAGTAAACTTCCTTAAGTCCTCCCAATTCTTTTTAAAAAAGAATTGGGATTCTGTCATTGTATCAACCTCTAAAGCACTCTTAGTCCATAATAACAAAGACATTCTTAATTACTTAAATTACATGAGAGGCTATAGTTTTATGAAGAAAAAAATCTACACTGAAACTATAAACACTTATCAAAAGGTAGATTCTACTTTTCCTTTTTATTATCACATTCTTAAAAACTTAGGAGGTATTTCACTAGAACAAGAGGCTTATCAAAAAGCTATTTTATATTTTGAAAGAGTAAGAAAATCTAACTTCTTCTCAAAAAACATTCATAAAAGCTCAGTTATTCACGACATTGGTATTGCTTATTTTCATTTATCTAATTATACCAAGGCTACTGAGTATTTGAACAAAGCATTGCAACTACAGGAAGAAAATAAGGATACGATTCGGTTAATTGGTTCTTATATGGATATTGCCAATGTGTATTACGAACAATACAAAGATAATATAGCTATACCTTTTTTTAAAAAGGCATATGATCTATCTAAAAAGACAAATAATTTTGAGGTAAAAAGAAAGGCTTCTTTAAACATGGCAATTGTTGAAGAAAACCGAAAAGACCTTGCAAAATCATTAATTTATCGAAAAGAATATGAGAAATGGAAAGACGCTATTAATAACCAACAAAATATATGGAATATTGCTCAATTCGAGAAAAAACTAGCTCTCTCTGAGAAAGAAAAACAGATTAATATTTTAGAAGCAGAAAACAGGTTAAAATCTAGTCAAAGAAATAACCTCATTATATCTTCTCTTTTCTTAGTGCTCCTTTTGGTTTTAGGAAGTGTTTTTTACATTCAAAAAAGTAAAAGTCATCAAATTATAAACTCGCAAAAGAAAGAACTCACCCTATTAAATAAAACGAAAGATAAATTGTTCTCTGTGGTTAGTCATGATTTACGTTCTTCTGTGAACTTAATGCAACAAAGTAATTCCAAATTGTTAAAAAACATTGAAAATGAAAACTATGAAACCTTAAATCGAATCGCTTCCAAAAATGTTTCTATCGCTAGATCTACCTATAACCTTCTTGAAAATTCATTAAACTGGGCAACTTTACAAACCGAGCAATTATATTTTCATATGGAGCAAGTTGACCTTTATCAAATCGTGCAACAAGTAGCTTATAACTATCAACCTTTGTTTGATCATAAAAAAATTTATTTTTCAAACAAAATCATACAGCCAAGTTTTATAACAGTTGATATAGACTCTCTGAAAATTATTATTAGAAATGTACTCGATAATGCTATAAAATTCACCCCTCATAAAGGAATTATTACATGCACATCCTACCTATTTCAAAACAATATTTATTTCATTATAGAAGATACAGGTATTGGCATGGACAATACTACTGTGGCTAATCTTCTTAAAGAAACTCCTCTTCTACATAAAAAGAAAAACCAACAAGAAATTGGAACGGGTTTGGGGATACAGTTATGCAAAACACTTACTGCTAAAAACAATGCTTCTTTTCATATTGAAAGTAAAGTTAACATTGGCACTAAAATTATTTTAAAATTCCCTAAACCTTAAATAAACAATGGAAAAACTAAACATTCTTATCATAGAAGATCAGCAAGAATTTGCAGATGATATTACAGAAATTTTAGAACGTTATAATTATAAGGTTGTAGGTACCGCCAAAAATTATAAAGAAGCTATTACTCAATTTTATCAATTCAATATAGATTTAATAATCATCGATATCTTTCTAGGGGAAAACCCAGAAGGAATCAATTTTGCGGAAACTATTTCTACCATTCCAAACGCTAGAAAACCATTTCTTTTCTTAACTTCATCTAAAGATCGACAAATATTTGAAAGAGCAAAACTCACAAATCCCTTCCGATTTTTATTGAAGCCTTTTAACGAACTAGAGTTAATATATGCCATAGAAATGGCCATTGAAAAATTTTACAATCAAATCAATGTTTTTGCTAGTAACACTGAAGATACAGTAATCGCTCATGAATATTTATTCATTAAAAAGAGAAACACACTTAAAAAGGTCAAGCTACAAGATATCATATTTATAGAAGTTGAGAATCGATATTGTAACATTATAACCTCTCATGAAAAATTTGTTATTCAAATATCACTTAGCAAGATACATACCTATTTAAACAAAGAGCAATTTCAACAGGTACATAGAAAATATATTGTAAACATTCATGCCATAGAAGAAATTATGGTTTCGGAAAGCCTTTTATTATTAAAAAACAATCATCATATTTCTTTTAGTGACAAATACAAGAACATTATTAAGAGTTTTTCCATTTTAAAGTAAACTCTATTTTTTTGTCTCAAAAAGCTACCTTAAAGTACTTGGTAACAAAATTCCAATTTCACAACATAAAATCTCCGTTTTACATCATCTAACTTATAATGTAACTAGTTTGAAGCTAATTTCACATCAGAATAATGATAATTACTAATAAGAGAAGATCTATCAAAAGATTTTATTTAACTTCTTTTTAAACAGACAAATTTCTCTCTTATACTGCTTTTATCCCATTATATATTCAAAAATTAATCGCTTAGAGAATACTTTCTAAGTCATATTTAACTAGTCAATATTTTTAATCTTTAACTTAAAACTATTTTATTATGGAAACCCCCACAATTCAAGACAACATTAATAAATTACTAAAAAAAAACATAGACAACTTTTTAATAGAATTAGATAATTCCTCTATTTCAAAAGAGCAAGTTTCTACCAACTGGGGAAGCTTAGACAATGTTTATCAACATTACCAAAACAGTCAAATTTTTAACAGAAGACTACAGTTCAACCCCTTTGTTATTGTGTATTGCATGAGCTTATCTGACGTATATGAAACCTTTAATGCTGCTAAAAACAATAAACTCCCTTTTCGCGTAAGGGCTGGAGGACATGATCATGAAGGTGAATGTACAGGAACTAATGTTGTATTGATAGATGTTTCAAAAATGAATAAGGTTCAAGTAATAGATACAATTGCTCATATACAGCCTGGTATTCGCTTTAAAGATTTAACATCTCAATTAGCCGATAAAGATGTAATGATACCTCACGGTACTTGTGCCACAGTTGGTATTGCTGGATTCACCATGGGGGGTGGCTGGGGACCTTGGACCCGAAAATACGGTATGTGTTGTGAAAGGTTAGTCGGTGCTACTATTATTTTAGGAGATGGTACTATTCAAAAAATAGAACAAGAAGGCTCTATTCATAGAACATATGAGCTAAATAAAGAAGGCGAAATAATACGTTTAATTTCTGAAAGCTCTGGAAGACATGATTTACTTTGGGCACTTAGAGGTGGTGGTGGAATGAGTTATGGTATTGTAACTGAATTTCAAATTGCAACATTTGAATTACCAAAAGTATTACATCGCTTTAACATTGTTTGGAATCCATATAGCATAACAAACCCCGATGAAATTGTAGGAAATGTTCCTGCACTTTATGTATTAGAAAAATGGGAAGAGCTTATTCAACCTAACAATTCACCTCAACTCATAGGAACTAACCTTAAAATGAGTGCAAGATCTTGGGATCAAAATACTCCAGTTCCTTATAAAACCCTCAATCTTAATTGTCAGTTTAACGGTTATTGGGAAGGTAATGAAGATAGCTTAAGAGCATTTGTTAACGAAAACTTTAAAGGAATACTTACCGTATCAGAAGAAATGCTTTGTATTGAGCCAGCAACAGGAGCGGACTTTAAACACAAAAGTAATTACGGAGAAAACTTAATGAGTTCTTGGGATAGAGAATCTTTTAATGAAATTAGAGCGGCTTTATTGGATAATCATCTATTAACCGGTACTCCTTTACAACCAGATTTAGATCTTCCAGCTCCGCATAAAATAACTTCAAGATTGGTTGATCAAGTAGGTTTAGGAAAAAAAGGACATCAAAAGTTAATTGAAAGTTTATGCTCTCCTCTATTAAACGAACATAATAGAAAAAACACCATCACTTCTTATATTACACTAGGAGCTATTACAGGTTACTTTTATAAAAACAATCCTGAAACTGAAAGTGCTTTTCCTTATAACGATAAGCAATATACTATTCAATATCAATGTTGGTGGGAAGCTTTAGATGCTAATATGGATCCCGAAATGAAAAAGTATATCGAAGAAAAAATAAAAAACTTCCAAGACAATACATTATATGATTATACCAACAGAGCTTTAGATTGGATTGAAGTTTGTAGAGACTTTGATATTCCTAACACTTCTGGTGCTTTTATAAGTTTTAAAGACAGTTCCATTCCTACAAAAACCTATTTTGCTCAAAATTATGAGGAACTTATTAGGGTTAAAGAAAAATACTCTAAAGATCCATTTAATCATTTTAGAACTAGAAAAACAATTATATAAATAAAAATCCTCTTCATACGAAGGGGATTTTTATTAAGCACCTGTTGTTCATCTTTAGTTAATAGTATTTCTGCTGGTCGTTTTTAAAAACGTAAAAAACGGTTTCACAACATAAAATCTCCGTTTCGCAACATCTATCTCAGAATGTAACTGATTTGAAAGTAATTTCATATCAGAAAACAACTGTAGCGCTATCTAAGTTTTCAAATTAACCAAACGTAGAGTTCAGAAACTACAATAAAAAACGAGGCGGAATCTGAAAAGCCTGATGAGTAAGAAATTAACTACTTATAACAATGGAACAATTAACACAAGAAATTACTACGGAAACATATAGAAATTATGGATTAGAAGCATGGGGTTATAAAAAAATCTCTGAATTAGAAAAAGCTTTTGATATTGATTTGATTTCTATTTTATCTTCAAATGATGAAGACTACCTTCAAATTAAAAAACGTGCTACTCAAGAATTAATATCTGGAATAGACCGAAGAAACAAAAATATTGGATTTACCGAATTACTTTCAGATGGCAGTGATCCAGTAATGACATCTGTTAACTTATCTATGCCAATGGCAAACTTAAAAACCTTAGCTGGTTATAAAGGCAAAGAAATTGAACAATACTACAAAGATCAGGGAGATCATTTTTCCCAACTAGTTCAACAATCTTCAAAAAAAGCAATGGCTAAAAACATTGAAGGAGCAGGACTTTTTAACATTAGTAACATTGCTTCTCTAACTACAGCAAATGCTTTACTTGATGAAATTCCTTTAATTGGTTCAATTATAAAAGGAATAGAAGCTGTTCCAGGAAAATTTATCAATTATGTTTCAAGTGCAATTATTGGTGGAGTTATTTGGGCTATAGGTCTTAGACCATCTATCATATCAGGCATGGTTATTAATGGAACCGATCATAATTTCATAGTTAAAAACTGGGAAAACCACAATGCGAAAGATTCTGATTTATACTTAAAGCATGGTAAATTAGATGAATTCATGGCCGATCATGATGGAATATTACTGTCTTCACCAGATGTTCAAATTATGAAGCGTCAAGATATTTCAGATACCGATGAATTTGAATATATGGTCTTTGCTGGAACTTATGTTGCTAGTAAAAACACCTCTCTCGGTTTAGGATATTATGGTACCGAAGGAACTATAGTTTTTACGAATGATTCTAAAAAACACCCTTTAAGCTTTGCGCATCAATTTGCAGTACCATATTCTGCTTCGAACGGAACAAATATTGAACTACTTGATGATGATAGTACTTCTATTAAAAGCCTAAATGATCGTTTATATGACAAACGTAAAGAATATGTTTCGCAAACAAGTAATAACCATGAATTAACTGCTGCTATTAATAGTAAACATGGACAACAGGGACTAATTCTTGCTACAATTACAGATACTTCTTTGACTTAGAAGCAAACTATTTTAATCATCATAAAAACAAATAATCATGTGTACTAGAGTATTCAACAATTACAATAAAAGATATTTGACCACAGCTAGAAATATGGACTGGGCTACTCAAATGCCAACTACTATTTTTGCTTTTAAAGTAGACTCTAAAGAGGATACTATTAAATCAGGAACAGCATCTGAAAATGAACATTCTTTAACCTGGATTCCTAGATATAATAGTGTTGTTACCATGGTGGGAACTGAAGCTCCATTTGGTGCATCCGACGGAATAAACTCTGAAGGATTGGTTGCAAATCTATTATATGATAGTAATGCTACCTATCATAGAGCAGATGGAAGTTCATGCAAAAACCTAGATGTTTTAAGATGGGTACAATTTGTATTAGACACTTGCTGTTCTGTTCAAGAGGTAAAAGACGCTTTTAGTAAAGACGCTCCTACTCAAATTCAATTAATTGGAGGTATTGTTCCCGGATCAACAAAAGAAGCATCGCTACATTTATCTGTATCTGATATACTTGGAAAATCTGCTATCATCGAAGTCCATAATGGAGAGTTCATCATTTATGATAATGAGAATTTCAGGGTTATGACCAATGAACCATCGTATGCCAAACAAATTGAATTAAACCAATTTTGGAGATGGCAATGGAATAATGAAAATAATTTTCCTAGTAATACGCTACCAGGAGGTCCTTTTCCTTCTGATAGGTTTGCAAGAGCTTCTTATTATTTAAATCATTTGTACGAAGCTAAAAGCACCGAAGATTCTTTAACACAATCTCAATCGGTAGTAATGAATGCTTCTGTTCCTGTAAATTTCAAATCAACATTAGATGACTATCCAAACATCGCACAAACTTTATGGACTTCTATTTCAAGTCATAATGAACTTACATACTACTTTACAAACGCAAGAACAATGAGTAGTATCCAAGTTGATTTAAAACAAATTAATTTGTTTCCTTCTAATGTTTCTAATTTGATTGTTGTTTCAGAAAAAGACAATGTATTTATTAACCATGAATTAACCGGCTTACAAAACAAAAACTTTAAGGAAGCGACCGATCCATTTATATCTAAAGCTGTATTAGTTTAGTTAATTTACTTGTAACCATCATATGAGATATATGGAAAAGAGCTCTTAATGAAGAGCTCTTTTATTATTTAAATTTCAAGATTCTCTTATTTTATTCCTAACTCAGAAAATTGTACTTTTACTGCTTATTTTTTAAGCAAATGAAAAAAGACATTTCTACTGTAAACCCTAAAGAAAACATCATTATTAAAGGAGCTAAACTCCATAATTTAAAAGATATTGATGTAGTCATACCTCGAAATAAATTAGTGGTTATTACTGGGCTTTCTGGATCTGGAAAATCTTCATTAGCTTTTGATACCTTATATGCAGAAGGACAACGAAGATATGTAGAAAGTTTATCTTCCTATGCACGTCAATTTTTAGGAAAATTACATAAGCCTAAAGTTGACTATATTAAAGGGATTGCTCCTGCAATTGCTATTGAACAAAAAGTAAACTCTACCAACCCAAGATCTACTGTAGGTACCTCAACAGAAATTTATGATTATATTAAATTACTTTTTGCACGAATTGGTAAAACCTATTCTCCAATTTCTGGTAAAGAAGTAAAAAAACATACGGTAACTGACGTTATCAATCATGTAAAAGCCTTTGAAGAACGCACAAAAATGTTGTTGTTAGCTCCAATAGCTATTAACAAAAATAGAGATCTTAAAACGGTTCTTCAAGTACTTACTCAACAGGGATACGCTCGTTTAAAATACAACGATACTGTTTATAGAATTGATGAATTTCCTATTGGGGAATTTAAAGGAAATGAACTTTTGTTAGTTGTTGATCGAATTGTTGTAAAAGAAGAAGAAGATTTTTACAATCGTTTAGCAGATGCCATTCAAACTGCTTTTTTTGAAGGTAAAGGAATTTGCTTTATTGAAAACTTAACGGATAATTCGACTACAGAATTTAGTAATAAATTTGAACTGGATGGCATTAGTTTTTTAGAACCTAATACACATTTATTTAGTTTTAATAATCCTTATGGTGCTTGTCCAACTTGTGAAGGGTACGGGAGTGTTATTGGAATTGATGAAGACTTAGTCATTCCAAACACTGGGTTATCTATTTATGAAAATGCTATTTTCCCTTTTAAAACAGATTCTTATAAAAAATATAAGAACGATTTAATTTTAAATGCTGAAGAATTCGGAATATCAATTCATAAACCTTGGTTCGAATTAACTCAAGAACAACAAGAATTGGTTTGGAATGGAACTAAGAAATTTAAAGGAATCAATCACTTATTTAAAAAATTAGAAGAAAAAAGCTATAAGATTCAAAACAGAGTAATGCTTTCTCGTTATAGAGGAAAAACCAAATGTACCGACTGTAATGGAAAACGTCTTCGTAAAGAAGCTGATTACGTTCAGGTATATGGTAAAGTAATCTCTGATTTGGTGACCATGCCTTTAGATGAACTAGCCGATTTCTTTAACGGGATTCAACTGAATAAATATGAAGAAAAAATTGGAAAACGTTTGTTAACTGAGATTAATAATCGATTACAATTTTTACAAGATGTTGGATTAAGTTATTTAACATTAAATAGAACCTCTAATACACTCTCTGGAGGAGAAAGTCAACGTATTAACTTAGCTACATCTTTAGGTAGTTCATTAGTAGGGTCTATGTACATTTTAGATGAACCAAGTATTGGGTTACACCCGAAAGATACAGAACGTCTAATTAATGTTTTAAAAAACCTTCGCGATCTAGGAAATACTGTGATTGTTGTTGAACATGATGAAGATATCATGAAAGAGGCAGATTATATTATTGATATTGGTCCAGAAGCAGGTACTTATGGGGGAAATGTTGTTGCTGAAGGAACTTTTAAAGACATTATGAAATCAGATACGCTTACAGCAAAATACCTATCTGAAGATTTAAAAATTGAAGTTCCAAACCAACGAAGAAACTCTAAAAACACCATTGATATTGTAGGTGCAAGAGAAAATAATCTTAAAAACATTGATGTATCTTTTCCTTTAAATAATTTAACCGTTATTACGGGAGTATCAGGAAGTGGAAAAAGTACATTGGTTAAAAAAATTCTTTATCCTGCCATGCAAAAACAATTGATAGGATACGGAAATAAAATAGGACAACATACTGATGTAAAAGGTAGTTTTGAAACCTTAAAGCATGTTGAATTTATTGATCAAAACCCTATAGGGCGTTCTTCACGTTCTAACCCTGTTACTTATATCAAAGCCTATGATGATATTAGAAAGTTGTTATCCAATCAAAAACTATCTAAAATAAGAAACTACCAACCTAAACATTTTTCTTTCAATGTAGATGGAGGTCGTTGTGAGGTTTGTAAAGGTGAAGGAGAAGTTACGATTGAAATGCAGTTCATGGCAGATGTTCATTTAAAATGTGAAACATGTAATGGTAAACGATTTAAAAAAGAAGTTTTAGAAGTTAATTTTGAAGGTAAGAATATTGATGATATTCTTAATTTAACAATTGATGATGCGGTTGATTTCTTTATGAAATACGATCAGAAAAAAGTAGCCTCAAAACTAAAACCTTTACAAGATGTTGGTTTAGGTTATGTACAATTAGGGCAGTCATCTTCTACCCTATCTGGAGGTGAAGCACAACGTATTAAGCTGGCTTCATTCTTAATTAAAGGTAATACAAAAGATAAGGCTCTATTTATTTTTGACGAACCTACTACTGGATTACATTTTCATGATATCAAAAAGCTATTAGCCTCTTTTAATGCCTTAATAGAAAAAGGCCATTCTATTATTGTAATTGAACATAATATTGAACTGATAAAATGTGCAGATTATATTATTGACTTGGGTGCAGAAGGTGGAAAAAATGGAGGTAATTTAATTTTTACAGGAACCCCAGAGGAATTAGCTAAAAATAAAGAATCTTATACCGCTTCTTATTTAGCTGAGAAGTTGTAATAAAAAAAGAATCGCCAAAACATTGCTGCTTCAACGATTCTCAAATGTAACAAAAACTAACAAAATTCAATATATTCTATTGAAAACTCTTGTCTCCTACGTTTGGGTTATAAACGTATTCGAATCTATAATATCTTGCATTCGCAATATTTGATGAATCATCATTTTTATAGTAACTCTTAATGCTCATTTTAGCATAGTTCCCATCAATTGTTTTCACAACAAAAACCTTTCCAGCAATTCGAGTAACTACACCACCAGCATAGGTATACCATCCATTTCCAGAACCATGAGGTAACGCGTAAACACCGGCTGCATCTTGCTTAAATTCACTATCAGCTGGAGCCGTTTTTACTTCAGCAAAAGTGTTGCTTACTACAGCTAAAGAAGCACTTCCTGTTCTAGCTGGTTCATCGGTTAAACCAATTACACTTCCTCCGTTAACTAAAATTCTAGTTCCTCTAATAGCAATATCCCAATTGTCTCCAGTTACCTTTTTACCCTCTTTAAAACTAAATTTAGCAAAGTCTCCTGAAATTACTGGAGGAGTCACTGTATAATCAGCATTTTGAGGAGCATAAAAATCAGTTATCGTTACTGCTTGTACCGGTTGCGAAACTTCTCCATCACTATCACTACATGAAGTAAAAACTAAAGTAGATACCGCTGCCATTAATAAAATTATTTTTTTCATTTTGTTTCCTATTTTGAAATTTATATTTAAAAATTAATAATTACACGTCCGTAGAAGGTTCTTCCTAATAATAAAACAGCATCATTGTTTTGAAAAGCTGGGTTATTTGCATTGGAAGTCCCTCTCTCATTAAATAAATTGTCTATACCAAATTGAACTTTTAATAGACTGAATAATTCTTTTTCTATAGCAGTGTTTATTTGTACGTTACTATCAACAAACTCATCGAAATTATCAATAATTCCTTGACTATTATTAGTATCTGACAAAGCATATTTACTTCGGTATAAGGCTCTAATATTTGCCGAAAATCTATGCTCAAAATTTTCATAAAAAAGCTTGGCATTTGCAGAATGCGTAGATCTATTCGGCAATCCAAAATAATTTGAAAGTGTTATTCTTCCTTCTCCTCCATTACTATGATCAAAGAAAACTGTTCCTTCCTTTATCTTAGCTTCTTGTTCTTTATCACCGGTGTCTAAAAATTGGTACCCTGCTAATAATCTAAAGTTCTGATTAATTCTATAATCAACCTCTACTTCTACTCCTTGCGTATATACTTCATTTATATTTCGGTAAGAAAAAAGTCTAGTATTATCTCCTAACCCGGCTGTTTGAGGATTTAGCTCAGCGACCTTTACATCATTTATTAAATAAAAGTTAACATCAAAAGTGTCTATTAAATCTTGAATATCATTTCTAAACAAATTGATATTCAATTTTAAATTTGATAGTGGTTTTAATTGAAAACCAAAATTATATCCTATAGAACTTTCAGGTTTTAATTCTCTCTCTATATGGTTAAGTCCAACTTCTCCTGCAAAAAACTCATGTATTGTTTGTGTTCCAAAAACAGCATACCCACCGGCTGTATTTCTAAAATTATAATACAACTGACGAAAATCTGGAGCTTTAAAACCATACCCAACAGAACCTTTTGTAGTAATCCAATCATTAACCTTATAACTTGCTGATAGTTTTGGAGAAAATGCTGATTGATACTTATTATGACTATCAAACCTTGCTCCTAATACAACATTTACATTTTTAATGGGATTAAAATCATATTGTCCAAACACATATTGGGCTTCGTATCTTTTCTCTCCATCAAAAGCACTTCGATCTAAAGCATCAAAGTTTGCTCCTACACCTGCTATTATGGTACTTTTATCTCCTAAAGACACCTTTGCTTTAATTTCTGGCCTCCATAAACTTCTATTAAATATAGCTTCATCTCCGTTAAAAAGACTTTCTGTTTTAAAACGAGTTCCGTAGAATAAATATTCAACTTCCCATACATCAGAAATTTGATGTGTAAGCCTCGTATTAATATTCCAATCAGTTTGTGTATTATCTGATGTCGGTGTGTTTTGCTCTTGTTGATAAAATCTACCTGAAACCAATGTCTTGAACTTATCAGAAAAATCATATCCTACTTGTAAGTTTCCTGTAAAATTCTGATGCGGATAAGCCGTAACTGAACTAGTGTTATCTGGCGATAAATCAAATCCCTTGCTAGAATTCAAGTTAACGCCAGCCACAACACTCACTTTTTCCTTTTTCGTTACAACATTCGCATTAATATCTAGTTCATTTCTTGCTCCTTCTCTAGTAAAAAGCTGTAACGAACCCTTAAAACTATTTCGTTTTGGATTTTCAGTTATAATATTGATTACACCACCTAAAGCTTCAGAACCATATAAAGACGATGAGGGACCCTTTACTATTTCTATTTGCTTTATATTATTAACTGTTAATCTTCGTAAATCAATGTTTCCTGCTGTTCTTCCAACTACCGGCACCCCATCAATTAATACTAATGTATAGTCTGCAGCAACTCCCTGTAAATGAACCCCTTCAGAGTTACCGAAGTCAGATACCATTACAATACCAATTTGTTCTAACAAGATATCTCTCAATCTAACTGAACCCGATTGTTGCAATTGCTTTTTTGATATTAAAGTAACTGGCATTGGTAAAGAAGATAATTGTCTTTTAGTCCTTGTAGCAGTAACTACAACTTCATCTAAATCATTCACTTTTATAGTGTCTTTCTTTTGTTCCTCTTGAGAAAACATCGCAACACTTGCAAACAAAAAACTAAAAACTAAAACTCTATTTAGAAACATTCTTAATAATTTTCGGCAAATATATACACTTATTTTAAATCAGTCTAAATAAAATTTATATTTTTGTCAAAAATTTTCAAAACATAAAATATATAGATATAATGAAAAAAATATTTTTAGGAGGTTTGGTTCTTTTTTCAGCGTTTACTCTAAATGCTCAAAGTAAGAAGACTAAAGACAGAGAAGCCATAAAAAAAATGTGCGGTTGCTTCGAAGTTACTTTCAACTTTGCAGAAACTTTTAACCACTCAAAAGACAGCACTTATAAACCATCAAAGAATAAGGTTTCTAGAGGTTTGGAGTGGGCACAATTAATTGAAGACGATAAAAATAAAATATCAATTCAACATTTATTACAAGTTGGTAATCCAGCTAGTCCACATATTGTAAAACATTGGCGACAAGATTGGGTATATCAAAACCAAGACTTCTATATGTTTAATGGAGATAATAATTGGTTATTTGTTAAAAAGCCAAAAGCAGCAGTCAAAAAACAATGGACTCAAAAAGTTTATCAAGTAGATGATAGTCCTCGTTATGAAGGTTCTGCTACTTGGGTACATGTTGATGGAAAAAGCTATTGGGAAAACACAACAGACGCTCCATTACCTAGAAGAGAATATACAAAAAGAAGTGACTATAATGTTACTGTAAGGGGAAATCGCCATGAAATTACTGATTACGGTTGGGTACATGACCAAGACAATCAAAAAGTTGTAAGAAAATCTGGAGAACAAGATTTTATTTTAGCCAACGAAAAAGGGTACAATACTTACAAAAGAGTTCCTGATGCTCGTTGTCAAGCTGCTCAAGATTGGTGGAAGAAAAACCAAGCTAAATGGCAATTAGTAAGAAATAAATGGGATGAAGTATATGGTAGAAACCAACAGCTTTCATTAGAAGCAAAAGTAAAAAACAAGCAGTTATTCAAGTACTTGTTTAAAAAAGATGGATATAACAAAGAAGAAGAAATTGATGCAATCATCGAATCTTTCGTTAAAAAATAATCCAATATGAATTTCTTAAAAACATTTTTATTGATGAGCTTACTTACTGTAAGCTCATCAATTATTTCTCAAAATTCTAATATTTTCTTACAAAGAGATTTTTGGAAAACTAACCCTACCATAGAAATAGTAGAACAAAAAATTAAAGAAGGTAATAGTGCTACTCAGTTAAATAGATGGGGTTTTGATGCCATTACTTATGCTTTACTGGAAAATGCAGATCAAAAAGTTATTAAACATCTACTAACCAAAGAAGGCAATGATGTTAATAAGCTTACTCATGATGGTAGGACCTATATTTTTTGGGCAGCCTACAAAAACAATATGCAGATTGTTAAACATTTACTAGCTAACAAGGCTAAAACAGATGTTATTGATGACAAAGGATATTCTTTATTAAACTTTGCAGCTGTTGCTGGAGTAGAAAACCCAAAACTATACGATTTGCTTATTGATAACGGAGCAAATGTTTTGACAGAAAAAACTCCAAAAGGAGCCAATCCATTATTATTGATAATTCCAAATCTGAAAGACTTCGTAATGGTAGAGTATTTTATAAACAAAGGTCTTCATATAAATGACACTGATAACCATGGTAATGGAGTATTTAATTACGTAGCTCAAAAAGACAATAGAATAATGTTAGAGTTATTGATTAAAAAAGGAGTTCCATATAAAAACATTAATAAAAATGGTGGCAATGCCATGCTTTTTGCTACTAAAGGCTCTCGAAGAGGTTATAACTCTTTAGAGTATTTTAAATATTTAGAAGGATTAGGTATTTCACCTAACATTACTAACAAAGAAGGTAAAACCCCTTTACACAACCTATCGTATGGAAACAAAGATATTGCAACACTACAATACTTCATTGATAAAGGTGTAAATGTAAATCAACCAGATAGTAAAGGAAATTCACCTCTTTTAAATGCTTCTGGAAGAAATTCTATTGATGTTATTAAGCTGATTGCTAATAAAACTAAAAATATAAACCATATCAATAAAGATGGTAAGTCTGCTTTAACATTCGCTCTTAGAAATACTCCAGAAGTTGTAACCTTTTTAGTTAATAAAGGTGCTGATGTTACAGTTAAAGACAATAAAGGTAATCATTTAGGATATTATTTGTTTAAAACATACAATCCTAAAAACGAAGAAACTTTCAAGAAAAAACTTAATATTTTATCGAATAAAGGTTTAAAAGTAGAGACTCCGCAAAAAGACGGAAGTACTTTATTTCATTTAGCTGTAGAAAAACAGAGTATTCCAATGCTTAACTTTGTGAAGAATTATAAAATTGATATCAATGCTAAAAACAATAAAGGGTTAACGGCATTACAACAAGCTGTAATGACAGGAAAAAACAATAAGGTTATTAAGTATTTAATTGCTCAAGGTGCTAATACGAATATTAAAACAGACTTTGATGAAAGTTTATATGATTTAGCAAAGGAAAATGAAGCATTAAAAAATACCGATATTAGCTTTTTAAAGTAAGAAATATGAAAAAAATTATAGCCGTCTTATTAATTCTATGTGGAGTAATGGCTTTTACTACATCTGAAAAAACAACATATAAATGTATGATTCAGATGACAAATTATGAAGGTGAGGGTGCATATATTGTAATTTCTCTTTTAAATCCTGAAGGAGCATATGAACAAACATTGTACGTTCAAGGTGATGATGAAGAATGGTATCATGATATTGATGAATGGTGGAAGTTTCAAGGAAAAGTTCGCTCTGATATTGATGCTATAACTGGGGCAACTATTAGTGGAGGAAATAGAGCTATTAGTCTTATTGAAATTCCAAATGATAAAATTGATAAAGGATATAAAATTCGATTTGAAACTGCGGTAGAAGACCAAGAGTACTATGCAGATGATGTTCAATTCGAGTTAACTTCAGAAAGTGTAAAGAGTAAAGTTAAAGGTAAAGGATTTATCCGTTATATTCGCTTAATACCACAATAAATCTGTAAAAATGACAATTTCAATATGGAGATATAGCCATCTTACGCTGGCTATATCTTCTTTTATTTTTATACTTATTGCCTCTTTAACAGGAATCATCTTAGCGTTTGAACCAATTTCAAACCAGTTGCAACCCTACGCTATAAATACAAGTAACATCACTTTATCAGAAACCTTAACTTCTTTGCAAAAAGAATATGAGGAAGTAGTTATGTTAGAAGTAGATGAGAACAACTATGTCACAACATCTGTAATTACTAAAGATGGTAAAAATGAAACATTTTATGTTAACCCTAAAACAGGTAAAAAAATTCAAAACACTGCTTCAAGAGCTCCTATTTACAAATTTGCAACTAATCTGCATCGCTCTTTATTCTTGAAGTCTACGGGTAGAATTTTAGTCGGTTTTTTCTCTTTTTTACTCTTTCTTATAACAGTTACCGGTACTTTATTACTCATAAAAAGGCAAGGTGGAATTATTCAATTCTTTACAAAAGTAGTAAAGGAGGATTTTAAACAATTTTATCACGTTATTTTAGGGCGTTTCTTCTTAATTCCTATTGTTATAATTACACTTACTGGAGTATATTTATCATTAGAAAAATTTTCTGTATTACCTAAAACAAAAATCAATCATCAATACGGTTCCAATACAGAAAGTTATGTAAAGAAACCTATTCAGGATTTTAATCTTTTTCAAAAAACCAAACTTAGTGAACTCCATAGTTTAGAGTTTCCATTTTCTGAAGATGAAGAAGATTATTTTTTTCTTAAACTAAAAACTAAAGAAATACTAGTACATCAATATTCGGGAGCTATTATCAGTAACCAACAACTTTCATGGTATAAAATCATTTCTAATTGGAGTTTGATATTACATACTGGTCGAGGTACCATAGTATGGTCTTTAGTACTTTTAACATCATGCTTTGTAATTTTATTCTTTATCTACTCTGGTTTTGCAATAACACTTAAAAGACGTAAAAAAAGTAAACTCCCAAAAAATAAGTATCACAAAAAGGACGCTGAATTTATTATTCTTGTGGGTTCTGAATCAGGCAGTACCTTTAGTTTTGCTGAAGCATTGTACGATGCATTTATCAAAAAAAATAAAACTGTATTTATAGATGTATTAAACAACTATACTACCTACAAAAAAGCAAAACATTTAATTCTGTTAACCTCAACCTATGGTGAAGGTGAAGCTCCTAGTAACGGCACTAATTTTTTGAAATTAATTGATACAATTCAACAAGAAAATTCTTTGTTGTTCTCTGTGGTTGGTTTTGGGTCAAAAGCCTATAGAAAATTTTGCCATTTTGCCATTGAAATTGATAATAAATTAAGAGAAAACAATAACTTCTCCAGAGCACTTCCTTTGAAAAAAATTCACAATCAAAGCTTTACAGATTTTAAGTCTTGGGTTATAGAGTTTACTAATACACATTCCTTTTCTTTAGAAGTACAACAAAAATTAGGTAAACGAAAAAAGCAGCAAAACTTCAAAGTGATTCATAAAACACCTTTAAACATAGATGATTCCTTTTTGCTAAGATTACAGCCAACTAAAAAGTTGAACTTCTCTTCAGGAGATCTGCTCGCTATTACGCCTAAAGAAGACAACATAAAACGTTTGTATTCGATTGGAAAAATAGAAAATGATATTTTACTAAGCATAAAAAAACATGAATTAGGAATCTGCTCTAACCTTCTTTTTAAATTAGAGGAACAAGAAAGCATAAAGGCAGTAATTGAAAAAAACAAAGATTTTCATTTCCCTAAAAAATCAAAAGAGCTTATTTTAATTGCTAACGGAACAGGGATTGCTCCGTTTTTAGGAATGTTAAATACCACTACAAAAACACATCTTTTTTGGGGCGGAAGAACAAAAGAGTCACTAAAACTATACGATGCTTATTTACAAAACAATAACATCCATGTTGCCTATTCTCAAAAAAACAACAAAGAATATGTTCAAGATCTTGTCGCCAATCAAAAAGACCTAGTTTCTTCAGTGCTACAAAATGATGGCACAATTATGATTTGTGGATCTATTGCAATGATGAAAAGTGTTTTAATAGTTTTAAATCAAATTACTTTAGAAAAATTAAATACGCGATTGACTACTTTTCATAAAAGAAATCAAATAAAAACAGACTGTTACTGATGCTTCAATAAAAACGACACAAATTTTACGGTTTTTCCTTACTTTTTTTATGGTTTTTTTTTCTAAAAATAAAACATAACTAATTAATTTTAAGAAATTTAAACAACCAAACATGTTAAAAAACATTTCAAACTTAGGAACAACTTTAAACAAATCAGAGCAAAAATCTATAAACGGGGGAGCAGGTTGGCAACAATGTGGTCCATCGAGATGCTGTCTTACCCTACCTAACGGACACGTCTTAAGAGAGCCATGTAGATGCTATGCTTGGGGTGGTTGTATTTTACTATAATCGCATCCCTTAAATTTTTAAATAGCTGGTAGTTGCATTGTTTAACTTCCAGCTATTTTCTTTTCTACTTCTATTTACCCACATTCATCGAACTTCCCATATCTATAAATCAATCGACGAATTCTAATTTAGAATCAACGAATTCTAATTAGCTCAAAACAACATTGTATTCCTACCCTACTTTTGATCATATAAAACAAATAAACATGTGGTCAAATAATAATTATTCATCTATTCTAAAATTATATTTAAGCAAATACAACAGCTTAAAATTACAAGTAAATACAAACGGATACATTTCCTCTGTACAAAAAGAAGAAAATGGTATGTGGGTTAACGATCGAAACTTACCTCACATACTAAACAAACTTTCAAATACTGTTTCTTTAGAAAAAGATGTAACTATTATTCTACAACAATAAACTTAATATTAACCTTTAAAATTCTAAGTCTATGAATCAAAACATTTTAAAAGTAGGCACAGTAATGGGATTACTGCTACTTATCGGAGTATTTACTAGCTGCAACAATACGAAAACAACTACCCCAAAAGCAGCACAAGAAGTGGGAACAATTGCAAAAAAAGAAGAAGTTTTAAAATTGGATGTTAAAAAAGCAAGAAAACCCATTGTCTTTATTGCTGGATATGATGAAAACGATCAGCATTTCTATGATAGTGCTCGTGCTTATTTTTCAGCAAAAGATTATCAAATTATTAATGAAGCCTATTCATTAGAGGAAATTATTAACTGGATGAATGGTAACGCTACTAAAAATCCATATGGTGAAGTTCATATTGTTAATTATAGTAATCCTTGGAAAGGACTTGAATTAGAAACTGTTGTTAAGGGAGCTCGTGTTACACATGAATCTTTAAGTAAAAGCTTAGCTTTAGGTAGTCTACCAAAATTAAACAATACAGTTAATAATAATACTAAAATTGTATTTCATTCAAATGCTTTAGGTAGTGACATTGAGTTAATGGAAGCTTTAAAAAGTACATTTATAAGTGAAGAGGTACCACAGGTCATATCATCACCTTTCTACAATGTATTTGGTGGAGAATTCGCAGAACATTATTTAGCTAAACCATACTATGTATTTTACCCAACAGCACACTCTCCAGGTAAAGTAGATTTATCTAAAGAGATTGCTAGGAAATACCCTGATGAAAGAGAAATAGAATGGTTTTCAGCTTTAACTAATGAAAGAGAACGCTATGTTGGTGAGCCATATACAAAACAATTTATAGTACCAATTAAATGGGAATTTGATTACCATAACTCAGACAATGAAATCCCATCATTTATCAATCAAGAAGAGTTAATGGATTGGATTGAAGCAGACCCAGATTTAGTTACTAAAATAAATAAATTACAAATACCTATTGACAAATTTAGATGGTCATATAGAATTAAAGATAGTAAACTTATCATCAAAGGAAAAACAACAGTGTTATGTGTATTAAAACCTTTAACAAAACCATATGGTAACTTAGAACATGTAAAACCTGATACACAAAACAAACGTCTATATGCAATGAAATAAAGTAATGTTAATTGTCTACTAAAAGTAACTGTTTAGTTTGAACAGTTACTTTTTTCTATTAAGTTTGTTTATTATGATTGCTTTTAAAAAGATTTTAACGGTACTTTTTATTCTATGTACAGCAACAATAGCTGCACAAAATTCTCTTGTTCATTATACCTCTACCAATGATTTACCTAGTAATAGTATAAAAGACATCACACAAGACTCCATTGGCTACCTATGGTTTGCAACCCATAAAGGACTTGCCCAGTTTGATGGGAAAACATTTACCTCATTAAAAAAAGAGAACGGCTTAATTTCCAATAAGATTCAGAAAGTATATGCAAAAAATCAAAAACTTTACATTGGTACAGACAAAGGACTTTCTATAAAAAAAGGGAATCAATTTATCAATTTTGAATGTAAAAGCATTCATGCTATTATAGCCCACAATAATGAAGTCTTTGTAGGAACTTCTTTAGGAATATACACATTAAAGGAAGATTATTTAGGTCGATTGAAAATACATGATAGCTTAGACTTATCTGAGATAAATGACATTCAATTTGATGGTACCTATTTTTGGGTGGCTACTAATAAAGCCTTATGGAAAGTTGACAATTTAAATGCTCCAAAACTAGTAGATAAAATTACCAACAATACTACATCACAATTAATAATTAAAGATCGTAAAGTAGTTGCAGCTACCCACACCAATGGAGTGGTACTTTTTGATAATAAAGTTATTCAACTAACTGATACTCCAAAATACATCAGCTCTATCGCATATACCCAATCGAATATTTGGATTAGTACTTTTAACGACGGTATAGAAAAACTAAATACTGACTTTAGTTTTAGCAACAAGTTAAATAAGTACAATGGTTCAATTCCAACCAACAAAATCAACAAACTTTTTGTAGATACTCATCAAAATGTATGGATTGCTACTGATAATAAAGGAGTTTTTAAATATCGGAACCCTGGAACTTACAATACCCAAAACCCTATTATTGCCTTTGAAGACATTCAAGTTGTGTATAAATCAATTGATAGTATAAATATTAATAATTACACCAAAGAATTTCAATTGCCCCCCAATAAGAATCACTTATCATTTACTTTTAAAACAGTAGATATTGAAAAACCAAAGCATGTACAATATCGATATAAATTAAATGACCAAACAAGTCCATGGGGTTTAAAAAACTCTGTAAATTTTGCAAATCTATCTTCAGGAAAGTATACTTTTCTTGTTGAATCGAAAATAAATAACAAGGTTAGTAACCCTATTTCTTTTCAGTTTTTTATTGATAAACCCATTTATGAAAAGATTTGGTTTCAATGGATTGCTTCCAGCATAATCTTTCTTTTAATAGGTTTCTTTATTTATAAACGAATAAGAAAAATAAAAGCTAAAGACAGAGCCAAAATTGAAAAACTACAATTAGAAAATCATTTACTTTCTCTCGAACAGAAAGCTTTACAATTACAAATGAATCCTCATTTCATTTTTAATGTATTGAATGGAATAAAAGCACTTGGAAATGCAGGTAAAACATTAGAATTGAATAATACCATTAGTAAATTTTCAAGTTTATTACGTGCTATTCTTCAAAACTCAAGACTGGAAGAAATAAGTTTACAGGATGAAGTAAACACACTACAAAACTATGTTGAGCTAGAACAGCAATTAAACAATGATTCATTCAGTTTTTCTATAGAGCAAAACCTAAACATTGACATTGAAGAAATTTTAGTTCCTCCAATGTTAATGCAACCTTTTATTGAGAATAGTATTAAACATGGACTGAAAAACCGTGCACAAGGACATATTACTTTGGAATTCTCTGTATTTAATCAATTTCTCTATTGTACAATTATTGATAATGGTGTTGGCTACTATGAATCTCAAAAAACTAAGGGACATAAAAAACACCATTCTCTTGCAATTAAAGTAACTAAAGAACGTATAGAAAATTTATCTGGATCACACAGTTTTACCATTAGCGAACTAAAAGAGAAAAACACCGTAAAAGGCACCAAGGTTTGGTTTAAAATACCCTTAAAAACAGATTTCTAAAATCTATGAAAAGAAGAAAATTTATAAAAAGATCATTTTTGGGAACTTTAGGCCTCGGAATACTAACGGGATTGTATGCGTGGAAAATAGAACCTTTTTGGTTAGAATATGTACAACTTAAAATGCCTATAAAAAATCTCCCCGATAATCTTATTGGTAAAAAACTAATGCAAATAAGTGATATTCATGTTGGAAATAGGTTTAACTATCAATACATTATTGATGCTTTTACAGAAGCTCAAAAACACAAACCAGATTTTGTTGTATACACTGGCGATTATGTTTCTTATGAAGATGAAACTCAATTAACACAACTTCAAGAAGTTTTACAACATAGCGTAAAAGGCACATTAGGAACTTTGGGTATTTTGGGAAATCATGACTATGGTAAAAATTGGGCGGAACAAAATGTAGCCTCTGGAATAACCAACTTATTAAAAAAGTCAGGAATTACCGTTTTAAGTAATGAGCAATATGAAATAAATGGTTTAAATTTTATTGGATTTGATGATTACTGGGGATTAAATTTCAATCCTCGAAAAGCAATGCAAAACTACAGTCCTAATAGTGCTAGTATTGTTTTATGCCATAACCCAGACGTATGCGATTTAGATGTGTGGAATAACTACAAAGGTTGGATTTTATCTGGACACACCCATGGAGGACAATGCAAAGCTCCTTTTCTCCCTCCTTTTATGATACCTGTAAAGAACAAAAAGTATACTTCAGGTAAAATAGCATTAGAAAATGACAGAACTTTGTATATTAACAGAGCATTAGGACATTTATGGCAAGTACGATTTAACGTAAGGCCTGAGATAACAATTTTTGAATTAACCAAAGCATAATGAATAAACTCACTGCAATTTTAGTAGATGATATGAGTGCAGCTCTAGATATGTTGCAACAAGATATTACAAACAATCATCAAGACATTGAAATTATTGGTACTGCCAAAAGTGTTGTAGAAGCATCGAAATTATTACGTAAGCAACAACCAGATATTTTGTTTCTAGATATTATGCTTGGTGATGGTACTGGTTTTGATGTTTTAGAAATCCATCCAGACTTATCTTCTAAGATTATTTTTGTAACGGCTAGTGATGAATACGCCATCAAAGCTTTTAAGTTCGCAGCTATTGATTACGTATTAAAACCTTATTCAAATGACGATTTAAGCAACGCTATTGAAAAAGCTAAAAGTCAAATACAACCCGACAAAGAACAGCTATCTGTTTTACAACAATCAATTTCTCAACCGAACACCCGTCCTAAAAAAATATCTTTACATACTTCTGATAAAATAGTAGTTGTAGAACTAGATCTTATTGTAAGATGCAAGGCTGATAATAACTATACAGAGTTTTATATGAGCAACGGACAAAAGATTTTAGTAGGTAAAACACTTAAATACTTTGCTGATATGCTTAAAGACTATCAATTTTTACGTGTGCACCAAAGTCACTTAGTGAATCTTCACTATGTAAAAGAATACATAAAGTCTGATGGAGGTTACTTACTGTTAAACAACAAAGTAACTGTTCCGGTATCTGTTCGTAAACGAAACGAAGTAACTGAAGCCCTTAAATTATTGTAAGAGAAAAACCCTAATTTTTAATTATTGTTATATAGTTTGTTAATTTTTTATTAAAATTTTATTTATATTAGTAAAACTAAACAAGCATACATGGTTGCATTAAAACCTCAAAAAGGTCGTTTACTAATTGCTGAGCCGTCAATTCTTAATGACAGTTCTTTTAAGCGTACTATTATATATTTGACTGAACATTCTAAAAATAGTTCTGTTGGCTTTATTATGAATAGACCTACCAACTATGTTTTAAGTGATTTGATTCCTGAAATAGACTGTAATTTTAAAGTTTATAATGGTGGTCCTGTAGAGCAGGATAATTTGTATTTTATTCATAGTGCTCCTGAGAAATTACCAAATAGCATAGAAGTATCAGATGGTATTTATTGGGGAGGTAATTTTACCTTACTTCAAGATTTACTAAATGAGCATAAAATTGACGCTAATGAGATCAGATTCTTTTTAGGGTATTCTGGATGGGAAAGTAATCAATTAGAAAAAGAATTGAACACGGCTTCTTGGTTTGTTTCTAAAAACGATTATGAAAATATATTTTCCATTGAAAATGAATCTTTGTGGAAAAACAAACTGTTACAAAGGGGTGGTAAATATAAAATATGGGCAAATGCCCCGAGTGATGTTCAGCTTAACTAACCTGTAATCATTTTTACCTGTAGGCTTTTACCAATTTTCTGACCTATTTCTGTAGCAAATTCTTTCTTTCTATAATTCGTTACAATCTGTACACCTGAAATAACATTTGTTATAAAAACTTCATCTGCTTTTTGAACCTCGAAAGGAGATATTACCGTTTGTTCTATTGTATATTCTGGATGCTTCTCTAAAATCTCAATAACCTTCTTTCGTGCAACTCCTTTAATACATCCTTCTGTTAACGCTGGTGTTTTTATCGTAGTACCTTTTACAATAAATATGTTTCCATTGGTAACTTCAACAACTCCTTTGCGCTCATTTAACAAAATACAATTATCCAAGTCATTTTCTTCCGCAAAAACTGCTGCAATGGTATTCAGCATTCTGTTGGTTGTTTTTACAGTTGACATTAAACCACTATAATTATAAAAGTCTTTGAATAAGTCAACTCTATAAGATTCTTTAACAGATACCTCTATCGCTTTAACATCAATTAAAAAGTCTACTTCATTTGTTTTTGGAGTATACAACCCTCCATCTTTTCTAAAAACTGTTAATCGCGCTCTAAAAGTACTTCCTTCTTTCGTCTCAAGTACCTTTAAAATTTGACTTTCTAAGTACTCTAAAGTAAATTCCATAGGAATCTTCATTCTCAGCATACGCATTGATGCCATCAATCGAAAATAATGATCTTCCCAAAAAACTACTTTATTATTTACAATCTTTACTGTTTCAAAAATAGCATCACCATATTTAAAGGCTCTATTCTCATGCGAAAATTGCAATTCGTTCTCTGAAATTATGCTTCCATTAAAATTTACCATTCTAAAAAAATTTGAAAGCAAAATTACTAATTTCAGTAACGATAAGACATAAAAAAACTCGACAAATTGCCGAGTTTATAGTATTTGATATTTTAATTATGCACCAATAGTGTGTTTTAGTTCTTCTATTTGATTTTCCCATAACATTTTAGCCTCTTCTACTTCATCTTCATCATCTGCAAAGTCAGTAACAATTAAAGAAACATCTTTCGTTAAAGCATCTACTTGTATTCTAAATTCAAAGTAACTTTCATCTCCTTCACTCTCGGTCCATTTATATTTGATACGCTCATCTGCTTTGTTGGCTACAATCTTTGCTTCTTCTTCTGAATCATCCCAAATAAAAGTAATCATTTTACCTCTTGAATTTACTCTATCGGCAAACCATTCCTCTAATCCAGCAGGAGTTCCGAAGTATTGATATAACATACTTGGAGAAGCATGTATTGGAAACTCTAATTCGAATTTTACTTTACTCATTTATGTTTAAGTTTGCTGGCAATATAGATAAATATTTTTTTAAAAAAAAATTGAAAATTTTTGTTGGGTAAAACAAAAAATCGTCTATATTTGCACCCGCAATCAGGCGAGGTAGCTCAGGTGGTTAGAGCGCAGGATTCATAACCCTGAGGTCGCGGGTTCAACTCCCGCCTTCGCTACAGAAATCTTCGGAACCATAATAACCACAATGGTTCCGAAGTAAATATAAAAAAAAGCGTGTCAAAAACGTGTCATTTGATGTCCATTTTTACATTCTCGATGCCAATCTCGATGTAAAAAAAAAATGTCAAAACTTCAAAACCCAAAAAATCTAATTCCTTTTATTGATTACGTTCCAGCAGAACTAAGAGAAAACCAAACTTGGGAAATCGTTTATTATGCTATTGATCCTTCAGAGATTAACGTATCAAAACAACTTAAGAGAAAGAGAATTCGGGTTAAACCGATGAAAAACAAAACAGAAAGAAGGAAGTACGCAAAAAGAATAGTTCAAAAGCTTAATGAAAAGCTTCCTAAAGGATGGACTCCTTTTATTAATGAGAAAAATGTAAAGTCATTTGCCAAACTATTTGACACCTTAGATATCTTTTTGAATAAATACAACCAACAATTAAAAAAAGGAGTTGTAAGAAAAGATACCATTAGAGCCTACAAAAGCTACATTAATAATTTTAAACAATATCTAATTTCCATTAATAAAGAACATTTGTTCATTAATAGTTTTAATGAAGATTTATGTAGAGACTTTTTAGACGAAATCTTTTATGAAAGAGAGAATTCTGCTGCTACTCATAATAACTACCTCCGTTTTATTGGAGTTTTTAATAGATGGTTAATAAAAAAAAGATATCTCTCGGTTGATTTTACAATCCATATAAAGAAAATTAAGGAATCTGAAAAAAAGAGAACAATAATTCCAAAAGAAGTAAGAGACATTATATTCAAACATATATATGATTACGACAAAGGATATTATCACCTGTGTAAAGTAGCTTTCTACTGTTTAATAAGAAGAACAGAAATGACAAAGCTTAAAGTAAACGATGTGATATTAAAAAATGGAATAATTAATATTCCTTCTTATGTTTCCAAAAACGGAAAAACTCAAATGGTTACCATTCCTGGAGAATTAATGCACTCTTTTGCTAAACATCTCAAAAATGCCAAAAATTCAGATTTCCTTTTCTCAGAAAATTTTAAACCTGGTCCTAATCAACTTGATCCCAAAAGAATTTCTGATACATGGGCTAGAATAAGAAAAAAACTTAAATTCAGTAACACCTATCAGTGGTACTCATTAAAAGATACTGGTATTACAAACTATTTGCAATTAGGAATACCAACAATTGATGTAAAGAATCAAGCTAGGCACCATTCAATTACTCAAACAGAAGCTTATATTCCTAAAACTATATTAAAAGCTGTAGGTAATATTCAATATGCCAGCTTAAATTTTTAATAAAATAAAACTTTATTATTCCTACCTACCAACTAAAACAAATTTATTTGACTTGGATGTTTCGTCGTAAAACTTTATTACTTTATACTCTTCTGAATTAAACCTAAAGTACAGTGATGTTTTTGGGTAAAATAGGACGATTTTGTCTGTAACTAGAAAACCTCTCTTGTTTTAAACCCGCAAATTTTTTGTGATTCTGTGATTAGGATATAAAATATTGAAATACAAACACTTAAGCTTATTTAAATTTTGTGATTGGGTATTTATAAATTTTGTGATTTTAAGTTTATCTATTTTCTATTTAGTGAATCACAATATTTTTTTGTGAAAGAATATAATAATCACAAAAAATAAAATAAGCCTAAGCCCTTATTACACCTGACTTTATACCCGAATCACAGAATCACATTTTTCTTGCAGAGAATTTTAAAGAGGGGTCTGAGGGGAATCAAAGAATTTTGCTTTCTTATAGAAAGTCACCATAAAAATGTGTTCTCCAACAATCAATAATTCAAGTAATTAATAGGTAATTTTTTAATCAATAATTTTTCTGTTGCTGAGTTGTTGAATCAAAAATGCAACATCTGTAACAGCAAATCAACAATACTGAAACAACTTTGCAACGGAGAAAACTATAATTAAAATGAAATCTTCAACTCAGGATAATCAACCCGATTTGTGATATCCGGACGATTACTATCTACTCTTTTAAATATATCTTGTGAAACTGGGTAGGTTTCAAATTCAGATTTAGTAAATGTATGTAATAATGTATTTATTATAGCTTCATCATTATTAGAGTGCAACCAATCATATTCGTCCGAAGGATTCAGAATTAAGGGCATTCTATAGCTCCCTTTACTATTAGGTGAATTATGAATCTTTTTAAATAATGGATTTGCTTCGGTAGTTATAATACTTGCAGAATAAAGTGGGTTAATACCATCATCAATAACACTATACACTCCTGCCAACGCAAATAATTCTTTATTCTTTAATTGAAAATAAAATGGAACCGAACCTTTTATATCAGGATCCTTATGTGGTTCATAGAAACCATCGGCAATAATTAAACATCTTTGCCAATGAATAAACTGATTAAACAATTGGCTTTCAAAAAGTCTTTCACGAGTTGCATTTAACGTATTGGTTATTCTTAAAAACTCGCTTCTTAATGATAAGTCATATCCAGTGGGTAACAACCCCCAAGAAGCAAAATCGATACTTTCTGGATCTTCTTGTCTAATAATATATAAGTTCTTAGACTCCCAACCATTAAAATGATGATAAGGCTGATATACTTTAGGATGTTCAAAAGTGGCATCAAATCTGTCTTGTAGTGCCCTTTCTTCTCTTCTCCTGTTGGATATATGATAACACATAGTGAGAAAACTTTTGAGAATTTATCTTATCCTTTAAATTTAAGAATAAAAATGCACGAATGCTAATATATGTAGCAAGACTCGCTACATATATGATGTAATTTTGCATTATGCAATACACAAACTATTTTTCAACCAGTAATAAAGTAAAAGGAATGCCAGCATTGAATTCTGATCAATTTGCACGCTATATGAATATTCTCATTTTAGAAGAAAGAATACATGGAATGAAAAAATACAAATCTAGAGATAATCATATATCCATCTTCAAGGTTCAAAAACAACTTACAGACCTAACAGGTAATCAAACACCTGAGGATCTGTTAAAAGAAATGGTTAAGTTGTCTTTTTAAATCATCATTATTTATTGTCTATAAAAATTTCGTTAGTTACATCTCTAACTTTATATTCTTCTATACAATAATTTAAAAGACTTCTTTTATAATTCTTAAAAAATCACTCTTTTTTGTTTTGGATATTGGAATTGCAATTTGGTTTTGCATAAGTAGAAAATCACCATCCTTCTTTACAAACTTTTCTAAATAATGTAGATTAATCAAAAAAGACCTATGACATCTGAAAAACAAATTATTATTGAGCAATTGATTTTCAAAATACCCTAAAGGCTTACATATTAGTCGCTTTTCATGGTTTGCAAGATGCACCTTGGTATACATTCCATCGGCCTCCAAATACAATATTTCCTCATGAGTAACAAAAATAATTTCTCCGGGAACTTCTAATGCAATTTTATGTGATGATAATGAAAGAATGGCCTTTTTCAATTCTGAAAACTGTACTGAAACCTTGTTTTTTTCAATATTAAATTTAGCCTTATTTATAGCTTCTCTTAACTCTTCTCTATCAATAGGTTTTATTAAATAGTCTATTGCTGACATTCTTAATGCTTCTCTTACATATTGTTGATAAGCAGTTGTAAAAATTAATTGAAACTTAATTGGAGCGGGAATAAAATCTAAAATTTCTAATCCGGAATACTCAGGCATTTCAATATCTAAAAAAACAATATCGGGTTCATATTTATTTATTTGCTTTACTCCGTTTAATAAATTATCTGCTTTAACAATTTTTTTAATTTCTGGAAAAAATTGTGTCAACAATGTTTCCATTAAACTACGTGCTTTTGCTTCATCGTCAATTATTAAAACTTTCATCGTTAAATTCTTTTTATTTTAAGTATTACAGTTGTTCCTATAGCTTCATTATTTTCTCCTACTTTATCGATAAAATCTATTGAAATATTAAACAACTTTTCCTTCTTATATAGCAAAACTCTTTCCTTCGTTGCGTTAACGGCAAAGGACTTATGATTTTGTCTTTTCATATTAATTTTAGAAGACTTTATTCTCCCTATTCCATCATCATCTATGGTCACAATCATTATACCTGCAGAATCTTCTGTAATTGATATCAATAGATTCCCTTCTTCTTTTCTATGAATAAGACCATGTTTTATTGCATTTTCTACAAATGGTTGTAAAAACAATGGAGGAATTTTAACCTTATTTTGATTAATACTTTTATCTATTAAAAATTGAACGTTAAACTTATTCTCAAACCTCAATTGTTCTAATGCTATATACATTTCTAAAGATTTTAATTCCTCTTTCAGAGATATAACATTAATTCTACTATGATTTAAATACATCCTAATTAAACGAGAAAACTTAACTAAATAATCACTTGCTAAATACTTCTCATTATTCATAACATAATCTTGAATCGCTCCTAAAGAGTTAAAAATAAAATGTGGATTCATCTGAGAACGTAGATTCTCTAATTTTAATTTACTTATTCTACTAGCTAAAATCACTTTTTCTAATTCACGTTCCACTTCTTTTTCTCTCAATCTTAATTTTATTCTGTAATATATTACAATCATAAAAAATGATACAATAAAAACAGTCACGATAAACCACCAATTCTCCCAAAAAGGTTTGTGGATAATAATTTTAACTCCCTTACTCTGTTTACCAATGCTTCCATCTAAACTTTTGGCTCTATATAGAAACTCATAATTTCCGGATGGAATCCCAATATATCTAACAATATTATCATTTAATTCTGATGTTTGCCACTCGGTGTTGAAACCTAAAAGTTTATATTCTAAAACATTTTTACTGCTAGCCAAGAATCCATTAAAATTTAAATTAAATGTAATATCGTTTGTTTTATAGGGCAGTTCATATTCGGTTTTTAATTTTTCTTCCTTACCTCCAATTTTCACATTACTAATATATGCTAATGGTACTTTTTTTGATTGCTTGGAATCTAAAATTGACAAATCTATTTTACATAAAAAACTATTCCCTGGTATCCACAAATAACCATTTTGAATTTCAGGATGTTTGAATTTGATAGTATTTTTATCCGTCAAATTGAGAGTTTTTATACTTTTCTCGTTTGTATTATATCTTTGTATACCTTTTGCTGTGACAATCCACAAAAAACATTCCCTTGACATTAAACCTTTTAAGGGTGACCTTAACAATCCTTTGGAGTAAGTTAAACTATCAATAACTTTTTCGGCCTTTAATTCTAAAATCTTATCACCGGATGTTGCCCATATTTTACCATTATTGGTTTGAGTATACTTATATAAAATAATAGGTTTGTTTCTATACTTTACAGGAACTTTATTTAAATTTTTATCATAAACTACTGCTCCATCAATATAGGTTATATAAATAAGTTTATTTATAGAGTCGTAAAAAGTACTAATCGGCCTTTTATTTTCTAGTACAATATGATCCTTATTTTTTGTAAGATTAGTATATACCAAAGCATGTCGATATGAAAGATAGATTAATGAATCTTTGCTTATTTGAGCTAATCCTTTGGCCGTTGCAAATTGCTCTCCAACTTCTCTAATTCTTTTACTTTTTACATCATAAATGTAGCTATTGGTACCATTTGTACTTACATAAGCCCTACCTAGAACATTATCATATCTAATTCTATTTATTGGGCGCTGATTTAATAAATCAATTTGAGTATAACTATTACTTTGAGTATTAAAATCAATTAATTTACCGTTTTGTGTCCCTAATAATAAATGATTCTCAGGTAAAGTTTCTACAGATATTATATCATCTTTTATATCAAAAAAATTTTTCTTCCTTATTCCTAAATTTGGTACCACAAATACACCATTCTGAAGTGTGGTTAACCAAAAGTTATTCTCATTATCTTTTAAAACATCTGTAATATGAAAACCCTTAAAAATATGTTCAGCATCACTAATTGCTCTTTTCTCGATAGATCTATATATACCATTTGATGTTAATAACCAATTATCTTGATAATTCTTAGAATTATAAACCTGAAGCTTTTTAAAGCTACTAGGTAGTTTAATTCGATTCAATTTCCTTGTATTAATATCTATTGAGAATGGCTTAATTGTCATCTTGTCGGGTATAATAACAATTTCATCGAACCACTTGAACATTTGGAATTTACCTTTGTCTAAAAGAAACTTTCCGTAACATTTTATTTTTCTCGTAACAACTTCTTCTTCATCTTGATAAATCTGAGTAATTATATTATTTTCACTTAGATTGTAATAAAAAAAACTATTATTTGACTTTACTATTTTAGTTATCTGACCATCTATTTTATTTACTTCTCCTGTTTTTATATTTATTTTGTAGCTTTCCTTTTGTGAAAGAAAAAAGACGCAATTCCTCATAACTATTAAGTGAGGAAAAGCACCTTTTAACTTTTTAGAAAAATCTTTAAAAAGATGAAACTCTTTGTTTACAATTCTATAAATCTGTCCTGAAATAGTTGAACACCAAATTTGTCCTTCATTATCAATTTGTAAATTGAAGATACTTTTAGTTGTTGAAATCGAATTTTTAACTTCTATAAATTTTCTCCCATTATAATAAAACAACCCTTGTTTGGTACCAACCCAAATTAGATTGTCCTTATCCTGTACGACATTGAAATTTGCTAATGCAACCAATCCATCATCTGATGTAAATTTTGTGTAGTAAGGTTCTTGGGAAAAAATTTTACCACAGAACAATATAAGAATAACAATTGTTTGTAAACTCTTTTTCATTCATTTAACTATATTCTTTATGGTACTAATACAAATTTGACAAAAAGAAGTTGCTAATGATAATTAAAATCATTTTTAATAACGACTAATTTTTATCTGGTAGTACTTAATATCAAATTATAATGTTAAAACAGATACTAGAAAATAAGTTACCAAATATATAAATTAGTTAATAACCTGAGTTACTGTTTTGCTCTAAAATAAATAATTCATTATTTGAGAAATATTACCCACATAATTTTTTAATACTTGAAGTAATAAAGAAGATTTAATAATCCAAAATTTATGTTGTTGTATTTACTCGTATATAACATGAAAAAAACTATAAAATTTTTAAACATTAGTTGATGTTATTTTTCTGTATATGGTCCACTGTACTCCCCTTTGAACATTACTCCATCAAATCTCTTATATAAATATCTCAGTTTAATATTATCATTTGATAATTCAATAATTTTCACATATCCTTCAACTGCTTTTTTAATGTTAATTCCATTTGACCTCAAAAGCTGATCTCCATTTACTACTCCTAAATAATAATGCGCCTCTGGAATTTCTACATAATAATCTGAGTCCATATGGATTTGTGATTGCTTAATACCTTCAAACTCAATAAATGCACCACTTCCAGATGGTAATTGAATTAACTGATTTTTGTTTAAAGAGTGTAATAGCAATGAAATATTACCAAATAAATCATACCCAACATTAACTTGCTGAATTCCAAACTCTTCTTGCCCAAAACTTATTGTATTATTATAGGTTTCTGATAATGAATCCTGTTCATTTGAACTGCAAGAGGAAAATATAGTTATAAAAAAGAGTGCTGCAATATATAATTTGTTCATTTGTTTTTTTGTTTATTTATTATCTTTAGTTAATTTATGCATTTACAATAGCTTCCATATGGAGCTTTTCCTGTTCGACTAATCCCATTAAAAAACGCTGTTCCGAATTTCCCTCCTCCTTCATAATCCCTTCTAATTATGAACTGTTGCAACATACATTGTCCATCTGAATTTTTTTGAATGACTGCACCAACTGCCCATTGATACTGTGGGATTCCTGTTATTTTATGTTTAACGGTAGACCATCTGTTCGAAGTAATGTATTGCTTAAGGTTTTTCATACTTGTTTTACTGTAATAATTGTTCAAACCTTTAGTAGCAATACCAATTAAGTTATTATTCAAATTGCCTTTTGATGGCATTTTCAATTTAGAAAAAGAAAAATTTTCTGAATCATGAAGTAAAGAATCAAATTTAGCGAAGGTAACTTGTGAAGTTAACTCTGGGTTTCTATAATACTTTAAAATCTTTGCAGGATCTTTAGAAGCAATGACAAACTGCTTTGGTTCTATATTATTCATCCACTTGTGTCCTTCTTTTTTATTCTTATAATAAACTTCTGCCCCTATTAATAATACACCCGGTTCTAATAATAGTGCGTTAACATTAGTCCATTCTGGTCCATCTCCAATTCCAAATTGAAACTGAATATTACCTTTATCTGCAGATTCTCTATATTGTTTAGGAATCACTCCATGTCGTTTTGTAACTGGATCGAAATAAGCTTTTAATTCATATGTATTTGGGTTATATTCTATTGAAAAGCCTTCATAAATTCGTCCAGGTTCTCTATCAAAATGACTTGATGGATATCTTACAAAATATTGAGACAAATGATAATATCCTGATAGATCTAATTTATCGTAAAACTTTCCATTATACGATGGAATCTTTCTAAACTTAACACCATTAAGTATATAGATTTCATTATCTTTAAATTTATCTTGAACTTCACTATCAATTGGAGATGGAATATTATTAACTACCTTGCCTTTTTTATTAGTATTGGCTAATAATTTTTCTTGTTCATTAAGTTTTTTTTGTTGAAATTCTTTATACTTTTTGTAATAGTATTCTTGTTTTTGTTTATCATTTGGGTATTTTCTAGCTAACTCTAGTTTATACTCTGAATCTGAATATAATTCATTCTCCTTCGATTCATCTTGCTTACTTGATGAATTAGTATTTTTCCCAGAGTTATATTTTTTCGTTGTTTTGTCAACTACATTTTGTTTTACTTTTTTCATAATACCTCCAAATTGTGCATTGGCAAAAAAAGGAGTAAAAATCCCAAAAAAAATAATACAAGATAACTTGATAATATTATGTCTCATAGTCACATATTTAATTAAAGAAGTTGCCTACTGTTATATGTTGTAGACAACTTCAGGATTTAACACAAGGTAATAAATAGATTAAGGGCATGCAGTAGTACTCCAAGAAGCTCCAGATGGTTTGGCCCATTGGTTTACTGCAGTATTTGGAGGGTTTAAAGGATCAAATCCAGCATCATGCTGAATACAAGTTAAATCAGTGTTTCTGTCTGCCACCATATAAATGAAGTTTACATTATTACCATTAGCTACATTTAAACTTGATAATTTATTATTTCTAACATGTAATGCCCTTATTTTGGTGTTTGGTGAAATATCTAGATTAGTTAAATTATTGTTATATACAGACAAAGTTCTTAAATCTGAATACATAGAAACATCTAACGTACTAATTTTATTTTGCTCCAAATATAAAGTTCTTAGCCCATTAGCTGTTGTCGGCAACACTAAGTTTGAAATATTATTGTTTCCACATTGAAAATTAACTAAACTAGAATGATTTGTTAAATCTATCGAACTAATATTGTTGTTTTGAATTAAAATCGTCTTAAGGATAATATTTGTTGAAAGATCAAGAGAAGTTAAATCATTATTAGTTAAAGACAATCTAGTAATTGCTGTATTTTGGCTTAAATCTATACTTGTTAAGGAATTGTTCATTGCGTGAAACTCGGAAATATTCACAAACTCTTCTAAACCTGTTAAATCTGAAATAGTTAAACCATCAACACGAACAACACCGCTATAAGACTGAGCTTCAGATATTTGGATTTCAGAATCCCCATTAGTATTAATGGAAGAATTAGCCACTAATGCCGCTTTAAAATTAGAATCTGGAATGTTAACAATATTACTTGTTGTTGATAAACCATTGCCCTCAATTATTAAAGCATAATTTGGTTTAGTTGGATCGTTACTTACAATATTAACTCTTCCATACTTTCGTCCTTCAGATTGTGGGGTGAATCTAACAGTGACTGTATATGAGTTATTAGGTAATATTGTAATTGGATATGATACGCCAACCAAGGTAAAATCACTCGAGTTAGCCCCACTTAAATTTATATTACTAACTTCTAGGTTTCCTTGCCCGTTATTTTGAATATCAAAAGTTAAATCACTACTTGAACTACCAATGTTCACATTACCAAAATTTAAACCTGTTTCACTCAGATTAATTTCTGGTAGAGCAGGTACTATCCCTATACCATTCATTTCTAAATTGATTTCACTGGCGTTAGAATTGTTAACCAACCTTAGAATACCTGAAGCGGCTCCCAAAGAGTTTGGAGTAAATTTAACTTCAAAAGTATATGAGTCTCCAGAAGGGATTGTTTTTATAAGTGAACTTGGAGATCCAGTAATCGAAAAAACTGTTGAACCACTCGAAATGTTAGCACTAGTAATTTCTAAATCTGCATTTCCAATATTACTAATTGTAACATTTTTAGATAAGTTTTGCTCAATTAAAACATTTCCAAAATTAACAGGAGACTCGCTGAATTGAATTACAGGGATAGGCTTGGCAATTCCTTCTCCATTTAAGGCTATATTTTTTACACCAACATTAGTTGTTATTTCTAAAACAGCCTCTTTTATACCAATTGTCAATGGAGCAAAAGTAAGCTCAAAATCGTATGAATCGTTTTTCTCGATATTAACAGCTACTGCATTTATAGAAAAATCAGATGCATTAGTTCCTATAATAGCATACTCTTTAATTTCTAATACGGCTTCACCTTCATTTGTAATTTCAAATGAATAGTTTGTAGATTTTTCTACTTCAATTATACCAAAGTCTTTTTCTACAGGAGTGATTGAAAAAACTGCAGGCATTATTTCTTCATCTTTATCACAACTTGTGATGAATGCTAGTACAAAAAGAATAGCACTAAAATACATGTTAATTTTTTTCCTCATTTTGAGTTTTTTTTTGTTTTTTAAAATACGTTTTCGTTCAAATGTGAATTATTTGAATCGGCTACAAAATTATTTGGTAATCCTCTTAGAACATTTAAAAACTTTCTAAAGAGATGTCATTCGTTTCTCATTCCTCACTTTTACTTTCTAAAAGCTACCGAACTTTTTATAACAAAATTTCAATTGATTTTATTTAAACCCTTAATTAACATTTATTACCCCTAAATATTAACATGAACCACTTCATTATCTTGACCTAATTTTTCAGTAAAGAACTCTTTGTATTTCTTAGGATTAACCTTTTTTAATCCTTCTTTCCAAACCACATACTCTCCAACACCGTAACGGCCTTGATTATGCATTACAAAACTATCAACTGTGATTAATGCATCTGGTAAATGGGTCCAGCCTTGATCACCTTTAAAGTTTCCAGTTTTTGTTACCTCAAATATTAGAATAAAAGAAATGTTTGGGTACTTCTTTAAAAATTGTTCTTCAAACTCAAAATATTTAATTCCAGTTCTATGTATATAGGTATTGATCATATCTATAAAAACAAAATCATACTGGCCACTGGCACATAATTTGTCAAGTTCTTTGATATCTCTTATCCCTGTTGCTGCAGCGTTTGACTTCTCACTTAAACCTGAAAGTTTCCAAAGGTCCTGCGTACTTTTATTAATACCCTGATCAGCGAAATTATAAAGTACACTTCCAAAGTTGGTTAAATAGTTTGCTAATTTGGTTGCCCCTGCCGTTTTACCGTTTTTAGGTTTTCCCCAAATTGCCAACTTCATAGTTTTAGCAGGTTCTTGCATAAAGTCTGCCCACTCTCCGGAGAATGTCAATGTATCAAAAGTCATGTTGTTGATATCTGAAGAAGTTAATACAGAATTTTTCTTTTGAGTAGTGATGTTCGTTTTCAATTTCTTCTCTTGACGTATCGGTGGAGTTATTGCAACAATTGTTTCTTTCTGTTGCAACGGTTGTTGCATTTGATCACTATTTAAGTTTTTTGCTGTATTTTCTTGTTGCAAAATTGTTGCACTTTTGTTGCAAAACTGTTGCTCTTTTGTTGCAGGCCGTTGTTGTTCTTTTTTAACTTCTTGCTTTTCAGTACTTAAACTATCGGAGGTAATGGTTTTTGATTGTTGCATTTTTATTGCACCGGTTGTTGCAACTGTTCCAGTTCTCTCAGGTAAATTGACTGATACTTTTTTAATAGATGGTAAAGTAACAGTTACAGCTTCACCATTCATTCCTGCAGCAACAACATCTTTTTTATTGCTATTAGTAGACTTCTTTGCATTGAATTTCTTAGTAAATTTCTTTAAATATTTTGGTTCTCCGTTTTCATCTCTTTGTAAAATATAATCGGAAGCTTTTTGAGCATCTTTACTTGCGTTAAACAATAACCTATTATCCTTTTTTAAATTTGGTAAAACTCCTTTCCAATGCTTTATATACTCGGCATGGTTTGAATTATTTCTCCATAAAATACCTGCTTCAGCCGATAAGAATACGGCACCAAACTCTGCAACTAATTCTTCTTTTGCATACGCTGGGCTACCAAATGAATCTCCTGGCACAAAACGATCTAATCTAGATTTATGGCCAGTACTATGAATATACTCATGAAATAATGTTGCATAATAACCCTGTTCTGAGTCAAAATCTTTCAATTTTGGCATTTGAACATAATCTTTTGTAGGAGAATAATAAGCATCATTACCTCCGTGTTTTAGTGGTGGCTTTGGATTTGGGTATTGCTGTACTATTTCTTCTGCTGCTTCAACTATTTCATTTTCATTTCTACTAAATTTTGCTTTGAATTCTTCTAGTTTAAAATCGATTCCTTCAACATCTGATCCGTTAAAAACTAAATAGTACTTTAATAAGGAGACATTATTTTTTCTAATAAAAGATTCTAAATCTCCTCCTTTTTTAAAATGGCTGATTTTATCCTTGTGCTTGTTTATATACCTGACGAACTTTTTAACGTCATAGGTACCAATTTTTAGTTTATACTCTTTATTACTATAAACATAAAGCTTTGTAAAATAGATGATTCTTTTACTCTTACTTCCTTTTTTAATTTTCCCTCCCAGTCGTTCAATTTGCTTGAATGTTAGAAAAAATGGATTTTCAAAAGTGGTAAACCCGAAATTGGTTAATAATAATTGATTGATACCTCTATAGGGCTTTTTAGAAATGAAGTTTAAAGGCTGCATAAAGTCATTTCGGTTTTCCTGCCACTCTTTTACATACCCTTCTCCGGTTGCTTTTTCAATTAATTTGATCATACTATCGGTGATCATGGAATATATTTCTGAAGCGTTTATTTTCCCATTCATTCCTTGGGAGTAATCTCTAACCGGTCTTTTAAAAAGGGGAATTCCCATTCCTTCATTGATATCTAAATCAATCGGCTCAATCTCTTTAGATAATTCAATAAAAAACTCGGAATCTTTATTTTGATCAAGTAGTTTTTTTAACTTTTCATAGATCACTGCAGTTTGATCCGTTGTGTTTTTTACCAAAGAAGTTTTAGAAAGTAAACCTTCTAAAACTTCTCTGTTTATTGTGTTATTGTCTAAAGCGTTGTATTGTTCAATAATTCTGTTAATCATATTTTAAACTATTACTTCAAATCGTTTACCTAACGAGTCGAAAATGAGTACAATTTTTAAGTTCTGTTCAATATTTTTATTGAACAGCTTTATGTTTGATAATATGTTTTGAACAGGCAAAACAGTTGGGATATCTTTAATAACTAAGATGTCTTTTTTAGGAATTTGTATCTCAGAAATGTTTGTTTTTGCGGTTCCTAAATAGTTACCATTCTGTTTATTGAAAAAGTTGATTTCAGATAGCTTTAAGAGTTTATATGTATTAATCCCTAAATCTGTATCACTATTGTTTTTTAAAGCAATAGAAAGCCTGAAATTGATTTTATCAAAACCAATATCAAGCCCATTTACTCCAATGATTTTTGCATGCAGGCTAGAAGCTCCTTTTTTTAACCTTTGATATTTAAAAACAGAGTAAATTCCAATACCTACCAATGATGCAACTACTACCTTTTTCATAGAACATTATTTTATAGGATATACCTGTAATTCCTTGTTGTAGGCTCCGTTTGTATTTGGTGCTAAATGAGTATTAAAAAAACTTCTTGAATTAATATCTGAAGGTTTGAATACTACAAAGTCTGAAACGACTATCTCGGTTGTTCTCTCTAAATAAATTGATAATGGAGCCTCCAATGAATCCACATAGAATGAAATCCCAATTTTTGTTTCGTTTTTCAAACTATCCCAATTAACACTTCTTGTTGAAACAGTTGTGTTTACTAGTAAATAACTCTCGGTTAAATTGTAGTTGTTAAAAGTAACAATACTCGATCCTTCTGTCCATGGGAAAGCAGGAATACTGGCAGGTTGATAGAAGTTGTTTAAACTAAAAGATTCACTTCTCCATTTAAGTAAAGTTTCAATTTGTTTTTCTTCTGAGTCTGTTAAATCACCTGCATTCCAATTTGCAACTTGTGCTGCAGTAATTGAATTTAAAAGAGTCGCATTAGTAATCTTTGGAATTCCTGCAACAGTGCTTTTTAATTGTGCTATTTCTTGATGTAACTCAACATCTAAGGCATATACATCTGCACCAGTTAATTGTGTATTACCAGCTCCATAGTTACCCTTTCCTATTTTTAAAATAAATTTCATTGCACGTTAGTTTTAAAATAATGATTGTCCTTCTTCTTCTTGTGATGTAGGTATGAAGGTTGCATCAATGATGGCTATTTCATCTTCATTTACAACAATAGCTTTGGGGTAATTATTCATATGATTCGCCAAAGCATCTTCAGGAGTTTGTTTTGGAGCTAGAGGAATACTATGGAAAGTCAATTGAAGGATTTTATTATTCTGCTCTGAACCACTTGAAGAGTTCCCTCCAGTATCATCACCGCTAAAGAATCCTTTATCAGCAAAAATTAAAACCAATTCCTCTGCGGTTTTTGCACCGAAATTGTTTTCCAGTTCATTAATTGGAAAATAAAAATTACTGAAGGTAGGCTCCGAGGTACTAGGTTCAACAATTACTCCATTTAAATGAGCTTTAATCGACCTTTTTTCTGAAGAATAGATAGTACTACTTTTACCGAAAATGGTGGTAGTAACTATAGTTATATTTCCTGTTTTCGTTATCTTGATTGTTCTTGCCATGTGTTACTTTTTTTAGTGCATCCACATTTAGAAATAGACACCTGTTTATCTTGTAAGTTTGCTGCTTGCACTCTCGGAGTGAAATTTCTTTGGAGAGTTGCAATTCTCGGTTGATATGCTCTTTCTAACTTAAATCCGAAAAAATTATATGTTATGATCATTACATTTGGATCTTCTGTTGAGATTGGTTTCACAAATTGAAAAGACATTGGAATTTGTGAATTAGCCACAATCATTTTATGTAGATCACAATATTTGGCTTGCCAAAGTTTGTTGTCAAATACAAATTCAATAGACCTAATCGAATAAGGGACATTTAAACTACTTACTGGACTGATAAAAATTGAAAGATCATTCGAGTCAAACTTTAAAATTTCCACTTCAAACAAAACAGAATCAATGAAATTTTTGAACCTGTTGTAGCGTTGAAATCCAACTATACCAATTACTAAAGCGGCTGCGAACCCTAAATAATTCCCTGTTTCTTTTTCTTTTAAATTTCCTTTTTGACCTACTTTTTTAACTTCACTCATTGCGTTTAATTTAATGGTACTCCTACACTGAATTTTATATATGGTTTGGTTTGGATATCCTGTAAAACGCCAACACCTACTCCTAATCTAATTTTATCTTTAATTGTATAATCAATACTTAATTCACCACCTGTAAAAACTCCGTTAAACCCAATTGTTGGGGATACATTTAAAAAGAGTTTATTACGCTCTTTATAGATTGTTTTTTCAATGAAATGATTGATAATAGAATCTGCAGTAGTTACTTTAAAATCTTGTTGTAAAACCCTGCCTTCAGCAATGATTGAAGAAACAACTTTCGCGTTTGATAGCTCAATTGTATCATTGGTTTGAAAAACTTCCCTGGTTACTTCGTGATCATTAACAGGAACTATTCGATTTTGAATAATCTTATTTGTAATGGTATCGAAAACCATAATCTTTTTAGTTTGATAAATTGTATCAAAAACAACTACAAGACTGTCCTTACGATTAACTACTTTTTTTTGAGTAGTAACTTTTAAATCAATTGGTTCTTCTCTATTACTACATTCCTTTAAGTTTAGAAATATTAGTACTAGTATATAGCATACGAATATGTATTTTAATATCTCTTTCATTGCTTTGTTAGTAATCTTTTTATGAATTGTAAATCTTTACTGATTTCAATAAATCTACTCGCTAAATTCATTGAGACCAGACCTATTAAAAAACCTACTCCATAAGAAGAGCTCTGGGATAGGTTTAAATAATCTACCAACATTGGGGTTAAGTAAGTTGAGCATGAAGCTCCACAAAAAGCTCCAAACATGTAGTTAAAGAAGCCTGTTTTTTCTTGTATTTTAGTTCCAATTAATCCAGATAAAGTACCTGTGATTAAAAGACCAATTTTGATTCCGTAAGATTCTAGTAGGTCAATTATTTGCATTTTCGGGGTTTGTTAATTTATAAATTGTTATACCTAAACCAAAGAGAATGAAGGTGGAAAGAATTACACTTTTTTTTTTATATCAATATTGAACTTACGGGCTAGATACTTCACTCTATTTTCCCATATTCTTAACCAAGAACGATTGTTGATTGACCTGTAATAATCTATTCGATATTGACTGAACTTTTGAAACAATTTTGTTTGATCAACACTATTAATCGCATCAATTGTCATTGGACCAATTACTCCATCGACACTCAAATCTTTATTAAACTCATAGTTTAAAACTTCCTGTACAATTCCTGCAGCACTTCCTGTTCCTGCATTAATTGCATGATCCGCTATGTTTTCAGCAACTGCTTGTGAATTGATAAAAGAAGCTTGTACTTTATCCCAGTACCAAGCTTTTATAATTTGTAAAGCGATGGGTTTTGTAATTGCCCTCATATTAGCTTCTGTGGGAACTCTGCCAATCCATCTTTCATAAACTGGAGCAGAAATACCATGATTGGTACCAACCAATTCTTTTTCTGAATTATAATTACCAGGATCATCTGCTCGGTTTTGATATCCTCCTTCAATAAAGGTTAAGTCATCAATGTATTTTTCAAAAACTGACATTATAATACTACGCGTTTAACTTCTTTTTCTTCTTCTGAACTGCTAAAAGCAACTAACAATCCTACTCCTAGAACTCCTGCTGCCAACCATCCTAACCAAGATTTATTCTTCTTAGGAAGCGCTATCACAACTTCGTCTAACGTTTCGCCAAATGAAGTAGTCAGAGTATTTCTCAAATCTTTAGCTTGAATTGTGAAATTTTTGATCGAGACATGTGATATCTCTAGTATGTCAGATTCGTTGGCCAATATGTTGAAATACCCATCGATGTTGGTTGTTGTTCCAGAGTGCATTGCTAAATTTTTGATATGTACATCTGGCAGTCCCATATTCGTATCATCAACAATTCTACTTCTATATGATCTTAATACGCTCATAGCTTATTTTTCTTCGTTAGTAATTTGATGTTGTAGCACTACTCCCGTTTTTTTGAAAAAACCTAAAATGGAAGTTTCTACGATATAATAATTTTCTCTAGTCAAATCGCCTTTGGTAAATACACCATTAGCAATGACTTCTCCTACTTTTTCTCTAAATGCAAATTTCCCAAAGAGTGTCCCTGTTCCTTTCCAATTGTTGTTTTCTAGTTCGGCAATATTTACGGTTATTCCTGTTTTAACCGCACAATACAAATCACTTCCTATAGGGAATAGCGTATTGTTGTTAAAGTTCTTCGAAGGTGAGTTTATGATTTCCCAAAACCTTTTTAACTCTTCTGTATCAAGTCCTTTTTGAACATCTGAAAACAGGTTTCTGTCAAACAAAATATAATAGGCATGTGATACAGCCTTTATATTAGTTACCTGTCTTGCAATATCATTTAAAGCATCTTCATCCGTGGAGATATTTATCTCTGGGATTAAAAAGTTTAAAAAGCTAGAAGGACTAAAACCAATTCTTGTAAAAGACTCATAAATAATTGCTGCTGCAGTTAAATTAGGGTTCCCAGCATTTTCTCTAGCAAAACGTTCTGCTCTAATCTTTTTAAATTGTCTGTTTAACAAGAAAACACCACTTCCAATACCCAAAAGGAGTACTCCCCATTTCAAAGCAGAAACACCTTGACTAATGGTTTTTTTACCTTCTTCACTGTTAACAGCAGAAACTGCTGTAGCTGCTACAAGTGCGTTCCCCATTCCTTTTGGCTTTCTCATTTTAGATAAACTTTTTTAGCATTGGAGCATGCTTTACAAACTTTTCACTGGCTCCTGGTTTTTTTACCATTTCGGCGAGTAAAGTCAAAGCCTTAGTTGATCCGAATTGATTAAGAGTTTTTAGAGCTTCTTCTCTTTTCATATTATCGATTGCTCCTGTTCCTTTATTTTCTAATGAAATTCCCATATTTATACTAATTCGTTAATTTTAAATTCTTGAATACTTTTTCTAATAGCAGTTGTAAATTCAGCATTACGTGAAAACCCTACAGCCACTAGAGCTAACTCCTTGGCCATTTCATCAGTTACACTTTCACTTTTTATTACATAGATTAAATCTTGTTTGTTTTGAGATAGTTCTTCAAAAGTTTCAGCTGCCGCCATACCTGCAGCAGTAGCTCCTGTTTTATTAGCCATTACGGTTGCTCCAACATTTTCTGCAACATCTAAAAGACGGCTAAAGATTTCTGGATCAATGGCAGGCTTATCTTTTAAGTCTCTCTCTTTTATATCAATTTCTTTAAGCCTTTCAGCAAGTTTAAGATCCATTTTAAGTTCACGGATTTCTAAAGCTTGCGCGTCATTCTTTTGCTCTAACTTTTTGTTTCTCTCTTTTAATTCGTTATGCTCTTTTATTAAGTCATCATATTTAGATGCTTTTGTATTCAGGTTCATAACGTCGGGCATAGACATACCAAAAGCAGAGGCCATTCCAATAGGTGAAGGTTGTTGCGTTTGAATAACACTAGGTTGTACAGTGGAAACAGAAGGCGCACTAATATGCTGATTATTAATTGCGCCTTTAGCTGCTTCACTAACCACTTTCTCCTCTGGCTTATGTTGTTGATTTCCTCTTGTAATATTTAATTGTGTTGTAGTACCGAAACGTTTATTTGAACTACCATTGGATTTATATCTTTGAATCCCGAATACAGAAGTATCAAAAGTTCGGTTTAAGTAATCAATTAAATCAGCAAATGATTCAAAATCACTCTTCTTGAGACCTTCTATAGTTAATTTCTTATAAAAACTTTCATTGGTTTTAAAATCAAATACATCAATAGAAGCTCCTTTTTTTGAACTTAAGTATTCCTGTATATCGTCTAAAAATTTTCGCATGGTAATTCAGTGATGATTTTAATTAATCACAGATAGTTTCTGTTATTTTAATCGCGTGGTAATAAAGAGATTTGGTTCCTCCTGTAGTTCTGTCAAATGAAATTGTAAGGTTAGTATCAATTGAAATATTACCAGTTTCAATTCTGTATTCCTGTTCAGGTCTTAAAGTGTATGTTCCAATGGTAACATTAACAGCTCCTTTGTTCTGAAAATAAATATTGTTCAGATCCTTTAACTTTAAAGACTGATCAGAAATGATAACATCACTAACTAAATTTCCTTTGTATCTCATGGATTAATCTTGTAAAGGTTCTACGTAAAAAAGCATTTGAAACTTAAAAGCTTTACTAACTGCCCCATCAGCGTAAGCGGTAACTTTGATATCTCTATTTCCTTCGAAGTAGATATCTTTTCTACTTTCAAAATGATTACCGTTTGTAGGTTGGTACTCTTTGTAAGAAACAGAAGGATGTAATTCATCTCCATGAACATCTTCAATTTTTACATTAATGAATTCCGCAGGTACATCGTTGGTTAACAACACACATTTTGTTACTATTCCACTATCAATTTTTAATGTTTGAGATCCTGAAGGTTGTGATTGTTCAATTGTAACATTAACAACATTAGATTTAAACTTTCTCATAAAAAATAGGTTTAAAAAAAGCCTATACAAGTTCCATATAGGCTTTTTGAATTAATTAACGTGATGGATTGGAATTACTTTGAAGAACGGATGATTTTATGTCCGTCAAACGCAAGTTCGAAATACTCCTTATCAGTAGCTTGGGTTGCACCTGAAGGGAAAACAATTTCAAAATCAAACTCAGCACCTCCAACTAATACTAAAGGATGCTTTAATTCTAAATAATCATCCTTCATTGAATTACCTGTATACTTATTTTGAATATCCGACATTGGGAACTCTCCAATAACGATACCGGCTTGTCTAAGTCTAAGAATTGAATTTCTAAAAGATGCAGGCATAGTTTTTTGATACGTCAATTCTGTTTCCTTTCCAGAAGCTGCATTAACATCATACCCAACTCTAATTTTTTCGACAATTAATACTTCATCATTAGCCAAACGATTTTCATTAAAGTCTGAAACTCCAATTACTTTTCTTGTATTAGAATCCACTAGTGGAATTGCTCCGGCCCCTACTTCAACTTCTTTTCTTAAGATAGAAGTATTGTTTAATACCTTTAAAGCATTAGGTTGGTTCATTGAAGTAACAAACTGAGCTGTTAATCTTTTTTCATTGAATCTTAGAATCTCTAAAATTGCATCATTCGTTTGATGTAAGTTATATACTTGTTTCATTGTATTTTGATTTTACTTTGTACTTTTTTAAAATTGTTTTTGTTTTGAGTTTGACAGGTTTTACACTGCTCCGAAAGATCCTGCTTGAGATTGTGTATTTAATACTCCTTCTTGATTCCAAGCATCTGAAGAAAGATCAATTGTTCTAGGTTGGTAGGTGTAACCAGTTTCCTCAGCAGCATTCATTCCTGCCATGGCTTTTAAAAACCTTTCACCTGAGGTTGAGGCGTTCTCCTTTACTTTTGGTGCAAGAACCTCAGAGATTGCACTTGTACCTTGCTCAAGTGAAACTCCAACTAAAGCTCCTTGTGTGCCTTTAGCTACATAACCAGTACCTTGAATTGCACTTGCAAACAACAAGGCTCCAATGGCAATTCCTCCTCTAACAATAGGAGTTTTAGCTTCTGCTGGTACTATTCCAGAAGCACCTTTAGAGGCCATAAATCCTGCAGCTGCTCCAGTTCCAAAAGCGGCAGTTTCTTTTGCTTTTTTCTCATTGAATTTTACTTTCATTATTTCTCTTCTTTTTTTATTTGTTACTTTTTGATTTTTTAGTCAGAGCATAGGTCAACGCTGCAACTAATACGGCTCCACCTCCTGCAATGGCCACTACTTTACCTGTACTCATGTTACTCCCTTGTGATCTAACAGAAGAATTAACTGGATTAGCAGTATTAACTGGTAAACCAACTGAAGTTGTTGAATACTGATTAGAAGGTTGCGAATAGTTGTGAGAAGTAGTACCTACTGGTTGGCTCCCTAATAGACTTTGAACTTTGAACTTTTCTAAATCATCTGCAATTTTTCTGTGTTTTGCTTTTGAATTGGCAGACTTGTATTTAGATACTAACCTTCTATGATGAGATACTTTATCATCTATAAATTTGATGGCTGCAGCCTTACCTTGGGAATTTGCAATAGTCATCGCCTGCGAAATATCTCTTTTGGCCTCCGCATCCGCTCTAGCCAAAACACTGGCTCTATCTTCTGGTCCAAAAAGGTTAGAAAATACCCCTACAGCTTCATCAAGAAATCCTAATCCTTGGGGAGTTGGTAAAGTGATTCCATAGTGGATTATAGTTTGATTTACCTTAATGTAACTTGGACTTAATGTAATTTTTGGATTGATACCTGAATCGGTACTTCTTCGAACTACAGATTCAATTTGTTGAGTTACACTTTTAGAAACTCCATAATTGTTTAAATCCTGTAGAAAAAGTCTAAAGGTTAAAATGGTATCATGTGCGATAGTTTCTATCTCACTATTTGAGTTTGTAAGGTCACCATGCATTCCGTAGTATGGCAATTTTTTGTCCTGTACTTTCATATCTTCTTTTTGTATGTATGTTACTTCTGTATTAACTTTCTTAGTTGGATCTATAATGAAAGTTTTGCCTTGGGAGTGAATTATGACATATACGTGAGACCATCTATAAGGTTGAGAAGGTTGCGTAACTTTTCTAAATGAATGATCAATATTTAAATTCAAAAGAATAGCACTTGCAAAAACACTATAACTCTTACAATCAATACCTTCAAAACGGCTCGACCAACTACAAGAAGGAGTCCTAAGTTGTTGATCGAATCCGTCGGCTTGGTATTGTATATGGCTATATAGGAAGTTGTAAATATTTGTTACAGTTTCACTAAGAGTGCGACCTTTAAGATGTCGCGCAATTTTTTTGGCAAAGTTTTTATATTCTAAAGAGATCTTTACCATTTGTTCTAATCCTCCTGTAGTGGTATAATCACCTAAATAAGTCGATTTACATGGAGTAACAGCAAAGTATTTATCATACTTAGCATGAGTTAATACATCTCTATGTAAAACATTATTAATTGTGTCTATATCCATGTTACAAGTAAATTGATTATATCATTTACATTGCAAATATGAATTGTAAATCAAAGCTCCTCTTAGGATTCAGGAGGATTCAAGAGGATAAGAAAGGATTAGCGAGGATTCAGGAGGTTTTCTGAACTATATCAGTTTAATTCCTTCGATTTCTTCAACTAATTTATAATACTCTCGAGGTGTTATTCTCTTTTCGTTTTTGGCTTTGTCTATTGTTATTTTTCTGCATTCAGAAATAATATTATTGATAGTTTCTCTTAGAAAAGGTTCTGGAATTTTAAAGTATCTTTTATAGATTGCTCCTTTTGATCCTAATGGGTTATTTCTTAATTCTTCGATTTTCAATTTCTTTTGTTCCTCAATTTGTTGTTTCATTGCCGTTAATTTCTGTTGCAATTTTGTTGCAACATTGTTGATTTTCTGTTGCAATATTGTTGCAGGGGTTAAATAAACATCTGTAACTCATTGTTAATTAAGATTTAAAGTTTGTGTGAGCTCGTGCAACAACTTAATTCAATTGTTGCAATTTTGTTGCAAATTTTCACTAACTCTAAATTGTTTAACACAATTATTATTCTTAATTTAGTTACTTTATAATCGAGGAGATCGGTTATACATTTTTCTTTTTCATAGCAATTTTACCACTCTCTTTGAGTGGTTTTTTTATGCTTCTCTCTTTTAATTTCTGATAATGTTTTTGTCATATCGTTGTATTCTAAATTAGTTTAAAATTCTAATTAACTACAAAATCAAACTATTTAACCTTTAACTTTTACCATTTGTCTAAAATTTAGTTCCAAACTTCAAGTATTAATTAAATTCGTTTGGGATTTTCATTAATCCAAAAATTAATATATCAATTTTCACATTTTATTAAGCTCCTTAGGGAGCTTTCTTACACTCTACAGGTTTTTAACTGTATAAATTCAGTGTTTTCACTATGTTTAATTTACCTATCTTTATTCTCCTTTTTAAGAGAATGATTACAATAATATTTGTAATCATTTTCCCTAAAAAGCTCCCACTTCGGTGGGTTTTTTTCTTTTTAATTTCTAACTTATCTATTTATTCTTATCTTTATGCTATTCAATTAAAGGATCTCCCACAGATTTATTTATGAATGATAAGACATAGAGTTTGCTCTACGTCTTTTTTTATAAATAATTGATTTGTAAATATTTATGTATATTTGAAAAGCTAGCAAATTTTTTCCTATGTGTGCTATTAAGGGGATGCACATTAAGGTATTGGTACAGATGAATAATATATTTATCTGTACTTTTTTATTTTCATTTATGCCAACATTTAGTTTTTGTCTAATTGTAAGTATCATTATTTTTTATCGTCTAATTAGTATATTATACATGAGGTCGGGGGACTTCGTATTTTGCATAAAAGGAACTAGAAATGGTTCCTTTTTATATTTTTCATTCCCTACTTAATTTTATTTTTATATAATTCTTTAGTTATTTATCCTTCAATCATAAATGAGTCTTTAATTTGACTAACCTTTTTTTTATTTCTAATTTCGCTAAATGATATCACACACACTCTTATTAAAAAATGGATTTAGGTTTAGATCTGACATTGAATCTTCTAATGACTTATTACATTATGACTATAAAAAAGGTACAATTATGTACCTAGCTAAATTTCACAAGAAACAACTTTCATTGGAAGTTTATAACTCAAAAAATGAATTAATTAATTCGTTCAATAGTCTTAAAGGTTTCTCTAAATGGATTGATTCTCTATAATCATAGCTCTTCTAGTTTTGTTAAATGTTTTTTCATAATTTTGAAGAGAAACAATTAGTTAGTCCTTTGGACTTTCATCGAGATTAACGGAACTTATAAAGTTCCGTTCTCTTTTCTACTGTTTATGTGACTTTTTATATTTATTTTGTATCTTAACAAATAGATATTACAATGTTTGATTCGGGGGACTCAAAATTTAAATATCCAAAAAGGGATTTCGGTCCCTTTTTTTTTAATAAATCTGATTACAGCCCTTAATAATCTCAACCATTATGGTTTCTTAGCTCCTTAGGGAGTTTTTTTTACCTACACTTATTTTAATATTTACTTTTAAATTTTTGACATAAAAAAACACCTTAATTAAGGTGCTTTGTGGTAAGATGATATGTTTTACTAACGGTTTTGTGTATGGTTAGTTGCCTGTTTCAGCAACTAATTTAGTAAACAAAAATGAACGCAAGAAAATTCCACAGGAATTTTCCAAATAAGCAACGATCAAAACAATTAATTATACACGGTGTTGTACACAGTTTTTATTTCTCCTTTTTTTATTAGTTCAATTAATTCACGTCTTTTTTCCGAATTGCTTTGTTCCGAGAAATTCTCTCCAATTCGCACAAAATCGAATGGAATATATTTGTTTTCAGATACGATTGTTTTTTCAAAACTACTTTCTCCATAAGCGAGAAGTTTTGTTTTCTCTGAACTTTTAGAGATTCTCTCTAATTCTCCGTTTTTTTGCTTGATAAAAACCCTAAATCGAGAGCTTTGTAATTCCAATTCAGTTGGGTAAAAAGCAATTCCATTTTCATTAAAAACGATTTGTTCTCGCCAATTCTTTTTGTCAAACTTTTGTCCGAAGTCTGAATTGTCAATAATTATTGCAGTTCCTTTAAAGTTTTCAGGTAAAATTAAATCAACTTTTTGAATGTCAGTGAAGTAAAATGATATTTCATAAACTGCTTCTGAAGTAGGATAGAACAAAACTAAAGGTGTTAAAATCCAAATTAGCTTTTGCTTTAATTTAAAAGTACCAAAGAGTAGAGAGATTACTCCAATAATAAAAATCGTAAGCCCGATTATAAATCCCATAAAGACAAACATTGGAATCAAAAATCCAATAATAATTAACCCAATTCCAATTTTGTCATATTTGTTCATTACTCAAATTGTGTACAACTAGTTATATTCAAACAAATATAAATGTTATCCTGTATATTTTTCCGGATAACCCAACAAAACATTTATGTTTATCCGAAAAATATTTCTTACCACAATTATGTCAAAGAACGTTTTCCGTTTTTAAGGTATCGGAGAACCTACATTATTTTATTATTTGTTTCTAAATATTTGACAATAAAAAAGCACCTTGAAAAGGTGCTTGTAGTAAGTATATTTATAACTTTAGTTTATTTCAATTCAATTATCTTGGATTCTCCAAGTTTAAATAAAAAAACTTTATCAAAATTACTTTCGAAACTAGGCTTAATATCTGTTCCTACAAAATAACCAGCAAAGCCATTACCTTGAGAAATTAACAACCATTGTTCATCGCAATCTATATATTTCAATAAAGCCTTTTCTTTTTTTAATAAGATCGATTCTATATGGGGATCCTTTAATGCGCCAATAGAGCCTCCTTCCGAATTATTATAAAAAGATTCATCAAGTTCATCAAACCTTAAAATCTGAATAGAAACTATTTGTTCAGGTAACATCATTTGATCTTTGCAAACAATTTCATTTTTGTTTTCCAACTTAATAAACTCTTCCCTCACTAATTCACATAGTATCTCTGAAATATTACTTCTTTCTGATTTTTTTATGTATTCGTGTTCATTAAACAATATTGATAATTCAAATTTAAAATTCACTAATTCTTGAAGTTCTTGTATTAATAATTCTGTAAAACACTGTCTATCAGAAAACTTCTGCTTTAACCTAGAGTATTTATCATTTGAATCTTGATAAACTTCAGTAACCTCTATTCCTATTTTCTTTCCTTCTGAATATAACATAAAGTCAGGCATATCTTTATGTTCTTTATCAATTTTCCCTAAAGGGAAGTGTTTATAGGAATTTTTAAATTTTTCAAATATAAATTCTTCTCGTTCTCTTTTCAATTCTCTTTATTTAATTAATAATTGAAAATAAGAAATACTTACTACAATGTCAAAGAACTTTTTCAGTTTTGAGGATCTGAGAACCTTCACTTATTTATTATTTGTTAATTTTAGTTAAACAAGGTAAATCCTTACTTTTATTACGGTTTTTCATAAAATTGAATTTTCATTTTTTCTTATTTTGGTTATTAAATTTTATAAATTATGAAAATACAAACAGGAGACGTTGTTACTTTAAAATCTGATTCATCTAATCAAAAATTCACCGTCGGAGCAATGAAAACACCTACATCGTGTATCATTTATTGGTTTCACCCTGGAACTCTAGAAATGAAGTCTATTAATATTAATATTAAATGTTTAAAAAAGTATAACTCTTAACATTAAGAGCACATTTCTCGTGCTCTTAATTCTACTGTTTTGTTGATTTACTTATATTTGAATAAAAATTACACATGCTAAATATTGTTATATCTGTTACTATTATTCTAATTGTATTTAGTTGGGGCGCTTATCTCAAGAATCGATTGAGAAAATCTAAATCCAACTATTTTAAACGCCACCTAAAAAAATAACTACACTTATTTTTTATTGTTTATTTTTGATTTATGACATTTTTAATAATATTTATCCTTACTGGTGTTATCTTCCCTGTTATTGCAGAATATTTTGACAATAAAGAAATGGACAAATAAGATTAACTACACTTATTTTAGTTTTTCATTAAATTGCTCTAAGGTTAACTCACCATTATTTAATTAAAATAATACTTCACTTCCTTTTTTTCTTTCTCTACTCGCAAAAGCATTTAGTTCTTTAAAAAAAGAATGAGAATAATTATCATAAATCATATCAAAAGCTTTTTCATCTAATAAAAAACTCCTTGAACCAGTATTATTTGTGTCCAGGTAATAACCTAATCTTAAATGCGGCATTCCTAAATCATTTCTTTCTTCTCCTATTATTTCTAACAATGATATTAGTTGCTTGTAAATTATTTCTCCAATTTGCTGCTCTATGTGCATTCTTAGGTGAAATTTATCTTTAGGACTGATTCCTACTATGTATTTTTTATCTTCCAAAACCTACTGTTTTACTTTGTTTTGATTTTACTATTTTTGATTTATGATGTTAATTACAGAAGCCGGTTTTATTCTATTATTTATTATTTCTGTCATAGTTCTAGGAATTATAGTTGGACTTATTAGAGATTATCTTGGTTACGGTGAAAACACCAAGTCTTCTAATAGTTATTATGACCCTGGAGATAACGTTGACTTCTTCTAACTACAGGTTTTTAACTATTTAAATTCAGTGATTTCACTATGAATATTTTACTTACTTTTATTCTCCTTTTTGAGAGAATGATTATAATGTTCTTTTTTAATCATTTTCCCTAAAAAGCGCCCACCTCGGTGTTTTTTTTTTTTTTTTTATATTTGAATTTGTATTATATATAAGCTATGTATTAGAAAGTCCGGGGGGACGCTATAACATATTTATCAATACATTTAAATTAACTTCCTTGTTAATTTAGGAGCTCCATTAGGAGCTTTTTTTCTCAATAATTATCTTTACCTTTACACTATTCTATAAAAGGATCTCCCACAGATTTATTTATGAATAGAAAGGCTTGAAATTCTTTTTTCTTGCCTTTTTTTTGTAAAACATTAAATTTCAATTATTTACGTATATTTGAGTAGCTAGCAAATTTTTTCCTATATGTGCTATTAAGGGGTTGCACATTAAGGTATTGGTACAGATGAATTTAATATTTGTCTGTACTTTTTATTCTTTAATTCAATTCTTTCTTCTTTTATTATCATAAGACTATTGTTTATATTTTTTTATTCAAATTGAAAAAAGGCTTCTCCTTACTTGTTTTTCGACTAACGGTTCTCAAAATCAACTGTGGTTTTTATAATTTAGCATAGTCATTTAGCTAGTAAGGGGATTAGCTATCTGGCTGATAAAGGAACTTTAATCGGTTCCTTTTCTCTTTTACTACAGATTTATTAATATTATTATTACTCCTACCCATGCCAAAATTCCAAAGAGAATATCTATAAGGTCTGCTGTCTTGAATAGGAACATCTCAATAAGTGAGATAAAAAATTCTTTGACTTCTTTCATAACTACATATTTTAAATATTCGTTTACTTAATCTTTGACAATAAAAAAGAGCCTCAATAAGAAGCTCTTGCAGTAAGTTATATATAAAATGTTTTATTTTAGTTCTCCTCCCATCGAAATTACAACGAAACCAATAATCACAACCAATACAAAGAAAATTATATAAATAGTATTATAAATCTTATCATACTCTTCCTTTTCTTTACCTTTTAAGTTTCGATATCGATTGAAAGCTTCTTCTCTATTCTTACGCCTTCCATATTGAGTATTTGGATTGTGTCTTGCCATAATTTTTTTATAAAATTAAGTCAATTATATCTTACCGCAAATTTGTCAATGAACTTTACTGTTATCGATATCAAAAAAACCTCTTTTTGGTTTTAAAAAAATGATACAGTTTTATGAATTCCTTTTGTGTAACTCATGAATAAAGATGTTTCCAGCATCTAGAAACTCTTTGATTTCATGAGGCTTCTTACTCTCATCTAGAAAGTAACATTGAGGTTCAATCTCGTTTGTTTCTAAGCTTCTTAACCAAAATGGAAGATTTAACCTTCTTTCATATTCTGGTTTAAAAGATCCGTCAGGCTGTTCAATGTTTCTTTTAATGTTTCTTAGATCATTGGCCTCAGCTGAAACTAAGGTCAATGAAACAATAACTTGATTAACATTTGAATTGGCACCCATAATTTTGTTTTTAAGTGAAAAGTTCTTCTGGTTCACCACCCGCAGAGATATCTACAACTCCTTCTTTTCTTTCAATGAAAAGGAAATCTTCTCGCTTACCTGTTTCATTTTTCTTCTGAATTCTCCCGGCACTATCCGTTTTAGCCTTTGGCATAAATAAATGTCCATTAAACTCACACCAAGCTTTAATTTTCTTTACAAACTTGGTTGAAGTAATATTTCTTAATGCTTGCTTCTTAGATTTTATATCTTCCAAAGCAGCATTCTTATTAAACTCTATATCTAAATGGTTATTCAAATAATCATCCGCCCAATCGATAAAGGTTCCTCCCATTTCTGCCTGAAGATTTCTTAAACGAATTTTGTTCATTGGTGGATTAATCTTTTCATCAACACTTAAGTAAAATTGAACACATTGAGCAAAAAGATTGAATACTTTATTAAACTGATCATCATCCCAATGTCTAAATAGTTCATGTCCAAAATCATCTTTAGGATCTCGTTTTATTGGATGAATTTCACTTTCTGCATGATAGTAATCACTTACTGCAGTAAATAAAATACGTCTCGTAGTTGATGGGTCTGCTTCTCTTAAAGAGTAATTACTCGAGATAGCAATTTTAGGAGCATCATTAAAAGGAATTGTATAGGGTTGATTGTTTTTCGGGTTAACATTCATTGGTCCTGTGATGGAACTATAAAGGTTATTGAATTTAAACTCTTTATTAGCATCATCAAACAGCACGTAACCCGTATGTTTCGTTACTCCTTCAAATAAATGTTTATCTTCCCAAATACGGTTATTCCTTGCTTCAATGTACTTTTGATCAAGGATTATTTGGAGTGCTTTCAGAAATAAAGATTTACCGCTACCACCATGACTTTCATTATCATCAACAACCTCATTCTCAATAGCATATACCGCCCATGCTTTGCTACTTTGTTTGTATCCATGTAGTAAATAACCAATTGTAAAAAGTTTATTCACCAAGTGTGCTTGTTGCTCTAACTTCTCCTCTTGATCTAACTTATCACCTGAAATATTAAATAAGTTTTTCTTCCAATAATCCTGCTTTTCTTCTTCATTTTTAAATCCTTCTTCTAACTCTTTTCTCCAGTGAATTCGACTAATATTGATGAGAAAATTAAGGAACTCACAATTCTCTTCTTTCACTTCAATAGTGTAGTTCTCCTCTACTTTCTTTATATCAAAAAAGTTGTGTTCTAGTTTTATAGACCGATTGTCAATTTTCTTGGCATATAATTTATCTACCTTTTGATCTATAATTTGCTGCCTCCAAACATATTTATTGTGCGTATTCTTAGTATAAGGAGTAATCCCTTCTTTGGTTATTTTCCAAAACTGATTTGAAAAATAGAACAATTGAAAAGTTTGATCAAAACTCTTAAAATCTAAATCAACTCTAGGTAAAGCGGCAATTTGATTATCACTTAAACGAGTAGTATTGTACATCATATTTCGAATAGCCGTTTCTATGTTTCTTTTTTCAAGAAAATCAAAAACGAAATCCTTAACTTCAATAGATTTAATCTCCTTTACAATATGCTCGTTTACATAAACAAACTTAAATCCATCTTTATCTTCCTCTACATTTAGCCTGCAAAAACCATTTCGATAAAGAAAGTTCAAAGCATGTACATTGTTATAAGTATAGGTGGTTCTTCCTTTATCATTTACAGCCATATCCCAAAACCTCATAGGATATGTAGTCTTTATCATGGTTTTAACTTTCTTGGCTACACTCTTTACCTTTTGATTCTTATTCAACTCAAAAAAATCACAAAGATCCTTTCGTGGATTCCCACGCCAATCTCTTCTATTCCTTAAATAATTAGGTAACCAAATAGTCTTGATATCTAAATACTTTAAAGCTCTAGAAAAGCCTTCTCGCTTACCCGTTTCGTCTAAATCAGGAATATTATATAACTCATCCGAACAATTGTAAATTCTCTTTAATTGTTCCGTAGTTAGTTCTGCTGTTTCAGAATTTAACCAAAGAACAAAATACCCTAAGCTTGCCATATTTAATGCATCACGTTCTCCTGAACATAAAAAGACCTTATCTATCTTTTCTAATTTTGCCTTAGCTGATTTAGATTCATCTTGTAGCTCAATTTCATATTGGGCTTTTCTTTTACTAAACTCAGATTCCAAAGCTTTTAATCCACCAACAAAATCAATAGACTTTTTGCCTTTCCAAAAGAACCTATACTGTTTATCAGTGCATTTTGGTTGTAAGATTTTATAGAATTTACTCTTATTATTGGTGAAGCAAAAGATAAATATTGGGTAGGTATCTGTTGACTCTACTATTTTGATTTTACCTTCCTTTTTTACTGCATACCAGGATAGCGAGAATAGATTGTATTTATTACATGTTTTATCATCTACAAATGGACCTAAAGTACTTAATTCGAACTCGGTAAAATCTTTGGTTTCAAAACAAAAGTTATTATCATCAAACTCTTGGTCTTTATCCCATGCACTTAAATCGATACTTTTAAAACTAGCATTATTAACTTGTGATTGGTTTGATGTTGGAATTTGATAGTTCTTTGCTAATTGTAGTAATGCCTGGACAAATTCTAATCCGTGAAAGTCAGCATATAATTGAATTGCATTTTTAGCTTTTTCTGATTGTCCCCAATCCTTTAAGATATATATACCATCATCTAATTTTTTCAAAGATGAACTGGCCGTCTTCTCCCCTTCTCTTATTTTAAAATGAGATCGTTCATTAACTTGTGGATATAATGAAACTATAATATCTAAACCTCCATTGGTTACATCAAAAATTTTGTCTTTTAAGTCTTTTATAGTTGGCTGCATATTATAATCGTTCTTCTTGATAAAAAGAGTAAGCCAAACTTAATTTAACTAGTAAATCTGCAAAGTACCTTGTGGTCCCGTTTTGAATCCAAAGTTCTTGTTTGTTTTCTCTTACACCCATGAATTCAGTATTATGATCATTGGGAGATATTCCTGCTGCTTGCGGAATTAATTTGAAGTTTGTAGTTTTGCCTTGATTAATCATTTGCTTCTAATTATTAGTGATTAATTATTTATATCGGTAGTTACAGCTACCGATTTTTTTATTTTAAATTTTCTGTAAAGCTTCATGTTGTAGGTTTAATAACCACCCCGATTCCTTGTCCCCCGATAAGTGCACAGAGTGGTTTTAATTATGAAAAACTATTCTACGTATTATTCTCCTCGCCAGGAACTAACCAACTTTATGCAATCCTCTTTTTAAGAAGTTCTTGTCTTTGTTTTTGCTCTTCCTTTTTATTTTGTACCACAGCATAAATTGCTTTTTCTATTATTTTGTGTGACTGGCCATTCATTACATTAGTAATCATAGAAGAAGAATGAGGTTTCCCGCTTTTATTAAATAGATTATTTACGCTTAAGTATTCTTTAATATCCGCAACATATCTATGGCCTATTATTCCTAAAATCTTCTTTTTTTGAGTTTCTGTAATCATAGAAAGACATTATTTGATTATTTAAAGTTTTGTGATACCTTAGTGATAGTTTAGTGATACAAATATTAGGGTTTTTTCTAATTTATCCTAATATTTTCTAATTATTTTATATGACCCATAAAGAAAAACTACTCCAATACATTGAAAACAAAGGGATTACAAAAACTAAATTCACTAGGATTTGTGGTTTCAGCAATGGCTATTTAGATTCAAAAGGATCAATAACTTCAGATAAACTAGGAACAATATTAGAAAACTTTAGTGATTTAAATATATATTGGTTGCTAATGGATAAAGGTGAAATGATAATTACACCTGAGTCCAATCAAAAAACTACAGAGCAAATCTCAAATGAGCTCAGTATGCTAGGAATGGACAGTAAGATTACTAAACTGCAAAAAGAGTTTGAAACTTTTAAAGATGCCTTCTTTAAGGTTATAGAAGAAAAACTCGATGAAGCTATAAAGAATAGAGAGATTTAAAAAAATATGACTAAGAAAGAAGATACCCCCGAAAAAAACATAAAAGTTAGTAAAAACAGTCTTGAAGAGCACGTATATAAATTAAAATACGACCAGGAAAAACAACAATACGATAACCTCGGGAATAATGTTGTAAACGCACTAAAAAAGTTTTTAGATGATAATAATATTGGATATTTAGAAATTTATTATCGCGTAAAAGATACCAACTCCTTCCTTGAAAAAATTGATCGAAAAAACTATGAAGATCCATTTAATGAAATGGAAGACATTTGTGGAATAAGAATTATTTGTTACTACCCAGATGATATTAACCGAATTAGAAGTATTATCTCAAAAGAATTTGAAATTGTAGAGGATTCTGATAAATCCAATTTGCTAAAGGAAAAGGAATTTGGATATCGTAGTCATCATTTTATTGCTCGCATTAAGAAAGAATGGACACAAGCACCTAATTATAGAGATTTAGTTAAATTAAAATTCGAAATTCAAGTTAGAACCGTTCTAATGCATGCTTGGGCAGAAATAGCACACAAACTTAATTACAAAACAGAGGATGAAGTACCTTCTGCTTACAAAAGAAAATTATTCGTTTTAAGCGCTCTATTAGAAAATGCAGATGATCAATTTGATAATTTGAGGAAAGAAATTTTAGGATATAAAGAACATATTAAAGAAGAAATTAAAACGAATAAAGGTTTTGACACAAATCAAGAGTTTAATATTGAAACCTTTAAAGAATTTCTAAAACTACACTACGATGACCTATTTACCTGGAAAGAAAGGGATTTAAATAACCTTTATGGAAAATTTATCTTACTTAATATTGGATTCAAAGATATTAATCATTCAATAACACTTGTTAAGGAATATAACGAAGAAATTAAAGCTGATATATTTAAGTTCTTTCCTACTTTAATGCGTTATATGGGAATTGTCCATTTATTATTCATAATGGATGTTACTAATGATAAATTTTATAAAAACAGAAAAGGAACAGAATTATTTATTGATTGGATAGAATTAGTTGAACACTGGAAAGCTAAAATTAAAAAGTAATTAATTAAAACAATAAAACCTAAAAAAATTGAAAAAGACATTATTATTACTACTTGTAGTTTTATCAATCTCAAGTTATGCTCAAAAGCAAAAAAAAATAGACCCAAAAAATCAAAATATTAAATTAACAAAAGAGCTTAAGCAAAAGGCTGATAGTTTAACCTATGTTACTAAGACCCTTAGCTCCGAAGTAAATCAACTTTCAAAAAAGTTAGATATCATGATCGAAGATCAGCACCAACTTAACAGCGAATTGATTTATTTTAAAAGTAAAGAAGATTTTTACAAAACTGCACTTGCAGAACAAAGTAAATTTTATGTTTTAACTGTATCTGTAATTCTTTTTCTATTTGGGCTTATTTCTTGGGGGTTCTATAAAACTGAATTATTGAAACTTAAAAGATATGTTAAACAAAAAATAAAAGTTCATGGTCAAAAAATGAAAAGTCAATATGACTTAATTGAAGAAACTAGAAATAATGTATCTAGAACAATTGGAAATTTAGACGCATCAATAGCGCGTAAAAGATACAACCAAAACAAATTCAGTCTTTCACTAGCACACAGATTATCAGCCGCGTACTATCTAAAAACCTTTGCTATATTCAGAAATCAATTAGATTCTAAAAAAGAAACAGATTTAGCTTTTTATGTAAATCTTGTTGAGGCTGAAAAATGTATCAATAAACTTAAACAAATTACCACTGGCGCAAGTTTTATTTACGAACAAGAACTTTTTAATGAAAAATTAGATAAATACAAAAGAACACTTAAAGCAATGGAAATGTTCGAATTAAATGAATCTCAAATTATTATATCAAAAATAATAATTGGTTTAAATTTTTTAGAAAATAAGTTTAAATAAATAGTACTACAATTAAATAATAAGAAATCAACTCAATCCAAATAATCTATTAAACCCAGAATTCTTCTGGGTATTTTTTTTTCTTCTTTCTTCTTCTAATTTTTCTTTAAGAATTAATAATTCACAAAACTTCTCAAACTCAGTTGAGTTAGGGTCTTTTTCAATTTTTTCAATTTGTTTCTTTATTTCAATTAGCTTTAAAAAATCCATTTATTATTACTTTTGGGGAATAGTTATACATAGCAAATCTCTTTGCTAAATAATTGGAATGGAATTTAAGTGTATTAAGGGATAGGGATTATTTGTTCGTGGCTATTTTCTTAATCATATCTAACATTTCTTCTCTTTTTTCTGGCTTTGTATTTTTAAAGGTAAACTTGGCAACTTCCATTAAGTTATCCTGTAATGAATTTATCCTATCCTTCCTATACTTTGCAATTAAGTATACTGCCAAGACCACAAAAACTGCAGAAACAATTGTTGCAAAATAGTAGGAAACTTTACTTACATCTTGGAATTGTTGAAAAATCCAAAAGAAATAGAAAAAGCAAACAGATATTATTAACCCATGAATTAACTTAACACCCGTAAACTTCTTTTTCTGCCTAAAAGAGTTAAAAAGATTAAAAATTGAATAGAGAAATACTCCAAACCATAACCCCAATCTTTCCATAAAAAATTTAAACGATTTAAAACCAAATACTTTTTCTTTCTTTTTCACTTCTTTGAAGCTATTATAAGCCTTGTCGGTCTCTTTTTTAGCTTCTAAATAAGCTATATATTCCGGTGTTCCTTCAGCTAAAGATTTAACTTTGTTTAAGGCTTTAGTTCTATTCTTCTTTTTAATAGAATGTGATTTTATGGCAGCAGTATACTCCTCACTAAAATCATTGAAAAATTCAAAAGAATAGAATGATAAAGCAAGAACTATTGCAAATAAAAAGTAAACTATATATTTATTCTTCTCCGTTGTCAGGGTCTTCACCCCCGTCACTTCCTGGAGTTGTTGAGTCATTTTTGTTGATTCCGAATAATTCTTGTTGTTCATTTAATTGAATTTCTGTTTCTTCTGTATTATCTGTACAAGAAACAAACCCTAAAATCATAACAACTGCTAATACTTTCGTAAAAGTTTTCATATTTATAATAGTTTAAATATTTAAAACTTTAAAAATACGATAATTAGCTTCGTTATATTACTAAGATTTTTTCTTTAAAAATAACTGTGCTTTATGCTTTACAGCAACTAAAGCCATTTGAATATTATTATTTACACCTAAGTTTTTACGAATGCGCTCTTTGTAACTTCTAAGAGTTGTAGGTTTGATTTCCATCTCTTCACAAATAGCATCAGTATCAAAACCTTCAATTAAAAATTTTAATACTTCCGTTTCCTTCTTAGAAAGTACATCTGTAATTAATACCTCTTCTGAAGTTTCTAGTTGCAAATCAATTATTGCGTCACGAACATATTCAGAAAAGTAAGTCTTTCCGTTATTGACATCTCTAATTGCTTTTACAATGCAATCACTTGCTTCATCTTTTAATATATACCCTCTCGCTCCAAGGTTAATGACTTTTTGAATTATAGCTGCATCTCCATAGCTTGTAACTATAATAACTTTTACTCTGCTATTCTTCTCATTTAAATATTTTAGAACATCTAAACCAGAAAAATAAGGCATCTGCAAATCAAGAATCAGAATGTCGCAGAAGTTATTTTCTAACCAATCAATTAAATCCTGACCTGTAGTTGAGAATCCGACGACATTTATACCATGAGCTTTAAGAAGGGCTTTATAACCATCAATTACTATTGGATGGTCATCTACCAGGTACACTTTCATTTTTCTTTTTAAACTATTATATCACAAATGTATGATAATGAATGAATTTAATTTGTGGACGTTTGTCGCAAATGATAAAAAAGTGATACTTTTATGATAATAAAGTGATAGTAGTAGTATTAGTTTTTGTAAAATAAGTGAAAAACTGCTGTTTTTAGAGTGTTCTTTGAGTTCTGAAAACGCTGAACCTATTATATATGCTAAAGAAATTAAGAATTGGAGCGTGTCAAAATCGCGTCAAACCAATGTAATAACCAACAAATCAAAGAATGTAACTATTTGATTATCAATATACACGAAAACATAAACGGGAATTAACAACTCCCGCCTTCGCTACAAAGGTTCAAATCATATGATTTGAACCTTTTTTGTTTTATCTAACTTCTGAGGGAGAACATTTAGTCTAATCGGCCTCAGCATTTTACATTTTTGCTTCCTTCAAACTTTTATAAATCGTTTCTCGAATTCGTTCTTCTGTAATCCAACCACTATACTCTTTAAATGCTTTTGTTATAGAAACATCACTTTTAACTTCTTCTAAAGTTTTTCCTTCTTTAATAGCTTTTACAACATTATCTTTTAATCCTTGTAACATTTTCAAATACGATTTCAACTCTTTTTTTGAAGTTACATTTCCATGTCCAGGGATTATTTTAGTATCATCATCCGATAACAACAACATTTTTTCTATTCCTTTTATATATCCATCTATACTTCCTCCAGAACCTAAATCTATATATGGAAACTTTCCTTGAAAATAAGTATCCCCAACATGCAATACATTACTTGTTGTAAAATACACCAAAGCATCCCCATCTGTATGTGCATTGTGTACATGGGTTATATATATTTCTTCATTGTCCATATAAAATCGCATATCATCTGAAAAAGTAATTACCGGTAATGCTTCTTTAGGAGAAGCTGGTCTCTTTTTCCCCCATACTACTTGCTCAGTCCCCATACGTTTTCTAACGTTTTCATGGGATACAATAATAGCTCCCTCCTTTTGCATATTGGTATTTCCTCCTGTATGATCTCCATGCCAATGCGTATTTACCAAATATTTTAAAGGTTTATCTGAAATAGTTCTAATTGCTTTTAAAATTTTTTCTGACAATGGAGCAAATTGATCATCTATCATAAATACTTCTTGTTCTCCTACAAAAAGTCCAATATTTCCTCCCCTACCTTTTAACACATATATATGCTCAGTTAATTTCTCCTTAGTAATTTTCACTTCTTTATTCTGACCATATGTTACAATGGTAAATAAAGAAAGTAATGTGAATAGTATTTGAATTTTTCTCATGATATATAAAAGTTTATATGCTATATAAAGTCGTTATTATGAGCTTGAATTTACACTATTTAAATTTAAATCAAATTTCAATGTTCAGAACACCACTTTCCGTAAATTAGCTTTACAATTTTTTAGCAATGAATATTCAATTTAAACCAATCGTAAAGGAAGATATTAGCACTATACTTCCTTTATTAAAGATTATTAATACTACCACTCCTCATGACATATTAGAAAAACGCATTCTTGATATGGTAACATGTTCAAATTACGAATGTGTTGGTGCATATGATGATCAGAAACTTATTGGAATTTCTGGGTTATGGTATAGTCACCGTCATTATGTAGGTAAAAGTGTAGAACCAGATCATGTTATTATTGATGAGTCTTATAGAGGTAATAATATTGGAAAACGTTTTTTTGAATGGATCTATCAATATACCAAAGAAAAAGGTTGTGAAGCCATTGAACTAAACACCTATACAGGAAATCGAAAATCACATAAATTTTATTATAACGAGGGTTTTGAAATTTATGGTTTTCATTTTGTTAAAGTATTGAGAGACGACAATACTTTTTATTAATAAAGTTTAAAAGAAAAGCATTTCAAATTCAAAAAGCACAGGTAAAAAGAGAACCTGTGCTTTTTTTATCAATACATAAAATGTATTGAGCGAAGTCCCCCGAGACATCGCATGCCTCAAAATACAACTATTTTACGGAAATCCGTAATTTCAAATAAGTTTTTCTCTTTTTTAAAAGTAGTATTTATGAATTTTAATCGATTTGTAGTCTTCTTCCTCCAAGAATTCAATCTTACTTTAAAATTTTATCTTATTGTTATCTTTTCATTATGTGAAAGTTACGGAGGCATTATAAAAAATCATATTTTTTTTCGAAAAAAGTCTTTGGTAATCTTACAAACAATCTTATATTTGCAACCGCTTTACTGCGGGAGTAGCTCAGTTGGTAGAGCGTCAGCCTTCCAAGCTGAATGTCGCCGGTTCGAACCCGGTCTCCCGCTCTAAATTACATAGCAATTAAGCTTGCAAAAAATCTTTACCATGCGGGAGTAGCTCAGCTGGTAGAGCGTCAGCCTTCCAAGCTGAATGTCGCCGGTTCGAACCCGGTCTCCCGCTCTAATTACATAGCAATTAAGTTTGCAAAAAATCTTTACCATGCGGGAGTAGCTCAGCTGGTAGAGCGTCAGCCTTCCAAGCTGAATGTCGCCGGTTCGAACCCGGTCTCCCGCTCTAAAATAAAAAAAAACCGAAACATTTGTTTCGGTTTTTTTTTATTTATCACTTCTTCAATTTTAGCTGATCTCCAAAAAGTAGTAATCCTCCAATAATAGCCCCCATAATTAAAATAATCAATGGTTCTTCTGAAAGTAAATAAGGCTTCAATAATAAAGTCACTGCATATCCACCAATAGCACCACCTAAATGGGCAGAGTGTCCAATATTACCTATATTCTTTTTCATTCCGTAAATAGAATAAATCAAATATCCTATTCCTAATAGATAGGCTGGAAAATCAAAAAAAGGAAAAAAGATAAAACTATACGTTTTATCTGGATACAACATGACTGCTGCAAACATAACTCCAGAAACCGCACCAGACGCCCCTACTGCACTATAATAATATTCTTTTTTATGTTGAATAAACGAATACATACTTCCTCCTAACAATCCTGCTAAGTATATTACTAAGAAATGGATCGTACTAAAATGTAAAAGCACCAATCCTCCAAACAAATACAAGGCATACATATTAAAAATTAAATGCATCCAATCTACATGCAAAAAACCAGAACTAATCATTCTCAGCTTTTCCCCTGCTTGAATTCTTCCAATTTGAAATTTGTACTTATCAAAAAAGGAATAATCATTAAATCCTCTATAAGAAATTAAAACATTCGCTATAATGAGTATTAAAACAACTCTATTCATCTTCTATTATTTTTAACAAACATAAATAAAACAACGTTAATATATTTTAAATATTTAGTCCGATATTTGCTTAAATTTTTGAACTTAATGAAACTACTCGTTTTTGTCATTGTATATCCACTTATATGGATACTGTCTATTCTCCCAATGAGAATATTATATATACTATCTGATTTTTTCCGTTTTATCATATTTAACGTTGTCGGTTACCGTAAGAAAGTAATCGTTCAAAACATTAAAATGGCATTCCCAGAAAAAACAGACAAAGAAGTTCGCTCATTATCAAAAAAATTTCAAAAGCATTTTATCGATTTAGTTTTTGAAAGTATCAAATCCTTTACAATTTCCCAAAAAGCAATTCAAAAACGATACATCTATAAAAACATAGAGGTAATTAACAAATTAGCTAATGAAGGCAAGAGTATTATTCTTACAGGTTCTCACCAAGGTAACTGGGAACTTTCTTTTGGACTTCCTCTTGAGGCGGAAATTAGCTGCTATGGTGCATATACAAGAATTCAAAACCCATATTTTGAAAAGGCTATCAAATCATCAAGAACTAAATTTGGTTTCGATGGAGTACCTACAGGTTTATTTAACAAGAAACTAGAAGAACGCGTAAAAGACGGTATTCAAAGTTTATATATTTTGCTAAGCGATCAATCTCCTCAGTTAAAAAGAACAAGATATTGGGCTAAATTTCTAAATCAAAAAGTTCCAGTTCATACAGGGATGGAAATTTTAGCTAAAAAATACGATTTCTCTATTGTAAATATGAATACTACCAAAGTAAAACGTGGGTATTATACTACTGAATTCGAACTAATCACTTCAACTCCTAAAGATTATGAGAATTTCGAAATCACTGATAAGTATTTAAAAATCACAGAAGAACATATTAGAAAACAGCCTGAATATTATTTATGGACTCATAAGCGTTTCAAGCACAAAGACAAATATGAAGACTGGTTAAAGAACAGAAAAAAAGCTCAATAATATTGAGCTTTTTTTATTTATGAATTATAAAAATTGTGGGTCTTTTGTGTAAATCGGTCTTAGTCTTTTTCCATTCTTTCACCGATAATGTTTTAATATATTCTGAAGGCAATGTAATATCACAAGCAACACAAACTCTCGTTTCTGGTGATAAGACCGCTCTTAAATCATCTAACATCTTTTCATTCCTATAAGGAGTTTCAATAAACATTTGTGATTGATTTTTATCTTTAGAAAAACGCTCTAATTCTTTAATCGCTTTTTTTCGATCTCCCTTGTCAATAGGCAGATAACCATTAAATGCAAAATTTTGGCCATTCATTCCTGAAGCCATCATTGCCATTAAAATAGAAGAAGGTCCGACTAACGGAACTACTTGAATTCCTTTTTGGTGTGCTAACTTTACAATACTTGCTCCTGGATCAGCAACAGCAGGAACTCCAGCCTCTGATAACAACCCTACTGAAACGCCTTCTTCACAAATATCTAAATAGTTTTGTGTTTCAAATTCATCAGAATATTTATCTAACAAACGTAACTCTAAAGATGGCTGTGATTTTGATGGTGTAATTTTTTTTATAAACCTTCTTGCAGATTTTTCATTTTCCACAATAAAATAATTCAAATGTTCAATTACTTTTTTTACAGATAATGGTATTACCTCTAACGGCTCAGTATCACCTAATGTAGTGGGTATCAAATACAGTTTTCCTCGCATGAATCTATAATTTAGAAGCTATTATTTCACAAGCTTCATCCAACATTGCATATACATTTTCAAATCCCATATCTCCTCCATAATAAGGGTCCGGGACATTTCTATTTTCATTTGGAAAAGATTCATTTAAAATCATTTTCACCTTCCTTCTATCTTCTTCTGTACTAGCTAACGATAAAATATCTCGAAAATTGCTAACATCCATCGCATAAATCAAATCAAACTCCTGAAAGTCTTTTATGATAAATTTTCTGGAGCGTTGAGAAGTAATATCCAAACCATATTTTCTGGCAACTGCAATAGACCTAGTATCTGGTAATTCTCCTTCATGAAACCCAGAGGTTCCAGCTGAATCAACCATCACAGATTCTTTTACCTTTGACTGTAAAATACCTTCGGCCAATGGCGAACGACAAATATTCCCCAAACAAACCATAAGTATTTTCATGTTGTAAGTTTTAGAGTGTTAATTTTTTCAATAAATCATCCACATATTTTTTAAACTGCTTATCCGTTTCTGTTAAGTTATCAACAGTCTTACAAGCATGCAATACAGTAGCATGATCTCGTTGACCAATTTGACTACCAATACTTGCTAAAGATGATTTCGTTAAGCGTTTTGCAAAATACATTGCTAACTGACGTGCTTGAACAATATGACGTTTACGTGTTTTAGACTGTAATGTAGCTACATCCATATCAAAATATTTTGATACTACTTTTTGAATATAGTCAATAGAAACCTCCTTCTTTGTATTCTTTACAAACTTATCTACAATCTGTTTTGCTAATTCAATTGTAAACTCTTTTCTGTTAAAAGAAGCTTGAGCAATCATAGAAATAATCACCCCTTCTAATTCACGTACATTTGATTTAATATTTTTCGCGATATATTCCACTATCTCTTCTGGCATTTCTACACCATCTCTATATAGCTTATTCTGAAGAATTGAAATTCTAGTTTCATAATCTGGCGATTGCAATTCTGCAGATAGCCCCCATTTAAATCTAGAAAGTAATCGTTGTTCAATATCTTGCATATCTACAGGCGCTTTGTCTGAAGTTAAAATCACCTGTTTTCCATTTTGATGTAAATGGTTAAATATATGGAAGAACACATCTTGTGTTCCTGCTTTTCCTGATAAAAATTGAACATCATCAATAATTAACACGTCAATCATCTGATAAAAATGAATAAAATCATTTCTTGTATTTGATTTTACCGAATCAATAAACTGTTGTGTAAATTTTTCTGATGATATATACAATACTGTCTTATCAGGATATTTATCTTTAATTTCAACACCAATAGCATGTGCTAGGTGTGTTTTTCCTAAACCAACACCTCCATAAATTAACAATGGATTAAACGAAGTTCCACCTGGCTTATTTGCAACTGCCATACCAGCCGAACGCGCCAATCTATTTGAATCTCCTTCAACAAAATTTACGAAGTTGTAATTTGGATTTAACTGCGACTCTATTTTTACCTTTTGAAGTCCAGGAATAATAAAAGGATTTTTTAATTCTCTTTTAGACTCTATAGGTACCGTTACTTTTTGTGGTTTAATAGGATTACGGTTAGAACTAGGAATTTTAACAGTTTGTGGACTATTACTACTATACGTATTTTCCATACGTACATCATAAATCAGTTTAGCCTCATTACCCAACTGACGAACCAAAGCCACTCTTAACAATTTTATATAGTGCTCTTCCAACCATTCGTAAAAGAATTTACTTGGTACCTGAACTGTTAAAGCCTCCCCTGAAAGCTTCATTGGTTTAATAGGCTCAAACCAAGTCTTGTATGCTTGCGGTTTGATATTGTCCTTTATAAAAGACAAACACTCATTCCAAACTGATTCGGCAGTTTTAGTCATATTAGGTTTAAAAACGTTTAAAATATTGGTTAATTTCCTTCAAATCTAGGGGACCCCCAAACACACTTGATTGGGTGAACAAAAATGTGAATAAAATTCAGTAAAAAAAAATCGATTTGCTATTGACTTTTAATTATTTTTTATGTAACGTTTGCAATATAAATCTCGAAATATTTAATCTTGCTAAAACACATATCTAATATCCGCGTTCGTTATGCTGAAACTGATCAAATGGGCATTGTATATCACGGAAATTATGCTCAATTTTTTGAAATAGGACGAACCGAGTGGTTACGTTCTATGGGCGTTACGTACAAATATATGGAAAAAACAGGCATCATGCTTCCTGTAATTTCATTAAATTGTAATTTTAAAAAATCGGCTTATTATGATGACCTTCTTACCATTAAAACCTTTTTAAAAAAAGAACCTGGTGTTAAGATTGAATTTACATATGAAATTACAAATCAAAATGATGAATTAATTTGTACTGGAGATACTACACTTGCCTTTATCAATTCAACAACTAAAAGGCCAGTAAAATGTCCTGACTACATCTTAAAAACTCTTAAAGAAAACCAACTTATTTAAATGAAGATATATACTAAAACCGGAGATAAAGGAACCACTGCCCTATTTGGAGGTACAAGAGTTCCAAAATATCATTTACGTATAGAAAGTTATGGTACTGTAGATGAACTTAATTCTTATATTGGACTTATACGAGATCAAGATATTGACAATCTTACCAAGCAGGCTTTGACAAAAATTCAAAACGAACTATTTACATTAGGAGCCATGCTTGCAACTCCTCCTGAAAAAGAAACTTTAAAAAGTGGTAAGGAGCGATTAAATATTCCAAAAATAAATGAAGCTTCTATTTCTTTTTTAGAAACTGAAATAGACAACATGAACAATACGCTTCCTCCAATGACTCACTTTGTATTACCTGGAGGGCATCAAACTGTGTCATTCTGTCATGTAGCACGCTGTGTTTGTAGAAGAGCAGAACGTTTATCTGTCGCATTAAATGACGAAGAAGGTATTAATAATAATGTTTTAATGTACCTAAACCGACTTTCTGACTATCTTTTTGTGTTGGCACGGAAGTTGACCCAAACACTACAAGCTGAAGAAATTAAATGGATTCCTGAAAAGCTATAAACGTTCTTTTCATATAAATAACACATTTTTAAAAAAAAACTTGACTTTTTACAAAAAAAATATATTTTTGCGAGAAATCTAAAAACAAACAGATAAAGAAATGTATTGGACACTAGAATTAGCATCTTATTTAGCAGATGCGCCTTGGCCAGCAACCAAAGACGAATTAATAGATTATGCAATTCGTACTGGAGCTCCTTTAGAAGTAGTTGAGAATCTGCAAGATATTGAGGATGAAGGAGAGGCTTATGATTCAATCGTTGAAATTTGGCCAGATTATCCTACCGAAGAAGATTATCTTTGGAACGAAGACGAATACTAAAAAACACTAATAAAAGTCTCTTACTATAGAGGCTTTTTTTTTGCTTATTTTTAAGCACCATAACAAAAAAGAAAACGAGCTGATTACAAAAATCAGTAACCAGCTCTAAAACAATATTTTACAATGAGCATTTTAAATTCGATTATAAAAATATTTGTTGGAGACAAACAACAAAAAGACTTAAAACTAATTCAACCCATCGTAGATCAGGTAAAGTCTATTGAAGGTACTTTAAGTAGTTTATCTAATGATGAATTACGTGCAAAAACTATCGAATTTAAGGCTAAGATAAAGGAAGCTACAAAATCATATAATGATCAAATTGCCACCTTAGAAAATGAAGCAATTTCTGCCGACATTGATCGTCAAGAAGAAATTTACAAAGAAATTGATCAGTTAAAAGATGATGCTTATGCTGCTTCTGAACAAGTTTTGGCAGATATCATGCCTGAAGCTTTTGCCGTTATTAAAGAAACTGCTAAGCGTTTTGCTAATAATACTGAAATTGAGGTAACAGCAACTCCTTTTGATCGTGAATTATCTGGAACAAGAGAACATGTTGTTCTAGAAGATGACAAAGCCTTTTGGGCAAACTCATGGGATGCTTCTGGTAAAGAAGTAACTTGGGATATGATTCACTATGATGTTCAGTTAATTGGTGGTTCAATTTTACACCAAGGTAAAATTGCGGAAATGATGACTGGAGAAGGTAAAACATTAGTTTCTACTTTACCAGTTTATTTAAATGCCTTAACGGGTAATGGAGTGCATGTAGTAACAGTTAATGATTACTTAGCGAAACGTGACCGTGCTTGGATGGCACCAATTTTTGAATTCCATGGTTTGAGTACAGATTGTATTGATTATCACCAACCAAATTCTGAAGCACGTAGAAAAGCTTATAATGCTGATATTACTTACGGAACAAATAACGAATTTGGTTTCGATTATTTACGTGATAACATGGCTTCATCTAAAGAAGATTTAGTACAACGTGCTCCTAACTACGCAATTATTGATGAAGTTGATTCGGTTTTAATTGATGATGCTCGTACTCCGTTAATTATCTCTGGTCCTATTCCACAAGGAGATCGTCATGAGTTTAATGACCTTAAACCATTGGTTGCAGACTTAGTTTCTTTACAAAACAAATATTTAGTTGGAGTTTTAGCTGAAGCAAAGAAATTAATTAAAGATGGAGATACCAAAGAAGGAGGTTTCTTATTATTAAGAGTATATAGAGGTTTACCTAAAAACAAAGCTTTAATCAAGTTTTTATCACAAGAAGGTGTTAGACAAATCTTGCAAAAAACAGAGAATTTCTATATGCAAGACAACAATAAGTTAATGCCAGAGGTAGATTCTGAACTTTGGTTTACTGTTGAAGAGAAAAACAACCAAATTGATTTAACAGATAAAGGTATTGCCCACCTTTCTGAAATCACAAACAACGCAACATTCTTCGTTTTACCAGACCTAAGTGTTCGCGTTGGTGAAATTGACAACAGTGAAGAAACTCCAGAAGAAAAGGCTACTAAAAAAGAAGACTTATACAGAGACTACAGTATTAAAAGTGAACGAATTCATACAATGAATCAACTTTTAAAAGCATATACTGTTTTTGAAAAAGATGTTGAATATGTAGTAATGGACAACAAAGTAATGATTGTTGACGAGCAAACAGGACGTATCATGGATGGTCGTCGTTACTCTGATGGTTTACACCAAGCTATTGAAGCAAAGGAAAATGTAAAAATCGAAGATGCTACACAAACCTTTGCAACCGTTACTTTACAGAACTACTTTAGAATGTATCGTAAGCTTTCTGGTATGACAGGTACTGCTATTACTGAAGCTGGTGAATTCTGGGAAATTTATAAATTAGATGTAGTAGAAATCCCTACAAATCGTCCAATTGCTCGTGATGATAAACAAGATTTAGTATATAAAACTACGCGTGAAAAATACAACGCTGTAATTGATGATGTCGTAGAGTTAGTAAATCAAGGAAGACCTGTATTAGTAGGTACTACGTCTGTTGAAATTTCAGAATTATTAGGAAGAATGCTTAAAATGCGTAAAATTCCTCATAACATCTTAAATGCTAAACTACATAAAAAAGAAGCAGACGTTGTTGCGGAAGCTGGTAAGCCAGGAATCGTAACTATTGCTACAAACATGGCAGGTCGTGGTACAGATATTAAATTATCTGACGAAGTAAAAGCTGCTGGAGGTTTAGCCATTATTGGTACTGAGCGTCATGATTCTCGTCGTGTTGACCGTCAGTTACGTGGACGTGCTGGACGTCAAGGTGATGTAGGTTCTTCTCAATTCTATGTAGCATTAGATGATAACTTAATGCGTTTATTCGGTTCTGAAAGAATAGCAAAAATGATGGATAGAATGGGATTAAAAGAAGGTGAAGTTATTCAACATTCTATGATTACCAAATCTATTGAAAGAGCTCAAAAGAAAGTAGAAGAAAATAACTTCGGAATTCGTAAACGATTATTAGAATATGATGATGTAATGAATTCGCAACGTGAATTCGTTTACAAACGTCGTCGTCATGCTTTAGATGGTCAACGCTTACAAATTGATATTGCAAATATGATTTATGACACATGTGATGCTGTTGTAAGACAAAATAAAGCAACTAAAAATTTCCAAAACTTTGAATTTGAGTTAATCCGTTTTTCATCAATGACTTCTCCTTTCTCTGAAGAAGAATTCAACAGACTAACTGAGCAAGAATTAACTGATAAGTTATATACTATTGTAACTGAACATTATAAAAAGGATTCAGACAGAAATGCATCTCAAGCCTACCCTGTTATCAAAAATGTTTTTGAAAATGAAGGAGATCGTTATGAGCGTATTGTTGTTCCTTTTACAGATGGTATTAAAACTTTACAAGTAGTTACAAACCTTAAAGAAGCATATGAATCTGAAGGAAAATCATTAGTAAATGACTTTGAAAAGAACATCACATTAGCCATTATTGATGAAAACTGGAAAGATCACTTACGTAAAATGGATGAACTTAAACAAACAGTTCAAAACGCTACGTACGAACAAAAAGACCCGTTATTAATCTATAAGTTTGAGGCTTTTGAATTATTCCAACAAACGATAGATAAAGTAAACAAAGAGGTTCTTTCTTTCTTATTCAAAGGACAGTTACCTACACAAGATGTTTCTCAAGTATCTGAAGCTCATGAACAACAACGTGAACAATTAGATTATAGCAAGGATGAAGTACAAAACTCAACTCAACAAGCTATTTCTAATGCTCGTAATCAACAAACTCAAGAACAACAAGTAGTTGAAACAGTTGTTAGAGAACAACCAAAAATCGGAAGAAATGAACGCGTTACAATAAAGAATGTAATGACCGGAGAAGAGAAAGAAGTAAAATACAAACAAGCTATTCCTTTATTAGAAAAGGGAACTTGGGTGTTATACAATAAGTAAAATACTCTTTACATACAATACATAAAAAGGCTCGGAAATTCCGAGCCTTTACTTTTACATAACCTTTCGCTCACAAATTAACAACAGTTTAATTAACAACAGTTTACAATAATTTCATTTTAACAAAACATCTCAAAAGTATATTTGAGATGATACATTAAGTATATCTTTTAAAATGAATAAAACTAAGAAACGAAAAATCGATATCGCTGTGATATCGGATGTACATTTAGGAACATATGGTTGTAGAGCAACGCAATTAAACAATTATTTAAAAACCATTAATCCAGCAATTCTAATTTTAAACGGTGATATTATAGATATCTGGCAGTTTAACAAACGATATTTTCCAAAACCACATTTAAAAGTCATAAAACAACTAATGTCATTCATTACTTCTGGCACTAAAGTTTATTATGTAACCGGAAATCATGATGAAACGCTCAGAAAGTTTAAAGGATTTAAGCTAGGTAGTTTTGAAATAGTCAATAAAGTGGTTCTCAACTTAGATGGAAAAAAAGCTTGGTTTTTTCATGGTGATGTTTTTGACGTTACGATGCAACATTCTAAATGGTTAGCTAAACTTGGCGGTATAGGATACGATATGTTAATTATGATAAATACCGCTGTTAATTGGGTGAATGAAAAATTAGGCTATGGCAGATTGTCTTTTTCTAAAAAAATTAAAAACAGTGTAAAAAGTGCTGTTAAGTTTATTAACAACTTTGAAACTACTGCTTCTGATATTGCCATTGAGAAAGGATATGACTATGTTGTTTGTGGTCATATACATCAACCAGAAATTAGAGAGATTTTTAACGAAAATGGAAAAACACTGTACTTAAATTCTGGCGATTGGGTAGAAAATCTTACTGCTCTTGAATATAACAACAAAAAATGGAGTTTGTATGAATACGAAAAAGATAATACCGCAAAAAGCCTGTATCATAATTATGAAGTAAACGATTATGAGTTAATAGGTACAGAAGGAAACAATTCAGAAATTTTTGAAGAGCTATTAGCTGAATTCGATATTAACAAACCTTTTAAATAAACCTCATTATGAAAATATTATATGCTATTCAGGGAACAGGAAACGGGCATGCTAGTAGAGCTTTAGAAATAGTACCTTACCTACAAAGAAAAGCTGAAGTTGATGTTTTAATTAGCGGATATCAATGCGACCTTAAATTTCCTTTTGACATAAAGTATTCTTTATATGGGCTAAGCTTTATATTTGGTAAAAAAGGAGGCGTAGATTTTAAACTTACTCTACAAAAACTTCGATTACGTAACTTATTAAAAGAAGTACAATCAATTCCTATTCAAGAATACGATCTTATCATCAACGATTTTGAACCAGTAACAGCATGGGCCGCAAAACTAAAAAACATCCCTATTATATCATTAAGTCACCAAAATGCTGTTTTAGATGAACAATCCCCAAAATATGGAAAGTATAAATTTGAAAGACTAATATTAAAGTATTATGCCCCTGCAAAAATTAAGTTTGGTTTTCATTTTCAACCATATTCTTCAGCTATCTTTCCGCCAATTATTCGTAGAGAAATTAGGTATAGTAACAGTACTAACAAAGGTCATTATACTGTATATCTTCCAGCATATAGCGACAAAAAGATCATCAAAGTATTATCTACTTTCAAAAAAGTGAAATGGCAAGTATTCTCAAAGCATACCAAAGAATATCAATTGCACAACAACATTACCATTCAACCTGTAAATGGAGCCGATTTTATTAGGAGTATGGCTTCTTCTAATGGCGTACTCTGTGGTGCTGGTTTTGAAACTCCCGCTGAAGCGCTTTACCTTCAAAAAAAGCTACTAGTTATTCCTATGAGAAACCAATACGAACAACAGTGCAATGCACTAAGTTTAAAAGAAATGGGAGTCACTGTTTTGAAAAAATTCAACAAGAAACAAACTAACAAAATTTCTAAGTGGATTAAATCTGATAAAATAATACAAGTACAGTATCCTGATAGTACAGAAGACATTTTAGAAGCCATCATCCTACCATATTACAACCAAACTGTTTTACCTAGCATTGTATTATAAAAAAAAGGGGTTGCAGTGAGCAAACCCTTTTTCAATTTATATTCTTTACTTAAAATAATCGTTACTACTTATTAGGCAGCGTCCGTGCTTACCATCTAATTTTTTCCATTTGATTTGCGACTAAAAAATTATTTGTTTGAGAAAAATGTTTGTTCCCAAACCAATATCCTCTATTGGCACTTAATGGTGAAGGATGCCCCGAAGTTAATACGTGATGTTTCTTTTTATCAATCTTTGCTCCTTTCTTCTTCGCATATCCTCCCCAAAGCAAAAAAACCACATCTTCTCTATTTTCAGATATCTTTTGAATCACAGTATCTGTAAATTGTTCCCATCCTTTTTGTTGATGACTTCCTGCTTCATGAGCTCTTACCGTTAATGTTGCATTCAACAACAATACTCCTTGTTGCGCCCATCGTGACAGGTCTCCAGATTTTGGTATTGAAATCCCTAAATCAGTTTCAATTTCTTTAAAAATATTGATTAATGAAGGAGGATGTTTCATTCCTTCATGAACAGAAAAGCATAATCCGTTTGCTTGTCCTACTCCATGATAAGGATCCTGACCAATGACAACTACTTTTATATCTTCAAAACGACAGTAATCAAAAGCAGCAAAAATATCAGTTTCTTTAGGGTAACACGTATGCTCTTGATACTCTTTCTTTATAAAATAAATTAATTCTTTAAAATACTCTTTTTCAAGCTCCTCAGCTAATATATTCTTCCAACTATCTGCTATCTTTATAAGCATTCTTTTTATTGATTAAAATATTTTGTTTTATTAAATTCTTTTAACGCTATTTTGTAGATACTTCCACTTGGTTCTTTTGAAAATCTATTCGATACAAAACCACCTAAGATATATAAATTTTCTCCATCAACATGTAAGGTACTTTCTGCTAACTCAAGCCCGACATAGTACTTTTGTAATTCATTCTTACTAGTATTGTAAACAAAAATTACATTTTTATCATAAATATAAATTAACTCTTTTGAAACAGCTAAACCTGGTTTTTTCATTGCTACTGGTAAATTCATTTCTCTTTTCCATTCTCCACTTACAAAATCGAAAGACTCTATTCCTGAAAGTTCTTCTCCATTATAGCCACCTATTAAATAAAACTTATGCCTTACCAATATTCCTTTACTTTCCTTAGCTTCCATCATTTTAGGGAGCTCATACCATAATCCAGTCGTAAAATCAAAGAAATGAGAATCTTTTGAGTACTTTACTTTACTACGTGCATTCTTTTTAGAAGACCCTCCCATAACCACTAAATAATTCTTATAAACCGTAGATGCAAAATTAATTCCTTGGTGTGGATTGGTACCATCAACCGTAATTGACAAAGCATCTTTATTGACAATTTCAATCTTGTCACTTAAATATTCAATTTGTCTATTTTTTGAAAGTCTTTTACCTCCTAAAACATAAAAATCTCCTTTGTAATAATTTACATTGTGATATGCCCTATTGGAAAGCTTTACCTTATTCTGTAGCCATTTACCAGATTTTAAATCGAATATTTGAAGCTTATCACTATATGCATGGTGATCTGGCCCAAATCTTCTTAATACTTTTAGCAGTTGTCCAAAAGTAACAAAATCCACTCCCGAAATGTCAATAGCTCCTTTAGCCCTATTTACAGTAGATGAAACATCTCCTCCAAAAACATAAATTTTATGATCTTCTAAATGGGAATCAAAAGAGTAAACTCTCTTTTTTAATGTGGCTATTTTTTCATAATGAAGCGTCTTTTTCAATTTTCTTTTTCCTTTGACAAGTACTTCATTTAATTTTTCAGCTTTTTTAACACTAACTTTTTCAACCTGAGCAGTTAAAACAGAGAAAAAGAACAAACCGATTAGAGTAATTATTTTTGTTTTCATCGTTTTTATCTCAAATATAACCAAAAATCAGCAAAAAAGAGCTTCTATAAAGGGTTATTTTTACCTTGTATCTCTTATTTTTGCCTTGGTTTCAAACATGATATTTTGAGTAAAAACATTTCAGAAAAGACACTTCAAGATTTAGAATTTACAACGGTTTTAGAACAGGTTGCAGAGTTTAGTATTTCAGATTTAGGTAAACAAAACGTTCTGAGCATTCAACCTCTAACAAACAAAAAGAAGCTTTTTTTTGAATTAAATATGGTTAACGAATACCTTGCTTCTTTTGAAAATGAAAACCGTATTCCAAATCATTTTTTTGAAGACATCTCTGAAGAAACAAAACGCCTTGCTATTGAGAATAGTTTCTTAGAAACTGAAAACTTTTTAAAAATAGCTAGCGTTACCGAAACAGTAAATGAGCTCAAAAAGTTTCTTGAAAAATTTAAAACATATTATCCTAATCTTTTCTTGTTAAGTGATAACATAGAATTCACAACCTTTGTTTCAGATGCCATCAAAAAAATTATTACTTCGTATGGCGAAGTTGCAGACAATGCTTCTCCAGCACTAAAACAAATTAGAAAAGACATAGGTAATGTTCGTGGAAAAATCTCTGAAAGCTTTTCTAGAGCTTTAAGTAGAAATATTTCAAGTGGTTATTTAGATGATATTAAAGAAACTATTATTGATAATCAACGAGTATTAGCGGTTACTGCAATGCATCGAAAAAAAGTTAAAGGTAGTTTATTAGGTTCATCTAAATCTGGAAATATTGTTTATATCGCTCCACAAGCAACCTTGGCATATAGTAGAGAGCTTCAAAACCTTGTCTATGAAGAAAAGCAAGAAGTGGTAAAAGTTTTGAGAGCGCTTGCTGAAGAAATCAGACCTTATACACCATTACTCGAAGAGTACCTAACATTCCTAACACATTTAGACACTGTTGGTTCAAAAGCCAAATATGCTAAGGAAATCAATGCTTTATTACCAAAGATTACCAAAAACAGAAAGGTATTTTTAAAGGACGCATATCACCCTGTTTTATGGAGAAAAAATAAAGCTCAAGACATACTAACAATTCCGCAAACCATTCAATTAAATGACAAACAACAAATAATTGTCATTTCTGGACCCAATGCCGGTGGTAAAAGTATCACCTTAAAAACCATTGGTTTACTACAACTAATGTTACAAAGTGGATTGTTAATACCTGTTCATGAGCGCAGTGAAACCACCTTGTTTAATACTATTCTTACTGATATTGGTGACAATCAATCTATAGAAAACCAATTGAGTACCTATAGTTATCGATTGAAAAACATGCGCTATTTCTTGCGAAAGTGTAACGATAATACACTTTTTTTAATAGATGAGTTTGGAACAGGATCGGATCCTGAGCTCGGTGGTGCATTGGCAGAAATATTCTTAGAGGAGTTTTACGATAAAAAAGCTTTTGGTATTATAACTACACATTATGCTAATTTAAAAGTACTAGCTAATGAATTAGAAAATGTGACTAATGCTAATATGCAATTTGACGAACGAACACTTGAACCTTTATATAAGTTATTCATTGGTCAGGCTGGTAGTTCGTTTACTTTTGAAGTTGCTCAAAAGAATGGGATTCCATTCAGTTTGATTAATCGAGCAAAGAAACGTGTTGAAACTGAAAAAGTCCGCTTAGATAAAACGATTTCTAAACTTCAAAAGGAAAGAAACAGACTTCAAAAAACCTCTGATACGCTGGAAAAACAAAAATCGAAAGGTCAAGAGCATATTGAAAGTTTACAAGAAAAAGAGTCAAAAATCAAGGAAAAGCTAGAAGGCTTCCAAGAGCTGTATGACAATAACCAACGCATGCTTTCTTTAGGAAGAAGCATCAATGAAATGTTAAACAAGTATTTTCAAACCAACAATAAAAAAGAACTTTCTGCAAATTTCTTTAAATGGGCTACTTCCGAAAAAACAAAATACATAAAGAAAAATCCACCAAAGAAAAAAAACAAAGCCGAAAAGAAACAGGATAAGATAGCTGTACAAAAACAAAAAGAGGCTATTAAAAAAGTAGAAAATGAAGTATTAAAAAAGGTCGTTAAGGTTAGAGAAGAAAAGAAAAAAGAAGCTGCTAAAATAGCAGAAGCTAAGGCTAACTATATTTTCAAAGCGGGAGACCGTGTTCGCTTAGAAGACGGAAATGCCGTTGGAACAATTGATAAAATTGAAAAAAAGAAAGCCTTTATTAATTATGGTCTATTTACTACTGAAGTAAGTTTAACCAAGTTAGAATTGGTACAAGCAGCTAAAAAGTAATTTACAAATTATATATAAACCTGAAGGTTATAAACCTTGGTTGAATAAAAACTTCTGAATTAAATACGGAAATGTCATTGGCATTATTTCTTACTTGAGCATCAATATTTAATAAATTCGTTGCTTTTAATTCATACTCCCACTTAGCATCTCTATTTTTCCTGTAAGATAGTGTTGCATTCCATGTTTGAAACGATTGAGAGTTACCATCTCCTAAATCTTGATCGGTATATGTATAATCTGTTCTAAACGTGATTTTTTTCCATAAGTACGCATCAAATTCAATTGATGGTGCATTGGTTATAAATGTTGTTTTTCTACTTCCTTGATTGTTATTAGAAACACTATATCTATATCTGATATTCACATTAGGTGCTTCTAAATAATTAGTTCTTATACCAGGAGTGTAAGATTGTACAAAACGTTCGTTTAGCGATTGCCTGTCTTGAATAAATTGATTTAATTTACTGTAATTGAAACTTGCATTTAAACTCGCTCTAATTTTACCAAAAGTTCTTTGCACTCTACCAAACACATTAATATTTTCATCTGCGAAACTTGAATTAAAAAAAGTACTAGTTCTTATTACATTTTCAAAACTTGTCAAACTTCTAATTTGGTCGATATTTTTCGAATAAGAAGCTCTTGCAAAGACATTTGTGTAATTAAACAGGTTAAAACTACTATAAAAAAGGCTTAAATTGTGCGAAAGTGCATTTTGCAAAGCTGGTTCTCCAAATTGTATATCATTAAAACTATTCAAAACAACTCCTTCTGCCAACCTCGTTACATCTGTAAATTGATTACGCATTTCATATCTAAAAGTTAAAGCTTCACTTTTTTTTAACTGAATTCTAGTTTCAAAATCTGGTAATACTCTTAAAAAGTTATCTTTATACACCTCGCCAAATTGTACATTCTTGTTTCCATAAGCATGAACAGAAAAACCAGGAGTAATAGTGAATTTACCTTTTCGAAATCTATAATGAGCCCCTAAATAAACATCGCTAAAATTATAGGATGTATTATTTGATACTTTACCCTCGTTAAAAATAGGTATTGGATTAAATTTCAAATTATTATCTAAAAATTGGAATATATTAGAATCAAACTCTTGATTACTCACAATAACACCTAGCGTCAAATTAAGATTACTTTTTGTATTTAATATTTTATAATAATCTAGCTTAGCATCCAATTGATTTGATTTTATTCTCCTATTTTGAGTAAGATCATAACTACTTTGGGTTGTATCTAAACCTAGAGCTTCTGCTGTAGCATCAAAAGAATCAGTATTAGCCGAAGTATTTTCTAAAATAGCATTGTAAAAAGGATCTTCATTCTTTATTAAATATTGTGCTTCTAATGCAAATATATTGGTATCATTTAAAGTATAATAATAGTTGAAATTTTGGTTTACACTATAAGGTGTCACTTCATCTATCTGAGTAATACCTCCTAATACTGATGATAATAAATTTCGATTTTGACGATCATTAGAAACTCTTGCTAGCACATCATAATCTAGTTGATTATTAAAATTAGGCTTATAGGAAAGACTTAATTTTATTAAACCTTGATTGGAACGCTCTGTACTGGTTTGTTCGGTAGATTCATCTGGTATCCCTAACTCTTGATTTGAATACTGAATAAAATTAGATTCTCTTGATAGAATTTTACTACTATTAAAAATAAGAAAACCACTAAAATCTAAAGTGTTTTTGGGAGAATAACTAAAGTTTGCTGAAGCCAATTTGTTTTCAATCTTTAAAGCATTTCCTTGACTCGTTAAAAAATTTAAGCTGTTGTCTCCTAAGTTAATATTAGTTCCACTACTTCTGCTAGGAGCTCTAAAACCTCCTCCAAATCCTCTAATATCTCGCCTGCTGAGCGCTACCTCTCCGATATTATTAAAATCACCAATAAAGTTAATACTGTACTTGGGATTGTAATAAAACAGTTTTGGCTGCAGCAAATACAATTCATCTGTAGGAGCATTCCCCGCTCCAACAGTAACATTTCCAAACCAAAAACTTTCCTTTCCTTTTTTTAACTTTATATTTAATGCTACATTATCTTGGTTATTACGAACACCACTTAGCTGACCAACCTCTGCATAGTTTCTTAAAACCTGAATCTTATCTACAGCCTTTGATGGTATGTTTTTGGTTGCTAATTTGGTATCTCCATCAAAAAAATCTTTTCCATTTACCATTAGCTTGTTTACTACTTTCCCTTCAACTTCGACCTGACCTTCTTCATTAATCTCTACTCCAGGTAATTTTTCCAATACATCTTCCAACTTTCTTTCTGTTCCATTTTTAAAAGAATCTGCATTATAAATCAATGTATCTCCCTTCACCACAACGGGCATCTCATAAGTAATTTCAACTTCATCAAGACTATTATCTAATTTTAGTATGAAATCTTTTGTAAAATTATTTTCTTGAACAACTACCAAACTTTCTTTGGTTTTCATTCCTACATAACTCACCTGTATTTTATAGCCGCTATTTTTTGTTAGTTTTAATTGATACCTACCAAGTTCATCTGTAATTGCATACGACTCTAAAACCTCAGTTTTGTTGTTAATGGCAATAACATTCGCCAGTTCTAAAGGTTTATTAAGAGTATCTTTAACCACTCCCTTGAAAACAACTTGCGAAAAAAGATTTTGAGCAATCAGTAAAAACGATATGATTACGATATTTTTCATACTAAGTTTGATTGTAACATTTTTACATTTTATTTACCTTCTTCTTCTACCTCTATTGTTTCTCATTTCCATCATTTTGCCTCTAATTGTTTCTTGATACTTCATTTTTGTAATTTCTTTTCCTTTAGAAGGAGCTTCTATAATGAGTTTCTCTGAAGGGTTGATAATCACTTTTGAGCATAACATTACTCTGTTACCCGCACTCACCTCTAAAATAAGTCCTGGTAACCCCCAATACTCACCAGGTCCATGGCTAACTGGTATTTGTGGAGTGTACCAAGCTTCAACCGCTATCAAATCAACAGTTTGTTCTCCCTTTACACCTGTTGAATCTGTTTTTCTTTCAGATTTTCTTAAATCGCTCCATGAAAAATTATACCAAGTAAGTTCATTTTTAGGAATTGAAGCCGTTGCTTTAAAGCATAAATACTTCCCTATTTTCTTAGATTCTTTACCTATTTTCCAATCAATCTGTTGAAGTTTATCTTTTACCAAAAATTGTTTCCCATAGAACTCTTGATTTTGAACTATTCGGTTCTCTTTTATATTTTTATATTGATCCCCTTGAGAGAAATTATTCCCCCAAGAATCCGTAGCTCCTGATATTGCATCTAATTTCTCCTCTTCTTCAAAAAACGATTCTTGCTTATTAAAATTTAAGATATAAGTCTTCTCTAATCTATTTTTTAATCTTGCTTGTATCTGTTTCTTTTGAGCCTCACTCATTCGTGCACCCCATCTTCCCAATTCAAGTTTTGCTTTGGAAAAATAAACTGCCTGCCCCTGAAACTCCTGTATTTCAACATTATGAGTAACGGGTAATAGAAATATTAAACTGATAAGTTTTAAAACAATTGATTTCATGATTATTAATATTTTGTTTAACAAAAATACATTTTTTTTAAACAAAATAAAGTATCCATCTATAAATCTTTAAAAATTACCTATTTAAGAGTAGTTTTTTTTTATATCTTTATGCTTTAATCAAACCTACTAACTAAAATCCCCTATACTAATGAGAAACTTTTTAAAAGCTTTTCTCGTTTTTACTGTATTCGCAATTGTTGCGCAATTCGTTTATCAAAGTAATACTCAAATTCCTAATGATGAACTAAAGACGCCTGACAAAATTTCGAAAACAAAGGTTGTTCAAAAAATAAAGCAACCACTCGATACCGCACACAGTAAAAAGAAAGATTCAACCCCTAAAAAAGAGAAGGTTACAAAACCTGTTTTTACCAAACAACTTGCACAACTTAACTTTGCTCACAAATTTGTTACATCCTCTAATAACATTCGAGTACTTTTTCCTAAGCAGTTTTATTATTTTAAAGACTCCATTTTCAATTTTTTGAATAACAATCAAGAAAAAGAAATACTTATTACTGCAGATTATTTGGATGGAGAAATTTTAGAAGATGGACAAAACTTTGGTATGGCAAGAGCTAGCTACTTAAAAGACAAACTAGTGAAATATGGTGTCAACCCTAAAAAAATCATTTTAAAGAGCCAACTAGGCAATTACACTTATGATCTGGAAGGTTTTTATGCAGATGGTATTAGAATAGCTCATCAAAATATATCTCCAGAAAAACTTCAAGCGATCCAAAAGGAAGTAACTAACAAGGTTTTATATGCGCATTTTGGCAATGAAAATTTCAAACCAGATAGAACTTTATACGCTTACCTGCTAGAAGCAAAGAGTTATTTAAAAAAGCATCCGAATAAAAAATTAACCATAACTGGTCATACTGATAATGTTGGAGAAGAACAAACCAATGAGTGGATCAGTTTACAACGCGCCAAAAATGTTGCAAAATATTTTGTGCAACAAGGTATTGACTCATTAAAAATAACTACCCTATCTAAAGGAGAATTAGCTCCCTTGGCAGATAATAATACTCCATTAGGTAGAGCAAAAAACAGAAGAATTGAAATAGTAATCAACTAAAAAATCCCCATAATGCATTTTATTAATTTTATAGCAATCTCGTTTTCCATAGAACTTTTCTTATGGATGCTAGGTTCTTTTTTAATTGGTTATATTTTTGCGATGACTTTTTACAGCAAAAATTCTCCAGCACCTATTCAGAATATCGAACCTACCATACAAAACAACAATTTCATTCGCGAAAAAGATATTGATGATGAACCACAAGAATTAATCATTAGAGCTCGAAAAACTGTTGATCGTGGTGGTGTCGAAATAAAAAAACCAGAAAAACTTAACTTCAAAAGAATTGGAACTGCCTCAGAAGATGATAAAGATGACTTATCTAAAATTAAAGGAGTTGGCTCTTTTATTGAAAAGAAGCTGAATAGTATTGGTATTTTCACCTATAAACAAATAAGTAATTTTACAGAAAAGGATATAGAAACGGTTACCAACTTAATTCAATTTTTCCCAGGAAGAATCAAACGAGATAATTGGAAAGCACAGGCAGAACAACTATTAAATATAAACACTGACGAATAAATAAAAAGAGAAGGAAATTCCTTCTCTTTTTATTTATTCGTATTTACTCATCTCTTCATCATAAAATGAACCTGCGGCTTCGATTAAATTTTCCATTTCATTTGCCAAGTCTTGTTCGTTTTCATTGGATAAATCTTCAAACCATTCTATTTCATCATCTTTCAAGTTTATTAAAAACCTCGGATATTCTGTATGTAATACAAAAATATCTTCAGGATGACTACTATTATCTGCTAATAAAAATTTAGGTAAGTTCATTTTGTTCTTTTCTAATTAATTTCAAAGTTAAATAATTAAATCTCATATATAATAATATCGAAGCTGATGTCAATCCTGCTAGCAATCCTAGCCAAATCCCAAAACTTCCGTAAGCATCTTCTTTCCCTAAGAAATAACTTACCGGAAATCCAATCAACCAATACGAAATGAATGTAATCACTGTTGGAATAGCTACATCTTGTAGACCTCTTAATGCACCTAATACCATTACTTGTATACTATCACTAATTTGAAAAAATGCTGCCGCAATTAACAACATTGATGCAATTTTTATCACCTCCATATTATCAGATAAGTTTTTTGCATCATTTAAATCAACATAAATGTTTGGTAAACTCTTGTGAAAAATAAAGAAAATAATTGCAAATCCTACAGCTAACATTATTCCCAATAAAAAAATTGAAAAAGCTATTCGTCTCAGTTCTATATAATTTTTCAATCCCTTTTGATTTCCTACGCGTACCATAGCTGCTACACTCAGCCCCATTGCCACCATAAATGTCATTGATGATAAGTTTAAAGCTATTTGATTAGCCGCCTGAGGATTCTTCCCTAACAAACCACTTAACCAAATGGCTGCAGTAAAAATAGCTACCTCAAAAAACATTTGCATTGCACTAGGTGCACCCAGGCTAACAATTTTTTTCAACATGAATTTATCAAGAATAAAAATCTTAATATTTGTTACTATTCGTTGAGATCGTTCTTTTTGCGTTAGCAACCACCATAAATAAAAAACCATAATAAAACGTGACAACAACGTTCCATAAGCAGCTCCAACAATACCCATTTTTGGAAATCCAAATTTTCCAAAAATCAGTACATAGTTTAAAACAACATTAGCAACGTTAGCCACTATAGTAGCATACATAGGGTATCTAGTCATTGACATTCCATCACTAAACTGTTTAAATGCCTGAAAAACAATCAATGGAATTAATGAAAAAGCCACTAAATCTAAATATGGAATTGCCAATTCAACCACTTCATAAGGCTGCCCCATAGCATATAATAATGGTTTTGAAAAAAACACTACTAAAAACATCAAGATACCTAAAGATGTACAAAGGAACAATCCATGTTTAAACGTAGATTTAGCATTATTAAAATTTTCTGCTGCATCGGCTTCAGCAATTAACGGAGTTATTGCAGTAGAAAAACCAATTCCTAAAGACATGGCAATAAACATAAAACTATTGCCCAAAGAAACCGCTGCCAATTCAGCCGTTCCTAATTGCCCTACCATAATATTATCAATAAAACTTACAAATGTATGTCCTAACATACCCAGCATTACTGGTGCTGCCAATTGCCAATTATATTTAAACTCAGATGTATAACGTGATAGCTTCAATTTATGTTATAAGTTTAGAATCGCGAAGATAGGACTTTTAAAGCTTGAATGAATTTTCAACCTTCAATTTTCAAAATTATTTAGTTACCTTTGAATTTCGATAAAACAAAAAGAAAATGGCAGCAATTACTTTACAAGGAAACCCAGTAAATACAAGCGGAAACTTACCTGAAACCGGAAAAAAAGCACCTGATTTTGAATTAGTTGCAGGTGACTTATCACGAAAAAGCATTGCAGATTTTAAAGGACAAAAATTAGTATTAAACATTTTTCCTAGTGTCGATACAGGAACTTGTGCAACCTCTGTAAGAAAGTTTAATGAACAAGCTGCTGGTTTAGATAACACAAAGGTTTTATGTATTTCTAAGGATTTACCATTTGCTCAAGGTAGATTTTGTGGAGCTGAGGGTATCGAAAATGTAGTAATGTTATCTGATTTTGTTGATGGTAATTTTGGTAAAAATTTTGGTTTAGAAATTACAAGCGGACCTTTAACAAGTTTACACTCTCGTTGCATCGTAGTAATTAATGAAGAAGGTGTTGTTACGCATACAGAACAAGTTTCTGAAATTGTTGACGAACCAAATTACGAAGCGGCTTTAAAAGCATTATAATTATAGTATGAAAAACCCAAATGATGGTTTTATTATAGGCAGATTACGAAGTATTAAGTTTGCCTTAAAGGGTATGTGGCTACTCTTAACTACAGAAGATAGTATTAAAGTGCAGTTTTCTATAGCCGTTTTGGTTACTATTTTAGGTTTCTATCTTGATATCTCCTCTGTTGAATGGATGATCCAATGTTTAGCTATTGGACTGGTATTAGTTGCAGAAGCTTTAAACACTGCCGTTGAAAAAGTTGCCGATTTTATTCATCCAGATTATCACGAAAAAATTGGTTTTATTAAAGATATAGCAGCAGGTGCTCCTGCCTTTGCTGCTTTCGTTTCTATAATTATATTTTTTATTATTTACCTTCCTAAAATTATAGTTATATTTTAACGTTGTAATTCACTCAACCTAATTTACATTCATGGCCAAAAAGAAAACCGTAAAAAAGAAAACTTCAACAAAACCTTCTGCTATTTCAAAAGTAAAATCTTTTATAAATAACAGACAAAATCAAAGTATTTTAGGATCATTTTTGATTCTTTTTTCTTTAGCCCTGTTGGTTGCCTTTATTTCTTTTTTCTTTTCATGGCAAGAAGATCAAAGTGCATTGAGTCAATTTCCTGATAAAGCTATAAAAGCAAAGAATTTATTAGGCCAAATTGGCGCCAAATTAAGTAATTTATTTATCTATAAAGGATTTGGAATTGGTGGTTTTATGCTTGTTTTCTTGTTTTTTATTAGTGGAGTAAGAATACTTTTACAAAGTAACTTAAAGCGTATTATTTCTTCATGGAATTGGGGATTATTAGGTATGCTATGGATTTCTGTAGCCCTTGGATTTGTTGATAAAAAACTGGCTCTATTATCTGGTATTATAGGTTTTGAGCTAAATGAATATTTACAAGCCTTCTTAGGGAAAATAGGACTGGTTATACTACTACTCTTTTTGCTTGTCGCTTATATCATTCTTCGTTTTAAAATAACTCCAGAACTTGTTGATGAAAAAGTAAAAGCTTCGCAAAAAGAGAACGAATCAATTAAAGAAGAAACACCTAAAGTACCGGTTGAAGAAACCATAGTTGATTCAAAATCTGATTTTGAACTATCAGTAGAGAATTTACAACCTACCATAAGTAATCATTCAGAAATAAAATCGGAAGACCCCGTAAAAGAAGAACTTTCTTTAGAAGTAGAACCCGCACAAGAACCTACTCTTATTGTTTCTGAAGAAACTAAAAAAGAGGTTGAAGTTGCTATTGAAAAAATAGCCGAAGAATCTCATGTTTCGGAAAATCTTTCGGATCAATTGGTTAAAGATTTTGGAGAGTTTGATCCTAAATTAGAATTAGGTAACTACAAGTTTCCTACCTTCAACTTATTAAAAGAATATAACGAAAGTATTTCTATAGATCCTGCAGAACTTGAAGCTAATAAAAACCAAATTGTAGAAACCTTAAAAAATTACAAAATTGGTATTGCTCAAATTAAAGCTACTGTAGGTCCTACAATTACATTATATGAAATAGTTCCTGAAGCTGGAGTCCGTATTTCAAAAATTAAAAATTTAGAAGATGATATCGCTTTATCTTTATCTGCATTAGGAATTCGTATTATCGCTCCTATTCCAGGTAAAGGTACTATTGGTATTGAAGTTCCTAATAAGAAAGCAACCATCGTTTCTATGCATTCTGTAATTTCTTCAAAGAAATTCCAAGAATCGGCTATGGAACTTCCTATTGCATTAGGTAAAACAATTTCAAATGAAACCTTTGTAGTTGATTTGGCTAAAATGCCTCACTTATTAATGGCAGGTGCAACCGGACAAGGTAAATCTGTTGGATTGAATGCTATTTTAACTTCGTTATTATACCGTAAACACCCTGCTGAAGTTAAATTTGTGCTGGTAGATCCTAAAAAAGTAGAACTTACTTTATTTAATAAAATAGAACGTCATTATTTAGCCAAACTACCCGATTCTGAAGAGGCTATTATTACAGACAACACTAAAGTAATCAATACATTAAATTCACTTTGTATTGAAATGGACAACCGTTATGAATTATTAAAAAACGCAATGGTTCGTAACATCAAAGAGTACAATACTAAATTTAAAGCTCGTAAACTAAATCCAGAAAATGGTCATATGTTCTTACCATATATTGTATTGGTTATTGATGAATTTGCTGATTTAATTATGACTGCAGGTAAGGAAGTAGAAACTCCAATTGCTCGTTTAGCCCAATTAGCTCGTGCTATCGGAATCCATTTAATTGTGGCAACACAGCGTCCTTCTGTAAATGTAATTACTGGTATTATTAAAGCTAACTTCCCCTCTAGAATTGCTTTTAGAGTAACTTCTAAAATTGATAGTAGAACAATATTAGATGCTCCTGGAGCCGATCAATTAATTGGACGTGGAGATATGTTATATTCTGGAGGAAACGATATTACCCGTATTCAATGTGCTTTTGTAGATACACCAGAGGTAGAAAAAATAACAGATTATATTGGTTCCCAAAGAGCTTATCCAGATGCACATTTACTTCCTGAATATGTTGGCGAAGAAGGTGGCACAAATCTTGATATTGATATAGCAGATAGGGATAAACTATTTAAAGAAGCAGCTGAAGTTATTGTAACAGCTCAGCAAGGTTCGGCATCGTTATTGCAACGAAAGTTAAAACTAGGATATAACAGAGCGGGTAGATTAATTGATCAATTGGAAGCTGCAGGTATTGTAGGTCCATTTGAAGGTAGTAAAGCTCGACAAGTGTTAGTTCCTGATTTGATTGCTTTAGAGCAATTATTGGAGAATGAAAAAAACAACAAATAAGAATTAAATTCGTAAAATGAAAAAACTAGGAATATTAATAGCGAGTATATTTTTAAGTGTACAAATAAGTGCTCAGAGTACTTCTTCAGAAGCTAAAAGTCTTTTAGATGAAGTGTCAACAAAAATGGGAGCTTATAAAAATATGGTTATTGGTTTTAATTCTACTTTAGTTAATAAAGAAGCAGGAATTACAAACGACCCTCCTATTAGAGGTGAAATCACATTATCTGGAGAAAAATATAATTTAAATTACTTAGGAAACAATTTTGTTTTTGACGGAAAAAAATTAGTAGTAATTAATGCTGATGAAAAGGAAGTTAATATCACAAATGGGGATTTAGAAGAAGAAGATGGATTTATTTACCCTTCTAAATTATTAACTTTTTATAAAGAAGGATATACTTATAAAATGGGTGCTTTAAAAAATAGTAAAGGACGTAAAATTCAATTTGTAGATTTAACTCCTATTGATAGTAATTCAGACATTATTAAGGTGCAATTAGGAATTGACGCTAAAACAAAACATATATATAAATTGGTACAAATAGGTTCTAATGGTGCCGAAACAACTTTTACCATTACAAAGTTTAAAAGTAACCAACCTATATCGGAAAAGCTATTTACTTTTGACAAAAGTAAATACGAAAAACAAGGGTATTATATCGATTAATTACCTGCCCAAAAGTTTTGTTAATGAAAATGTGAATCATTAACAAAACTTTTGTGTTATTTGTACCAACTAACTAGTAACTTTGCTTCTGTGAAAACATTAGACAGATATATATTAAAGAGTTTCTTAATTCCCTTTTTAGCAACCTTTTTCATCATCTTATTTGTATTGGTAATGCAAGCCTTATGGCTTGGTTTTGATAACATTGCAGGAAAAGGGATTGGAATTGTTATTATTTTAAAATTCCTTTGGTACACAGCCCTAATTGTAACGCCTCAGGCATTACCCATTGGTGTGCTGCTTTCTTCCATTATGACTCTTGGTAGTTTATCTGAAAACTATGAGTTTGCCGCTGCAAAATCTGCTGGAGTTTCTTTACAACGTATGGTTCGCCCTTTAGTTCTTTTAGCGGTTTTAATGAGCGGATTAAATTTTATCTTCTTAAATAATGTATATCCTTATGCCATGTTAAAGCAATTAAACATGAAGGTAAACATTAAAAAGAAACAACCTGCTTTAGCACTAGTTCCTGGTGGTTTCAATACAGAAATACCTAATTTTCAAATCAAGTTTGAAGAAAAATATGGAGAGGATGACAATCTTTTAAAAGACGTTATGATTTATGACCTATCTAGTAAAAAGGGGAATAATAAAATAATAACAGCAAAAAAAGGGGAAATTATTTCTGAAGAAGGTAGTAAATACATGACTTTAATTCTAAAAGATGGTCATTATTTTGAACACCATGTTAAATCTGGAACTTCCTACAAGGAACGACAAAGGATGCCTGCTTCACAAGCAAAATTTGATGAATATACTATAAACATAGATATTTCTTCTTTTTCACAGGATGATATTGGTGAAGAAAAGTATAAGAGTAACTTTAACATGCTTAGTTTACAGCAATTAAAAGATACCATTCCAACCCTAAAGGTTAGTTATGATGAATTTATAGAAAGTAGAGCTAAAAACTTATTTTTAAGTATCGATATTGAAGATTTACACTCCTACCCTGATTCTCTTAAAAACAAAGATTTATCATTAGATATACTTTCTAATTTTGATCTTAGGGAGAAAGTAAATGTGTTAACCACTGCAGTTTCTAAAATGGAACGTACTTTGAATAATAATAAGGCTAACAAAGAGACTCTGAAAAACAAACGAAAGTACTTAAATCTTTACGATATTGAGTACTATAACCGTATTGCATTTTCACTCTCTTGCCTGATATTATTCTTTATTGGAGCACCTCTAGGATCTATTATCAGAAAAGGTGGAATGGGATTACCTATGATATTGGCTATTTCTATTTATGTTTTGTACTTTTTTTCTAATACATTTGGACGTAACTTAGCCGAAGAAAGTTCATTAACAGCCATCACAGGCTCTTGGCTATCCGTTGCTCTTATGTTTCCTTTGGCATTAACATTAACTATTAGAGCCACACAAGACAAAGGTTTGTTTAATGTAAGTAGCTTCTTTGCTCCAATTACACAATTTTTCAAAAAACTATTCTCTAAAGAGAAAACAACATAACAATGACAACACAAACTAAAATACAGTTAAACACCATAGAAGAAGCCATTGAAGATATTAAAAATGGTAAAGTAATTATAGTGGTTGATGATGAAGACAGAGAAAATGAAGGTGATTTTGTTGCTGCCGCAGAAATGGTAACTCCTGAAATGATTAATTTTATGGCTACCCATGGTAGAGGTCTTATTTGTACACCTCTTACCGAAGATCGTTGCAAAGAATTAGAATTAGGGATGATGGTTAGCAATAACACTGATCCTATGGAAACTGCCTTCACTGTATCTGTAGATTTAAGAGGGAAAGGTGTTACAACCGGAATTTCTGCTTCAGATAGAGCAAAAACAATCATGGCTTTGATAGATGCAGAAACTAAACCTTTTGATTTGGCTCGTCCAGGACATATATTTCCTTTAAAAGCTAAAAATGGTGGTGTTTTACGAAGAACTGGTCATACAGAAGCTGCAATCGACTTTGCTCGTCTTGCTGGTTTACAACCTGCTGGAGTGATTGTAGAAATCATGAATGAAGATGGTACCATGGCTCGTTTACCTCAACTTCTAGAAGTAGCTCAAAAATTTGATTTAAAAATTGTTTCGATTGAAGACCTTGTAGCTTATCGAATGGAGCACGATTCTTTAATTGAAAAGAAAGAAGACTTCACCGTAGAAACTCGTTTTGGTGAATTTAGATTGAGAGCTTACCAACAAACAACAAATAAACAAATTCATATTGCTTTAACTAAAGGTACTTGGACCAAAAATGAAGCGATACTTACAAGGGTAAATTCCACTTTAGTAAACAACGATATATTAGGAACTTTGACTAATAATGCTGATAAAAAATTAGATCAAATGTTTAAGGTGGTAAATGAAGAAGGTAGAGGTGCTATTATCTTTATCAACCAACAAAGAGAAGCTTTAAACTTATTAAGTCGTTTACGTTTATTAAGAGAGAATCAGGAAAACGGAATTATGAAAGCTCCAAATGTAGTAATGGATAATAAAGATTTTGGAATTGGTGCTCAAATTTTACATGATTTACATATTCATAAGTTACGCTTAGTTTCAAATACAAAACAAACGAAACGCGTTGGTATGATTGGATACGGATTAGAAATTGTTGATTACGTAAATTACTAATTTCAACAACTATATAAAATAAAAAGAGGAATGAATTGAATTCATTCCTCTTTTTTATTTTCATTATCTCACTTTACAAGGCTCTTAAAAATTGCCTTTTACGGTATTAAATTCAGTTATAATTTCTTCGATAACTTCTTTTGCTGATTTTATCTCGTGAATTAATCCGGCAATTTGTCCTATTTCTAACTCTCCTTCTTCTAAATCACCTTCAAACATCCCTCTTTTGGCTCTAGCACGACCTAATAGCTCTTTAATTTGTTCTACAGTAGGATTACTTGCATATAACTCTTGCACATCATTATAGAACTTATTCTTTACTAATCTCACAGGAGCCAACTCTTTTAAAGTAAGGTGAGTTCCTCCATCTTTTACATCAACAATTGTTTTTTTGAAATTTTCATGAGCCGAAGATTCTTTTGTTGCCGCAAAACGACTTCCTATTTGTACTCCATCTGCTCCTAAAACCATTGCTGCCAACATACCTCTTCCAGAACCAATTCCTCCAGCTGCTATTACAGGTATTCTCACCTGCTCTTTAACCATAGGAATAAGAGTAAATGTGGTGGTTTCTTCCCGTCCGTTATGTCCACCTGCTTCAAACCCTTCACATACTACAGCATCTACTCCGGCTGCCTCAGCTTTTAAGGCAAACTTAACAGAGCTTACAACATGTACAACAGTGATTCCTTTTTCTTTCAAAAAATTCGTCCATGTTTTTGGGTTTCCTGCTGAAGTAAACACAATCTTCACTCCTTCTTCAACTATAATATCCATTATTTGTTCTATATCAGGATATAACATTGGAACATTTACTCCAAAAGGTTTATCCGTCGCCTTTTTACATTTTTGAATATGCTCTCTTAACACATCTGGGTACATAGACCCTGCTCCTATTAAACCTAATCCGCCAGCGTTAGAAACTGCAGAAGCTAATTTCCAGCCTGAAACCCAAATCATTCCTCCTTGAACAATTGGATATTGTATATTAAAAAGTTTGGTAATCGTATTTTGCATAGGGTAAATGTACAATCATTAACGAATAAGCACAAAAAAACCTCGAATTTTTCGAGGTCTTATAAAGATCCTTTGATAAATGTATATTTAAGAAATCACACCAGAGCCTAATAATTCTTCTTCTTTATACCAAGCAACAAACTGTCCTTCTTGAATTGCTGATTGAGCATTTTCAAACTCTACATATAATCCTTTGTCTGTTTTGTATAAAGTTGCTTTCTCCAAAGCTTGACGATAGCGAATCCTCGCTTCCACTTCCATTGTTTCGTCTGTCTTCAAAGCTAAATCCTCACGCACCCAATGCAGTTCTTCATTAGATACAAAAAGAACATTTCTATATAGTCCTTGGTGATTTTTACCTTCACCCGTATAAATAATGTTTGTATCTACATCTGTTTCAATTACAAATAATGGTTCTTTGGTACCTCCAACTGCTAAACCTTTACGTTGTCCTTTTGTAAAATAATGCGCTCCTTGATGTTTCCCCACTACTTTACCATCTTCTTTATGATAAGAAAACTTAGTAGCGCGATATGCTAATTCAGCTTCTTTATCAGCAAACCTAGGTGTTGATTTTGTATATTCATTAAAATCTGAAGGTATTTGAATAATCTCTCCTTCTTTAGGTTGCAATTTTTGCTGTAGAAAATCTGGCAACCTTACTTTGCCTATAAAACATAATCCTTGAGAATCTTTCTTATCGGCAGTAATTAAATCAGCTTCTTTTGCAATTTCTCTAACCTCAGGCTTCGTTAATTCTCCAATTGGGAATAATGCTTTTGATAATTGCTCTTGTGATAGCTGACATAGGAAATATGATTGATCCTTATTACCGTCTTTACCCGCTAATAATTTATATACTGGCTTACCATTTATAACTTCTTCTCCTTTTCTACAATAATGTCCAGTTGCCACGTAATCTGCTCCCAAGCTTAATGCGATATCCATAAATACATCAAACTTAATTTCTCGATTACACAAAACATCTGGATTCGGAGTACGACCTTTTTCGTACTCATTAAACATATAGTCAACAATACGTTCTTTGTATTGTTCACTCAAATCTACTGTTTGAAAAGGAATTCCCAACTTATCAGCAACAATCATAGCATCATTACTGTCTTCTAACCAAGGACATTCATCAGAAATAGTTACCGTATCATCATGCCAATTTTTCATGAATAGCCCGATAACGTCATACCCTTGTTCTTTTAACAAATATGCGGTAACACTACTATCTACACCTCCTGAAAGTCCTACTACTACTCTTTTCATCTCTTTTTAAATTTGAGGTGCAAATTTACGAATTTGTTTTCTGTTTTTATATGGAAAGAATTGATGGTATTATTGAAGAAATTGATACGTCCTACTATATGTATATGCTTCAGTTCCATCAGTAGATTTTAAAAACAATTTATTCTGACTAATTGTAAATTGATAAAAACTAAATTTAGGATCATCACCATAATTTACGAGCTGTAATTCAGGCTTATGACCATGTATTTTATAAACACCATATTCCTTCCCCTTTAAAGTTCCTTCTTTTACATAGGTATTATCCCATCTTAAAAACAATGTACTCTTGTTATCTAATTGTGAAGTTTTACCTTTTCCTACATCCATTGATTCCAATTTCCATAAGCCTAACAATTTATTTCCTTCTGATGCTGGAATATTTTCAATTCTTTTTAAATGCACTTTTACTTCTTCCCCGTCTTCGATTCTCTTCCATTGCATCGTGTTTTCACTGACCTCAACTTTAAATGGAGCATAATTATCTTGCGTTCCATTAGTGTTTTCAAATGAAAGATTGTCTTCAGTTAATTTCCAAGTACCTAGAGAATGTTGAAACCAACCATTTCCAGAAACTTGAGAAGAGTCGGCATTAAATTTCATCCACCTAGCATTAGGCGTCATTTCATTATTTCCTATTGCTACTTTTTCAACACTCCACATACCAATTATTGAAGTATCTTCCTTTTTTTTACAAGAAATAACAAGACTGATAAACAATATATAAGTTAGACTTCTCATTATTTCGTTTGTCTATTTATTCTTTAAATCAGAAAGGTTTTTACGCTTTCTTTTAGTAACTACCTCTCCATCAATAAAAAACTCCCATTTTCCTTTTCTAACTCCATTTTCATAGTTCCCTCTTTCTTGAAGCTGACCTTTTAAGTTAAAATACTTTCCAAAACCATGAAGCTTTCCATTAACATAAGCTACTTCTTCTATTAAAATTCCATCATCGGTATATACCTTTGAACTTCCTTCTTTTTTACCTTCTTTATAATATGTTTCCTCTGTTAATTTTCCATTTGGATAATAATTTCTCACAACACCTTCCAATTTTCCATCCTTATAGTTTTCTTCTGAAAAAACTTTTCCGTTTCCAAAATAATACATCCATTTACCCTCTCTATTTTTTCCAATCATCCAACCTTTACTTTTTACCTTTCCTTTTGGTGTATAAAACTTAACAAAAGCACTATCTGATTTTGAAGAAAACTCTTTAACAATAGCTGGAGTTCCATAAGAGTCTATATTATAAAACTTAAAAACACCTATTTCTTTTCCTGCCTTGAACTTTCCTGAGTAACGTAATTTGTTATTGTTATAAAACTTCTTCCAAACTCCAGTACGTTTACCATTTTCATCAAACTGGTTTGTTTTTTGCGCCGAAACAGTTGCCGTAAAAGCAATTGAACTTACAAGGATTATTGAAAATATTCTTTTTAAATAAATCATTATGATTTCTTTTTTCTAATTTTAAATCTTATTGCACCAAAAGTACATAAACCATACCAATATGAGTATTGATTTTTTAATTTCTGTTTTAAACAATATGGCCAATCCTGCTAGAGAAAACAGAAAAACAGCCTCAAATATTGTATTAAACAATCCTAATTTAATAAAAAATTTAGTAGCTCTTACATTTGATGTTGATAATAAACTTTCTATCAAGGCCGCTTGGGTACTTGAATGGATCTGTACACACCATGGAATTGAATACATCATTCCCTATATTGATAGTTTCACAGAAAATATACAAAAGGTCTATTTAGACAGTGCTGTGAGGCCTTGTGCTAAAATATGTGAACACATAGCAAAAGCGTACACCTCTAAAAAAGAGCATTCAATTCAACAAATCTTAACTCAAACACATATTGACCTCATCATTGAAACAGGTTTCGACTGGCTCATTAGCGAGCAAAAAATTGCAGTAAAAGCTTACTCCATGCAAACATTATATCTTTTTGGATTGCATAAAGACTGGGTTTTTGATGAATTAGAACATATTATTAGAACGAAGGTTATTCATGAAAGTAAAGGTTGTAAAGCCAGAGGTAGAAAAATTCTAACTTTGATTCAAAAAAACAGATAATTATAAAATTATTTTCTTCGGATTTTTACATTTTTTGCTGCGGTATTCCCCTTTTTAGACTTCAAACTTGCCCATATCTTTGTGCTTATAATCAATGCATTATGGAAGAAATTGTTTTTAAAGCTTTAATTTTCAATACGAAACATATTGAAGTTGATACTTTTATTAAAGAAGTACTCGAAGCAAATAGCCAAGAAGATATTACCAAAGAAGATATTAAAGAAGCCATTATTAAACTAGTTCTATATAAGTTTATAAAAGTAAAAAAGGTTCCACCAAAAGGAAATTATATTTATAAAGAAAATAACTTCTTCAAGGCGCGTGAATTAGGAAGTGTACATCAATGGTTAGATCAACAACGTTTTATGCAAGCTTGCTAAACTTATTTATTAGCCTTATACCTCTTCGTAGAACATTATATATACATTTCACTCTACTTTTTGACGCATTACTTTTCATCGGTAGCTAAAGACTATTCACCGATACAAAAATGCATTTCGTCTATTCCTTCACATTTAAACATTTATTGTCCAGTATCTTTACATCAACAAATTCATTTTTCACAAAAATTGAAGATTTTAGAAGAAAAGAAAGATCCTGGGGGGGACGACTTCTTTTCTTCTTCTTTTTTACTCAATATCTTGATTCTTTAATTTTTCTTTTACGAAGTATATTGAATAAATAAGTTAATTCACTTGCTGTTTTATACTTAATATACGTTCACAACTTATGATATGTGCATAAAAGTATGTCATAGCTACTTATTACATCTTCATTTCATAATATTTATATAACCTTTTATTTACTATACATTCTAATTCTAAACCTAATTTTGACTCACATTTAGTTGTTGTCATTTAGATTTTGAATTAGAAACAAATTGCCATGCTGTAATAGTGTGGCTTTTTAAATTTTCGGTTTTTTATATCAAAAAAATGTAGTGTTTTATCTTTTTACGGATTCCCCTCAAAATTGTTCTTTATTTTTTTATATCTTGTTGAAAAACAACCAATAGTCCCCCCAGACATGACAAAAACAATCGAATACCAAGGTAAATATCGGTTAACTTTAACCGATGTTTTGAACAAATTTGTTACGGAAAATCCAAAGAACAAATTGAACATCATTCCAGATAATTTTATTATTAAGAGAAAATCGTGGATACGACTTACAATTTCAGGTAATGAAACTGAAATCGATCATTTAATCCATTCCATCGATCAATCTTTGTAAAATTTATGGTTAGTTGTGACTTATAAAATCATTTAATCTCAGCCAAACTGATTTTAAATGGTTTTATATAGTCATAATCACTTTTTTTAAAAATATATAGTAGCATTTTTATTCTTTTATAATAAAGCTACATTACTTCTTATGCAAAGGAACAATCTCCGTCTCCATATTGAAAATTAAACTCTTCACTATTAATTTCTCCATATATCTTAGACACAATGGATTCTCTATCTTTTTTCTTGAAGCGTATTCTGGCTGATTTTAAACGTTTAAACTCTTTAGTTAAGTTTTCATCATAAGTAATAATTGTTCTTGTACCAAGCTTTATTCCATGCATAATAACCAATTTAGCCATTAATGAATGCATTCCTTCCAAATAAAATATTTGTAATACTTTAAGCTCTGCATCTTTTCTTAGTAAACAAATAAATCCAACTATATTAGCCTCCTTATCTTCTACTTTTACTAAATAAATATTAAAGTTCTTATTGTAATCAGAAAAGAAATACTTTTTCTTATTAGTAACAAAATCAACCAATGGTGCTTCCTCTATCCATTGATATGTTTTTATAAACTGAAAAAAATCTGCATCTCTTTTTGTAAGATTCTTATGTTGCTTTTCCTGTAAAAAAGATGCCATCTTAGAGTCAATATGAGTTAAATAATCAATTGAATAGTTCTTCATTGATTTTTTATAAGAACTGTATACCATTTTAAGCTTGAACTCATTTACAACGTTAAAGGTAGTATCAATCGTTCTAAACAACCAAGTATATTTTCTTAATGATTCTTTATAAGCGGGTAAAAGATATTCTAAATTCAACCTAAGATCAATTTTACAACCTACTAACTTTTTTAAATAATTAAAAAAACCTGACTTATCATATACTCTTTTCGCACTAGGAGTAAATTGAGAAATACCTATTCTTCCATCGTTCAACTCATACATTTTCTTAAGCATCTCTTTACCAATACCCTTACCAGCCGAACTTTTATGCAACCACCAAGTAGACAACCATCCGATTTTTTCAGCCTTATCACCAATATGAATATAATCGATATAAACCCCCATGTATCCAACAATTTGAGCATCTATATAAGCAACTAACAAAGCGATATCATCATCATTTGATTTAGGGTTTTTATAATGCGCCAATAACCTATGTTTTGTTCCTATTAAAAAACTATGATTCCAAACCATTTCATCATTTAAAATATTTGGTATCTCAAATTTTCTAAATTCTTGGATTCTTATGTTCATAATGACTTTCGAGTTATTTTTTGTTTACCAATAAGGGAAAGGTACTTCCTATAAATAATATTCATACGAACTCCTATATCTGCTTGTGCTTCTTTTTCTAGTGAAAAACGCTGAATAATTTGATCGGAAATATCTTTTCTCATTCCTTGATTTCCCATTAGAACTAAATTAGGCATTTGCTGAAACAGCTTATCTAAAAGAGTTTTGGTTGCAAATATATCTGAAAATGGAAAAGAAAATAGCTCATAATTGAGGCTAAAATTCGTTTTAAGCCAAACAATTGAATCGAGTATTTCAACAACTTGTTCTTCCAAACTTAATTGATGTAAAGGAAAATGACTCACTGTATGTCCACCTAAATAATGTCCTTGATTTTTAATCTCATTAAGTTCTGCAAACGTTACGTATGGTTTTTGATTTTTCAAAAACTCTTGAACGTTTACTCCTATTGTATCTAACATCTTGTCTATGACCTCTTCTTGGGTATAATGAATAGTTTTTATCTTTTTTATAAGATGAGCCTTTGAAACATTTTGAAGGTTTAAAATATTGTTAATTGCATCATCATTTTCATTTGATAAGAGGTATTGTACAATAATAGATATTTTATGTTTATAAAATAAAGTTGTATTGTCAACATACTTATTATTGATAAAGAAAATGGCCGGAATTCCTTTTCGATTTAATATCGGAACAATGGTTTTATATACTTCTGAAAGCCCATCATCAAAAGATAATAAAAATGAATTGTTAGGTATCTTTTCTTTCCTTCGAATTGCTTCAAGTAACTTTCTTGGTTCTAAAACCTTGTACTTTTTTAAAAGAAAATCTAAATCTCTTATAAAATCCTTCTCATTTTTATAATTATAGAGACCTTTTATATGTGATAAATCTTCGTTCGAAACTGTATGATAATAAGGAAATATCGGTGCCTGGTATGAATGAAAAGGTTTCATTACAGGATCAACCTTTCTAAGTATATCTTTTACTAACCCCATTTAATTTATTACTACCTTGTTTTGCTTGAGACTTTCTTTAAGAAAATTCTTATATCTCTCTTTGACAAATATAATGTATTAAATGACTTACTATTTTAAATAATTTCTACACACAAGTATTCCTTTTCAAAGAATTCACTTCTTTTTTATTCTATTTTTTGAAAAAATATTAACATATGTTGTCTTTTCAAAAATTCCTGCTTGCTAAAAGAGGGATTCTTTTGGACGGTATTAAGTTAATATTTAGGTTTGTGTAGATTTGATTTAGTGGGGACTAGAATTAAATTCACCTATATAACACAGCTCATTTGTTGAGTTGTGTTTTTTGTTTCATATCTAAACATTGAAATTGTACTCACTATATCTTTTTTAACAAAAAATCAAATTACAAAGTCATATCATACGTTGATATGGCTTTTCTATTTTCTACAATTTTGAATAAAATTTACAATTGATAAGTATGTTCAATGAATTTATCTATAGATATAAGTCAAACATCGAATAGTTAAAACTTTCTTGAATTTAATGTGTAGTTTTAAGTGGTTTCAAAAACCGTTCTTTCTGTTTTAATTATGGAGTCCAAATAGAAAAGAAATGTCTTGTAAAAGTAACCTTTTTGCATTATTGTTTCTTTTCTATTTCACTTTCTTATTGGAGTTTAGAAAAAGTTAAAATACCTAAATAAACAGCGAACTGAACTGAATCAGCTCCATAAATATATAATATCAATAATTAACAATACTTTCAGTATTAAAACAATCGTGTTTATGTTCTTTTTAAAACGATGTGCTACAAAAAATGCTATTATGAATAACAAAGGAAGCACAAAACCTGAAGCTATACGTAAAGAATGAAAGGATTTTCCATTGGATAAATTAAGCGTATACCAATTTACTTTATTGAATATCATGGAAACTCCGAATGATATATTTTCCTTTCCTCTTGCTAATTTTGCAAAATCTTCCTCTACAGAAAATTTATACGAATTTGTAATTACTTTATATGTGTTGTGTGAATTTCCTCCTGCATTGTAATAATTCTCAATTTCTCTTTCAACTTTTATAATTTTTTCATTGACTGTTTCCGCAGGTATAACAAAATCTGCCAATATTATAAGTGCGATCATTATAAACAGCCCAGATATATATAGCCTCAATTTATATTGCTTTTTCATATTTTAGTTTGGTTGATAATTTAACACCCTCCAAGATAGTTATCTCTTAGAGTACTTACTGCTAAAAATAATAAAGATTTTTCAACTAGTCCTGTGATGCAGATAGTCTTTTAGTTTATTTTTTTCAAAATCTATTGCTCATCGCTCCTTGATTCCTTTATACCTATACTTATACTTAGCTTCATCTAAATAATAACCATTGCTGATTTTTATGAATTATCTTCTCAAAAAATTTCATGATTATGACACCTAAACCTACATTAGTAAAACTTATTAAATCATATGGAAATGAATACGACGTTCGGTTTCCTGAACTTAAACTTAAGTTAACCATAAATCGTTATTATTATACTAGAATGTCTAATAACCCCCAAAAATATAAGTTTATTTAGTTAAAACATAAGTTTCCACATTCTTAAGATAAAGTCTCTTATCTATATCTCTGGTTTATCATTAATGAACGGCTTAATACTGCTATTCATCGAATCGCTAATAGTTTCTTAAAAAAGTCGTGATAAATTGGTATCTACCGATAACCCCTTACCCCCTTTTATCATGGCTATTGCCTTTAAATTTATTCTGTCTTGCCTGTTTGTTTTGATATGTTTCGTTTGTTTCAGTAAACCTAAATCCAAATAACCAGTAAAAATTCAGGTTTTTTCCTGTTCCTATTTTTTTTAACTTTAAATCATACTTATTAGTGGCATGTTTATATTAAGTTTTCTTTATTAAACATTCCCTAAAAAGCTCCCACTTCGGTGGGTTTTTCTTTGTTTACTAAGTATTAACAAGCGCTTTCTAATCTTTATATTGTAATCTCTTTCAATTTAGTTAACTTTTTGAAATTTTTGAGAATACCCTTCATTCGAAACAAAATTTAAGATAAGATGATCATCAGTAAATTCAAAAAATATCTTTGCTATGTTGGAGTTTTGACAATTGGTTATAATTAATTTATCCTTTAAGCTATAAGTCCCTTCATTTATTATTTCGTCTGAATATGGACTACACAAAGATTCATTTGTTGTTATCGTTCCATTACTTTTTAATTCAATCGTTTTATTACTCTTTACTTCTTTAAAAGTGCCGCTACCATCTCCAGGATCAGCCAATACCTCAATCAATTTCCATTTTCCTATCACGGAGATATCTCCATCGCCTTGATCTTCTTCATTACATGAAACAAAAAATATTGCACACCATAAAATAATCATTTGTATTCTCATAATATTTCATTTTCAGTTTTACATTGTAGATACACTAATTCCTTAAAGGTTGCGTAACATTAACTAAAAAAATCTTTTTTACAAGTATCTAAAAGTTTTAGATCACTAAATTGGCGTATTATAAATACTCAAATAGTACATCTTTCGATTTTCTAACTTTCTCCAAATACTGTGTTTTATCTTCTTTATCTCTATAACCTACTGCAGCCAATACACAAGCGTTTAACCCTATTTGATTTAAGCCTAAGATTTCATTATACCTAACCGAATCAAACCCTTCCATTGGACAAGCATCTATTTTCAACTCAGCACATATAGAAAGTAAATTTGCTAGAGCAATATAGGTTTGATTTCGGGTCCAGTTACATCTTTCTATCTCCGACTTCGCAAATATTTTCTCTAAAATAAAACTACCATACTCATTTAACATTTCTTCATCAAGATTTCTTGTCTTTGCTGTTAACTTAATATGATTATCTACTTCAGTTGTTATATTATTTATATAGTTACAAAATACAAATAGATGTGATGCTTCGGTTATTTGACTTTGATTCCAAGAAACAGCTTTTAACTTACTTCTAAGATCTATATCTTCTATGATAAAAACCTTGTACAATTGTAATCCATAAGAAGATGCAGATAACTGAATTGCACTTTCTATATGATTTAAATCTGTAATTGTTATCTTTTTACTAGAATCAAACTTTTTGGTCGCATAGCGCCAATTTAAATTTTCTATCAAACTCATAATTCTATTTTTTAAGCATATAATTTTCCATTAAAAAATCAACTGAGAAACCAAGTTTCAAGTACATTTCTTTAGCCATTTCGGATGCTTGCAATGTTACTAACTCTATTTTCTTTTCCTTTAAAAAATTTAAAACCTCTCTCATAATATCAAGAGCAAAACCTTGTTTTCTCTTTGAAGGAACTACTCCTAAACTATGTATTCCTCCAATCCTATTTGTAACAAAAACAACCACTGTTCCTAACAATTCTTTCTTGGAATAAATCAGAAAATATAGAACATCATTTAAAGTTCTTAAAATAACTTCTGCATTGATTTGGTAATTGAAAGCCTTATAAAATGTTGCACTCCATAAATCGGCATTCTCTTTATCTTTTACTCTTACAAGAGTAATTTCTTTTTGTGCCTTATAATAGTTTTTTGGAGTTAAACTCATTCCATATTGTACCGATTTAAGGTACATATTAGTCTCAAATGTTAAATTACTCTTAGCCTTACTTTTATTGAAATAGGAAAAAGTCATTCCTTCATGTCTCTTCATCGTTTCTTGTATTTCTTGAGCAACTTTAATATCTACCAAATCATTTACCCAAATACGATTTGGCCATGCTAATCCTTTCATACTAGCATAAAACGTCCTTTCATTTTCAACATAACCATTAAATGCTTCCCCTGCTACTTTCCATAAATTGGTCAAGTTTTTAATATTTAGTTCTGTTTTTATCATTTTGAATTGATTAAAATAATTCCTACTAGCATTGAAATCGCTCCGAATATCCGATTAGTTGTTAAAGCTTCTACTGGAAGGTTGAGCCAACCATATTTTCCTGCGATTAAAGAAAATATAAGCTGCCCACATAAGCCTAATGCAATCATTTTTGATATCCCTAATTTTGGTATTGTATAAAAATATAGAGAAATGCCAATCATGCTAAAAACACCTCCAATAAACCATAAATACCAAGGCACTTTCTGAATTAAATCTAACTGAATTCTGCCTTTCGTAAAAAACAAAATAAGGAATATCCCAAGGATGAAACTTGTAAAAGATGTTGATATAACTGCTAATATAGGTTGTTTTAAAGCGGTACTGAGTTTCGTATTTAATCCAGCTTGCATAGCGAGAAAAACACCTCCTATAAACGCCAATGTACAATTAAGTATTAATTTCATATTACAAAGGTGAAAGAATCATTTATTCCATTCCTTTACATATGTTGATTGAAATTATTTTTCTTTTAAATCTCTTCTAATTCTGCTTAATTGTGTTGGTGTAATTCCTAAATGTGATGCTATATAATATAAAGGGATACGCTTCTCAATTTCTGGATGTTTTGTAATAAAATCAAGATATCTTTCATTGGCTTCTTTCAAAACAATATCCAGTTCTCGTTTTTCTTTATCAACAACCCAATTCTTTTCTAAATAAGAAATATAAAAATTTTTAAGATCCAATTCTTGTTCTGTAAGCTCTCTAAACTTACCATAGTCGAAACTAATCACGATTGAATCTTCAATAGCTTCAAGGGCAAAATTAGAAGCTTTATTTAGTAAAGCTGAAACCGTTGACCCTACAAAATCACCTCCTAAAAAAATATTTTTGTGGTATACATTTCCCTCGCTATTAATGTAACACGAAACAATTGCTCCTCTGTATAAAATATGTTTTTGTTGAGATATTTTACCTATCTGCAGTAATAATTCTCCCTTCTTCAATTTTTGTATTTTACAAATAGATAATAAAGAAGTTATAGATTTACTTCCTACAAAAGTGTATTCGTTCAGTTTCTTTTCTATATACGATCTATATCTTTCTATTTCGTTCAATGAATTCAAATTTTAATCTATCTTAAACTTCCAATTTACCTAAAAGCAACACTATGTATGTATAATGAAATACCATAATATAAATAGTTAAACAAAATTCAAATACATTTAAGATTCATTAAAGCTACTTGAGCAATATCTAAATTACATACATCATATAACAAATGTACATATATTCAACCTACTTCCTCTCGTAAACCTTTTTTACTATTTTGATAATTTTACGGTTTTCCCTTACTTATTTTATGGTTATTATTTTTTCAACTAAACAATCTGTTTTTAAATTGAACAAACTTTAAATCTTATGTTATGCTAAAAAACATTTTAAACTTAGGAAATTCTTTAAACAAAACAGATCAACAAAATATTCAAGGAGGCAGTCCACTTATTTGCTCTGTATGTCTAGACTACTGTAGATCTCAAAACTTTCAAACAAAAATTGAATTCAGTAATTGTTTTCATGATTGCAGACAAGAACTTTGTTAGCATTAAAAGCGAACTCTTGTTCGCTTTTTTATAATTTTCTCTTTACTTCTTTCTATTCTTAAAGGCTCAATAGCTCATAATCTACCATTCATCTACACAAACCCACCATTCAACAAATACCTCAATTAAACACTTCTTTCTTCAACTATCTTTATAGTATAGATTAGAAATTGATTTTCATTTTTTTAGTTAATAGTTAAAGTTTAGTTAGTTTGAAGAAAAGAAGTATTCCGGGGGGGACTGCTTCTTTTTTTATTACCGAAATCTACATTAAATAGCTACTTTATTTCATCTTCAGTTTTTCACCATTCACCGAGCCTAAACTTCCATTCATCGGAATCTCAAAGAAGTCATTCTTGTATTTATCTATCTTCACACTATAAATACTACGTTTGGATCGGGGGACTCAAATTTTTAGTATGAAAAGGGAGTTCGCTCCCTTTTTTAACATTGATCTCATTACAACCCATTATAAATTCCTAGTTGACTTTCCCCTTTGTTTACCCCTTACTAAGCTCCATTTGGAGCTTTTTTATTAGCTATTTAATTTTTATAATATTATACTTTAAAGCAGAAAACTATTTACAAAAGTTAAGTTTCTTTAGAAGTTTATAGATGATCTTTTTCTCTGTTTCTTTTTTAATAGGAGTTATTCTGATTAGTTCAGGAATTCAAGGTGCGTCTTTTCCTTATTTATACTGGGCTATAGTAATTTACCTTTAAATCACATACATAAAAAATCACCAATCTGACTATACTTGGTTGTCCTTTATTTTTTTTCGAAATGATCTAGATTTTATACGTAGTTTTTCAAATCTATCCATCATAACAATTTCTAAACGATGTGGCATTCTCTTATTTGCAAAAAATCTTTCATCGGCTAAAGACTCTACTTTGAAACCCTTACTTTCTACATGTTCAATTGCAGCGACAAGCATTTCAATTTCTGTTTCGTATATCCTGTAGGCAAGACTATGAAAAGTATCTTCATAATAAATTGGTACTATAACCTTCTTTATTAACTCTCCTTCATCAGCCTTTTCAGAAATATAATGGGTTGTTACCCCTATTGGTTGCTCTTGATATATTGCCCATTTTAAAGCATCCAATCCTTTTACATTGGGTAGAAAACCTGGATGTGCGTTGATTATTTTATGATTTATGACTAACTCTTCAGGCAATAATCCCGCTCCAGCAATTAATACATGTCTAAATATCTTCTTAGAGAAAAAGCTATTTAAATTATGTACATCAACTTTTGAATATGACAATTTAAACCTACTTGTTAGTTCTTCAATATTAATATTCACACATGTTGAAGGTCTATGTTTAAATATTGGTTGAAAGTTTTTTCTTTCAACCCAAGGAATTACTATTAAATGAAGTTCAGAATACCCATTAAGTATTAATTTTGTAATTAAATCTTGAGTTTTACGGTGTGGTTTATCGTATGTTATAATCCCTATCATAAAGTCATCTTTTGTTTTCTATCACTTATAGATGATTATTTTCTTTTAATTTTTAGAATCGCTCATCAACTTTTATCCGTTATTCGCTTAATTTTTCCATTTTCAAACTCAAAATGCGACACTCCTTTTAATTCCAAGGTATCTCCTATTTTTAAACCGTTTGGAAGATCAATTGCCAAAATCGCTTTGTACGATATTTCAATCGTAATTGTTGAATCTTGTATTTCCCATGATTCAATATTCTGTTCTCTTTGTTTGAAATACTCCTTAGCTATCGTAGCTTGCTCTTTGAATGCTTCTAAACCTTCGGTTTTCAAATTAACTTTTCCATTGGAAATATTTTCAAAAACAATATTTTTCGCTAAATATTTCGTCATTCCTTCTATATCAAAGTTGTTATAAGAAAGTACATAATTCTTTACAATTTCTCTTTTCTTGGTCTCCATAATTTCTTTTTAATAGTTTAGTCTATCAATAAAAAGGAACTTCTACTAAAGTAGAAAGTTATTGTTCGCTACGATTACTTCAGTATATTTTTACTATACCCAATGTAATTTATTTAAAAAAATCAAAAACATTCACATCGTACTTATTTTTCGACGAACAACTTAAAAAAAACCACTAATTTTCAATACTTTAGCAAAAATCGCGTAGTGCTCCAGGGGCTAAAACTAAGCGATTTAATAAAGGAACTTTAATCGGTTCCTTTTTTACATAACTGAAGTTTTACTTTAAAACATAAATGTATGCTTCAACCTCCTCGTTGGTCTCCTCTAAAATTACGATTGTTTTTATTCTTTGATATGCAGTACCCTCAAACTCGTCTAACTGCTCCCAATTATCATTTACTTCTATTGACGCTACAAACTAATAATTCTGTTTAAATGTTAATTTTAGTTAAGTAAGGAAAAACCTTACTTTTTCTATGGTTTTATTTTATTATATCTACAAATAGATTAATAGATTACATAAATTTTAAAATTCAAAATTATGATTAAGAACATTCAAAATTTAGGTAAAGAATTAAACAAACCAGAACAACAATCTATCAATGGAGGAAGTAAATGCTTTCCATTTGTTCCATGTGAAGTAGATGAGATATGGGATTTTGGTTTATGTGAATGTGTTCCAACCAACGGATAAGTAAAAAAGCGAACTTCGGTTCGCTTTTCTTTTGTTTTATATTCATTCTAACTATTAGTGTTTTTCTTTGCTATTTTAGCTGAATGTTTTTTTTTATATTTCTTTGTTCCTTACCTATATCAATACTTTTAACCAATCTTAGTTATCAAAAATTTTATGTTCTAAATAGAAATAAGAAAAACTTTCTTATTCTTTCATTTGTATTTGTATCAATTACTTTTTTTTGCTTTGGCATTCCTTATTTTTTCTTTTTTTTAATCTTAAATTACATCTAATATAGTACTAAAACTATCATACTTCATTTTGTTTTTCTATTTTTACTTTATGAAAAATAGCTATGACCAATTAAACATCGAATATGTAGAAACCAAAAATGTTTCTTCTTTTATCTGGTACACTACTGTCATTTTAATTTTAGTTTTTATCTTTATTCCTTTAGCAGAATTGAGTGATGTAATAGATTATAATTACGCTGCTCCTCATACATCAAATTATAGTTGTATTGTTGGTGCTGATATTTATTTATATCCCTTTGAACCTTTGCAATTCACACCACTTCCAATACCAAACTAACCTTAAACTATTTATAGATTTATTTTATTTGTTATTACAAATCTTATATCATGTGTAAACCAATTAATTTTTTACCGCTATTTATTATTCTCGGTGCAATTGTTCTTGTAATTCTGTTTGCAATATTTCTTGCGTTTAGAAAGAAAAAGTCTTAGTTGACTAAAGTTTTAAATTGATTTATTTCGCCAAATGAAATCTAACAAAGTCATTCAAATATTACTTATTTGATTTTTATGCGTCGTTCACAGTAATTTGATCTATTTCCTTATATACATTTGGATTATGTTTCTCCATATAAAATTCAGGATTAGGTATTTCGGTAAAACCAAATTTTTCATAAAGCCATTCAGCTGTATTAGTTAACAAAATCCAGCGTCTTAACCTCTGAAGATTAGGATGCTCTATTATTTCATTTATCAACCATTTACTCAATCCCTTTCCCCTATACTCCTCCAAAACATAAACATCTCCCAAGTATGCAATAGTTGAATAATCTGAAATGACCCTAGCAAATCCAATTTGTTGTTTTTTATGATAAAGTCCAAAATTCAATGAATTTTCAATTGATGTCTTCAAAGTATGCAATGGAATTCCTTTTGCCCAATCAGTTTCGTTTGAAAGAAATTTATGAATACTTAAAATATCTAATCTATCCTTATCAGTTGAAATGGTATAATCATTTCTATGTACTTCTCTAATTTTCATTTTATCTTTCTAGCTAATTTAGAAAAATTATTATTTATCCCAATCATGTCAAAAACCTTTTCAGTTTTGACGATCTGAGCCCCTACGGTTATACATTTCTTAAACTTTAAGGTAAACCTTACTCTTTTTACGGATTTCCGTTAATTTATTTGTTGGAATCTATTTATTATTGCGTCCCCATAAAAGACTTATTAACTCCCCTTTTTTTAATAGAAACTCCCCCTTTACCCACTCAACCTTTGAGTGGGTTTCATTTTATCACTTATGCTACTGTTTGACTTTAAATCGTTTATACATTAATAGTTTTGGTATATGCATCCCTTTCGAACACATGTTTGTAATACCGCATTCTTGTTAAGATTTTCTAACTTATTCAAAAGCGAACCTAGGTTCGTATTTCTTTTACTCTTTTTCTTCAATCTACCGTCTTACTTTAATCTCACTTTATTATTTTTACAATAAAAATTTTAAACTCTATGAAAGGAAAAAACTTCTTCAGAAACTTTTTAATGTTTTTATTATTAATTTCATTTTTAGCAGGTATACACTACACTAATTCAAACATGAATGGAGCTCCTTTTCTTTATTTATGTGGTGCTATAGTATTAGCTCTTTCAATTACATATCTAAAAGAAGACTAAAACCAATAATTGATTTCAATATATTTGAATTATGTTTGACTTCATCCTTCAAGCTATTGCTGATTTTTTCGTTCAATTTTTTATTGAAAAAAAATATGGTTGTTTAATAATTATTGTACTTGCTATAATTATTAGCATTATTATAAATCTCATATAAATGTAATATTTATCTTTGATTAAAAATTAACTATGATAATCGCTTTTATCCTTTTCTTACTCGCTTACTTTATTTTTAAAAATTTCAGCAATCCAAAATCTAATAAAGTTAAGTCTGACTACTTCAAAAGAAAATTTAATCGAGATTAATTACAATTATTTGGTAATCATTTCTAAAATTTTGGACATAAAAAAATCAACACTTTTGAGTGTTGACCTATAGTAAGCAATGCTTCAACTTATTTATTGTATAGGGTATTGCAGTATGTTAATCAATTTTTATTAATTCATATAATTGGGTAACTCCTGAAAAATCCCCATTTGAAATTCTTATCTCCATTGGAAAAGTATTAGGCATAAATTTAGTCAAGTTAATTACAGAATGAATTGGCAATTCTATCTGATCAGAGACATACATTTCATATTTCGTATATCCTAAATCACTTTCTCTCTCCTTTTTAATCAGAGTGAGCTTATAACATTTAAATCCTTTTATCTCTTTAACATCTTCTCTATTTTCAATTATTTCATATTCGTGGTTTTTTGCAAATAGATCATACTTTTTATAATTGATAGATTTGGATTTATCATAATAATGTAAAACTCCAGTATTTTTTTGAATCATAAAATAATCGCCAATCATTATACCTTCTTGTTTGGTATAACGCCAAACCGTATCATTTTCAATTTCAACATAAATCTCTGTATTTGGTTTTTTCAATAGCAATTGAGACATCTTTATTCCATTTAGTTTTTTGTTTAATAAAGAATCTTTTCCTTTCGTTTTCGTTTCCAAATCCGAAATTCCAGTTTGTATTGAAACCATAGATTCTTTAAAAACAAACTTTGTAGGTTTCGTACTGTTTTCTGTCAATTTCTTTGTTGATGAACAACTAACTAAACTAAAAAATATTAATATAAATAAGTATTTCATTCTTATTAAATCTAACTGGTTATACATAAACAAAATTATTAAATATCTAATTGATTTTTCGTGATAACAAAACATTATGTTTTACTTACCACAGTTATATTAATGAACTTTTCCGTTTTTAAGGTATCGGAGATACCTACACTTATTTTAATATTTACCTTTAAATTTTTAACATAAAAAAACACCTTAATTAAGGTGTTTGTAGTAAATAATATTTAATGGGTTCGTATATGAAAAGTAGTGGGTTTTTACGCACAAACTTTTCGAGTTATTACTAAGGCTAAAATTACAAAATGCTTTTAGGTTAAGCACTTAAACCACTATTCTTTATATACGTTGTTGTAAGGCGTTTTTAATCCAATTTAGATGCTTCCCAACCTATTATTATTTTTTTTCTTATTGGATTCCAATGATAACCACCTATTTGTCCAGATTGTTGTATTACTCTATGGCAAGGAATTAGATATGCCACAGGATTATTTCCAATTGCAGTGCCTACTGCTCTAGATGCTTTGGGATTTCCAATCATTTGAGCTATTGTACCATAACTAGATAATTCTCCAAAAGGAATAGATAATAAAACTTCCCATACTTTTAATTGAAAATCTGTTCCTTTTAAATGTAGTTTAATGTTGTTTAATTGACTCCAATCGTTTTTAAAAATCAGCAATGCGTTTTGTTGTGCCTCATCTATTTGGTTTTTATAAATCGCATTTGGGAATTTTGATTGTAAGTTATGAAATGTGTTTTCTTGATTATCAGAGAATGCCATATGACATATACCTTTTTTGGTTGAAGCTACCAAAATTTCTCCAAAAGGCGTTGTAGCAAATGAATAGTAGATAGTTAAATTTACACCTCCATTTTTATATTCGCCTGGTGTCATACCATCTAAAGTTATGAATAAATCGTGAAGCCTTCCTGTACCTGAAAGACCTGTTTTGTAGGCTGTATCAAAAAGATTTGAATCTGTCTTTTTTAATAGACTTTTAGCATATTTAGAACTAACAAATTTTAAATATTTTTTAGGACTTATTCCAACCCAATCTTTAAATAAACGTTGAAAATGATGTGGGCTTAAATGTATATGATTTGCAATATCATTTAATGAAGGTTGTTCTTGAAAATTATTTTCTATAAAGCTAATAGCTTCAGCTATCTTGCTATATTGGTATGTGTCTTTTTTGCTTAACATTGTTAAGATTGATATGTTTCTCGTTCTTTATTCAATTCTTCAATTAATTCATCAATTTCTGTTTCTGTTGTATTATAGTTAGTAATACAAGCTCTAAATGTTGGAACATTTTCTATTGGATAAACCGACAACCAAGAATTTCCTCTAGTCAATATTTTATTTAAAATGGTTTTTGTAAAGTTCAAATCCGATTCAAATTGTTGGTCTGTAAAACAAACTACTGGTAATTCAGTATTATTTTTAATAATCCAGTTGTTTTCAGTTAGTTTTAGCCTTAAATATTCTCCCATTTTAGCTTGATGATTGATTACTTTTTCATAACCATCCCAACCATAAAATAATAAAGATAAATATACCTTTAAACCAATAAATCGTCTTGACCATTGAATGGAATGCGAGAAAGGTTCAATAATTTTCATTTCACTTGCCTCTTTAGGCATATATTCTGTGGTTATTCTAAATGTTTTATTAAGGATTTCTTGGTGAGAGGTCAAAAATATACTTGTTCCCATAGGAACAGACATCCATTTATGTGCATCAAATGTTATAGAATCGGAAACTGGAATACCACTTAATAACTGTTTTAGTTTTGAACTTAAAACAGCTGCTCCACCATAAGCAGCATCAACGTGAAACCAAATGTCGTGAGTTTTACAAATTTTAGATATACTTTCTAAATCATCAATTGTTCCTGTTCCTGTTGTTCCAGCTGTACCAATAACCATTAATGGACTTTGAGTTGAAGCATTAAGTTTTTTGATTTCTTTCTCTAATAGAAAAGTGTCAATTTTTAAATCTTTATTAGTGTGAATAGTTTTTACAAAATCATATCCTAAACCTACAACTTTTGCTGCTTTTTGTACAGAGTGATGTGCTTCTTGAGAACAAAAAATAATAGGTTTTTTATCTAAACCAAACATTCCATTTTTAGCAAAATTTGGATATTTATTGTTTAACGCACATAATACAGCAGTTAAATTTGCTTCAGCACCCCCAGTTGTAAAAACACCATCAGATTTTTTTTTGTCCAGTCCAAATTTTTCAATAAATTCTCTAATCACGTGTGCTTCTACTTCCACAGCAAAAGGGGCGTGACTCCACGCTGCTAATTGAGGATTATATGAAGCAGTTATGAAATCTGCTATAATTCCAGCAAAATTTGCACGTGGATTGAATAAACCAAAATAGTTTGGATGTGGTGTATGCACCGAATAATTTTCAAGACCATTGATTATATGTTCTATAGCCTCATTAGGTTTATTTCCTGAAATTAAATCTGGTGTTTCGACTAAATTTCGTATTTCTTGTAAATTTAGTTTAGGCGTAGTGCTGTAATCTTTGGTGTTAGCATAAAAATGTTCTACTTTATCTAAAACAGTATTTAATATTTCTTTACGTTGTTTATCGTCAAAATCAAAATTCATTTTCTGTATGGTTTAATGTTTTGACAATATTCTGAAATATTTAATCATTGAAAAACCCGATTCTTGCGGTTTTGTCTAAATGACTTACAACGGTCTAGTGTATGATTTCGTTGCGTGGTTTAGGAACTAAAGTTAGCAAATAAATCACAGATAGAAAGTCCGCGAGGACTTTCGTAAGTAGGCTCTAGCTAGCAATGAATTATACACATTGTTAGGTGCAGTTTTTAATTTTTATTTAAAAACATTACCTCTGGCATTACTGAAGCCAATGAATCTATATTTAAAACTTTTGTCTTATTTAATCTAACATGGTCTAAATATTTTAATCTCTTAAATTCAAAAGGAATTTCTTTTATGTTAGTTCCATATAGCCAGAACCTTTCTAGATTTTCCATTTCTAAAATGCATTCAGGAAATTCTTCTATTGGATTGTCACTTATATCTAACCAAGTCAAATTTTTGAGTTTAGATAATTCCTTTGGAACATATTTAATACTATTATCTCCAATAGATAAATGCCATAGACTTTCTATATTACCAATTTCTTTTGGTATAGACTTTATGTTGCAATGACCAATTTTTAAAGTTCTTAATTTCTTTAAATTCCCTAAAGTTGCAGGAATTTCTTCTAATTTACTAGAGTTCGCAATTATTGATTTCAGATTCTTGCATTCCTCAATTTCATCTGGAAGAGATTTTATTGTAGAACCAGAAATTATCAGGACCTCTAGATTTTTCAATTTTCCTATTTCAGGCGGAATTGAACTCATTCTTTTACGTCTTAGATTAAGTTTGTAAACACTATCAGAGTTTTTCAAAGCTTTACTTAAAGAAAATTCTTCTCTTAAGCCGTTAGTTGAAATTGTGTCTATCCATTCTTTTTCAGCTACTGAAATCAAATAATTATGCAATAAATAAGACATCTTTAAATCCAAACTATCTAACTCCAAATAGTTTATGTCTTTTTCGTTTATAAATCGATGTCCAGAAATTCGCTTTCTTTCTGTTTTTTCTTTTGTGGTTTTTATTAAATCAATAGACTCTGATTCTCTTAAATAAGGATTGTAAAATTGATAAGGCTTACTATTCTTCAAATTCAAGTTGTGATTTAATAATTTTGCCAATTTTACCAATGATGGAATCATTGAGTCATATGCAGATAATTGAATTGTTTTTTCAGAACCTATTTGTAAATTAGGTAAAGAGTCAGTTAGATTGAATTTTAATTGTGGAACTGCGTAGCTTAAATTTGCATCCATATTGAAACCACCAGAAACAAGAATCTTATAATGTTCGATTTCCTCAACAACTTTAATTCTATTCGGTTCCTCTAAGGTAAGGTCTTTTTTGTTCTGAATTGAATAGAAACCTACTACACTTAAGAATAGAAATAATAACAGTGCGTATTGAATTTTTCTTTTTTTATTGATGATTTTTAATTTTTGATAATTATCAATTAATTCTTAGGTCAGCGCTCAAATTGCACCTAACGGTCTGGTATAACTGTCAGTTACGGGCAAATTAGTGATAATTTTCGGTTTAATATTGCGGTTATACATTGTTGGCAACAGTTTTTAATTTTTTTTATCAACAGTATTTAGGTCAAATCCATAATAAAAGTTATTTAATTGTCCATTAGAACTTTTTAGCCCAACTATGTCCATTATCTCTTGAAAATAAAGCAAAATCCTTTCTCTATCCTCAGAGTCATAGCCCAATTCAATTTCCGGGAATTTTAAAAGTCCGATTCTTATTGCTTCTTGGTATTTTTTGTCCGTCGGATTTTCAGATTCCGCAATTTGTTTAAAATCGTTTGCCACTTCATTGATTTTTTTTGTCAATATTGGTCTCAATTTTTCATACGATATATTAGGTGAATGATTTTCCGCATAGAACTTTTTCTTTACGATAAACTCAGTAAACTTTTCAGTCGCATTTTCGGGTGTTTTCATTTTAGTTGCATTTTGTCCAGAAGCAGATAAAGTCAAAAACAAAACTATTATTTTGATGTATTTCGTCATTTCTCAAATTGTTGGCAACTGTATTATTCAGTTCCCTTTTGTTTTTTTGTATTCTAATAAAATTTGTGTCTTTTCCAGTTCAGTCAATTTAATATTTGAATTCATTCCGGGTGGTGATGGAGGCATTTCATCGTCAATCATTAGAATGTCCTGAATAAGATAATCTCCAATTTTTCTTTCCCAGCCTATACAACCAGATTGATAACTCAAAAGATAAGTTGTGTCTTTTAAGGCTCTTAATGTTAATTCAGCCTTTTTACTAAATTCTTTTTTTCTTAATAAACCCTCATAAGCAATAGTTTTTATCGTACCATTCGGATATTCTGTAAGTTTTAATAATTCATGTTCAGTAGCATTCTTCATTACCCAAATCCTAGTTCTAACTTCGCTTTCAGTTGAGATTCCCATACCCCCAACACCACTAGTAATTCCTTTTTGTTTCGATAATGTTATCGAATCTCTAATGCTTTTTCTAATATTATTCCAATTAAAGTTCCAACTTGGTTCATAATACATCGAAGTAAGAAACATACAACCAAGTCCAACTATAATTAAAAGTATAACTAAGACTGAAAATGGGTTTTGAGTTTTTTTATTTCTTAATTTCTTATTCATATTGTTGCCAACGGTTTGGCTAAGCTGCGTTTTAATGCAGTTTAGGTGGTGTTGTGCATAGTGTTTTATTCAATCCAATCTTCAGTATGTCGATTTTTATCTAAACCAACATTTTCAAATTCGTCTTTAAGTAACGTTCGATTTACACCTAATCTTTTTAAAATTTTATTCATAGAGCTTATATCCGATTTAGTCAAGAAATCACGTTTTCCATTTTTCCATATAATTCCGATATGTCCTCCTTGTCCTCCGAAAAAATCAGATTCTACATATGCTATTTCTCGATTTTCTATTGTTTGAATTGTTTTTTTTTCAATATTCTTGGTTAAAAACTCGAATGTCGATATTCCAGAAGAAGGTTTCATTTCGTTAATTTCATCAAATAATTCGTCAGTCATTGGAATCATAGAGATCCCTCCGTTCAGATTAACTTTTTTTGATTCACTATACCTTTCAAGTATAGGATTTAAATTTTCTTCTTTTCCAATATATGCTTTTAATGTGTATCCCAATTTCGTTTTCTATATTATTATGCACAACGGTCTAGTGTATGATTTCGTTGCGTGGTTTAAGCACTAAAGTTAGCAAATAAATCACAGATAGAAAGTCCGCGAGGACTTTCGTAAGTAGGCGAGTACTAGCAGTGAATTATACACGGTGTTACCTGCTGTTATTTTTCCATTCAGTTAATATTTTCTTTCTCTTTTTTCTGTCTTTTCCTTTTACGCTTTTTAATCTATCCTCACTAAATAACCATTCCACGTATCTTTCTTTAAATACTTTGTTATTAAGATAATTGTTTGTACTAAAATAATATTCAATTCTATTTGGATTATTTTCGCAAAAAGTCAGTGTGCAATTTTGAATTTGAGTAACAGTAAAATATGGCATAGGCTCAATTCTATCAGCCATTATGATTGCAATTTCTCCTTTTGTCAAATTCCTATTATGGCATTCCGATTTAATTTTTGTCAAAGTTGTATCAGTAAAATACTCCGCAAGAATTATCAAAGAATTTTCTCCAAATGCTTTTATTTTTTCGGCTTGAACGGTTTTTATTATTTCTTTTGAGTTTTCCGTTTCCGCAATTCCAATTAGCAAAGAGTCAATTTCAGATTCGGTTTGAGAAAATCCCGAGTTGAGATTCAGAAGTAGAATTGATATTATTAAACCAATTTTTTTCATTCGTTTCTATTTGTGTCCAAATTTACTTTTTGTTTAATTATTCAAAAACCTTAAATGAGTGAACAGTCGTTTTTGATTAGTTACAGGTGTTTTTTCATAATTGCAGGTAACGTTTAATATATGTTTCGTAGCTGAGCAAAATGTTACCTTGCTTTTCGATTTTTCTGCGCATTGATTGCTAATTTTTACCTTTTGCAAGCATTGCGCCTTCATAAATATAAAACAACCAATCTATTGATCACTTTGCTGCTATGGCACATATATGTTGTTGTAAGCAGTTTTTAATTATAATAATTAATCCAATTACTTTCATAATTATCGTCAAAATTTTGTTTTGAGTCTAATCTCATTTTAAAGCTTTCCCTTTCCCAATAATTGAACTCATCGTATTCATTTAATAGGTCAAAATATTTGTCTTCTATCAGCTTAAATTTAGCTGAATTTTTAATGTTATCTTTTTGTCCATCCTTATAAACAAATAAGGTAGCATATTCAAAAAATCTAGAAATTGTCCAAATTTCGGGGAGTTCTAATTCTTTGTAAATTTCCTTAATTCTTTTTTCAGGGATTAATAGGTTAACTTCCTCTTTGGCAATTCGTTCAAAAGCGAAACAATAAATAGATATATCATTTATTTTTGGAGATATACTTAGGTTATTTGAGGGATTTATGATTTGAATATATTTCTCTGTAATCTCTTTCTGTTTGTTAGTAGTAATATCATTGAAGTAATACTCTTCACTCATTGTAAGTTTAAGTTCCTCTTCAATAGTTTCTACATGCACATCAATCGTTAATCTATCGTTATCTTCATCAAGATTCTCTTGAATATTAAGTACTCTTACATTATAATTTTCAGAAATCCATTTTGAAAGAAGCTTAAATTTTTCTTCAATTCTACTTTTTCCTTGTTTAATAAGTTTTGTTTGTTTGTATTTTGTATCTGAAGGAAAAAACATTTTTAGTGAGTTTAGATTGCTTACAACGGTCTCGTATAACCGTCAGTTACGGGTTTAAAGTTTCTGTTTTTCGATTAAGCACTGACGCTCGCAATTCCGAGTGGATTCGGACGTAGTCGAATCCGCCGTAATTGCGGTTATACATTGTTGGCATTAGTATTTTTTATTTTCCGACTCCAATTTATATAGGCTTCTCTTCCCAAATAATTCTCCGTATCACCATAAATCGGATAGGTTATTTCTAAGTCAGTTAACGGTTCAAATGGTAAAGGTCCATCGTAGATTTTTTCAGGGTCTACTTTTCCTAAAATCTCAAAATTGTGCTTATTTTTCCGAGTGTAAACTCCAATACAAATTTCCTTTTTACTGAATTCCTCTTCGGTTTTTAAATTATAAATTCGTTCAAACTCCAATGGTTTTAGTTCCTCCATATTCAGTTCAGAAAATTCTACCTTTCGGTCAAAAATCAGAGGTGTTATAGCAATATGACATCTTGGATGAAATTCAGGCGTTTTTTCCGTTTCGGATAAAACTACAGCAATTCCATAAAATCCATTTTCTGGATTTGTTAAAATGATTTGTCCTTTTTCGAAAAGAGAGATTTTTGCCATTTATTTTTGGTCAGTTTTATATTAATGCCAACGGTTTGTGTATGAAACGTAGCGTGCAAAAAGACACTTACATTTTGGATTAATACAAAGCCGAATTTTTATATTTTCTTTTTAATTTTTTTCATTTTAAAAGCCAAATTAAAAATTTGGCGGACTAACCAAATATAGACAAAACCTCCGATTTAGCAATTATTAGCTATGTTTTATACATGGTGTTACCTACCGTGTTTATTTTCGAATTCTATTATTGGAAACATAGGTTGCCAAACTTTATTTAATTGTTCTGTTCTCTCCGCAAATCCTATGTCCGTTATTCCTGCTTTTTCAAATTTATTTTTTAACCTTTCCGAAATGTACTCACCTGAAGAGTATAAAGGAATTTTAAAGAAATCAATTTCAAAGTCAAATTTTTCACCAAAAACTATTTTTTTGACTTCAAATGAAAAACTTTGATTAGAGTCTGATTTATTTTCAGCAATTAGTTCAAGTTTATTTAGATGAGATAGAATTTTTAATCTTTTCTGATTTTTATTATCAATAGCATATATTTCACTTTTCTCAAAATCAATCCAATCATAGCATTGAGTAGCGTAATCTTTTAAAAAATTTAAATGGTAATATTCATATGATTTACTCCTTTTTAAAATGCCTAGTATTTTTTCTTTTCTGATTACAACAGCTTTTGTTAAATCGTACTTTATTGTCTTACTTTCTTTAAAAATATTCAAAGCTTTTTCGTTTAGAATATAATCGTCTAAAGAATGTAAGATGTCATTAAGCTTATTAAAATCATTATCATCATACATTTTACAAACCGGAATAGTTTGTCCGTTCACTTTTTTATAGTCAATATCCTCAATAGCTCCTGAATCATCAATATGAAATGTAAAATATGTCATTTTGGTCAAATGGTAGGTAACTTGTTTATATACTTATAAAATACGTCGTTATACTCCAAATTTGGTACAGAAATCGACGTATTTATATGACATTATCTTTCCAGCTAAATTAAAAAAATTATAATTTACTACAACCATATCAATGAACTCCTCGAATATTTTAATAGTTCCAATTAACTACTGTTTTACTATTTTTGATTTATGATGTTAATTACAGAAGCAGGTTTTATTCTATTGTTTATTATTTCTGTCATAGTTCTAGGAATTATAATCGGACTTATTAGAGATTATCTTGGTTACGATGAAAACACCAAGTCTTCTAATCATTATTATGACCCCGGAGATAACGTTGACTTCTTCTAACTACAGGTTTATTTTGTTTTGATTTTCTATATTTGATAAAAATTAATTGCATGACTGTTTTTTATCCGATTCCTCTTTTAATAGTTACCATAGTAATAGCTTCGTTTCTAATAATCCTTATTCGTAAAAAATCCATGATGAGTAAAAGTTTCTTCAGAAATTTTTTAATGTTTTTTTTATCTATATCTTTTCTTTCTGGAATTGCACTTTCTGACTTTGACAAAAACGGATCTCCATTTCTTTATTTGTCTGGTGCTATTGTAATAGCTTTATCAATCACATATGTAAATGAGGAATAAAAACTACTGTTTTACTTTATCTGGATTTAATTACTTTTGAATAAAAACTTATGATTTATTTTTTAAGAGGTCTTCTTTTAATTTCCTTCTGTTTATTAATTGAATTTATTTTTAACAAAGTTTATATCTCAAAAACACCGAAAAGAATAAAATGGTTCAAATCAGAACAATTCTCGATTCGATTAGTAATTTGTATCATTTCTACATTTATTGCTTTTAAATTGACTTAACTACTGTTTTGCTTTATTTTGTTTTTGCTATATGAAAAAGATATTCTTCACTTTTTATCCTATTTTTTTGATATGCTTAGGAATAATTATCTTCCGCAGTTTAGATATTCCAAAGTTCAATATCTACATCTTTTTTTACAGAAATTGGGTGCTTTTATTTTGCTCAATCTTTTTAATCATTTCTATAACTAACTCAATAAAATCTTATCAAATCAATTTCCGGGAAGGATTAATCTTAAATTTACTTGGTATTGTCGTTTCATTAATTCTACCAGTTTTGTTATTCTTCGGTGTAATATCGCAACTCCATTAATTGTTTAACTACAGTTATTTTAATATTTATTTTTAAATTTTTGACATAAAAAAACACCCTAATTAAGGTGCTTTGTGGTAAGATGATATGTTTTACTAACGCTTAGACTAAGGTTAGTATGGGATTAAATTAGCATTTAATTTCGGATTAAGCGATTAGCCAAAACCCGTTTTAATTTTAGCCTTTGTTGCCAACAGTGTTTTACTTTAAGCTATTCCACCTGAAAAATATTTCGTTATTTTCCATTTTCCGTTTATTTTTTTTATTTCAATATTATTATCCCAAGCGCAACCTTCTCCACAAATAAAGTCAAAATGTAAATACCCTTTATTCAAATCACGATTGAAAATAATTCTTGAAATACTTAAATAACCTAATTCGTTCTTTTTAGTTTTAAAACTTTCTAATTCTCGTATTTTTTCAGAGTCAATTAACTCAATTTCTAAAAAATCATTTTCAAAAGAAGTATTTAATTTACGTTTACTGATTTTTCCTTTCTTAAGTTTTGCAAACAATTTTTCCTCATATTCATATTTTTCTAATTCTCTCTCAAATTCCTTTTTGTTTTCTTCTATTTTTTCTTTGCTATAATCAATTCCGTTTTCTCCAATATTATAACCTGTTGGTTTTATTGTCCAAGCTGTTGATATCCCTAATTCTGAAATTAAGTAAAGTTTAAATTTTTCATTTTCCCATTGATTTGAATTTTTTATTTTTTCAAATTGTGTCAATTCAAGAATTATATCACTGATGGCTACTTTTTCCATTTCAATATATTCCTCACTGTTATAATTTTGACAACTTGAAAAGGAAAATATTATTAAGACTGCTATTATAAGGAATCTAGTCATTTTCATAGTATCAATTTTGCATTGTTGGCAACGGTTTAGAGTATGAGTAGTTGCGATTTTCTACTCCTTAACTCTTCAGTTTTACACAAACCTTTATTTTATGTTTATACTCTTGTTTTATCTCTTGAATAGCTATTAGTTATACACCGTGTTGTTGCCAATTATATTTATTCTAATATTTCATTTACAGACCTAATGGCTGAATGTGCAGCCGAATGAACTCCACCCCAATCATCTCCTTCTGTATAAGCTGTTCCAGCAAAAAATATTTTATTGCTCACTGACTCTCCAAGTGTTCTAACGGTTCTCCAGCTTTCTTCGTCATAAACATAGGCGCCTTTAATAAAGGGTTCTTTACTCCAATTTTGCGAAATTTTCTTTATATAGCTTTGAGATGCTTTACCATCAAACAGTTCGTCTAATTCCTTTAAGATATATTTAATTAACTCAGAGTCTGATAATTGTAGGTAAGGTAACGATGCATCACCGACAACAAAAAAACCTAAAACATTGCGCTCAGAATTTTGCCCATAAGAAGCATCATAGTACATTTTTTGTCCCGAAACATTAAATTCCGTTGCAGTAGGATAAAATTTTTCTGAAAACTCAATAAATGCTTTAAGTCCGTCCCAAACAGTAACGTCCTTTATAGCTTCTCGTTTATCTTCAGGTAATTGAGGCGTAAATGTAATAGCATTATTTTGAAGCATTTTTACAGGAATTGTAACAATTACTTTGTCTGCTTTAAAATTATCATTTTGTGTTTTGATTGTAATTTTATCGCTAGTATAATCAATAGATTTTGCAATTTGCTCATACATTATTTTGTCTTGTATAGAAGGTAAGATGTATTGTTTATAAAAATCTAACCAAGAAGAACCAATAAATTTTTGATCAATACCAAACCCCATTTCATTCATAAATGTTTCTTCTCCGTCGTATAACGCATCATCTAATGCATTATAGTGCGTTGTTTCAATTTTTATTTCTTTAGTAGGGTTGTTAATGATTTCATCAAAAATTTTTCTTTTAACATGTAACCACTCAGCACCTAAAGGAATTGGGAAGTCAACAAAATCATTTGTTGTTTTCATTCTACCCCCAAAGTTGGATGAAGCTTCTAAAATTTGATAATTAATTCCTAATTGGGACAGTCGATATGCTGCTGTTAAGCCTGCGGCGCCTGCACCTATTATAAGTACTTTACCTTTGAATTTACTTTGAGGATTGACGTAATTAGAAACTGCCATAGCATTTTGAAATGGTAGGCTGATTCCTAATAAACTACAAAATTTAATAAATTCTTTTCGTGTCATATTCATCCTTCTAATTGGCTATAAGGGTTTTGTGTATGATTTCGTTGAATGGTTTAAGCACTAAGCAAGCAATTGAATATACACATTGCTGCCAGTAGTATTTATTATTCCTGCTGAAGCCAATTAAAAATTCCGTCTTTCCAAAAAATAAATCCGCCACCACAACTTTCAGAAGCGTGAACATAAATCGCTTCATAGTTCAATATTACTCTTTCAGAATTTGGAACTTCTTCAAGACTTCTAAAGTCATCTATAAAGTTTGACCATAAAATAGTTCCAGATTCAACTTTTTCAAATATTTCAGCCCAACCAAATTCGTCAATTACCCTATTTTCATTATTTTCATCTTTGAGGTCTTCAACTGGTTTCAAAATTTGAGTATTATTTCCTCCAATGTCTAAAATAATAATTTCAACATTGTCTTTTTCTTTACTCACTTTTATAGCGTAATCTGAAACTCCATCTCCAAAGAAATCTCCTTTTATATAATAAGGACTAGGTTTTGAATGAACTGTATAATTCTGAAATTTTTCAATTTTTGAAATTTCTTTTTCAAGGTATAAATTAAATTCTTTTTCACTTTTTATGTAACCATTGAAAACATAACCTGAATTATTATCAGATCTAAGTATTTGAGAATTGATAAACTTTATTTTAACCCATTCACCTTTTACAATTTCATTACCATCTTTTATTTCAAGTAATTTTCCCGTTTTTTCAACTACGTTAACTTTAGTTCCAAAATGTAACTTTCCAATTTTTTCAGATTTAGTATTTGGCTCTTTTCTAACATTTAAACCATTTCCAGCAATGACAACTTCTTGACCAAAAGTTGTTTGGTTTACAAATGATAAAATTAAAATTAGTTTTTTCATATTACTGGCAACGGTCTTGTGTATGATTTCGTAGCGTATTTCAGCAACTAATTTAACAAATACAAACCGAATAGAAAATCCGCGAGGATCTCCTAAAGTATACTGAGATTAGGAATAAATTATATACGGTGTTACCATACGTTTTTATCTTTTCACCATGATTATTGAACTAATAATATATTTACCTTTGGGTAATCTGTTTGTGAAATCATCAAACTGCTTTTTTAAATTAAATTCAGAATTTATAAGACTCATTATTTTTCGTGCTGTCATTACTTCTTTTGGTATATCTTTTTTGTAATAGTAATCTGAAGTAAGTTCCCAAAATGACACAGTCTTATTTATTTTTTTTGTTTCAGTTGAAAAGAAAGTAGTTTCTCCATCAAGCCCATTAATACAATTTTCAATTTTTTCACAATCGGGAATGTATTCAAAATTCAATTCTTCAAAATTCTTAAATAATTCTCCTGCAATTGAATCTTGTATTCTTATAATACTACTTATTCTCTTCTTTCTTATTTCCTTACTGTTTGTCGTCCAAATCACATTATTCAAGTGCCCTTTATAATCTCCGTTTTTAAATTTGATGAGTTCTACTTGTTGATTAGCTCCTATTGAAACTCTATAGATTTTTTCATGAATTAATGAATCATATTTGGTCATCTCAAATTCCCATTCCCAAAACTCTTGTGGCTCTTGAGCGGATGTGGAACAGATAATTGAACCCAAAAAGAATAACATAAGCATTTTTTTTTTCATATGTATGGTAACGTTTAGTATATGGCAAGTATGCCAGTAGAAAGCAATAAACTTTCAATTTTGCACTGAGCCAAATCGTTGTATTTTGTTTCTAATTTACCCATTCTTAAAAAAGTCAAATCAACGATTTGGAGGTATTTCAGACAACCACGAAACTTTCGTAAACCATCTAACACACAATTTATTATATACTTTATTAGCAATATTTTACTTCTTTAATACAATTTCGGCTTTGTTTACTTTTAAAGTCGAATTTTCAGATGCAATTAATATTCCTTTAAAAGTATAATTTCCATCTTCTTCTATTTTAATTTCGGCGTTTTTTCCTGAGAAACTCCAATCAGTTTTATTCATCAAAGAGGTCTTTACCTCTCCCAAAGTAATGTTTTTGTCTGTTGGGTCAATTTCTAATCCACCAAAATTTTCTCCATTTTTCAGAATTTCCATTCTAAACCTTAAGACAACATTTCCTTCGTATTCAATGTCCATATCAGACCATATGGCTATTTCTTCATCTTTCTTTAAGTCTAATGATATTTCTTTAATAATCATGTTGTCATCATCTTTACTAACTTGATTAATTGGAAGTCTGCCTATTTCTTCCCCTGTTAAAGCACTACAACCTGTAAAAAGGATAATTGAAAATACTGCGATTAGTAATGATAGTGTTCTTTTCATTTTTTTTTAATTATTGCTAACGTATTTGTGTATGATTTTTTGCTGGAAAAGGACGCGAGTCATTTTCCGTTGTTATGGAAAGATAATTAATAAGATTGAATTTCCGGTGAGGAAATTCAGTCGAAATTAATTATACATCTCGTTGCCCTCAATTTTTTATTCAATCCAATTATCAAATTCATATTTCATTTGCCAAATTCCATTTTGCTTTTCATAGATTCTAGTCATTCCACCAAATCCAAGGCTAATTCGCACATATGCTAAATTTAATTCTTTATTAAATATTGGTTTTGTTATATGAAGAAATGAATAGAAATCAATCATTTTATTTTCTTCATAGTATTTATCGGCAATCTTATTAATTGAATCCCATTGAACTTCATTTTCTCTATATTTTTCTACATCAATGACTTTAAAACCATTTTTTCCTATTGTTGAAATATCAAAATCTTTATTTTCTCTAAATTGTTTTCTGACAAAGTCAATATCATTAATTTTAAGAGTATCAGATATAAACTCAGAATGCGAGATTGTTCTACTGGAACTATTTGGGTCAATTGGTAATTTTGGTGGAACCATTGCAGGCAAATTTGAAATCAATTCCCTTTTATCAAATAAAAGTCTAGATTTTGAACTGTCCAATAAGATTTGAGTAAGAAATTCAAGTTTGAATTCATCAGTAATTTCAATTTTAGTTAACTCACCAGCTATTGATTCCGATTTGTTGTTTTGTCTACAACAAAACAAAATTAAAGTAAGAATTAATATTTTAAGTACAGTCTTTTTCAAATTGTGGGCAACTAGTTATATTCAAACAAATATAAATGTTATCCGATATATATTTCCAAATAACCCAACAAAACAGTTATGTTTATCCGAAAAATATTTCTTACCACAATTATGTTAATGAACGTTTCCGTTTATAAGAAATCAGAGAACCTACGGTTATTTTTAATTTTTTACTTTTGCCTTATGCGTATATTAAAGAAATGGTATTGGCGATTATTATTCTCCTTAATAATTGGTCAATTAGTAACTGAAATTTTTCCTGGCTTTAATGATTTCATCTTTTTTGGAACAATTATTCTTTCGTATCTAATTTTATCAGCCATATCATCCAAACTTTAACTACAGTTTTTTTATATTAGTACCTCATTTAAAATCATATTCTATGAAAAAATTACTTTTAACAAGTCTTGTTTTAATAACTGGCTTCATTACTTTATCTTCTTTTAAAAAAAATGTTGAAAATGTAAATGCTTCATTATGTGAAGAAACATCTTCAATTATTTATAGCAGATATACTTTATGTGAAACAATTGAATTAATTCAAATTAATAATGAAAATGGTATTTGCGGAAAAAATAGAGTTATTTGGTATAGAGGTTCAACGGGTCTTTGTAAAGACTTAGTTGATCCTAATGAGGTAGGTAAATAAATCCTTTGTATTAAACTTAATATTTCAAGCGAACTTCGGTTCGCTTTTCTTTTGCTATTTGTTTTCATTATAACTACTGTTTCACTTATTTTGGTTTTACTATTTTTGTTAAATGATCAAAAAAATTGCTAAAGAACTCTTATGGCTTATTCTAATACTTTTAGGTTACGTATTTAACGCTCTTGCATGGATGAACTACTTGCCCTTTTCAGGCTTCTTTTTGTTACTTGGAGTAAGTCTAATCTTCTTCGGTTTCATAATTTTAGTAATTAAGATTATTGAAGGATAACTACGATTTTGCTTTATTTTGATTTACTATTTTTGTTAAATGATTAAGAAAATTTTAAAATTCATTTCCATTATTCTTGGTTTATACTTACTCTCAGTTTTTGTTAGAGTTTTTCCTGACCACAATAATGATATTGGTTATATACTAGGCTTGGTGTTTTTTTTCTTAGTAATTCTTTCATTATTCTACTTAGGCTTTAAAAATTCTAAGAAATAACTACACTTATTTTTAATATTTCTTTCTTAAATTCTAAACATAAAAAAACACCTTAACTAAGGTGTTTACAGCAAATAATATTAATGTTTTTGCTAAACTTCGTTTTTAGATTCTATAAATTTTTCAAAATCTGAATAGGCACTCTTCTAAAATTATTTAGTTTTATTCTTCTTTGAATATAAACTAAAAAATCCAGCGGCTAATATTGCTAAAAGTAATCTTTGAATCCAAATATTCATATTATTAAATAGAGGACTTTGACCACCAAAAAATGTTCCGATAAAGTATCCCACATTTATTATTCCTGCTACTAAGAATAAATATTTTATCATTTTTCCCATTGTAATTTGTTTTATTTTTTTCTTAAATGAATGCCAACTTGTTTATATATCCATAAAATATGTCACCCCACCTTATTTAGTACAGAAATTGATGTATTTATATGACATTATCTTTCCAGCTAAATTAAAAAAATAATAATTTACTACAACCATATCAATAAACTCCTCGGATATTTTAATAGTTACAATTAACTACAATTATTTTAATATTTGTTTCTAAAATTTTGGACATAAAAAAACACCTTAACTAAGGTGTTTGTAGTAAATAATATTTAACGGTATTGTATAAACTTAGTAAGGGATTTGTATGCTATGAGTTTCAGTTTAGAAACTACTTTTGCAAGTAAAAACAAACTTTATATTAGGTTTTTAGTCCTTATTAAGTTTATACCATGTTGGTAATAGTTTTTTATATGTGTTCAAAGAAAGCGTCTTTAAAAACAAAATCAATATTTGGGTCAATTTCTACAATAATTTCATGAGAGTTTAAAAAGTCTCTGTCTAAAAATCTCATGATAATTTCTATTCTTTCAGAATATGGTGGCACATTATCATCGGTGTGAAAATCTAAATATCTCTCGAATGAAAATGTAATATAGTCAAGTTTCATTCTATTTCTTAATCGTTCAATTTCGTTTTTTCTTTTATCTTTTTTGATGTAAGAAATTAATTTATTCGTTGTTTGATGAATTAGTTTTTCAAAGTAAAAATCATCAAACTTCTTATGAAACTTATCAAACAATTCATCAAATATGGACATCGATATTTCTGTATCAATATCTTCATTTAATACTTGAAATTGAATGTCCAATGTTAAACCTAATTTAATAAATTCAAATCTACCATCTAAATATTGGTTATTGTATTTATCAGGTTTTGTAAGTTGTTGTTTTTCAAAATATTTTGATTCTAAAAAATTCATTCGTTAATTATTGCCAACGGTCTCGGCTATGAGTAGTTGCGTGGGTTAGCACTTAACTTTGCAAATACACACCAAACTGAAAATCCGCGAGGATTTTCAGAAGTAGGCGAGAACAAGCAATTACTTATAGCCATTGTTGTACAACGTTTTTTATTCCATTTCCCATTGTTCCAAGTCATCTACTGGATTTGGTAATCTACCATCCAACCATTTCATTAATGTTCCTGGTTTAAATTCTTTATCCCTTGTTTCAATTACCCAAGACAAAAAGTCTTCTGGTCCACCATTCATATAAGGTGCAGGTGAGACTGGGTAAAAAACTGTTGGTAATCTTTCATTAATCGAAAGGTAATTGACAACACAACCTAATTCTTGAACTACATTCCAAGCTAATTCATTCGTTATGTCAAGTTGAAATTTTATCCACCAAAATCCTTCATCATCAGAACCAGATGAAATAGGTTTTGTCATTGAAGGTATTTTTTCTAAATATTCTATTAATGTCTTAAATGCTCTTTCGTCCAATGTTATATTTCGATTAGTGTGTTTTTTCGTAAGCAAAATTCTCCTTTTAACTTACAAACTATTAAGTCTCCAAATGTCAAATCAATTCTTTCGTTTTTCATAGGAAGAAAAGAATTGTCAAAAGGTGTTTTAATCTTTGGGAAAATCCATTTTATAATTCGAGCGACAATAAGAAATGGTAAAGTTAAAAGTCCGATTAAAGCATTACTGCCATTAAATAATTCTCCTTCACTTTCAAAATGCTCGCTGTAGTCAAACTTGTCAAAATTCAGATTATTCTTTGTCACAAATTCCTCTAATAGAAAATAATTGTCATCTCCCCAAAGCCCTAAATCTTCGCAAATTTTCGTATTCAGTCCTTTTACATTTTCTCCAGAAGCATTTTCAAGGAAGTCTTTAATTTCCTTATACACTTTTCTTAATTCTTTAAACTCAACTTTCATTTTGGTCAAATGTTGTACAACTTGTTTATATACGCATAAAATACGTCGTTATACTCCAAATTTGGTACAGAAATCGTCATATTTAAATGTCTTTATCTTCCATGCTAATTTAGAAAAATTATTATTTACTACAATTATGTCAATGAACTTATCGGATGTTTTAGTAGTTCCGATTATCTACACTTATTTTAATACTCGATTTCAGTTACCTTGAATTGTTCCCCACAATCATCATTATCACAGGTTATCAATTCTTCTATGTTTTCAGCTCTTAAATCATCACCTAAACATTCTCTTACTTTTTCAAAATATTTTGGTAATTATCACAGTGTGGGCAGTCGACCCAGATCTCTAAATGTGTTTCTGCTATTGCTGTTTTCATATTTCTTTTATTACACTTATTTTAATATTACTTTTAAATTTTCGACATAAAAAAACACCTTAATTAAGGTGCTTTGTGATAAGATGATATGTTTTACTAACGTTTTAATAATTTTCACTTTATCTAGGAACAAAGTAAATAACTTTCAATGTAGGAGTTTTATCAATATGGTAGGCTTCACAAATATATACCTTGTTATTTTTAGGGTTAAAAACTGAAAATTGACAAGTACTTTTTTTATCATAATCATAACACCTGCTAGATGTCATATGTAGATTATATTTTAATAAAAAAGTACTTATTTCTTCTATTTTAATTGAATTCAATTTTATTAACCATATTTTACATCTCAAATCGTTAAACTTATGATCTATTTGTAGATGAACTATTGTATCTCTATTTTTCTTTTCAAGTAATGAAATATTCCCTTTAATTGGATTAAAACCTTGATTTTTCAAATCATATACAGACTTTATTTCTTGGTTTAAATTTTCAGTATCAAACAATCTACAAGAAATATTTCCATTGTTTTTTTTATTACAAGAATTTAACAATAAAATGCATAAAAAATAGTATAAATATTTAAATTTCATTTTATCTATTGGTTGATTTTAACGTTATGATTTTTGGCTTACGCACAACTAGTTATATTCAAACAAATATAAATGTTATCCGGTATATTTTTCTGGATAACCCAACAAAACAGTTATGTTTATCCGAAAAATATTTCTTATCACAATAATGTCAAAGAACGTTTTTCCGTTTTTAAGGTATCGGAGAACCTACACTTATATTAATATTTGTTTACTAAAATTTTGACATAAAAAAAACACCCATAAAAGGTGTATGTGGTAAGTTAATTAGTTAAAGCTTCTAATTTTATTTTAACTCAATTATTTCACAAGAGTTAATTCTAAATAAAACGACTTTATCAAAGGTACTTTCAATCGGTTTTGAAATATTAATATTTTTGAAAGTCCCAGATAACCCCTTCCCTTCATGAATTAACAACCATTGTTCATCACAATTCTGATAGTTTATTAATGATTCTTCTTTCTTTAATAATATAGTATTAATATGAGTTTCTGTTAGATCAAAAAATATTTCTCCTGCATCGATTCTATCAAAAGACTCACTAAGACCATCATATCTAAGGATTTCAACAGCATAAATTTCTTCAGGTAAATTAAAAAGGTCATCATATATTAATTCTTGCTTATCATCTAGAATCTTAAAACTATCCTTTACTAAATCGACAATTATATTCGATATATTCTCTCTCTTAAGTTTTCTAATAGGTTTATAATCATTAAAGAACACTGAGATACAAAACTTAAAATTGACAAGGCATTGAAGTTTATTGATTAAAACACTTGTGAAAATGCGTCTATCTGAATATTTTCGTTCAAGTCTAGACATCATATTATTATCATTAGAATCTAAGAACACTTCAGTTAGTTCAATTCCAATTTTTCTATTTTTACCTTGGATTATAAAATCTGGTTTTTCTATAGGTAATATTTTTCCTTCCGGAAAAGACTCATAATGAAGTTTAAACTTGTCTAATATTAATTCTTCTTCCTTTTTGTAGTTCATTAGGAAATTTATTTGTGAATACTAAATTACATATTAAAGTTTGCTTACCACAATTATGTCAATGAACTTATCGGATTTTTTAGTAGTTCCAACTAACTACAGTTTTGTTTATTTCGATTTTGCTATTTTTGATGTATGATAAAAAAAATTGCAGGCTATTTATTATTAATCTTGGCTTTTCTACTATCTGGATATTTCTTATTCAAAGTTTTGCTAAAATCAGATAAGATTATTCCATTATTTAACGAGTTGTTAAAAGATACTAGTACGTTTGCATTGCTTTTCACTAGCTTACTTTTTTATTTACCTCTCTTTATAATCATTTATATTTCATACAGTTTAGGTGATAAACTAATTAAATAATACCTACAGTTATTTTTGTTTACTTACTTTTGATCCATGAATTTGATAATTATTTTGGCTAATAAGCCACCCGTTTTTGTATTTAGTTTTATTGCTATATCCCTTTGTTACCTCGCAATTTACTTAGCTAAAAAAAGGAGAAAATAACTACACTTATTTTAATATTACTTTTAAATTTTCGACATAAAAAAACACCTTAATTAAGGTACTTTGTGGTAAGATGATATGTTTTTGCTAACGGTTTGGCTAAGCTGTGTTTTAATGTAGTTTAGGTATTATTAAGTGTATGTTTATTCGTTTTTTTCAAACGGTAAAGTCGCAATTATTTTACCGTTAGAATCAATGAATGATTTTCCTTCTATTTTTACTTCTTCATCTAACGCCATTTTAGATAATTTAGTCACAAAATCTTTCGTGAATTGTTTTACTGCATCAGTAGGATTAGTAATTCCATCTTCTTGCATTCGCATTCTTATTCGGTATATTCCTAAAAAGTGCTGCACATCTAATTTTTTCATTCCTGATATTTTACCAATTTTCCTTTACACCTCTTACTCTGTCAACAAATGTTAAAGAGTCAATTTCGTTTGTACCAAACCTTTCTCTAAATCTTTCTGAAATCTTATTTACCCAACTTGAATAACCATCTAATCCTTCAGCTTCAACCACATCCATTGCAAAATCCTTGTCCTTGTAATAGTCCATTTTTGAAATTTTCTCGAAACTATCAGAAGGAATACAAAATCCCCATTTGACGCAAAGGTCTACAAGTAGATATATTAATTCTCGCTCCATTGGAGGAGTGTCTTTCGGTACTTTAAATCCCATTTCGTTTAATTACACCCAACATGTTTATATAAAATTAGTAGTGTGTTTTAAGCACTAAAGTTAACAAATAAATCAAAGGTAGCATGGGCTACAAGAACTTTGGAAAGTAGTCTAGAACTAGCAATGAATTATACACGGTGTTGTGGTGTCGTTTTTATTCAGTTATTTTATATTTTCGACCAATTAACTCACATTTTTTAGTCACATTCCAAAAAGCAAAACCAGGTTCGCCTGTCGGTATTTTTCGCGTTATTATTTCTTCGTTTTTCTTTCGAATTCTAAAATCAGCGAAATGTCCATTTTGTTTAACACTTATTCCATCTTCTCTGTTAGTCACAAAAGCTATAAATCCGTTGTGCCGTTCAAATTCAGAGTATTCAATGAATTCAGATTTTGAACTGTCCAAAAGAACAAATCTATGAGTTGAGTTTATAATAAATTCAGATTCAGATATTTTTAAAATCAATACAGGAATTTCATTTTTTTTCAATTCCATTTTCTTCCTATACACACTTTGTTCCGATTCAGGAATTAAATCGAAAAGAGTAAATAATTCAGTTCCATTGAAATCAGATTTCTCTTTGCCGAAAAATCCAAAAAACCAAAATTCCATTTGGTCTTTTACTTTTTCCGACGATTTTTCTATTAATTCACTCATTTTCTTAAATGCACCGCAACGTTTTGGCTAAGCTGCGTTTTAATGCAGTTTAGGTTTTGTTAGCAATTGTTTTAATATTTAAAGAGCCTAATCCCGTTAAGAATATAGTCCTGTTGGTTTTTAATTAGTTCGTTTTTCATATCCCATTCATCCGCAGATTCATTATAAATCCAAGTTGTTAATTCATTATCAAAATCCATAGTTAATCCATTCTGGAGTTTCAAATATTCTAGGGCTCCATCAAAATTTTGTTTATCTAATTCATATTGGATTTTCTCACTTTTTAAAATTTGAATAACCTCAGAAAATTTGATGTTCTTATTCGTCTGTAAAAACCAATTATCAATCTTTATATTCTCATTTTGATATTCAATCATTTCATTATGATTTGAACAATCAAATTGTAAATGGTCATTTTGTATTGCAAATACTATTTCAGATTCAGTCCAGTAAAAGAATTCATACCATCCAAATTTTATAATTTGAGTTTCACCAAAATCTCCGAAGTCAAAATCATTCCCCATTAGGTCAATCACATCCTGTTTTGTAGATGTCCCAACTTTGATTTTATCAAAATCCCCCGTTTTTATAAAATTCTTTAACTCGATTATTTTCATCTAATAATTGCTAACGGTTTGTATAAGGCAAGTAGGGCAGTAAAAGGAAATAACCTTTTGAGTTTGCACTAAGCCAAAACAAACGTTTTTACATTTATATTTTCTTAAACGTCAAAACTTTGTTTTGGCGTGATTGCTTAAAAATACAAAACTTTCGGTAACCACAAACGCCCTATTTGCTTTATACCTTGTTATGCTCTTTTTCTTTTCTCACTGTTATTATCAGTTTGTTTTTTTTCTGGTCAATTTTTACAGTATCTCCTTTTTTAAATCCAAGTTGTTCAAGCCATTGTCCTTCGAGCCTAATTTCAGGTACAGTATAATTGCTCCCCCATCTTCGATAACGGAACTTACTGTATATTTTTAAAATCCTGAAATTACTCAATTGTCAACTATTTATATGACAAACATAAGAGTTTAAATTGAGTTGTCAAACTTTTATATGACAAAATTGTCGTATAATTAATTGACATTTGTTCTGTGAATAAAGAACAACTTAAAAAGAAAGTCGGTCAGCGTATTGTTGAGTTAAGAAGTCAAAAAGGCTGGAGTCAGTCCGATTTGGCTAGAGCTTGCAATAAAGACAGACAAGCACTTGAAAAGTTGGAGAACGGAAAAGTCAATCCGACTATTTATTCACTTTTGGAAATTGCTAAGGCTTTAGAAGTTTCGCTAAAAGAGTTGGTTGATTTTTAATCTCCTATTCCAACCAATTTTTCGTTTTTTTCAATGGCTAAGTCTGTAATCATTAACCATTTCTCCATTTTTTCTATTAAATCTTTTTTAACTACAGGTTTATAGATTTCTTTTTTTAGAGGGTGTACTTGCGTACCCGTATGAACATCCCATTTATTTTTTGATTCAGCTCTGAGTTCATTGATTTTAATAATCAGTTCGGTCTTTAATTTATCTAGATTTCCGTTTTCAAAGACACAGTCATCATATAAATCAATCATTTCACTCGTTTTTGTTCTCAAAGTCTCAAAGAAGGGAAGGAGAAACCAATAATCTCCATTAGAGTCTTCATCATCAAATCTAATAGATGTTTCTTCGTTGTACTCGGGTTCTTTTCCGTTAACTGTTAATATTATATCAACTGCCATTTATTCTTCTATAATTTGGTTAAAAACAGAGTTAAATTCTTCTTCCTTGATTAGGTGTTGAATAATTTCTTCTATTTCTTTTCTGTTAATTCTTTCAATAATTATCATATCAGAAGCCCAGAAAAATCTACCATTTAGACATTCGCCTGTTTGTTTATTCTTTTGTCTTAAATGTTCGATATTATCATAGGTGAAGAATGTAGCAACATATCTACTTTTATCATCAAAAGTTACAATCACATCAGAATTATCATTTACTTCTTCAGTTCCGCCAATAATTGCTCCTTTGTCTTCACTCTCAATCCATATGTTTTTTATTGGTCTCTGCATTTAATTGAGCATAACGTTTAGTATATGGCAAGTAGGGCAGTAGAAAGCACTGAACTTTCAAGTTTGTACTGAGCCAAATCGTTGTATTTTGTTTTTATTTTATTCATTTTAAAAGCCAAATCAACGATTTGGCGGTGTTTGTAAATAGCACTGAACTTCCCTAAATCAGTGAACGCCCTATTTGTTATATACCGTGTTGTAAGCCGTTTATTCATTTTCACTCAATGACTTTTGATATTCTCCATAATTACTCTTTACAACTTCATAATCAGTATACCTAAAAATTCGTGCTTTATCAGGGTTTTCAAATGATTGATAGTCTTTCGGAAAACCTCTATTCTGATAAAACTGTCCAGTGAATTTTATTATGTCATTGCTATACCCAAGTGTGTCAGGCAATTTAATTGATTCATCCGATGGTTCGATGAATATGCTTTGATAGGCTAACGAATCCCCAATATTTTCAGAATATTTTTTCAAATCTTCTTTAGTCGCCCAATTCGCACAGTCACAAGCCCAGGCGATATAGGTCAATTCAATTGTTTCTACCTTTTCGCTCAGACTGTTCTTTTCGATAAAGACAGGTGCTTCAAAAAATGGAATCGCCAAAAAGCAAGGAATTATTCCAACCAGACCAAAAAAGACTGTTTTTCTGTTTCTTGATTTTAAGTACTTGGTAATTGCTATTATTGAAAAAATGATTGTCAGTCCAATGAGCAAGTATGTGAATAATTCTCTTAATCCGCCTGCTATCCAATTAAACTGGTCTCGCATCATAAAAAGTAAAATCAATAAACCGATACTTATCAATAGATAAAGTCCATATCCTAATATTTTGATTTTTCGGTTTTTCATAATGGCTTACAACTTGTTTATATACGTATAAAATACGTCGTTATCCATCCAGATGGATACAGAAATCGACGTACTTATATGTCATTATCTTTCTAGCTAAATTAGCAAAATTATTATTTAAAAGAATAAATACTGTTCAGATTGACTTAACTAAAGATTTCTAGTAATCTTATTAATATTGTTATAAACTCCTCTATTTATGTGCTCTATCTCAATTAATATAATTCTTAGGCAAAACTTTCTAGATTTAAGTAATCTTAAAATTTATAATCATGTTACAAAAAATTTCAAACTTAGGTACAACCTTGAACAAATCAGATCAACAATCTATTAATGGAGGTAAATATTGGTGCCTAAAATACTTTGCATGTATAGATCAGCACATAGATGTTTGTCAAGTTTATATTGAGCCATGCCCGTCTTAAAATTAAATTCTAATAATAGTGCCTGCTCTCATTTATGAGAGCTTTTTTTATAAAAAGTTCTATTCTTTTCTTTAAAACCCCATCCAAATCCTGTGAACAAATGGCAAAAGGAGCAGTAAAATATTCATTTGCTAGTACAAAAACACATTGTATTCATTCTTTTCTACAGGTTTTTAACTATTTATTCGATTTTATAGTGTAAGTCATTTTATTATACTTACATTCGCAGTGCTTAAGAGACGTCTTAAGCTCTTTTTCATAGCAATTTTCCCACTCAATTTTTGAGTGGGTTTTCTTTTTATATCAAATCATAATTTATTTCATATATTGTCGAAGCAATTTATTGCTATAATTAATACTCAACTAGTTTTTTAAGCAAAGCCACACTTTTTTGGTGTGGCTTCTTTTAAAACAAAAAACACCTTAATTAAGGTGCTCTTTACTTTTTATTTCCATTCTGATTTTAAAACCGACATTATAATTTTATCGTGAAATGCATTGTCTCTAAAACAAGCTTCTCGTAGATTTCCTTCATATGTAAAACCAACTTTTTCATATGCCTTCACTCCTCCAATATTGGGTTCTGAAACCGTTAAAAATATTCTGTTTAAATCATATTCATTAAAACCAATATGTACTATTTCTTTGGTCACTACTTTCGCGATTCCTTTGCTCCAAAAACTCTTTTCTCCAATGAATATATAGTACTCTCCTGACTTATTAAGCTTCGAAATATTACAGATTCCTGCATATCCAATTAATTGATCCGTTTCTTCAAGGAAAATCCCTAGATTGAGTAATTCGGTATCCTTCAATAGTTCAGCATACCAAGTATCTATCTCTTCTTTGGTTTCAATTTTTAAAAATAATGGTAAGGAATATTTGATGACCTCATCATCGTTAATCCAAGTATAAAAGGGTACTACATGTTCTTTTAAAAGCGGTTTTAATTGAATCATATGAATTGTATAAAAATATGAGCTGTTTATAATTTATAAAAAGGTAAATCTAACAATTAAACAACTTTTAAGCATATCAAAAAAACGCCTTATTCCTATTTAATAATTTGAAACAGTTTTCTATAATTTGAATTTGATATGACACTCTTTTCTATAAAAATTGTTAAGCGTGTATTTTTACTATTGAAAAGGTTTAAAAATAAAAAAAGCCTTTTCTAAAAAGAAAAGGCTTTGGGTGAAAGACCGGGTTCGAACCGGCGACCTCTGGAACCACAATCCAGCGCTCTAACCAACTGAGCTACAATCACCATTTGTATTGCGGGTGCAAATATATGTCTTTTTTACATTCTCACCAAATAAAAACTTAAATTAATTTACTTAAATTTTCTACTGCAACGTAACGTTCTGAGGTAAAGCCCTCTGCATAATCCACTCCTATAAGCCTTCCTAAATCTCTTGCTCTGTACTCCACACTATCCGTAAAATTTTTGCTTGTAATAGGTGTTTCTGGTTCATTACTTTTAGGATCAAAGAACTGCGATGAATACGCCATTACTGATGCTACCTTTTTATCGATAAATCCAGTAACGTCTACTACAAAGTCAGGCTCAATGTTTTTCCATTGAATATAATGATATACTTGCTTCGGTCGCCACTTTTCTTGTTGCTTCCCATCTAACTCCGTTTCAATCTTGAGCAATCCACTTAAAAAACAAGCATCAGATACTAGCTGACTTCCTTTTGGGTGATCAATATGTCTATCGTCAATTGCATTACATAATACCACGTCTGGTTGATACTTACGGATCATTTTTATAATAGCTAATTGATGTTCTTTATCGTTTACAAAAAAGCCATCTGCAAAACCTAAATTTTCTCGGACACTCACTCCTAAGATTTCCGCAGCCTTTGCTGCTTCTTGGTCTCTCAACTCTGCAGAACCACGGGTTCCTAATTCTCCTCTTGTTAAATCTACAATTCCAACTTTCTTTCCTAAAGAAATTTCTTTTGCTATGGTAGCGGCACATCCTAATTCTACATCATCAGGGTGTGCTCCAAAAGCTAATATATCTAGTTTCATGTATTGTTTAATCTCTTTTATTTTATTGCAAAACAGGTTTTATAACGCTTTGGTTACCCCACTAAATAAAGTCAGCTTTATTAGCTTCCCTCCATTTTAAAAATTCCTGCTCCTTAGTTTTATCAATGTTTAATTTAAATTTTTCAAATGCCAATTCCGCCAAATCAGGATAGTCCATACAAATATACGCTAAGAAATTATCAAGTATTAACCCCTTATGATTCTCTTCTAATTCAATTATATTTTTTGGATTTTCGATAATTAAAACAAAATTTTCTAATTGTTTTATGAACACTTCATGTATTCGTTCCATTAGAGTTTCAAAATCCTTTGGACTATGTCCTAAAATTGACACAACATTCGATTTAATAATTGGCCCGAAAAGAAACTCATTTCGTCCAACTCCATTGGTCTTTATCCATTTTTTTAACTTCTTAGACTTAGCATAGGGTAATATTTCCATCAATACGCTATCATTCATTCTATTCATAGTGAAAGACCAGAAATTAACACTAATAATTATATCACCAATTCTTTTTTCAATTCTAGGTTTCGATTTAAAATATTTAAAGCCTCTTTCTTCAAAATAATCTCCGATTTCATTGCAATATGCCATAAACACTTCCTTTGGCTCTTTATCAATAGGATTTGCCAATATTTCATTATTCCAAGCGCTTACCATTTTTTTGGGGTTGAATAAGGTTTACTATTTACAATAGCTAAGGTATAAAACTCTTCCTATACCTTAACAGATTTCCATTTTCCTTTTTTAAATAACCATACTCCCATTACCGCAATCAAAACCTCAGCTAGGGTAATAGACCAAAAGACTCCTTGAGGTCCAAATTCTAATACAATAGCAGAGATATAGGCTATTGGTAATTGAAATAACCAGAAGCATACAAAGTTAATTAGTGTTGGTGTAAACGTATCCCCTGCCCCATTAAAAGATTGCGTTATTACCATTCCATATGCATAGGCAATATAACCCGCTGCTATAATTTGTAAACATAATGATCCGTTTTCTACCAATGCAGAATTATCCGAAAACCAACTTAAAAAAGTAGGCGCAAAAAAGATATAAATAAGCGATACAGCTCCCATAAAATAGGCACATAACCTACTGGTAATCCATACCGATTTTTCCGCTCTGTCGGGTTGTTGTGCTCCTAGATTTTGTCCTACTAAGGTTGCAGCGGCATTACTCATTCCCCAAGCTGGCATTAGAGTAAACATCATAATACGAATGGCAATGGTATATCCCGCCAACACTTCACTACCAAAATTTGCAACTATTCGCATTAAAAATAACCAACTTACGGTACCAATAATGAACTGTCCGATACCTCCTAAAGAAGTTTTTATTAAATTGATCATCACATTTGCTCGTAATACTAAATCTTTTAGGGCTAGTTTTATTTTTCCAACTCCAAAAAACAAGACTAACAATTGAGCTATTACGGCTACTCCTCTACCTGTTGTGGTTGCAATGGCTGCTCCTTCTACTCCATAAGCAGGAATGGGACCCCATCCAAAAATAAAAATCGGATCTAAAATAATATTCAATCCATTGGATAAAATCAGCGTCCACATGGCAATAGAAGCATTTCCTGCTCCTCTAAAAACCGCATTGATTAAGAAAAGCAACATTACGGTAATATTTCCTCCTAACAATATTTGAGTATATCTGTATCCCTCTTCGATTAAATCTGGCTCAGCTTTCATTAGTCCCAAAATTTCTTTCGGGTATAGGATACCAATAAAACTTACCGCTATAGAAATTACTATTCCCAAGAATAGTACTTGAACTACAGTTTGTTTGGCTCCTTCAATGTCCTTCTCTCCTGTTCTTCTTGCCACCAAAGCGGTTGCTGCCATACTCAACCCTATGGCTACTGCATATACTAAAATCAATACCGATTCTGTAAGTCCTACCGTTGCTACCGCATTTACACTAACTCTTGATACAAAAATGATATCTACTAGAGCAAATATCGATTCCATCATCATTTCAAGAATCATGGGTATTGCCAACATAAATATGGCTTTGTTAATGCTTCCTGTGGTAAAATCTTGTTGTTTTCCGAAAACGGCGTCTTTAAAAAGAGAGAATATATTTTGTTTGGTTGTTTGATTGTTCTCTGTCATCATTAAATTTTTTGATATAAAGAATGTTCCTTAAAAGTTTTAAGGAAGAATTGGGGTCGTGTGATATACGACAAGTCTGAAGTAAAAACTTAAACAATCATAATACTACAAATATGCAAAAAATATTTTTAAGTGATTTTTCTTCCATAAAAATATCTATATCTTCGCTCCTATGATTCGTGTTTGTATTCTTGGAGGAGGTAATGTCGCTACACATTTGGCCAAAGCTTTTATAAAGGCTTCTGGTATTCAATTGGTACAAATCTATGCGCGTAGCATAGCTCAAATTGATGCTTTTAAACACCAAACTTCTATTACCAACTCTTTAGAATTATTAAATGATGCCGATGTATATGTTATCTCGGTTTCTGATGATGCTGTTGCCAAAGTATCTTCTGAATTAATTACCCAAAATAAATTGGTGGTGCATACTTCGGGTTCTGTATCGTTAGATGCGCTTCAAAAACATGCTCGTTCTGGTGTGTTTTATCCGCTTCAAAGTTTTTCTAAGGAAAAAGAGGTTGATTTTACCGCGATTCCTTTTTGCTTAGAAACGTCTCATGAAGAGGATTATGCTTTGTTGGAGGAATTGGCTTCTTCTATTGGAAAGAATATCTATGCCATCAATTCTGAGCAACGTAAGTCTTTGCATGTAGCTGCGGTTTTTGTAAATAATTTTACGAATCATATGTATAAAATTGGGAACGATATTTGCAATCAGTATGAAGTTCCTTTTGAAGTATTGGCTCCTTTGATTCAAGAAACGGCTCAAAAAATAACGGCTTTAAGTCCTGAAGAGGCACAAACAGGACCGGCTAAGAGAAATGACAAAAAAACGATTGATCATCATTTAGGGTTACTAGATGAGCATCAACAAAAAATATATCAACTTATTACTAAATCAATCCAAAACAATGGAGAAAAGTTATAAAGAATTACTACCTCAAATAGATACGTTTATTTTTGATGTAGACGGTGTATTAACCAACGGTATTGTTACTGTTTTCCCTAATGGGGAATTGGTTCGCCAAATGAATATTAAAGATGGATATGCTTTAAAAGCTGCGGTAAAAGCGGGGTATAGAGTGTGTATTATTTCTGGAGGAAAAAATGAAGGTGTACGTACTCGTTTGGCTAATTTGGGGATTACTGATATTTATTTAGGTGCTCATAACAAGACGGTACAGTATCAAGAATTGGTTGCCAAATACAATTTAGCTCCTGAGAACGTTATGTATATGGGTGATGATATTCCAGATTTACCAGTTATGCAACGCGTAGGAATGCCTTGTGCCCCAAATGATGGTGTTAGAGAAGTGTTGCAAGCTTCTAAGTATATTTCAGACAAAACTGGTGGAAACGGTTGTGCCCGTGATATTATAGAACAAGTAATGCGCGTTCAAGGAAAATGGAAAGACAATTTTGACGCTCAATATGATTAATTAAAAGCCTCTTTATTATGAAGAAAAACATTGTATTTTTTGTAGTGCTTATGCTAGGTTTTAGCGTAAATGCACAAACTATTTTTGGAAAATGGGAAAATAGAGACGAGGAAACTGGTAAGGTGGACAGCGTTATTGAAGTTTACCAAAAAGATGGTAAAGCCTATGCGAAGATTGTTGAAATTACCGATGCTAACAGACAAGATGCTGTATGTGATCAATGTACTGGAAAGAATAAAAACAAGCCTATTTTAGGAATGAATATTTTAACTGGTCTTAAGAAAGATGGTGAAGAATGGAATGGTGGTAAGATTTTAGATCCTAAAAATGGTAAAAAATACAAGTGCTTTATCAAACTAGAAGAAGCTAACAAATTAAAGATTAGAGGTTATATTGGTTTTTCTCTAATCGGTAGAACTGCTTACTGGTTTAGAAAAAAGTAAGAAAACTAACAATATTCTAAACTTGTTTGAAATGTTGTTCTTCTAAAGAAAATAGAAACGTCTTAGATTTAAGTTGCCATTTATACACAGACCTTCCTTTTTTTGAGATGAACGTTTATCTGCCAATTAATTTTTCAAACAAGTTTTTTTTTATTTTAAAAAACTAAACAACAACACTTTACCCCCTACTTCTAGCACATAACCTGACTACTTTTTAAATTATTTAAAAAATAAAATGTAACATTTTTTGATTTCCGCATCTAAAGGAAAATCAAAACTTAAAACAATGAAAAATGTTATCTTATTAGTAGTCTTATTCACCTTTTCTCTAACTACGTATTCAAAAAATGAAAATCAACCTATCCATGTAGAAGTTACCGGAAAAGGTAAACCGATTGTATTAATTCCTGGTTTTACTGTTCCTGGTGATATTTGGAATCCACTCGTACAAAAATTAGAAAAGAATTACGAATGTCATATAGTTACCATAGCTGGTTTTGGAGGAAAAGCCCCAATTGAATTTCCTTGGTTACCTAAGGTTAACGAGTCTTTAAAAGACTATATCGTAAAAAACGAATTGCAAAATGCGACGGTCATTGGACATAGTTTGGGAGGAACCATTGCTACCTGGCTTGCCGCACAAAAGGATTTAAAACTATCTGAAATAATACTGGTTGATGCACTACCCGCTTCTGGCGCTTTAATGATGCCTAATTTTAATCCTGACAATTTGGTTTATGAAAATCCTTATAACAATAAACAATTGGCCATGGATGATGCAGCTTTTGCACAAACTGCCACTGCGATGTCGAAAGGTATGAGTTTGAAAGAATCAGGACAAAAGAAAATTAAGAATTGGATACTAACCTCTGACCGAAAAACCTATGTTTATGGATATACCGATTATCTTAAGTTAGATCTTAGAGAAGATTTAAAGCATATTTCAATTCCAGTTACTATTATTGCAGCATCGCAACCTTATGGTAAAGAAATGGTGAATAAAACTTATAAAAATCAATATGCAAATTTGAAAGATTATAATTTTATCATCGCAGAAAACAGTGCGCATTTTATAATGTTTGACAGACCTGATTGGTTCTTAAAACAAATACAACTGATTTTATCATCAAAATAATGAATACAGAACAGGAATTTACTGAAGTCTATAACACATGTGCTTCTAAAGTTCATAAATTATGTTTAGGCTATGCATCTGGTAACAATGAACTTGCCAACGAATGGCTTCAAGAGACTTTTATAAAGGTGTGGAAACATCGAAAATCTTTTAATCATAAGTCTTCCATTGATACTTGGATTTATAGAATTGCAGTAAATGTATGTTTGGGAGATTTACGCAAATCAAGCAAAAGTATCGCCATAAACGAAGAGATTTTGTCTAGTAATACCAACGATGATACTACTAACAATGAAAAAAACATTAAAAAAATGTATCAGTGTATCGACCAACTCAACGATCAAAACAGAACGTTGATTTTATTAGAATTGGAGAACACTCCTCAAGCTACCATTGCAGATACGGTTGGTTTGGCACATGGCACATTACGAACACGCTTAAGTCGTATTCGAAAATCACTTTTAAAATGCATTAAAAATGGAAAATGATCACTTAAATAAATTATGGGAAGCGCAGGCTGTTGACAGTCCAAATTTTAATCCCAAAGACCTAATTACAAAAGCAAAAAAACAACGTAATAGTCAGTATATCAGTATTACGGTAATGTCACTAACGGTAATCATGTTAATTGTATATGCTTTTTATTATGCCTTTAACCAATGGAATAGCTTTAATCTAGGGTTAACTTTGATGATTTCGAGTCTTACATTACGAATTATTTTAGAGTTCTATACATTATACCGAAAAGAGAAACAACTGGTTTCTATGACGCAAAAATCATATCGAAGCTATCTTAAAAAGTACTATAAAACGCGATTATTGATCAATTATATCATTACACCTATCTGTATCGCAGTTTACATCCTTGGTTTTTATTTATTATTACCTTACTTCAAATTGTATTTTTCTGAAGGATTCTATACCTACATTGTAATTTCGGGTATTGTTTCATTGAGTATTGTGATTGCTATTATTATAAAGAGTACTATCAAAGAACAGCGCTTTTTAAAAGAATTACATAAAAGATAACACAAAGCGGAGTTAGTGCTAATCAAATATCTTACGCTGACTCTGCTCTCTTTTTTGTAACTTGAACGGTAGACACCAATTGTATCACTATGAAAGAACATAAAGCTTATATTATCCCAACCATGCACTACAAAAAAGCAAGTATAGCAATTGACTGGTTATGCAATGCATTCGGATTTGAAAAATATCTTGTAGTTGAAGGTGACAATAACACAATTGCACACGCACAACTCACCTATGGTAATGCTATGATTATGTTAAGTTCTGCAAATGAAAATGTATATGGAAAACTGGTAAAAACACCTGAAGCTCTTAATGGATACAACACCCAAGCTCCTTATATTATCGTAGAGCAAATTAATGAACATTATAAAAGAGCTGTTGCCGCGGGAGCAAAAATTCTTATTGATATTAAAGATGAAGCTTATGGCGGACGAGGTTATACATGTAAAGATAATGAAGGTTATATCTGGAACTTTGGTTCATACAATCCTTGGGCTGAAAACGAATAGCTAAATGCCAACAAACAACATGGGTTGTATTTAAAATTATTAAAGCACTCTCCCTTGTCTTTTGGCTTCTGCGTCTTTTTTTGCTCCATATAGCATTCCAAACAACATGCCCATACTTGTTCCCATAGACATTCCTAAACTTAATCCCCAAGTAGGATTGATTGCTGTACCCAATGACAAACCTATTCCTGAGCCAAATACCATTCCATACGCCATGTAAATTCCAGCATAGTACTTCTCAGTAGTAAAAGAAAATTCGCTCTTTAAAAAGGTTTTAAACTCATTCAATCGCTGACTGTATAACTTTCTTCTATTGGCTCTTATTTCTTTTAAGTTTAAAGAAGTGAGCTTGTTATTAATACGATCTATTTGCTCTTTGGTTAATTCTTTCTTTTCTAAAGAAGATAATACTTGAATAAAGCAGTTATAAATTCTTCTTTCTGATTTCTTGTTCGTTTGAGATAGTAAGTTTTTGAATAGTTTGGTAGTATCGTTGATGGTCATTGTTCATGCTATTTATACTATCTGTCGCTGATAATTGAGATTTGTTACGTTAGGTTTAGATAAAAGCTCCTCTAGAAAAGCTTTATTCAATTCTTATTGGGATTTCATTTGAATAAATAATCCCATCAAAAATTTTGAAACTACCTTCTTCAATACTTTTTATTAAATTATCAGGTAATCTTTTTTTTACCATTTCTTTATCCGCTGAAAAAACCATTTGCATAGTATATTCTTCATTTATGTTAAGTTTAATTACTTCTAAACTCTGTATAGATTGAGAAGGTAGATTATAGGGAAGACTTATATATGATTCAAAATAAAGAGTTGTTTTTTTAGGTATTATAATCAACGATTTTAATGAAATTCCTTTTAACAAAGCCTCAGTAGCATCTATTTTATAATCTTGTTTTTTAAAATACGCTGCTATCTTCTTCTCATAATTAGTATCACACTCATTACCTCCTCCAAAAACAGTAGCATTATCTTCTGTTTTTAACGTTTTTCCTTTAGATGTCTTAATTATGAAATTATTTAAACTAATACCTGTAAATAATTTTGGAAAAGAATTAAAAGACGTACTTCCTTTTTTAAAATCAGTTGAAATCGGATTAAAAACATAATTACTATTACTTAAGTTTTCTATTTTAAATTCTATTTTATTTAAATTGATCTCACTAATTTTTTCATACGATAAATCTGTACAAAAACCACCCTCACAAACTACCAGTACTTCTTTATTTAAAATTTCAACCTTCAGATCTGTTTTCCTTTCTTGGTTACAATTAAACAATAAAGTAATAAGCACAAAAATTATTATTTTCTTCATAAGTTAGAAATTAATTAACCTCTTCTTTCCTCAGTATCTTTTTTTTTAAAAGATACTATCAACAATTGATCTAGTAAAATTAGTAAACACCATAATCGTTCTAGAAAAACCAATATACAATCTTATTTGCTGTGGACAATTTACTACACTAATAATTTATAAAATCATTAAACGGAGTAACATGATGAGTTTCTATTTTCATTTATATCATCCCCTTTGCTTTAAACTCTAGGTATTTATTAATTAGGTTTACCGATAAGTGTTGTGGTTTGGTTAAGATGGCCCAAAAAAAAGAGCGCAATGCGCTCTCTTTCTATATATTATACTTGTTCTTATAATTGGCTTAAGTTCCAAGTAAATCTAGAGTCACCAATTAGTTGTTGTTGTTTACGGATTTTCATGATGCTTGTTGTGTCCATGATTTTCAACTCATTGTTTGAAGTTATGTACAAACACTGTGTTTCGTCATAAGCACTCTGAAGAATAACACAATTCCAATTATAAATCGAATTGCTTATCGGTGAAGTTCCATGCACACTTGTCCCACCTGGAAGTGTGTACTGAAAATTACGTGGATCTCTCAGCACCCATACCGCCGTATTGGGGTTAGCTGGGCTTGTTGAAGAGAAATTAACCTCTCCCGTTGATGGATTTGTTACTGTTAACTTAGAAGACTGATCAGAAGCAGATACAATTTGAACGATAGATCCGTATGCTGCATTTCCACTTAGGTTTTGCAAAATCATTGCTTGGGAACCACTACCTAAATTTTGTTGAGCAATTGGGTCGCTACCATTTGACAATCCCATGCCAGAGCGTCTGTTTCCTATAGCTACGTGTTTTGATCCAATAATCGGTATCGGTGCAAATGCATGAGCGTGAATCGAAGTTTGTAACATTACTCCCCCTTCCAAACAAGGTGCCTGACACATTCCAATTCCTGTAATAGGACTGGTACTCGTTGTTTGGTACGATGTTGAACCAATATACCCTAACTGATATTCTGCCATTAGATTAACAGCTCCTTGCGGGGTTCCAGAAGTATCTTGTGTAATTGTAGGGCACGAATTTATTGTCCCATCAGCATTCATTGTACCAGAATTAACTGTCATATATAACTGATTGACTTGTCTTAATCCACCTCCGTCTCCTTCTGTATAAGACTTGGCATTCAAAGCTACTCCAGTAATAAATTGTGATGGAGGAAGAACTATGTTGTTAGGATACCACTGAATTCTCGCTCCAATAACTTCACCATAATCTCCATTTTCCAAATTGTACGAATTATTTGCACTTTGCGCTAGAGCATTCCAGCTTCCACCAGGAATCAAATCTCCATATTTGTCCATCTTGCTAGACGCTATTCGCAGCCCAAATTGACTACTTGGTGATGGTCCAGGTGTAAACTCAATTCCACCTGATACCATTCCTGCAGTACACGATTGAGTATCAAGCGCCAAGTGTATTTGATCTTCGATCTTTATCTCTGCATTACTAGTAGTATCTTGAAGGAACCAGCAAAATGTTTTGTGATCAGGATGACTTGGCTCAAGATATGGATTGATAACATTATTTTGAACATAGATACCCTGCGAAATAATGTTATTCAGCGTATCCAATGCAATTAGATCCGCATCTTTATATTTAGCAGCTCGAGCACACATAACTCCTCTTAATTGGAGGTGTACTAAACCAAGGAAGGCTTTATAAGTTGACTCCAAGTAAGATACTGTTCGATTGCTACTATTCTGTTGAATGAAATAGTCTACATATACTTGAACCCATGTTTTTTCCCCTATATTTTCTTGGGTAATTGCATTATGTATAGAATCTAGTAGGGTACCAATATTATTACAAATATTATTTGAAGTACCTGCATCTAATGGATCACCATTTTCTAACCAGTTTTTCACTCCATCACTTCCTGTCCACCAACCATTGATGGTTCCCTGAGCATTATTAGTAGCAGTAGCAATCGCGTTTAACTCTTCTTGCGTAATTACCTCTTTAATTAAATTTTCTACTTCATCAAGTTTCGCTTCAATGGCATTGAGAGATTCAAACAAATGATGATTGAACTTTTCCTTTTCATGTGATTCATACGCACCCGATAATATTGGTCCTATTTCAGGTATCATACCCAAAGCGGGTCCTATTAAAATATTTGCATTCATAATTTATGTTTTTAGCTTTACTACTCTATTTAATTTAGGCTGTTTAGTATCTGCCTTTGTAATTAAAAACTGATAGTAGCTACCCAATCGAATAATTTGTTTTCAATTACACTCCTAAATTGAGGAAATGATCAGCTTAACTATGAAAAAATGTAATGAAGTTTAGGTTTTTAGGCATAAAAAGAAAGATTGATAGTACAAGAAAAAAGAGCATAACAAAATATAAACCTAATAGAGACTCTTTACTATAATTAGAGTTTTGTGTATTTATCCAAGTGTAGTAAATAATTCTGAACAATTGGGGCTTTTAATTCCGCTACTACCTTTATACAAAATTGTTAAATAACCATACTAAAGCTATTTTTTTAAATCATCCCCTTTGCCTTAAACTCTAGGTATTTATTAATTACGTTTACCGATAAGTGTTGTGGTTTGGTTAAAATGGCATTTAATCCATTTTTTTCTAGTTCTTTTACCATTAAACGCTTTTCATAGGCATATTTTTCGGCAATGGTTTTATGGTAGACTTCTTGCAAGTCTTCTACTTTTTCTGAGATGAGATTGTCTAATTCCGTATTTTCAAAAAATATGGTTACCAATAAATGTTTTTTAGCAATGGATTTTAAATACGGTAACTGTCTTTTTAAAGCCGAGATATGTTCAAAGTTGGTATATAACAACAATAAGCTTCGTTGGTTTATTTTTCGTTTCACCGTAGCGTTTAACAATGCAAAACTAGAATCTGAAAAGTTGGTATTGGTATGATACAACTCTTCATTTAAGAGATGTAAGTTCGTTTTCTTGTTACTCGCAGGCACTATCTTTTCTACTTTCTTTCCAAAAGTGATCATTCCTGCTTTGTCATTCTTTAGCAAAGCTATATTAGAAAACGCCAAGGTAGAATTAATGGCATAGTCTAACAATTTCAATTCTTCAAAAGGCATTTTCATCACCCTTCCTAAATCGATGATAGAATAAATAGGTTGTGATTTTTCATCTTGGTACTGGTTTACCATCAAAGCTGCTTTCTTAGCCGTAGCCTTCCAGTTGATGGTTCTCACATCATCTCCAGGAATGTAGTTTTTGATTTGCTCAAATTCCATGGTATGTCCTATTCTTCGAATCTTTTTCAATCCAAATTCTGTGAGCTTATTGTTCATTGCCATAAATTCATATTTTTTCATTTGAATATATGACGGATATACCTTTACATTTTCTTCTTCCGAAAACGTATACCTTCTTCCCACAACTCTTAAAATAGAAGACACATACACATTCAGTTTCCCAAATTGATATTCTCCTCTTTCTACCGGTCTTACGGTATAGCTAAACGTAGTTTTATCGCTTGTTTTTAAGTTAACATCAAAGTGAAAGTCTCTTTTTTGAAACTGATAAGGAAGCTCATCAATAACCGTTGTAAAAACATCAAACGGATAGTTGTTTTCTAATTGTACGTGAACGCTATTTTCATCTGAATTAGATAGCTTCTCACTTACAATTCTGTTTCCTTTTACTCCTTTTTTAAATCGAAATAAGATGATTAAATCTATGATAAAAGCAATAGATAATAACCAAACAAGCATCCAAGCTAACTGATACAATGCTTCAAACCAATACGACAGTACAAATACTGACGAGATTCCAGCAATATATACAAAGAATCGACTGTGTAGGTATAACGATTTAAAAAACTGGATCACTATCTTGGTACTTCAACAGATTGTACAATAATTTCAATAACCTTATCAGTAGTCATTCCTTCCATTTCTCTTTCTGGAGTTAGCATAATTCTGTGTCTTAACACCGGATATACACTTTTCTTTACATCTTCAGGAATTACAAAATCACGACCGTTGATTGCCGCAAAGGCTTTTGCTGCCATTAAAATAGCAATACTTGCTCTTGGAGAAGCTCCTAAATACAAGTGATTATTATTTCGTGTACTAGCGGTGATTTCGGCAATATATTTTACAATCTTCTCCTCTACCAATACATCAAATACTTTGGTTCTAAAATCAACCAACTCACTTTCGGTTAATACGGCTTCTATTTGTGCTTGTGGTAAAGCTCCTTTTCTATTATTATGAGAAGTTAAGATTTGCACCTCTTCTTCTAATGATGGGTATCCTACGTTAATTTTGAATAAAAAACGGTCTAACTGTGCTTCTGGTAAGGCATAAGTTCCTTCTTGCTCAATAGGGTTTTGGGTAGCCAATACCATAAATGGCGGATTCATTACATAACGTTCTCCATCCATCGTAATTTGCTTTTCTTCCATTACCTCAAACAATGCTGCTTGTGTTTTTGCAGGAGCTCTGTTAATCTCATCAATCAACACCAAGTTAGAAAAGATAGGGCCTTTTTTAAACTCAAAATCAGAAGTTTTCATGTTCAATACAGAAGTACCCAATACATCCGAAGGCATTAAATCGGGTGTAAACTGAATACGATTAAAATCGGTAGCAATGGTTTTAGCTAATAATTTTGCAGTGACTGTTTTAGCTACTCCAGGAACTCCTTCAATCAATACATGCCCATCTGCTAATAAGGATACTAACAAAAGTTCTATAAATTCCTCTTGTCCTACTATTACTTTAGACAATTGTTCTTTTATTTTAACAACAGCTTCCTTTAAACCAGACAAATCTATTCGATTAGAAAATACTTGCTCGTTGTTATTCGTTGTTCCATTTTCTTCTGTACTCATATTCCTATTTATTTTGCTTTAAAGGCTTCAACAGCTTTATTAAAAGCTATCAATTCTTCTTGGGTTATGTGTTCTTTTTGTTGAATTGTTGTAATTCTAGCAAACAATGCTTTTACCTCTTCTAAAGTATTTCCACTTCGACTAGCTAATTTTGAATAAAAGTTTTCATCTATTTTTAAAGTAGACAATCGGTATTGGGTTCTTATATACTCTAAGAAGTAGTTTATTTTGTGCTCTGCTATATTTTTATGTGCTGACTTTTCATAATACATATTGGCAATGGTTCTTGTAAATGCCAAGGTTTGATTTTTAAGTGGTGTTATTACAGGAATGATTCTCTGATTCCTTTTTCCTTTAAAAATGATAAAAAACAACACTCCAATAAGCGCTATATAATACGCCCATTTTAAAGATTCATTATTTAACAAAAACTGCATTTTAGAGGTATACCTACTCTTCCCTGTTTTATAATAGGCATCCCAATACACCGTGGCTTTATCATTTACATAAGATAATACCGAAGCAACATATTCATTGTTGTTATCTAACAATATATTATAGTTGGTAAATGCCTCTGGAAATGTATGCAAATAAAAACTTCCTTTCCCATGTTTTACTTTAATAAAATTAGGGGCTCTTTTTACAATTGAATCATTACCGTCTTTGACAATCAACTCTCCTAAAATTGTAGTATTTACCGTATCTATTTCTGAAAAATAATATTTACTAAACTGCCTATCAAAACTATATTCCTGATTTTTAAAGTTCGGGTTGACTAATTTTTGATAGGTTTTTTCTTCAAAAGCTGTGGTATACACTCCTTTGGTTTGTGCCCCTAGTGTATCTATATACACACCTCCTGAAGCTATAAAAACATCATTCCCTCTTTCAGTAAACGCTAAGAGTTCACCAAACTCATCTTTATCAATATTGATAGTATTGTTGATAAACACATAGGTTCCATTGTAGGTGCTATCATTTAAAAACACATAAGGTTGCGTATGAATGTCTTTTACTTTGTTAGGAAAAAGCGCATCCATTTCTGTTCTTAAAACATAGGTTCCGTACGGAATTTTATGTTTAGCCGCGTAGGTAGGAAACCAATTAATTTGTTTTGATTTACTACTTTCAACAAACACAATTCCGATGACAACCAAAATTAGTATTGCTATGTATATTTTAAGTTTTTTATCCAAGCTTAACTGATTTTAGTTACAAAGTTTTTAAACTGCTTTTCTGTGGTATAATATTCCGTTTCCGATATTTGAAAATCACCATACCAAACATAGTCATATAAATAGGTAATTGACTTAAAATCGGAATACAATGTGTCTTTATGAGATAGTTCTTTTATATAATCTTCATTTGTTTTTTCTTGCTTCCAAACAATGGTTTCTTTTTCCACTAACTTTTTCAACACCAACAAGTAATAGTAACGTATGGCTAATTGATAATTTTTATTTTGGATAGCTTCTTGAATGAGTTTTGGTAGGTTTTTATCTCTAATCAATACCTCTTCTTCACTCATTCCTACAATAGGTACCTTTCCTTTTCCGCTTACAATATTTCTTGCATTTACTTTTAAGAAGAATTTGATAATCAAGTACAATACAATTCCCGCAATAGCATAGGGTAATATTCTTAAAATTACGCGTAAGACACCTACTGCCGGTTGAATATCATCGAAAAAGTAACCAAGAATCCTTTTTATAAGTCGTTTAAACCAATCCCATATTTTATCAATTACCCCAGGTTCTTTTTTCTCTACGGTATAAATAAAATCATCTTGTTGTTTGTATTCTTCAATATTCTCTTGATCAAACCTTTTGACTTCGATTCTATCAGTATCATATTGAATCTCTTTTTCCTCTTGTGCAAACAAGGAAACAGAAAATATAAAGAATGCTATGTAAAAAACGAGTGTTTTCAATGTTTACTGACCTAAACTATCAATTTTTTCAATGGTTCCTGTTAAGTTCTTTTGCTCGTTAATATCGAAATACAAGAATACATTTGTAATTAAAGTAATCGAATAGAACATTAAATTTCCAACAATTGAAACAATGTATAATATTAAATAAATAGGATCTCTATAAAGATTACCTATCTCTGTTGGATCTTCATACCCTAAACCAATTCCTGTATGGATCATTTGATAAATAAACGCAGGAATTTGAAAAATATATCCCAAAATAGTCACAAGAATTGCCACAACTATTACCACACCTAAAGTTTCCCAAAAATGTCCATTTATAAAATTAAAACTCTTTCCAATGGCATCAGTAGCAGAGATGCTTTCAAACACAAAAATCGAAGCTGTTAATGACAATACTGGATAGGTATAAATTAAAGGCAAAAAGCAAAATAACATACTTGCTACAAAAATTAAACCGATGAGTATTCCCATTCCCAGAAAAGACCAGAATTTATCGTACACATTACTTTTAATCTCCTCATAACGAATCTCTCCTCTATAATCTATGTATGATTTTATATAATACATACCCGATAAATTAACTTGCACAATTGTTACTAAATAAGCAATCATCATTATAAATACTGACAATCCAAATCCAGCACTATCAAATGGAGTATCTTCATAGAAAAAAGAAAATGACGAGAAAGAAAATAATATAAAAACTAAGCTTGCTACTGTAATTAAGATAGGAATAGCCGAGATTTTAAGGATGGTTAAGAAAAACTCTTTTCCTTCTAATCGAATAAACTTAAAAGCATCCGAAATAATGGCTCCTAAATCTCTTTCTTTTTTAAATTCAATGTATTCTTTAGTCATTTTGTAGTTGGTTTTTATAAACTTTTATAGGGTATATGATGTAATAATATATAATAATTGCTAATGAAGATAAAATGATTAAAATGGCAAGCCAATCGGGCATTTCTGTATGTCGGGTTACAAAACCTTCTAAGAAACCAGCCACAATAAAAAATGGCACCGTACTTACCATTATTTTTAATCCGTCTTTAATACTTCGCTTAAAGGATTCTAATCTTGAGTAGGTTTTGGGAAACAAAATTCCGTTTCCTAATACCAATCCTGCACAACCTGCAATAACGATTACAGAAATTTCAATGGTTCCGTGAATCCAAATAGTTCGAGAAGATTCCCAGAGTAAACCTTTGTCATAAAAGAAATACAAAAAAGAGCCCAACATGATTCCGTTTTGCATCATAATAAACAAGGTACCTACTGAGAACAAGATTCCAAACAAAAAGGCATACATCGCTACTCGAATGTTGTTCAACGTAATACCAATAAACATATCTATTTCATTGGCTTTTTTATAAACTCCCATAGGATCACCTTTTTCAATATTTTCTAAGGTCATATTTACATAACCATCTCCCATGATCAAACGAACAAAATCAATATCTTTTGCAGATGAAAAAGCTCCTACTAGGGTAAAAAAGCCAAATACCAAAAAAGTAATAAGCAATTGTTTTTGGTATCCATAAAACATGAGAGGAAACTCTTCAGTAAAAAAAGTAATCAACCTATTTTTACCCTCTTTTTTTGTTTTGTAAATTTTTTGATGTGCCGAAGAGGCTAAAGAATTTAAGTAAACTGCTGTATTTCCGTGCGGATAAAATGTTTTAGCATAACTTAAGTCATCAGTAATTTCAACATACAAATCTGACAACTTATCTGGTGCAATGGTTGTTTTCTGATGTAAAACATCTTCAAACAACTGCCATTTATCTTTATTTTTTTTTACAAAAGCAGCTTCTCTCATAGTAGCAATACTAAACTTCTTTTATCACAGTTTTTTTTATCTTCGCTAAACTAAAAAAACTTCAACAAATAACCATAAAAATTGAAAAAGTAATTCATGGATAACTTTCAAATAGAAACCGCGCAAAATATTACCATTAACCAAAATGCAGCGCACATCACTACAAGAATCGGTTCTTATTTAATAGATTTACTATTTGTTGTTGGGTATTATATTATAGTTGCTTACATACTTTCCTATTTAAACTTAGAGTTTATGGAGTTTTATTCGGTATATCTTTTATTGGGACTTCCAGCATTCTTTTACAGTTTAATTTTTGAAATGTTAATGAACGGACAAACACCTGGTAAATATTTCAATCAAACACGAGTAGTAAAACTAGATGGTTCTAAGCCTACTTTTGGAAGTTATTTATTACGTTGGATGTTACGTCTTGTTGATTTTGGTTTTGCCAGTGGTGGAGTTGCTGTGCTTACCATTTTACTAAACGGAAAAGGACAACGTTTAGGAGATATTGCTGCCGGTACTACTGTTATTTCAGAAAAGAAACGAATTACCTTAAAAGACACTATCGCTGCCGATGTTGAAGAAGGGTACACTCCTACGTATACGCAAGTAACTTTGTTAACGGATAATGATATCCATACCATTAAAAGTCTATATGATGATGCTAAAAGAAAAGGAAATCATAAGGTAATTTTAAAGCTTCACATGAAAGTTTTAGAAATAACCAATATCACAACAGAAGAAAAACCAATGCAATTTATTGATACTGTTATTAAAGACTATCACTACTATGCACAACAATAAAATTTATCGTTTTTAAATTTTAAATTCCTATTTATAAAGTTTACTTTCGCCTTCTTTTTAAGGGTTACAAGGGGAAATGAACAACGAAAAAAACTGGTTACACTATTACAAAAATAGTTTGTTTGATAGTGAGAATCTCGCTATTGACATTAGTCGAATAAAAAACTTATTTAAACAAAATAATTCTAATTTAAGTACACCACTGCTTAATAAGAAAAATGCCAACGTTTTATTAGACGCTGAAGAAAATCGAATAAACCGTTTAAGAGGAATTACTAAAAAAGATAGTAATAACTGGCACAAAGTTGAGGAAGCGGAAATATTAATAGCACCATTTCATTTACAATATCAAACCGATAATCCGAAGTTTAAAGACAAGGTTATTTATCCTTTTTGGGTAAGTGCTAAAATTGATAAATCAGGAAATTTAACTACTCCTAGAGAGCTTTTTCCTTTGATTGTTCGAAATTTTTTAGCTCCAATTGCCGATGTTAAAAATGATTTTATCTTTTCGTCTATAGACAATGTACTTCAAGCACAAGAAATAGAAGCCCCTTATGCTGAAGAAGGCGGAACTATTGGTTGGGATGTATATTGGGATTATATTAATGAGGTATTTGCTGAAGTAACTCATAAAAACTTATCTAATTATAAAGCCGAAAGGTATACCACCAAATTTGAGTTGACCTATTTTGCAACGAGTTCTAAAATATCTACAGCAAAAAGCATCTTATTTGTATATGATAATTTATTAGACACCACAGAGGAAGCTCCTTTACTTTCTAAGCTTATCTCTCCTGCTCAACGAGAAAAAAGAGAGGCTGTAACTGATTTTGAATTTCTAAGTAACAACCATCTTCATTTAGGACAAATGTCTAATGAATTCCCACTTTCTATCACACAAAGAAAGACTTTATTATCTTACTTAACTGCTGAAGAAAATTCAGTTATGGCGGTAAATGGACCTCCAGGAACTGGAAAAACAACTTTATTACAAAGTTTGGTAGCTACAGAAGTAGTAAAGGCTGCTATTCGAGGGGAAGACGCTCCTTTAATTGTGGCTTGTTCAAACAACAACCAAGCAGTAACCAATATTATTGATAGTTTTATCAATTCTAAAAGTACCATGAATGAACTTTCGGAAAGATGGATTCCTAACTTTCATGGCTATGCAACCTACCTTCCATCTAGTTCAAAAAGTGAAAAAGCCTTAAAAGGGGTCAACTTTTTAAAAGGAAACTTATTTGGTCATGAGGGAACACTTTGTGACTTAGAAAACGAACAATATTTGTTTGAAGCCAAGCATTATTTCTTAGATAAGTTTAATTCATACTTTAATCTAGAAGCTTACGAATTAGAAGATGCTTGTAATCATTTACAAGAAGAGATTTTCAATATCGAAGACCAACTTTTAGACAGTGTAGATTTTCCAAGTAACTACCTAAAATCTATTGCACAAATCAACAAATATTTGTGCAAGCAAGAAGATATTATACACGGATTTCATTTAGAAATCACCAAACTTCAAGACTGGAGAAAAGAGTTAACAGAGCTGAAAGCTCTTGAAAAAGACAAAGATTTTCTTAACAAAGGAAAAGAATATCTTGCCATAGAAGGTAACACAGAAAACAAGACATTTAAGGTTACTAAAGATGTTTTAGAAAACCAAAAGCAGTTGAGTAACTTCTTAAAACAGTTAATCAACCAAATCAATATTGCATTGCAATCTAACTTAAAACTAAAAAATTGGATTGTAAAAAATAAGATAAAAGGATTCCCTTCTATTTCTGAAGAAGAGATGTGGAAAAATGAATATGGTAAATTAGATGTAGATGAACTGAAGCATGAATTCTTTTATGATGAATTAGATCTTAATCTTCGCCATAAAGCCTTTTTATTAGCAACTCACTACTGGGAAGCTCGCTGGATATTACAAACTACGGAAGTTCTAGAAGAAGATTTAGAAAGAGGTACTGGAGAAAATGCTATTAGAGAAAAATGGAAGCGTCGTGCTATGCTTACCCCTTGTTTTGTAGCTACTTTCTATACCGCTCCGTCTCATTTTTTTTACAGTCAGTTTATAGAAAAGAATCAAGAAGGTAGACCTATTTTTGAATACTTTCCTCTCTATAACTTTTTAGATTTATTAATTATTGATGAGGCTGGACAGGTTACTCCAGAAGTAAGTGTTCCCATGTTTGCCGTTGCTCAAAAAGCTTTTGTTATTGGTGATTTAAAACAAATAGAACCTATTTGGTCTATTCCGCCAAAAATTGATTTAGGAAACTTATCAAGTGTGCAGGTTGTCTCAAATCCAGCAGATTATGAATACCTAAAAGAACTAGGATTTTTAGCCTCTAACGGAAGTATTATGAAAATGGCTCAAAATTCTTGCGAATACGTTACCACACTATCCAACCAAAAAGAACAAGGGTTAATTTTATTAGAACACAGAAGATGTAATGATGAAATAATTGGTTTTTGCAATGAACTTGCCTATAATGGTATTCTAAAACCAATGAAAGGAAAGGCTAAAGATGATCAAGTTTTCTCTTCGATGGTAGCCTATCATGTAAATGGGGTGAGCGAACGTAAATACAATAGTCGTTGTAATATGGAAGAAGTAAAGGCCATTACCACATGGTTACAGCAAAACAAAGAACATATACAGAACGCCTATAATGTAGAAGATATTGAGAGTGTTTTAGGAATCATTACTCCTTTTGCAAGTCAAAAAGGAGAGCTTTCAAAGGCCTTGAATGAAGCCGGATATAATGTTAATAAAATGAAATTAGGTACCGTGCATGCCTTACAAGGAGCAGAACGTAACATAATTCTTTTTAGTTCGGTATATAGTAATGACGATGAGGGTACTTTATTTTTTGATAAAGACAACAAGCCTAATATGTTAAATGTAGCGGTATCTAGAGCAAAAGATAGTTTTATACTATTCGGTGATACCCGTATTTTTGATGAAACACAAAATACACCTTCAGGAGTTTTAAAGAAACATTTACAAGTTTTAGATATATAAAAAAAGGGAGCGAAAAATCGCTCCCTTTTTATTTATGTAAAAAGAATTATTAAAATTCTGAAATAGTCTTTTTAATTATAGAAATACAATCCATTAATTGCTCTTCATTCATTACTAATGGTGGCGCAAAACGAATAATATTACCGTGAGTTGGTTTTGCTAATAAACCGTTATCACGTAACTTCATACAAATATCCCAAGCCGTTGAACTATCTTCTGTATCATTAATAACAATAGCGTTTAACAATCCTTTACCTCTTACTAAAGTTACTAGATCATTTTCTTTAGCAAACTCAGATAACTCTGCTCTAAATATTTTTCCTAAGCGCTCAGCATTTTCTGCTAACTTTTCATCTCTTACAACTTCTAAAGCAGCAATTGCTACTGCAGCAGCAACAGGATTTCCTCCAAAAGTAGATCCATGATTACCAGGCTTAATAACCTTCATAATATGATCATTTGCTAATACTGCAGAAACAGGATATGCTCCTCCACTTAATGCTTTTCCTAAAATTAAAATATCTGGTTGTACATCTTCATGATTTACCGCTAATAATTGTCCAGTACGGGCAATACCTGTTTGAACCTCATCAGCAATAAATAACACATTGTGCTTTTCACATAAAGCTTTAGCCGCTGCTAAATACCCTTCAGAAGGCACATAAACTCCAGCTTCTCCTTGAATAGGCTCTGCCATGAAACCAGCAATATTATCATTGTTTTCTAAAGCTTCCTCCAGCGCTTTTAAGTTATCGTACTCAATTTTAATAAAACCGTTGGTAAAAGGTCCAAAATTCTTACGAGCAACTGGATCATTAGAAAAAGAAATAATAGTAGTTGTTCTTCCGTGGAAGTTGTTTTTACAAACAATTATTTGTGCTTCATTCTCTTCGATTCCTTTTACTTCATACGCCCACTTTCTACAAAGTTTTAAAGCAGTTTCTACCGCTTCTGCACCTGTATTCATTGGTAATAATTTGTCAAACCCAAAATACTCAGTTGCAAATTTTTCATAACGACCTAACATATCGTTATAAAAAGCACGAGAAGTTAAAGTTAACGTTTGTGCTTGGTTTACCATTGCACCTACAATTTTCGGATGACAATGCCCTTGATTTACTGCTGAATACGCAGATAAAAAGTCATAATACTTCTTACCTTCTACATCCCATACATACACTCCATCTCCTTTACTCAATACTACTGGTAACGGGTGATAGTTGTGCGCTCCATACTTGTCTTCTAATTCAATCGCTTGTTGCGAAGTTAATTGGTCTAAAACAGCCATTTTAAATAATGTTTAAGTGAATAAAATAACCATTCCTTATCTACCTTTATTTTTTCGAGTTTTGTTTAATTGCAGTAGTAACAAATGCTCAAAAAAGCAGCGTGGGAAAGAAATCATCCCTAGAAAGCTGCAAATTACTAAATATTCATTGGTTGTTAAAACTTATGACTAAAATTTAACCAAAAAATCACAATTCTGCTGTCATAATCCCCAATTTCATTTTTTCTACCTTGTTAAAACGAATTTCCCTCACGGTATCCATACCTTTTCCCCATAAATACGTATGTCCTTTAAGTCCTTTTAACAGTTTCATTCTTCTTTCCAATCGACTAAGTTCTTGATCAGAAGCTTTTCTTTGTAATCCTAGTTCACCATATAACTTCAATGCCGGGTGTTTTTCAAACTTGTTTTTATACAAAGACTTAATCCAAAACCATCGACTACTATTTACTGCCAATACACAAACTTGATTATTCACCTCTACATTGGATGTCAGTTTTGAAGAGAATTTTTCAAAATAAAACCCCGTTTGATCTTTATTTAAAAACAAGGTTCCTATTGATGTTACTAAAGGAGTGTTGTCTTTACTAACTGTTGCAATTGAAACATGCAAACTCGTTTTAAAACTAGCTGTTACATGTCTTCTTATTATTTTCCAATTCTTCTTAATGTCCATCTATTTTACTTGATAAAGATGATATTTGAATCTCTAGTCGTTTTAATTCTCTTAGTAATGCCTTCTTATCCATTTGCATCCAAGCAAAAACCTTCAACATACTTACGCCAATTAGAAAAATAATTGTTCCTCCACCCCACTTTAACAACTCTTTCACCTCATCTGCTTTAAAAAACTCAATCATACAATAAATAAAAAGCCCAAAGAATACCAAGGTCATAAAATTCATCATGTACATAATCCATTTGTTCTTTCCTTCAAACAATCCGTAAATCATTTGCAATACATTTTGTTCTTCTAAATCATCGTAAAACTTTGCTTCTTCTTCCGATAACGTTTCCTTAATTAACTTATCTATATCTTCTATATTACTCATACTATTAATGTTTTATAATTGTTTTTAATTTTTCTCTTGCATGAAACAACCTTGATTTAGCTGTTCCTACAGATATATTTAAAAGTGTACTTATTTCTTTTAGAGAATAGGATTGCGTATAAAACAATCGAATTACCATTTGTTGCTCTTTCGACAATTTTTGAATCGCTTGAAGCAACTTTCTTTTGAGCAACTCATCCTCATCACTTTCTTCTATAGATTCTTCTCTTATCTCATTACTATATTTTTGAAGTTTGTGCTCATTTCTTTGATTGGCACGTAACCAATCAATTGTTTTTCGTTGCACAATACTAATAGCCCACGACTTGAATTTTTCCGGCTCTTGTAAATCATACAACTTATTAAATATAACCCTCCAACTTTCTTGTACAATATCTTTTGCCAAATCGGCATCTTTCACTTTATAAAAAGAAAGCTTACAGAAATATAAATGCCATTTCTTTACCAAGTAATTAAGAGCAATTTTATCTCCTGATTGATAGGCTAACACTAATTCTTTATCAGATATGGGTTTTGTTTTTTTCATCTTCAAATACACCTAATGGACGTAGAAAAAATTAAAAGGTTCAATTTTCTTTTAAAAATAAAAATTTAAGTGCGTCTTAGGCATATTTCAAAACATATCTTTTTCCTAATTTTGCAATCCATAAATTATAATCATAATGCCACGTAGAGAACGAAACAAGTTTGTAAAAAGAAATCAGGTTATAGAAATTTTAATTGAAGATTACGCCTTTGGCGGAAAGGGAATTGGTCGTATTCGTTCTGAGGAAGGGGTTTTTGTGGTATTTGTTCCTAATACTCTTCCTGGGCAATTAGTTAAAGCTCGTGTTGACAAATCAAAAAAGAAATATGCTGAATGTAAATTAATTGAAGTTTTAAAACATTCAGAGGATGAAGTTGAAGTACCATACCAAGATATTCCAGGAGCGCCGTATATTCAATTACCTATTGATTTACAACATCAATATAAAAAGGAAAGTACATTATCTTTATTTAAACGTATTGGTAAAGTTGAAAATATAGAAGATTTATTTGATGAGTTTGTTAGCTCTCCAAATGTATTTCATTATAGAAACAAAATGGAATATGGATTTTCTGCTATTGGATACGATCGTGTAAATAAAACTGACATCGATGAATTTACTTTAGGTTTTAAACGTAGAGGTGTTTGGTGGATGGGAGATAATCTTGATAAAGACTCAGGGTTATTTGACAAGCAAGTAGAAGATACTTTAAAGAATATTAGAAACTATTGCCAAGCAACTGGTTTAGCTCCTTGGCATGGCCCTAGAAAAGAAGGTTTCTTTAGATATTTTGTTGTAAGAAAATCGTACAAAACGGATAAACTATTGTTCAATTTAGTAACTACTTCACATGATTTACCTAAATTCGATTTAAACAAGTTTGCTAGTTATTTAGTAGAGCTATTTGGAGAGCGTGTTGCTGGATTATTACATACCATTAACGATGAAACAGGAGATAGAACTATTGCTACTTCTGGGAGCATCAATTTGGTATACGGAAAAGATAAAATCGTGGAAGAATTGTTAGGTTTAAATTTTGAAATTAGCATGAAAAGCTTCTTTCAGACAAACCCTAAATCTGCCGAAAAATTATATACCAAAGTTGTCGATTATGCGCTAGAGAATAAAGATGCCGTAGATAATACCGTAGTAATGGACTTATTCTGTGGAACAGGAACAATTGGGCAAATTATTGCTTCAAAAGCCTATAAGACAAAAATTGTTGGTGTAGATATTGTAGCCTCTGCAATTGAAGATGCAAAAGAAAATGCAAAAAGAAATAATATTGAAGGTTTAGAGTTTTACGCAGCTGATGTTGGTAAATTCTTACTCGAACATCCTCAGTATAAAAACAAAATAAGAACCATTATTTTAGATCCAGCTCGTGCTGGAATTGCCCCTAAAACATTGAAGAAAATCATTCAATTAAATGCAGACAGAATGGTTTATGTTTCTTGTAACCCTGCAACACAAGCAAGAGATACCGAACAGTTGAGAGAAGCTGGATACAATATTAAAAAAATTAGTTTAGTAGACCAGTTTCCGCATACATCTCATATCGAAACCGTTGTTCTATTTGAAAAATAATCTAAAACCAGTCAATTGACTGGTTTTTTATTTATAGACGAACACTTAATTTCTCATTATAATTATTCTTACTTTTGGCTTAACGTAATGAATAATACTTCAATGAAAAAATATAGTTTTTTAATTATCATCTTCACCTTATTAATTGGGGCTTGTGAAAAAGATGATTTTTGTACAGACTCTAGAACTACTCCAAGATTAGTACTCAGGTTTTATGACAAAGATGCCAATACTGATTTGAAAAATGTTGAGCGTTTATCGGTAATAGCACAAGGAAAGACAGATAGTCTTTTTACCAATCAAACTACCGATAGCATTGCTATTCCTTTAAATTCTTTGGAAACCGAAACTATATATACCTTAAAAGTAAATAATGTAGATGGTACTTTAGCCAATAATCAAGTATCTACCATTACCATTCAGTACGCTACTGAAGAAGAATTTGTTTCTCGCTCTTGCGGTTTTAGAATTATCTTTAATAATGTTACCCTAAGTCAAACTGGCGATTGGATAGATGATCTATCTACAACAACGATTACAACCATTGATAACGAAAATACAGCTCATGTTAAAGTATATCACTAATATCATATTTTTATTAGCTTTTACTACTGGTTTTGCTCAGAAATTGACCAATTCAAGTACTACTCAAAAAGACACCACCACTTACAAAACAGCATATGGATTACGTTTAGGTTTAGATATTAGTAAACCTGCCCTCTCTATATTTGACAAAAGCTATAGTGGATTAGAAATCGTTGGAGATTATCGTATTTCAGATAGTTGGTACATCGCTACAGAATTAGGATATGAAGAAGAAATTACTTTTGAAGATTTTTCGCAATCTACATCAAAAGGAAGCTATATTCGATTAGGAGTCAATTATAATGCCTATGAAAATTGGCTTGATATGAATAATGAAATTTATGTTGGTATGCGTTATGGGTTTGCTTTGTTTGACCAAACATTAAACAACTATACTCCTAACGTAAATAATACTTACTTCCCTTCGGCAACTGTAATAACTCCAGATACAGATACTGGGTTAATGGCTCACTGGGCTGAATTTCAACTAGGTATAAAAGCAGAAACCTTTAAAAATTTATTTCTTGGATTTAGCTTCTCTTACAAAGTAGGCTTAAGTATTGACGATCAAGAAAACTTTAAAACCTTATACGCACCAGGGTTTAACAGAGTTTTTGAAAGCGCTACCGGCTTTGGGTTTAATTACACTATTTCGTATTTAATCCCAATTGTTAATAAGTAATTTTCTTTATCACCCTTGTTTTTAATACCTTTACAGTCGATTTAAAAAAAGTTATTAACAATGAGTAAAGTACCAAGTGTAAATTTAGCTGACTTTTTATCTGGTGATGAAAACAGAAAGCAAAAATTCATAAATGAAATAGGACAAGCATATGAAACTATCGGTTTCGTTGCTTTAAAAGGACATTTCTTAGATGATCAGTTAGTTGATGATTTATATGCTGAAATAAAAAACTTTTTCGAATTACCAGTAGACGTAAAGCAGAAGTATGAGATTCCAGGAATTGGAGGACAAAGAGGTTATGTTTCTTTTGGTAAGGAAAGTGCAAAAGGAAAGAAAGAAGGAGATTTAAAAGAGTTTTGGCACTTTGGGCAATACGTAGAAAACAACCCTAAATTAGAGGCAGAATATCCTGCTAATGTAGAAGTTGAAGAGTTACCAAAATTTAATGAAGTTGGTAAAAAAACATACCAAATGCTAGAGAAAACAGCACAGTATGTTTTACGTGCTTTAGCCTTACATTTAGGTTTAGAAGAAACTTACTTTGATCAATATATCAAAAACGGAAATAGTATCTTACGTCCAATTCACTACCCTCCTATTCAAGAAGAGCCTAAAGGAGCTGTAAGAGCAGCTGCACATGGTGATATCAACTTAATCACTTTATTAATGGGAGCACATGGTAAAGGATTACAAGTACAAGATCATGATGGTGTTTGGCATGATGCAATTGCACAACCAGATGAGTTAATGATTAATGTTGGTGATATGCTTTCACGCCACAGTAATAATAAGTTAAAATCTACGATACACCGAGTAGTAAATCCACCAAAAGAATTATGGGGAACTTCTCGTTATTCAATTCCTTTCTTCATGCACCCAATTTCTGAAATGAAATTAGATGTTTTAGAAAATTGTATTGACGACAATAACCCTAAACAATTTGAAGATATTACAGCAGGTGAGTTTTTAAATGAACGTTTACGTGAATTAGGTTTAATTAAATAATAATGGACTTACAAGACCAGTTAAAAAACCTATTCCCTGAGCATCAATTTGAAGAGAAACCAGCTGAGAAAACCTCAGACATCTGGTTGCAGGAAGAACCTTTACTTTGTAAATACGAAAAGCGTAAGGGAAAGCCTACCACTATTATTGATGGTTATAACGGTGCAACAAAAGACTTTAAACTTTTAGCTAAACAAATTAAATCACAATTAAGTGTTGGTGGAAGTTTTAAAGATGATACCATTATTATTCAAGGAGATTACCGTGATCAAATCATGGAGATCCTAAAAAATAAAGGCTTCAATGTAAAACGCGTTGGAGGTTAAAAAAATGCTGGGTTTTATCCAGCATTTTTCTTTTATTTGATTATCAAAGTGTTAAAATTCTACTAACTAATAATAACGTAGAAAAACATCCGTTTATTATACTAAACTATTAAATTCCCTAAACTATGGCTTCTTCTGTATTACACATAACAAATGGAGATTCAACCACAAACCGTTTAAAAGATTTAAAATTTCAAGGTAATATAATTACTTGGAGAGAAATGCTTTGTGAAGGAAAAACAACCATTGATGTTGGTAGCGAAGGCTTCTGGAAAAATAGGTTTGACTTCTTTAAACAATCCTACCAAGTTTCCAAACAGAACTTTATTGACATTACATTAAAAGAATACAGAAATCTTTGTAATCAGAAAAAACAAGATGAAATCGTTCTTTGGTTTGAATATGACTTATTTTGTCAGGTAAATATGTTGGCAGTAATTAGTTGGTTAAAACGCTATAGAAACAATAGGAAAATATCATTAGTTTGCAGTGGTCAAATAGATAATTCTGAAAAACTATTTACTCTAAATGAATTATCTACAGAACAATTAAAAAACCATTTTGAGAATCGCGTTGAACTTAGTCGTGACGATATTGAATACGCAGACTACATATGGCAATTATATTGTTCGGATAGTCCTTTGCGTTTAGAAGCTATATATAAACAAGATGCAACTTCTCCTTTTTTATATTTAGAACAAGCATTAAAAGCACATTTACAACGTTTTCCTTCAGTGAACAACGGATTAAATTCATTAGAAAATTTTATTTTACAAACAGCTAAAGAAACAACTCCAGAAAACAAACAACAGTTTGTAAGAGAACTTCTTACCTCACAAAAAGTTTATGGCTTTGGTGATGTACAATATTTAAGAAAAATGGAGCGCTTGAAAAAGCTTTTTACTTCCTTTGATCCTGTTAAACTTAGTAGAGCTGGTAAGAAAGTACTTGATAATCAATTGAATTATTACGGTCAAATACGTTCAGATTTTTCGTATCTTGGCGGCGCTAAAAAATACAGCTACCTTTATGTAAACACTACAGACAAGCTGTTAAAAATTACAACATAAATGAGTATAAAACATTCTGAGTTAATCTTAAATCCAGATGGTAGTATTTATCATTTGAATTTAAGACCAGAACACATCTCCACTGATATTATTTTTGTAGGAGATCAATATAGAGTAGATAAAGTTACCAAACATTTTGATAGTATTGAGTTTACCACTCAAAAAAGAGAATTTAAAACAACTACAGGTACCTACAACGGTAAACGCTTAACCGTTATTTCAACAGGAATTGGTCCTGACAATATTGATATTGTTTTAAATGAGTTAGATGCTTTGGTGAATATTGATTTAGAAACAAGACAACCAAAAGAAAACCATACGAAACTAAACATTACACGTATAGGTACTTCTGGTAGTTTACAGGCAGATATTCCAGTAAACAGCTTCCTATTAAGTTCACACGCTATTGATTTAAACGGAATGCTACAATCATATCAAGTTGAGGATATTGCCCATTCAGATATAGAAGAGGCATTTATTGAACATACAAATTGGAGCCAAAGAAAATCATATCCATTAGTTATTGCCAATGGAAAATCTTTAGAAGAAAAATTAGTCTCTGACAAAGTTCATCTTGGAATGACTGCTACTGCAGGTGGTTTTTATGGACCTCAAGGACGTGTATTACGTTTACCTTTGCAAGATGCTGATTTGAATGCAAAGATAGATAGCTTTAATCATAATGGAATTAGAGTTACTAATTTAGAAATGGAAACTTCGGCTATCTATGGACTATCGAAGTTGTTAGGACATGATGCTGCCTCTATGAATGCGCTTATTGCTAATAGAGCCAATGGAACTTTTAGTGAAGATCCTGGAAAAGTAGTTGCTGACTTAATAAAATATACTTTAGACAAATTAACCGAGTAACCTATGGTTAACTTAAAAGTAGGTGGTGTACCAGAGCATTTTAATTACCCTTGGTACATCACCCTAAAAAACAAAGAATACACAAAAAAAGGCATTAACCTTCGCTGGAAAGATTTTCCTGGTGGAACGGGTGCTATGTGTAAATCGCTACGTGAAGGCGAAATTGATATTGCCATTGTACTTACAGAAGGGATTATTAAGGATATTATTAACGGAAATCCTTCAAAGATTACTCAAACATTTGTACAAAGCCCTTTAATTTGGGGGATTCATGTAGGTGCAAAATCTTCTTTCAAAACAATCGCTGACTTAGAACATGCTACAGTTGCTATTAGTCGATACGGATCAGGATCGCATTTAATGGCAATTGTAAACGCTCATAACAATGGTTGGGATATTGATAAATTAAAATTTAAAGTTGTTGGTAATTTACAAGGCGGTATTGATGCCTTGACCAATGGAGATGCCGATTATTTTATGTGGGAGCATTTTACAACAAAACCATTGGTAGATAATGGTACCTTTAGAAGACTAGGTGACTGCCCTACTCCTTGGCCATGTTTTGTTGTTGCTGTTAGAAATGAAGTTTTAGAAAATAACTTAGAAGAGGTTAAAACCGTTTTAAATATTATCAACAACTGTACAGAAGATTTCAAGTCAATTGAAAATATAGATCAAACGCTAGCACAACGATATGAGCAGCAATTAGAAGATATACAAGAATGGCTTTCTATTACCGAATGGACAGATGGTAACCCCGTTACAAAGAACTTAATTACACGTATACAAAATAAAATGGTTCACTTTAACGTTATTGATGAGAAGAAAGATTCAGGTGAATTAATTAGAAATCTGTATATTTGACGACTCCTAAAAGATTTAGATAATGAAAAAAGTAGTATTTATTGCAATTTGTATAGTTAGTTTAGTAGGGTTTTCTTCATGTGGAAGCACTGCACCATGCGGATTAGCTAAAAACCAACAAACCAAACAAAAGCAACATCAACAACAGGAAGTATTAGTTGCTGAAGCTAATGCTGAATAGTTGATTTTTCTTATTCAAATTCAATAAATCCGCTAATTAAGCGGATTTTTTTTATTTTTAAAGTATGAAAAAGCTTTTAAAAATTGTCTTGAAACTCCTTGTTTTCACACTAGTCTTATTTCTTATTGATTTATATGTTTTACGAGGTTATTATTCCTCCCCATTAATAAGTAAATTATACTCTCCTAGCGGCATTGAGAAAAAACCAGATGCTTTAAGTATACAAGTCACTAAGAAAGGGAAGGTTTTCCATATAGACTTTAAAAACTCCTCAATAAAACCTTTTATCGTTTGGACATATCGTTGGAAAGCTTTCTTCCCCGTAAATGATTCTATATTTTCATCTCATTATAGACTTAAAGCTGATTTTCCTAAATATCAAAATGAATACAATTATGGATTGGACTGTGGAACAGGTGCTGGAACATTTTCTATAACCCCTTTTGAGTGTTTCTCCTATCAGTTAAAAGAAAAAGATCTATTGAAATATTATTACATGGGAGCTTATCATCAGCATAATAAAAAAGGAGATACCATTAATGACCTAATCTATAACAAACCGCTATTAGTAGTGCATCCAAGAAAAAATACTTTTAAAATTTTCCCTAGAAAAGACCTAACAAAACGAGATAGTATAAACGTTCAATTATATTTACCTGTTTTCTCTTATAACCATCAAGATTTACACTATGTAAAATCCAATTATTTTAAGTTACCTTATTCCAAAATGATTGACCAATTGATTAAAGAAAAAAGCGAGGTTTTTCAGCAAGTCTATGATTAATTCTTTTTCTTAAGCACAGGGACAAACTTAAAATTTCCTAACTCTTGTTTTTCAAATTCTTGAAGTCATTTCAATAACAAAGTATTTGTTAGAAATGGTTATTTTATTTATATATCAAAAACACTTAAATTGTTAATAAAAAATATAAAAGCAACTCAGCAAAAAGCTTCTAGACCGCTTTGCTATTCTCCATTGCTATTTTTAGCTTATTTTTATTGGATCTCCAATGACATCCCCTTTAGTTATCTTATACTTCTTAAAGTTTTCAAAAAAACTCAAATCAATATCATGACTCACTAATTCTTTAAAAATACATTCAAAGTAATAACCAATATCCACTAATAACGAAGAAGTATTATTCAATATTTCAATTGCGAAAAATAAAGAGCTAACTAGTTCAAGAATTTTCCCTACCTCGATATATTCTTCTATTATATTCTTATGAACTTCTTCAGTGATAAATTCACTTGATGCATAACAACCTGTCTGCTCATCTAAACCACCTATTTGTAATTTTCCAATTCTTTCTATTAATTTTTCATTTTCAAGTTCTGATGATATTAAAGTCCTAATCTCCTTCCTCCAAAGCAACAATTCATCAATTGTATATTGATATTTTTCAATAATCTTTTCAAGAGACATTAAACCAAAATAAACCATCCCCCTTACATTAATTTCTAGGGTAATTGGTAAAATCTCTCTAATATATTTTTGTTGTTGTTTTCTGTTGATTTCTTCTTTAGTAGACACAATTTCAGGCAAGGGGTGCTCTTGAAGTAATTTAATTCTCTCCTTTAATTCATTGATCGTTACACTCGAAACTTCCTTTTCACATTTAAACAGTATATCAAACGAAGGCAACTGTACATTTCTTTCTTTTAATTCTCTCAAACACTCAAGAACATAACCTTTATCGTCAATATAATCTATTGCATAATACTTCTCAATCAATCTTGTGATTATATGCCTAACCACATACATCTTCTTCAACAACTCATCTACACTATTTCTCGTTTCTTCATCAAGCTTTATATTATCTAAATCATTCAAATCTAAATTGGCTATAAACTCAATTTTTTCCTTCCTATCAATATCATGCGGGGTTTCAATTAAATCCAAAAGCAATGAGCTAAACCAATCTACAAACTTATTCTCTATTCGTAAGAGTTCTACCCATTTCCATAGTGCATATAATGTTACAAGTAAACTTGTGACATCTGAAATCCTACTCTTATTCTCCTTAAATTTAAGATATTCTCTTTCGTTATATAGCATCAATGGAATACCTTCATTATAGGGATGCTTCATTAATCCAACAAATAATGCATCTTGGGTAGCGTTATCTCTGACCAAGTATAAAAAAGGATGAGAAGCTTCAAAATGAACATATTTTTGAGGTTGAAACAACCCTCCTGCAACTCCACCTATCGTCGTAATTGATTTTCCTTTTATCCCTTTTTCGTTCAACTCAAACTCATTCTCTTGTTGTACTTTTGTTATATACACAAGCTCATTATCATCAAACAAGTTCGAAAAATCAAAATCAACATCAAACACTCTTTGAATATCTAATTCTTCTTTATAATCTTTTAAATTAAATTCAGAATTGGTTTTAAACTTAGGAAGTAACACTTTAATCGCATCCACTTCTTCAAACTTATGAGTACGGAAAAAATCACTATTTACCGAAGACAGAAAAGCCTCTAATCCATTATATTTATTCGGAAGATATATTTCTACTTGTATATTATCTCCTTCTAATGGAATTTGTATTGCTTGATATGTTTCTCCCTTGAAGTATTTCGTTTTATTTTCTCCATATATATTTGACTGACAGATATAAAGTGCATCAATACTTTCTCCTGAAGTTAATGTAAACATTTCAGGGGTCGAAAGTTCATAAAAATTTTCAACCCAAAACCCCTCTAAATTAAAATAACTTTTGATAGAAAAAACAGCAGATACATCATTAATCTCCTCTTTTTTTACTTTCAATGGAATTTCATTTTCAAGCCTTTCTTGGTAAGCTTTCTTTAAACTTAACTCAGGAGCGTGTACTATTTCATTTGTAAGTTCAAAAGAAATCTTCTCATTCAACTTATTAAGTTCCTTATAATATTGAGAAATTCTAACTAAGTTATCATCCTCTCTCTCTATTAATCTCAAAATCTCTTCTTTCGTCTTTCCAACTGTTCCTTCATTTAAAATAGTAAGTCCAGTTTCAAGACAATAGGGACTAATTATTGGGTTTTCTTCTTTATCATATAGTATTCTTAGAAGAGATAATATATAATTTTGCATAACAATTAAACAATCAAAAAATTAATTCTTTTTCTTCAACATAGGTACAAACCTAAAATCTCCTAACTCATGTTTTTCAAATTCTTTAGGTGATTTACGAATAAACAAAGTCATTACTTGTTCTTTATCTCCTACAGGGATCAACAACATTCCTCCTATTTTTATTTGTGCTAGTAAAGGATTGGGTACATAAGGTGCTCCAGCAGTTACTATAATTCTATCAAAAGGTGCTTGCTCTGGCAATCCTTTATATCCGTCTCCGAAAATGAATCGTTTTGGTTTGTATCCAATTTTAGGTAAAAACATAGACGTCCTTTTAAACAACTCATGTTGTCTTTCTATAGTATAAACCTCTGCTTTTAATTCTAATAAAACAGCCGTTTGATATCCAGATCCAGTTCCTATTTCCAATACCTTCTCTCCTCCTTTCAAATCTAAAACTTCCGACTGAAAAGCTACCGTGTATGGTTGCGAAATGGTTTGTTCAGCTGCAATAGGAAACGCTTTATCTTTATAAGCATGTTCTTCAAAACTACTATCTATAAATAAGTGTCTCGGAATTTTTCGTATTGCTTGCAATACATTTTCATTGGTAATACCTTTTGCTTGTAGTAAATTAGCTAACTGATTTCTAAGTCCTTGATGTTTGGTTGTATCTCTCACAAATTTTAAAATTTGAACAGCCTAAAATTAGCAATAAATATGGATAAAAGTGTATATTTGTTAGCATTGTATTCTACTTGTTTTTAACATTTAGAATTACTTCATATTAAATAATTAATAATCTTTTATTTATGCTTAAAGCAGGAGTTTTAGGAGCAGGACATTTAGGAAAAATACACCTACGTTTATTACAGCAATCAGAAAAATATGAATTAATGGGATTTTACGATCCTTTTACTGAAAACGCAAAGAAAGTAGCCGAAGAATTTGGATATACTTTGTTTGATTCTATTGAAGAATTAATAGATGCTGTTGATGTAGTTGATATTGTTACTCCTACCCTTTCTCATTTTGACTGTGCAAAGCAAGCAATTGAAAAAGGTAAACACATTTTTATTGAAAAGCCAATAACCAATACACTTCAAGAAGCAGAAGCCATTAGAACCTTGGCTAGTCAGCACCATGTTCGTGGTCAAGTGGGGCACGTTGAGCGTTTCAATCCAGCTTTTATGGCTGTGAAAGATGTTATCAATACACCAATGTTTATTGAAACACACCGTTTAGCAGAGTTTAATCCAAGAGGAACAGATGTTCCTGTGGTACTTGATTTAATGATACACGATATTGATATTATTTTATCTGTTGTAAAATCAAAAGTAAAAAATGTTCATGCGAGTGGAGTCTCTGTTATTTCTGAAACTCCAGATATTGCCAATGCACGTATTGAGTTTGAAAATGGATGTGTTGCCAACTTAACTTCAAGTAGAATTTCTATGAAGAACATGCGTAAGAGTCGTTTCTTCCAAAAAGATGCTTATATCTCTGTAGATTTTCTTGAGAAAAAATCTGAAGTTGTAAAAATGAAAGATGTTCCTGAAAAACCAGATGAATTTGCAATGATTTTACAAAATGCTGAAGGTGTTAAAAAACAGATTTATTTCGACAATCCAGAAGTAACTCCGAACAACGCAATTTTAGACGAACTAGAATCTTTTGCAAACGCCATTCATACAAATACTACACCTGTTGTTTCGTTAACTCAAGGAACAGAAGCATTGCGTGTAGCACATATGGTAATTGATTGCTTTAACAAATAAATATAACCTAACAAACAACATGAAAAATATAGCTGTAATTGGAGCAGGTACAATGGGAAATGGTATCGCACATACCTTTGCTCAATTTGGATACAATGTTCAATTAATTGATATTTCACAAGACGCTTTAGATAGAGGGATCGCTACTATTTCTAAAAACTTAGACAGAATGGTAGCTAAAGAAAGAATTTCTGAAGATGATAAAAACAATACTTTAAACAATATTACCACTTACACTTCTATTAAAGATGGAGTTCAGTATGCTAGTTTAGTAGTTGAAGCTGCTACAGAGAATATTGATTTAAAACTTAAAATATTTAAACAATTAGATGAAGTATGTCCAGAAGACACCATCTTAGCAACCAACACTTCTTCTATTTCTATTACTCAGATTGCCGCTGTTACAAACAGACCAGAAAAAGTAATTGGAATGCACTTTATGAATCCGGTTCCAATTATGAAATTGGTGGAAATCATTCGAGGATATAATACTTCTGATGAAGTAAATGACTTTATTGTTGACTTAACAGCAAACATCAAAAAAGTACCAGTTGAAGTGAATGATTACCCTGGATTTGTTGCCAATCGTATTTTAATGCCAATGATTAATGAATCTATTGAAACATTATACAACGGTGTTGCAGGAGTGGCTGAGATTGACACTGTAATGAAATTAGGAATGGCACACCCTATGGGTCCTTTACAATTAGCTGATTTCATTGGTTTAGATGTATGTTTATCTATTTTAAATGTAATGTACGACGGATTTAAGAATCCTAAATATGCCCCATGCCCATTATTAGTTAATATGGTAATGGCTGGTAAACTAGGAGTTAAATCTGGGGAAGGATTCTACGATTACAGCGAAAGTAGAAAAGCTGAAAAAGTAGCTAAAATGTTTTCATAATTAACTAAAAACATACTTAATGATTGCTGAAAAATTACAAGCGTTAAGAAATTATATGGCATCTAAGAATTTAGATGCCTTTATTATACCCTCTACTGACCCACATCAATCTGAGTACGTAGCTGATTATTGGAAACTAAGAGAATATTTCTCTGGATTTACAGGATCGGCTGGAACTTTAGTAGTTACTCAAAAAATAGCAGGTCTGTGGACAGATTCTCGTTATTTTTTACAATTTGAAGATGAGTGTGCTAACTCTGAAGTAACTCTTTGTAAACAATCTATACCTCACGCTCCTGAACATGTTGCTTGGTTATGTGATTTACTTGAAGAAAAATCAGTAATTGGTGTAGACTATCGTCAATTTTCAAAAGCTCAAATTGATTATATATTGAGTCATACAAAGGAGAAACACATTGCATTGCAAAACGAACCTCATTTTGCCAAAGAAATTTGGACCGACCGACCTAGTCTCCCAAATTTTACTGTAGACATTCATCCTTTAGAATTTTCTGGAGAAACAACTGCTTCTAAATTGACAAAAGTTCAAGAAGAGATTGAAAAGCAAAATGCTGATTACTATCTATTCTCTTCTTTAGATGAAGTTGCTTGGTTATTCAATATTCGTTCTAGAGATGTTGATTTTACACCTTTAGTAACCGCATATGCTTTTGTAGGAAAAACCAACACTATCTTATTTTGTAATACCAATCGTTTTTCACAAAATGCGATAACCATTTTTGAAAAACTAAACATTACGATCAAAGATTATGACACCATAGCAACATTACTTCCAGAAATTACTCAAAATAAAGTGGTTCTCACGGATGCTTCTAGTTTAAACTATGCATGCTTCAATGGGATTAATGGTCAACTTATTTATAAAAACTCTTTAGTTAAAGAACTAAAAGCCATTAAAAACGAAGTAGAAATATTAGGAACTAAAAATTGTATGCTTAAAGACGGAGTAGCACTCACAAAGTTCTTTATATGGTTAGAAAAAGAACTTGAAAAACGTGCTATTTCAGAATATGAAATTGGTAGAAAACTAGATAGTTTCAGACAACAACAAGAGTATTATACAGGCGAATCATTTGCCGCTATTGTAGGATATCAGGGTAATGGAGCCATCATTCATTATACTGCTCCTGAAGAGGGGTCTGCCATGGTAAAAAATGAAGGAATTCTTTTAGTAGACAGCGGAGCACAATATAAAGATGGAACTACCGATATTACAAGAACCATTTGGTTAGGAGGCACTCCTTCTGAAAAAATAAAGACAGCTTATACTGGTGTTTTAAAAGGCTATATCGAACTAGAACAGTTACAATTTCCATTAGGCACTACTGGAGCGCAAATTGATGCTTTTGCTCGTGTACACCTATGGAAAAATGGATTAAACTATCCACATGGTACTGGTCATGGAATTGGCTGTTTTGGAATGGTTCATGAACCTGCACAAGGCTTTGCTACAGGAGCTACAACTGCTCGTGGTACCACTCCTCATCTTGCTAATCAATTGACCACGATTGAACCAGGTTGCTATGTAACTAATGAATTTGGAATTAGAACCGAAAATATTGTCGTTTCAAAAGAAGTTAATCAAACTGAGTTCGGAACTTTTTTAGGATTTGAGCCTTTGACACTTTGTTATATTGACACTGAATTATTAGCTATTGAAACATTAACTATTGATGAAAAAAGATGGTTGAACGAATATCATCAAACAGTTCTAGACAAACTGTCTCCCTTGCTAAATGAAGATGAAAAACAATGGCTAGCTCAAAAATGTAAAGCTTTATAAAAACAAATACCATTCATAATTATAGTTTTGAATGGTATTTGTTTATAGATAGTGTAGTGTAACCTTTGTTTCAACTATTACGAACACTATTGTTCCGTTAGCTTATTTACTTTATTTAAAAGACTTTTTCCTTTATTTTTTATTTTTTCACTGGTATCTTTTAGACGCTCAACGCTCGTATATTTTTCTATATTCTCCATAAAGTCTTTTAAATTCTCTACGGTTTTAAAAATTTCTTCCGTATGAGATATATTATGCTCTTTCATTACTTTTTGCCAATCAATTTTCGAAAGAATACCATATATATACTTAGAGGCTATTTTTCCTAAGAAAACTTTATCATACGCAATGTTCAACACCTTTCCAGGTTCTCTGTTTTTTAAATATTCAATAGATTCCTCAATTTTTTCTTTGTCACTTTCAGAAAGTAAAGCACTTGTTTTTAACTTCCTTAACGCTGCTATAGCCTTTTCATTCTTTTCCTTTTTTAAGAACAAATAGGTTTCAATAGACCATACAATTTCATTATCTAATCCTATTTTATTTACATCTTTTAAGAAAACCTCAAAATCCTCTAACGCCCTTTTCTCATCTATTTCTCTTTTCATCATTAATCTATCAAATCCTCTAAACAAATGATTCAAGGAATGAAAACCTATATGTGTTTGTTCATTCGAAAGACTTCCCCATTGAAAAACTCCTCTAGTAAAAGGTAAATCAACATCTTTATTATTGTTCAGCCAGTCAATATTTCTTGAAATCTCACTTTCAGACAAATAGTATAATCCTTTTTCATAAAACAAAAAACCTCTAAAATATTGTAACAATGTTTTTATCTCTGAATTTGGAAGCAATTCTGGTTGTGTTTGTGAACATTCATAGAGTGAAACTTCTTTACCCAAGTTTTTACTTAACAGCACGATTGCACTTAATACTGCATGTTCTATATTTTGAACATATATCTTCTCACCTCCCTTTAAATACTCTTGTTGGCTACTAATCGAATCACCATAGGTTTTATTAAACACATCAGTTAATGTTGGAAAAATATCTTCATCTGTCTCCATGATAAAATCTTCCATTCTCTTATAATCTCGATAAATAGAAACATAATCTAACAAAGACAATCCTTCTGGATTCTTTACGTCATATTTTACCGCTTTATTAAAAATTCTATCAAGATCTCCTTTAAATGATTTAAATTCCTTAGAAATGGTATCCTTTTCTATGGAAGACCTAAGCAATATTTTACCAAATTTATAGGCTGACACCTTATAAGAATCAAGGCTTTCTACTAGGTTCTTTTTATCTTTTTCTAATAAATTTACATCTGTTTTTTCCTCAGCACAACCAATAATAAAAACAAGTACTAATAACAAAACCTTACAGTTCAAACTCTTTTTCAAATCTTTATTTAATTTTATCTGTATAAATTAGATATTCACAACACAGGGAATATTTCAATTTTTGTCTTAAAACTAAACAAAATTTTTAAAACATAGCGTAATACATATAAACAAAAAAAGGAAGCTTGATAGCTTCCTTTTTTTATCTTAAAATAAATCCATCTTTCATAGGATCATTAGGATCTATAACAAAATTTTGAATTCCTGTTATATAAGCCGTTCCTTCTACTTGTGGAATTACTGCCTTAAAAGATCCAAAATCTTCTTCATTCACCACAGATCCTTTAAAAACAGAACCAGTAATACTTTCTATAGACATGGTTTCTCCATAATCTATTTCCTTTCTAGCTTTATGAATGGCCATTCTTCCTGATACACCAGAACCTGTCGGACATCTATCAACTTCTCCTTCTGCAAAAATGCATACATTTCTACTATCAACACCAGATACCTGTGCTGTATTATCTATAAAAATCGTTCCGTATAGGAAACTCAAATCTTCTTCAAATGGATGTTCTATTTCGTTATCTGTATTCATAACTGCATGTTTTATATCCATTCCTTTTGTAATTAACTGTCTATAAGATGTTGGAGTTAAATCGAAATCAAAATTGTTCTTAGCAATATCTACATACGCATAAAATGCACCTCCATAAGCTAAATCATACGTAACTTCCCCTATTCCTTCTACCTCTACTACTCTATCCAAACCGACAACAAAACTTGGTACACAATGAAATCGCACACCTGTTACTTTACCTTTTTCAACATTTGCATAAGAAACAATTCTTCCACAAGGAGCATCAATTTTCAACACATTGTTTCCTTCTTTGACATCAATCCAATTCATCTCTACCGCCAAGGTAGAAATCGCAATAATAGCATGTCCGCACATAGTAGAATATCCTTCATTATGTAAAAAAAGAATACCAAAATCTCCATCATCATCATTTGCAGGCACTAGAATACAACCATACATATCAGCATGACCTCTTGGCTCAAACATCAAGGCTGTTCTTAAATAATCATAGTTCTCTTTACAATACCTACGATACTCTAATACGTTATTTCCTTTTAACTCAGGAAATCCATCTACGATTACTCTTAACGGTTCTCCTCCTGTATGCATATCAATTGTCTTTACCTTTAGCCAATCGGTAGGAACTTCAAAATTTGTTTGATTTAAAATGTTCTGATATACTTTACTCATCTGTATACTTTTTATAATAGTAATTTGCTGCTGCCAAGTCTTCTAGAGCGTGTCCGACAGACTTAAATACGGTTATTTCTTCTATTGATTTTCTTCCTTCTTTTTTACTTGCACACAATTCAAATAAATCAGCTTGCACTTCTTCTTCTTTGAGTACACCTGTCCTTAGTGGAATCACTATATCTCCAGCTTCTTTTAATCCTCCTTGATAAGTATCAACAAAAACTACTCCTCTTTCAATAACTACATCATCCGCTTCTCTCATGTCTTTTTTATATGCACCGACCAAATCAATATGTTGTCCATCTTTTAAATATTCTCCTAAGATTAAAGGAACTTTTGATAATGTAGCACTCGAAATGATATCAACTTCTGAAATTTTATCTTCAATATTTTTTATAGGAATAGTTACAAATGATTCTTCTTTGAGCGATTCAGATATTTTTTGAGCCTTGTCAAAATTACGCCCCCAAACAAATACTTCTTTAATAGGTCTTACAGCTGCATGGGCTTTGATTAAATTCGTAGACAATGCACCTGTTCCTATCATTAACAAACTACTCGCATCTTTTCTTGACAAAAACGAAGAAGCCAAAGCTGATGCTGCCGCTGTTCTTTTCGCTGTTAAACTCTTAGCCTCCAAAATAGCTTTAATGGTTCCTTTTACAGCATCTAAATACAAATAACTACCATTAATAGAAGGTAAATTAAATTGAGTATTTTCTGGACTTACAGTAACAATTTTCACACCAGCCGTTTTACTTGGAGTCCAAGCAGGCATTAATAACAACGTAGAATCTGCATCTACCTTAGGGTTTGGAAAATCATGATGATGTCGCATCGGAACTATGGTTGTGTTTTCCGAGAATACAGTGCGAAGCTCATTTATTAATTCTAAAAAGCTCGTATTTTCTTCAATAAATTCACTAGGAATTTGAATAATTTCATTCATAAATTAAAAATAAAAAATTACTTGTTTATATATTCAATATTACCCTAGTAAAGAATAATATAATACCTACAGTTGTTAATATTATATTACTACAAATATATACTTACCAGTACTTTTACTTGTATTAATATTTATCCAATGAAACATTTACAAAGCATATTCCTACTACTTTGTATTTCCTTGAGTATTGTTTCTTGTAAACCAGAAAAAAAGGAAACTACAGCTAAAAGCTTGAAAGATCAAATACAAGCTTTATTTCCAACAGCTAAGATTGACTCTATAGCAACGAAAGATCATTTTACCAAAGCCTATAAAGTTGTTCTAAATCAATATTTAAACCCTAAAAATCCAGCAGAAGGTACCTTTAAACATCACATGTATATTTCTCATAGTGATTCTAAAAAACCTACGGTTTTTATAACAGACGGATATAGCTCTTACAACAGAACTACTGAGTTAAGTAATATATTCAGAGGAAACCAAGTAATTGTAGAATATCGAATGTATGGAAAATCAAGACCAGATTCAATTCCTTGGAAGCACCTAACAAACGACAATGCTATTGAAGACTATCATAGAATTGTTACAAAGCTAAAATCTATTTATAATGGTAAGTGGATTTCTTCGGGAATTAGTAAAGGAGGAGAAACTACACTTATTTACAAATCAAAATACCCCAATGATGTAGATGTTGCCATACCATATGTAGCTCCATTAATCAATGGAACAGAAGACCAACGTACCACCGATCATATTAACACTGTTGGAACAAAAGAATGCAGAGATCATATTATAGCCCTACAACGAAGAGTTCTAGAAAACCGTAAAGAAGCTATAGAAGAATTCAAAAAAATAGCTACTGAAAACAAATTAAATTTTACTGAAGTACCACATGAAGAAGCTTTAGAATATACCGTATTAGAGTTCCCATTTTCTTTTTGGCAATGGGGTGGTGGTGCTTGTGAACAATTACCCCCTACAAATGCTTCTATAAAAGAGATTGTACGAAAATTTCATAAAGATGTAGGAATTGGTTTTTACAGTGATAATGGATATCATACTTACCTACCTTCATTTTACCAACATTTAACAGAGTTAGGATATTATGGGTTTGACTTTACTCCAGTAAAAGATCTTTTAAAAGTTGTTAAAAGTACTTCAAACAAACGTTTTGCACCTAAAGATGTTGATCTTACTTATAATCCAAACTATATTGCTAAAGTGAGAGACTTTGCCGAAAACAAAGGAAACAAAATCATTTACATTTATGGTGCATATGATCCTTGGGGAGCTTGTGCCCCAACTCCAAAGTCAGGAGTAGATGCTTTAAAAATGGTTCTTGAAAAAGCAGATCACTCTACTCGAATCAAACATTTCTCTAAAGAGGATCAAGATAAAATTTATGATAAATTACAAACTTGGTTAGGTGAAGAAACAACAATTCATAAATTATATAATAATTAAAAGATAAAAAATGATAGGTATTGGAGGTTCGACTATAGAAGAAGAATTAGCAAAGATCACCCCTTGGGTAAATGATATTCAACCTATACAAAAGGAAGAATTCTTAAAACGAATAGAGAAAGCTACGGTTTTACTCAATCAACAAAAGGCAAAAGCTATGTATTTACATGCTGGCACTAACTTGTATTATTTTACAGGCACTCGCTGGAACTCAAGCGAACGAATGGTAGGTGCTATATTGTATGCCGATGGAAGTCTTGAATACATAGCTCCAAAATTTGAAGAAGGAACCATTCTTGATTTCATGCTCGTAAATGGAAAAGTACGTTGCTGGGAGGAACATGAAAGTCCGTATACTCTGTTTTTAGAACTACTCCATGAGAAAAACATTAAAAATGGCACGATATTAATTGATGAAGCTACGCCTTTTTTTGTTTCTAACGGTATTATTAAACTAGGCACTCAATATCAATTTGAAGACGCTAAATCGATTACTGCAACCTGTAGAATGATTAAATCTAAAAATGAAATTAATATCATTCAACGTGCCATGGATATTACGCTTGCGGTTCAAAAAGCAGTTGCAAAAATATTGTATGTAGGTATTAGTACTCAAGAAGTAACTTCTTTTATAAATGAAGCTCATAAACGCTATGGCATTCCTTCAGGATCTTATTTTTGTATTGTACTTTTTGGAGTAGATTCCTCTTTTCCTCATGGTGTTAAAACTCCTAAAATTTTAGGTGATAACGAAGTTGTGTTAGTAGATACTGGTTGTATGCTTTATGATTATATCTCAGACATTACAAGAACTTATGTTTTTGGAACTCCTACTAAAGAACAACGCGCCATATGGAATATTGAAAAAGAAACTCAGTTAGCCGCCTTTAATGCTGCACAACTAGGAAAGACTTGTGCCGATATAGATAATGCTTCAAGAGTAACTTTGGAAAACTATCATTTAGGTCCGGATTATAAATTACCAGGCTTACCTCATCGTACAGGACATGGAATTGGACTAGACATTCATGAATGGCCTTACATTGTAAGAAATGACCATACTATTTTACAACCCGGTATGTGCTTTAGTAACGAACCAATGATATGCGTACCAGATGCTTTTGGAATACGACATGAAGACCATATTTATATGACTGAAGATGGCCCTAAATGGTTTACAGAACCAATGCTATCCATTGACAACCCTTTTGGTTAACCAATTACAAACGAGGACATAGTCCTCGTTTTTTTTCATAATTATCAATACCCTACCCAGTTACCCCCTTTTTTCACAAGGAAAAACACACTACTTAAACAAGGAATAAAAGCGTTGACAATCAGTATTTTACACTGTTAAAAAACGTTGCCAGGAACTTAAATTTGCACAATTATTAACCTTTTAACCAAACTAAGTTATGATTGTTTCAATGCAAGGAAACTGGTCTATTGGCATTAAAGCCAAACAGGCCTCTTATCCCCAACGTTTTATAGTAAGTGGTGCATCATCGGGGAATGGCACCTACGACGCAACTACCAACATGTCACCAATAATAGTGACTGGAGACCAATGGAGTATTTCAATTGAGCACAACCCAGGAAGTGGATTTATGCTTTCAGATACTCGTCTAAAATTCCCAAGAAAAATAGGAAATGATTATGTTTTCAACATAGAATCAAATGATTCTGGAGGAGACAAAGATTTTAATGATTTAATTTTAGAATGTAAAAGTGCCGCACTCATTAATGATTATATGATTTATGGTAACGTAACATTATATAGTGGTCTTTGTTTAATTAATCCATGCTTCAGAAAATGGTTTGTTATTGACACCTACGAACAACTAATAGAAGCGCTTAAAATTGATCGTTTAAGAGAGATTATTGAGAAATACTATCCTGAAAGAATTCCAGGAGATATTATCAATCCACCTTTTCCTCCAATTCCTCCATTACCGCAACCAGATCCCGTACCAGATTTTAAACCGATTATGATTAATGTGGTTGATGAAGTTCAAATGCCAGCACAAGAGATTAATATTTACAAAAGAATATCTCAAAAAACTGAAATCACCAAAACTAAAAAATCAGTTGATAACCCTGATTTATTAAGTTCAAACTTCATGTTAGAAAGTAGTGCTTTAAAAGCAAACATTTCAAACAACTTACAAGTAATAGACATCAAAGATCGTTTAGAGTTGGCAAAAAGTATCGATTTTTCTAGATTTAGATGTGAAACTGAAGTTGGAGCTAATCTAACATTAAGTTTTGAAGAATATGATCGAACTACAAGTGAATTAGCTGGTGGTAGTTATACGGGCAATGGACATCGTAAAAAACTAGGTGATGCCATTACTGACATGCATGGTAACTATCTTTTTAAGTTCAAACATGGGTTTTGGGACAAACTAAAAGATATTTTCCAAGATAGCGCTCCAGGTGAAACTAGTACTACTCAATTAAAACCGGATATTATTGTAAAAATTCAAGACAGTTTCAATCCTTCTAAAACTGTTTTTGAAACTGCACCGAGATTTAATGTAAATAATTTACAGCGTATTAATTTATGTTTGCCTAAAAGCAAAATAGAAACTACAGGTCCTTTATGTTTCAATGGAAACTTAGTAGGTAGTTTAGGAAATGTTTTTATTGGAGGAAATCAAAATACTTTGGCACAAACCAATCCTGCCATCTTAAAAAGGGAAGGTTATAGTAATCATTTACATGCAGATGGAAAAATCACCGTAAAAAATAGTCAAGCAGGATTCTCCATTGACTGTGCCTCATGGGCAGGTACTGTAGATTTTCACGGATGTATGTACAATGCCGAACGAGCAGAAGACGACCCTATCATAAGGCATTATACTATTCGTTATCGAAAACCTGGTAATCCTTGGCAATTTGTAAAGCAAGTTTACAGGCATCCTCAATTTTCTAAAAGATCTTTACCTAATTATCATGGTGATTTGGTAGGACCTTTTTCTACCATGCTAAAAGTAGATGGTGGCAGTGCCATAGCGGTTCCTGCATACAAATGTATTCAAACAGAAGTTTTTTTAGGAGATGCGAGTGGTAATCGAATAGATTGGGAATTTTCTCGATTAGACAGATACATTCGTTTAAACACAAATATATACGATCAAGACACGCCAGGAACTGTTTATTTTCTTATTGAAGGATATGATGTAAACGGAAACCAAATTCCTGCTGCTCGAGATATGGTTGCTTTATTTATTCATAACAAACCTCTTGGGTTTGGCATTGGCTCAGTAAGTTTTGCAGGAGATGTTGAAAAAGTTCCTTGTGGGCTTTTCCGATTAACAAATAGTCAAATGAAAATTCCATTAAACATCTCAATAAAAGCCAATGATCCATATGGTTTTGTAGACAACTATAAACTAAGTATGTCTAAATGTCCAGCTCCTAATATTAAAGTAAATGTACTAAGTCCATCTGTAATTACAGGTGATAAAACTGGTGAGATTGACTCAGGGAATAACCCTTCTAATACAGACCCTATTTGTCCAGGCTATAGAGGTACAATAGATAAATTTGGCACAAATGACTTTGTTAATATTCAACTAAAACCTTCTAACGATGAAGCCGGATGGATGCGTCCTGGAGAACAGTTTGTTGTAATATCTGGAGCCTTAACTGCTGCTAAGAGAGTAACCAACGGATATAATTCTGGACTTGAAACCTCAAGATATAAGAGACATTATAGTTTTTATATAGAACGTAAAACATCTTAATCTATGGATATCTTATCATTCATACTAATAGTATTTGTTATTTGGCGAATTACTTATCTATTTAGTCATGAAGATGGTCCATTTGACATCATCATAAAATTAAGAATGCAATTAGGGCAAGGTTTCTTCGGAAACCTGCTCGATTGTTTTTATTGCTTAAGTATATGGACAGCCATTCCATTCGCTATTTGGAAAGCAGATAGTTTTGAAAACTTCTTATTATTTTGGTTTTCGCTTTCTGGTGCTGTTTGTATTCTTCAAAAAATCATCGAAAAATCAAATCCATAAATATTTAAAATTATGTCGTGTTGCGGTCAAAAAAGAATGAAACTTAAAGAGTACTATCAATCAAAAAAAATTAAAGATACAATCGATACTATATCTTTAAATTCAAAAAAAACTACCTTCAAGTACATAGGAAAGGGAAGTTTATCAATTCAAGGAGTAATCTCTGGAACTACCTATAACTTTTCTACTAAAAATTCAATTATTGAAGTTCAAGAAATAGATGCCAGTGCTTTGTTTGCAGAACCAATGCTGAAAAGCATGCATTTATAATATAAAAATTAAGAGGCTTAAAGCCTCTTAATTTTAAAATAATGATGTTATAATTTCTTTTACTGTAATACTCTCTGCCTCAGCTTTATAGTTCTTAACAACTCTGTGTGATAAAATCGGTACCGCTACTGCTTGAACATCTTCAATATCTGGAGAATACTTTCCATGCACAGCTGCATGCGCTTTCGCTGCTAAGATTAAATTCTGAGAAGCTCTTGGCCCTGCTCCCCAATCAATATATTTTTTAATAAAATCTGTCGCTTTATCAGAATTAGGTCTTGTTTTTCCAACCAAACCAACGGCATATTCAATTACATTATCTGCCACAGGAATTTTACGTATTAATTTCTGAATCTCGATAATTTCTTTAGCACTAAACAATGATTTGGCTTGATGGTTAACATCAGAAGTTGTGCTTTTAACAACCAAAACTTCTTCTTCAAAAGATGGATACTCTAAATTAATAGAAAACATGAAACGGTCTAATTGTGCTTCAGGTAAAGGGTAGGTTCCTTCTTGCTCAATTGGATTTTGCGTTGCTAACACAAAAAATGGTAAATCTAACTGATAATGATGCCCTGCAACCGTAACCGAACGTTCTTGCATTGCTTCTAACAACGCTGCCTGTGTTTTAGGAGGCGTACGGTTAATTTCATCTGCCAAAATAATATTTGAAAAAATAGGTCCTTTGATAAACTTAAAACTACGGTTTTCGTCAAGAATTTCACTTCCAAGAATATCTGATGGCATTAAATCTGGTGTAAACTGAATTCTTTTAAAGTTTAGTCCTAAAACATTTGAAATAGTGTTTACTAAAAGGGTTTTTGCCAACCCTGGAACACCTACTAACAAAGAATGCCCTCCACAAAAAACAGACAATAACGTAAAGTTTACTGCTTCTTGTTGACCAATGATTACTTTTCCTATTTCGTTCTGTAACTCTTTATATTTTACTACTAGGTTATTCACTGCAGTTACATCTGACATAATTCTGAAACAATTGTTTATGTTAATTTTTTAAATAAAGATTCCCGCCTAAGCGGGAATCACAATATAGTAAATTTATTTACGACTATTTATTTTCTTTTTTCCAATCTTTTTCAAAAGTACATTTTTTATAATCGTCTCCTAACTTGATATACGTCTCTTGAATTTTTTCTTTAGACCACTTAGCGATTGTTTCTTCTTTTTTCTTTGCTAAAGCAAATTGTTGTAAACGTACATAATCCTTTACTAAGTCTGCCTTGTGTGTATCTGTTTTATCTTTTAAGAACAATACTTTATACATCTTCTCTCCTCCTCTAGTTTCATCATAAAAAATATCAGACATCTCACTTTTCTTCAACTCACTTATTCTACCAAACAAATCTGGTGGCATTCTTGTAAGCTCAAAAGATGGTTCTTGTGAATAAGGGTTCACTAACAATCCTCCACTATTTTTAGTTTCTTCATCTTCAGAATACTTTCTAACAGCCTCTTCAAAAGTGATTTTTCCTTCTTTAATATCTGCCACTATTTTTTCTAACTCTTCCTTAGTCTTACTCAATTTTTCATCAGAAATTTCAGGTCTCATTAAAATATGTGAAACTTCTCTCGAGTTACCTCTAATTTTATGTAACTGGATAATATGATACCCAAACATTGTTTTAAACGGCTCTGAAATTTGCCCTTCGTCTAAAGAGAAAGAAACCTCTTTAAATTCTTTAGCAAAACCAGTTTCTTTAGTAATAACATAGGTCCCGTTGTTCTGAGCTACAGCAGGATCTTCAGAATTAATGATAGCTTTCAATTTAAAACTTGCTCCATCTTCCTCAATCTCCTTCTTTATTTTACTAAGCTTTTCTATCACTTTTAAATTAGCTTCCTCCGTAGGTTCCGCTTTTAAAACCAGTTGTTGTAATTCAACCTCTGCTGGTATCTCTGGTAATTCGTTTTTATCTTGTAATCCTTTAAAGTACACACGTACTTCTTCTGGAGTTACATCAATTTTTTCTGTAATTTTTTGCTGCTCTTTTTCTATTAAAAGATTTTCTCTTTGAACACGTGCCAATTCTTTCTTTAAATCCTCTACATCATTAAAACCATATGCAGCAATAGCTTTTTCTTCTGAACCATATTCATTTTTAAAAAATGCTAAAGTTCTATTTACATTGTTACTAATTTCAGATTCTGAAACAGTAACACTATCAATAACTGCATGGTGTGCTAATAGTTTTTGCTGCATTAATCTCTCTAACATTTCACAATCAGAAATAGTCACCTTTCCCTCGCTTCGTAATTCAACCTCTTGCTTGAATTTCTCAATATCAGAATCTAATACAATGTTTTTACCGACAACTACGGCTACCCCATCAATCTTACCTGTTTCCGTTTGTGCTAAAACAATTCCAGTAAAAAGAATTGCTAACAGTGTATTAATACTCCTTAAAGTTTTTATTTTGAATTGCATCATTTATCAGCGTTTTTTCTATCTCTCTAATTAATTCTATTTTCCTTTTATGTAAAATAATTTGTTTTATTCTTGGTATAACCACTCCCATAGGAGCCACTTCTGTTTTTCCAAGAATCTTTTTTACAGCGACCAAATATACTCCTAAACTATCTTCTTTTTGAATGAATTTTGATATTTTTAACAGTTTTTCTTTAGGTTCTGCTCTAAATGGCGGTATTTTCTGCTTTAAATAATCAATCGACACCCATGTTGAGTCATTTAATCGATACGATTTAAAACTTATCGAGTTTTCTTCTAAGGCTATTTTATCTTCTTCTTTATCTGATTTAAACTGAGCAATGGTTTCTTTTTTATCTAAAAAATTTGTTCCAAAATGTACAAATTCAAATTGCACCAATTCATCATTTAGCTTAAAATTCTCTTTATTCTTTTTATAATACTCTTCAATTTCTTCTTCATTAACAATAGTATCTAATCGTTGTTTAATCAACCTTTCTTTATAACCATTGATATATAAACTCTTTCTATAATCATTTACAAGCCCTTCAATCTTCTTACTATTGACTGAAGAAATATTCTCTTGTGCTTTTTTTAAAAACAATTGTTGTTTTGCCCATGAATTAATTAAACTCTTTACCAAAACAACACTATCTTGTTTTGATAAGTTTTTAGGAATCATGGTTATAATATCTCTTTTGTATAAGTTGGTTTCATTAACCGTTGCTATAGGTCGTTCATCTCTAACCTTTTCTTTCTTGATAGAGATTAAATCACAACTTGTAATTACAATGCATAATATGATTAAAATATAATGTCTCACTAGGTCTTTTTATATGATTTTTTTAATTTCTTAAGCGCTCTTTTTTTAACTTTTACAATGTTGTTATTTCTCAATTCCTTTATCCACTTATCTTCAATAGCTTTTTGATAATCACTTATTACAATTCCTCTTATTTCTGATAACTCTTTATTATACTTTGTTTTATTCTCTTCATAAAACTTTTCTAATCCAGCTTTATTACTCGTTGATTCATTCCATATTTTACGCTGCATTAATTCAAAAAGTAATAATCCCTCTTTATATTCTAAATAGATATTTCTAAAATCTTTATTTGTTTGAATCAAATTATCTTTAAAATAGTTCAGAACCTCAAAGTCTTTAAAATCATTAAATGATTTTTTATCAAAATGGTTTCTCTTGTTTTTGATGAATTTATAAAACTCTATTTGCTGAATTTTCTTGTCATTTATAACTAACAATATTTTTGACAAATTATTATCTGCTTCAACATCTATTACTTTATGGTCAAAAGGTTGCAAAGCTTTTTCATAAACCTTAATTGTATATTCAGCTTTCAAACGATCTAACATTGCTTTATCTGAAAGCTTAATTCTACTCGAATTACGTACTTTCTTTTCTATACTCGGTTTTACCTCTTCAAAAGATGCTACAGGATACCTTTTCAGTAATTTTACAATATGCCATCCAAATTCAGTTTTAAATGGTTTAGAAATTTCATTTTCCTCTTTCAAACTCAGAACAGTTTGCTCAAAGTTCTCTACCATATCACCCGTACCAAACTTTTTGAGTTTACCCCCATTTTGAGCACTTACTTTATCTTCTGAAATTTCTTTAGCTACATCTTCAAAACTCGCTTTTCCTTCTTTTATTATTTTATAAATTGAATCTAATTTTACTTTATCTCTTAGCAGGATATGTGCTACTTCAAAAGCTCCTTTGGATGGTCTTTTATCAAAAACCTTTACAATGTGATACCCAAACTTAGTTCTAAAAGGTTTAGAAAGCCCTCTCACTTTGGTTGTATAACTAGCATCTTCAAAAGGATATACCATTTTAAAAACATTAAAATATCCTAAATCTCCAGCATTTGCAACAACAGATGGATCTTCTGAAACTTCTTTTGCCACAGCTTCAAAACCTGCTCCATTTACTATTCTTTTACGAGCTTCTACTATTCTGTTATAATAGCTTAAGGTATCTTGAGGTAAAATATGTTTCGGAACTCTAATTAAAATATGGCTCGCCTTTACATCAAATTTTGATCTTTCATAAGCTTCCTTTATTAATCGATCAATAAATGACTTGTCTTGCAAATAAGGGGTCAACAATTGCTTTTTATACCCTTCCAATTCTTTCCTATAACTGGATATTGTATCTAATTTAAGATCGTAAGCTTCTTTTACCTTTAATTTGTAATTGATATAAAGTTCTAAATAATTATCAATACTTTTCGACGCTTCGTCTTCTACTAAATCTAAGTTTTTCTCATAAACTTGTCTGAACTCATCTACAAAAACAGGTTCATCATTTACAGTTAACAATACTTCACTCTTTTGAGCAAATACTGCCACACAAAACATTAAACTAGTAATTAATACAATACCTTTTTTCATATTTAATTTATAGTGAAATTATACCTTCAATTACTTCTGCTTCTTTATAATAAGAAATAACTTCATCTGAACTCTTAACCTTAAGATTTATAGATACACTAATGTACTTTCCTGTTTTAGATTTTTTAGTAGTGATAACTGCTCCTCCCTTATCAAACAAACCTTTAACTTGTTCTACCTGATCTCCGTCTGCCGGCACAATAAATTTATATAAGTAATTAGATGGAAATTTTGTTGTATTATCTAACTTCTCCTTTAATTTCTTATAAAACTCTTCTCTTTTGGTCATTCTTTAATATGATTTAATTTCTTTATTTCTATGCAACTTTTTATATCATTTATACATAGAGACTAAATACAAAATTACACTATTTATTATATATATAAATTGAAACCTCTATTTTTGCCGAATGCAACAAAAAGTAGTTTTAATTGGTGGGCCTGGAACTGGTAAGTCTTCTATTCTTAGAGAACTTATCAAAAGAGGATATGAATGTATGCCAGAAATTTCTAGGGAAGTAACTTTAAAGGCTCAAAAAGAAGGAATTGATCAATTATTTTTGACCCAACCTTTGTTATTTAGTCAAATGTTATTAGAAGGAAGAGAACAACAATATTTAGACGCAGTTAAAAGTAATTCGGAAATTGTTTTTTTCGATAGAGGGATTCCTGATGTACATGCCTACATGAATTATTTAGGTTCTGAGTACCCTTCTATGTATAAAGAAAAGAGTAGCAAATACCTATATGACAAGGTGTTTATGTTAGCGCCTTGGGAAGAGATTTATGTTTCAGATAATGAACGTTACGAAACCTTTGAACAAGCCGTAAAAATAGATACTTTTTTAAGAGATGCTTATCAAGAAATTGGATATACTATTGTAAATGTTCCTTTTGGAACTGTAAAAGAACGTTGTGATTTTATTTTACAGTCGTTATAAACGATGTTGGATAAAGCCTTAAAAATATTAAATGATTATTGGGGATATAGTTCTTTTAGACCTGTACAAGAGCAAATAATAAAAGCTGTTTTACAAAAAAAAGACACCATTGCTTTACTACCAACAGGAGGAGGAAAATCTTTATGTTTCCAAATTCCTGCATTGTATTTTGAAGGTGTTTGCATCGTGGTTTCTCCTTTAATTGCTTTAATGGAAGATCAAGTACAAAATCTTACTGATAAAGGTGTTAAGGCTTGTACTATTCCTTCTGGAAGCTCACAAAATGATTTAATTACTCTTTTTGATAATATTCGTTTTGGTAATTATAAGTTTTTATACCTTTCTCCTGAAAGACTACAATCTAAATTCATTCAGGAGAAAATTAAACAGCTCAACGTTTCAATAATTGCAATAGATGAGGCGCATTGTATCTCTGAATGGGGACATGACTTCCGACCATCTTATCGTAACATCCGTACCTTAAAAAACATTCACCCAGAAGCCCCTATTATTGCTTTAACAGCTACCGCAACACCTAAAGTTATAAAAGATATTTCTGATGTTCTTAGCATAGATAATGCTTCTATATACAAACAATCCTTTTATAGAGATAATTTGGCTTATCAAGTTTTTTATACAGAAGATAAACTGTATCGTTTAGTTCAAATTTTCACAAAAACAAAGGCACCCGCTATTGTTTATGTCAATTCTAGAAAAAAAACTAAAGATATTAGCGCTTATTTAAATGCTAAAGGATTTAAAAGTACTTATTATCACGGTGGACTATCCTCTGTTGAAAAAAAAGTTGCCTTTAACCAGTGGTTTTCAGAAGAAACTCCTATCATCGTTGCTACCAATGCTTTTGGAATGGGAATTGACAAGCCCAATGTAAAAGTTGTGGTTCACTTATACCTACCTTCCTCTATGGAAAATTATATTCAAGAAGCTGGTAGAGGTGGTAGAAATGGAGAGAAGGCTTTTTCTGTTGTACTCACTAATAAAAGTGATATTGAATTAACTAGAGAGCTACAAACGACTTCCCTTCCTACTTTAAAGGACATAAAAACAGTTCATCAAAAACTATATCAACATTTTCAAATTGCAAAAGGTGAATATATCGAAAGCTCTTTTGATTTTAACACCTTGGCTTTCTGTAATAAATACAACTTCTCTCCAAACAAAGCACATACAGTACTTCAAATTTTAATCAATAATGGCATTATTCAGTTAGAAAACACTTTTAACCAGCGATCTACTGTACAGTTTTTGGTTGCTCCATATCAATTAAAGAACAATAAGATTATACAAGTTATAATGAGATTATATGGAGGTGTTTTTGATCAAGAGACTAAAATTGATGAATTTTTAATTGCTAAAAAACTAAATTGTACCTCTTGGTCCATTATTGAAGAATTAGAGCGTTTAGCTACAAACGAGACAATTATATATAAAAAAGCAACTAATAATAGTCAATTGTATTTCCTATTCCCGAGAGAGGATGACAAAACTATCAATAGAATTTCTAAAGATTTAAACACATTTCTTTCTCAAAAAAAACAAAAAACAAAAGACCTACTTTTTTTTATTGAAAATGATACGATTTGTAGAAGTCAACAGCTTCTACATTATTTTGGAGAAAATTCTTCTTTAAAATGTGGTCAATGTGATGTTTGTTTAAAGGAGAAAAAATCTAACATCGAAGAAAAGCATATTATTTCTCTTCTAGAAAAGCATATAACCTTAAGCTCAAGAGAAATCTGTGAATTACTTCATACAAAAGAAGAAAACATTTTAATACTTTTGCGTTTATTACTATCTGAAGAAAAAATAACTTTAAATTCTTTTAATAAATACACCTTAATATAATGAGAGATATTCGTATCGTTTTTATGGGAACTCCCGATTTTGCCGTTACTATACTAAAGCATTTAGTTGAACACAACTATAATGTTGTTGGAGTAATTACTGCTCCCGACAAACCAGCTGGTCGCGGAAGAAAACTAAACGAATCGGCAGTTAAAAAATATGCCACATCTCAAAACTTGCCTATTCTTCAACCAAAAAACTTAAAGAATGAAGAATTCCAGACAGCATTAAAAGAATGGGATGCTAACTTACAGATTGTAGTAGCCTTTAGAATGTTACCTAAATCTGTTTGGGACATGCCAGCATATGGTACATTTAACCTACATGCTTCCCTTTTACCAGAATATAGAGGTGCTGCTCCAATTAACTGGGCTATTATTAATGGTGAAACTAAAACTGGAGTTACCACATTCTTTATTGACGATAAAATTGATACTGGTGAAATAATCTTACAAAAAGAAGTTGATATACAAGAAGATGAAACCGTAGGTGAATTACACGATACTTTAATGTACTTAGGTGCAGATTTAGTGGCAGCAACTGTTGATTTGATAAAACAAGGAAATATAACTACTACCAAACAACCTGAACTAGAAGAAAAATCTGCTCCAAAATTGTATCCTCATAATTGTAAAATTGATTGGAACCAGTCTTTAAATGATATTTACAATCATATCCGTGGATTAAATCCTTATCCAGCTGCTTGGACTACTATTATTAATAATGATGAAGAAATAACAGCCAAACTATATAAGGTATCTAAACAAATTGAAAATCATTCATTAGAAAACGGTACACTTGTTACTTCTAAAAAGGAAATGAAAGTAGCAGTTAAAGGCGGATATCTTCAAATACATCAAATTAAACTCTCAGGAAAAAAATTAATGGATGTTCATAGCTTATTAAATGGATATAGCTTTTCTGAAAAGGCAAAAGTGCTGTAAGCCCTTATTTTAAAGGGATATGGCTTTTTTACTTAAAAACAAGTTCGGTTATTAACATTTTACCCCTATTTATTAACAAATTACATTTTTTTTTGCTTCAAAACTTGCGCAATCCCGCATTCCGTCTATATTTGTTGAGCTATTAAGCAAGAAACATTAATTAATTTTTAAAAATCTATTTAAATTATGAACAAATCAGATTTAATCGATGCAATGGCTGCTGACGCAGGTATTTCTAAAGCTGCTGCTAAGGCTGCATTAGATTCTTTAACTAACAATGTAACTAACACTTTAAAAGGTGGAGGTAAAGTAGCATTAGTTGGATGGGGAACATGGTCTGTATCTCAAAGAGCTGCTAGAACTGGTAGAAACCCACAAACTGGTAAAGAAATTCAAATCGCTGCTAAAAACGTTGTTAAGTTTAAAGCAGGAGCTGGTTTAAGTGATTCAGTAAACTAAGAATTACTCAACAAAACATACACAAAACCGTGTTTAGATTTATCTAAATACGGTTTTCTTTTTTTTAATAGTGTCACATATTAGTTTTTAAAATGTCATTAGTATAAAACAATAAAACACAGACTCATGAAAAATATAATTACACTATTTAGCTTTTTATTAGCAACAACGTTTTGCTTTTCTCAAAAAACTATTAATGCAAGTGACCTTTTAAGAGATATTAAAAACGGTAAAGCAGTAACTATCTCAAATGCTACCATTGAAGGTATTTTAGATCTTACTTATATGGAAGAAGCCTTACCTAAATTACCTAAAAGAAGTAAATGGTGGAATAATGGAGGATCAAACACTGTAGAAAAGCAAATTACCAATAAAGTATCTTTTGTTAACTGCACCTTTAAAGATGATGTATTAGCTTATATTCCTCATGAAAAAAGTGGATATACCTTTATCGCTAACTTTGAAGATGAAGTTGTATTTAAAGACTGTACATTTGAACAAAAAGCAATGTTTAAGTATTCTGATTTTGAACAAGATGCTGACTTTTCAGGAACTAAATTTAACGAAGACTCTACATTCAAATATTCTAAATTTGAAAGAAACATTACCTTTCAAAATACCGTTTTTGAAGAACCTGCAACATTTAAGTATGCTGACTTTAAGAGATTTGTAAGTTTCAAAAACTCTATTTTCAAAGACAGCGCTGTATTTAAATACACAGAGTTTAATGACGGTGTATCTTTTAACAATGTTCGCTTTGAAGAAGACTTAAATATAAAATACACCAAAGTTCGTGGTGAATTTGACATCAAAAATATGGAAGTTGCTTATGATATTGACTCTAAGTACACCAAGATAAACGGAAAAAGTTTTAGTAAATATTTACTTAAAAGCAAATAAGAAAAACCCAAACATATCATTTACAAACCTCACTATAGATAACTAGTGAGGTTTTCTTATGAAAAGAATTGATTATAATTTAAACTGTCCCTTTTCTTTAAATTCATTTCAGTACTTTTACCTTTATGAAATGGATTCTTTCTTTACTTATTTTAAGCACATTTATAGTACAATCGCAAAACCTTCCCGAAGGTTTTTCATACGTAAAAGATATTGCCCCAACCATTCAGCAAGAACTACGTTATTGCAATCATAATAATTTTGTAGGAGTTCCCATTAATGGGTATGAAGAAGATGTACTTATTACTTCAACTAAAACAGCTAATGCTCTAAAAAAAGTACAAGACGAACTTCTAAAACAAGGGTTCAGTTTGAAAATATATGATGCTTATAGACCTCAAACTGCTGTAAATCATTTTGTAAAATGGGCTAGAGTTATCAATGATACTCTAATGAAAAAACAATACTATCCCAAAATTAACAAAAGACATCTATTTAAATTAGGGTATATTGCTTCTAAATCTGGCCATTCTAGGGGAAGCTCTGTTGATTTAACCATCGTAGATAGGACTACTGGTCTGGAATTAGATATGGGTAGCCCTTATGATTTTTTTGGAAAACAATCTCATATTACCTTTGAAAACATAAGTCAAAAGCAAAAGGATAACAGACGTTTATTACAGCAAGTTATGAGAAAACATGGCTTTAGGCCCTACCCGAATGAATGGTGGCATTTTACACTTCGTAATGAACCCTTTCCTAAAACCTATTTTGATTTTCCTATTAAATAATTTTTAAACTGGTAAGTTTTAACTATTTATTTAGACCAAAAAAACAAATCGGCACTATATTTGCTTCGAATGACTTACTATGAAACATTTATTTTTACTATTTTTTAGCATATTTATATCGTCTTCAATTTTTGCTCAATTAGATGGTAGCAACAATGGCGGAAAAGAAAAAGGAACCAATACCATTGGCCTTTTTAATACTCCTGCTAAAGAAGTTGAAAAACCTAAAAGTTTAGATTTTAAAAATGATAGTGGCTTTAAAACCGCTCATAACAAACAGCAAAAAGAACAACGTAAGCAACAAGCTGAAAGAGATTTAGAAAATAAAGGAATACTTACCAAAGCTAAAATAGCTGAAGAACGTTATTTGAAGGCTTTTAAAAAAATCAATGGTCAATATCAATATCCTGTTATTGATCAAGACTTGGGAAGTTTTAGTACTAAATCAAAAAGTGTTAATATAATTTGTAGAGATTTTCAATATCCAGACGGAGATCGTGTAACTATTTATGTAAATGATGTTCCTGTGGTAGTAAACATAACGTTAAAGCAAAATTTTCAGTCGTTTAACATTCCTTTAGATGAAGGAATTAACACGATACAAATAGTTGCTTTAAACCAAGGAAGTTCTGGCCCTAACACAGCCGCTTTTAAAATTTACAACGATGCTGGATTCTTAATTTCATCAAATGAATGGAACTTAGCTACAGGAGCTAAAGCTACTATTATTGTTGCCAAAGAAAAGGAATAAAAAGTATTTCTTTTTATTTACTAAATCCTTTGCGTAACTTTTACAAAGAACCTTTTTCTAAATTACTAAAAACTACTTACTTTTGTAGCTACGTTTTGAAACAATCAAAACAAACTTTAAATAAACAACTAATTATAATGAAGGAAATCACCAAAGAAACCTATATCAACTGGTATAGAGACATGCTATTTTGGAGAAAGTTTGAAGACAAACTTGCTGCGGTTTATATTCAACAAAAAGTACGAGGATTTTTACACTTATATAATGGTCAAGAAGCAGTATTAGCAGGAGCATTACATGCAATGGACTTAACCAAAGACAAAATGATTACAGCATATCGTAATCACGTTCAGCCTATTGGTATGGGAGAAGACCCAAAACGTGTAATGGCTGAATTATATGGTAAAGCAACAGGTACCTCTCAAGGTTTAGGAGGATCTATGCATATCTTTTCTAAAGAATACCGTTTTTATGGTGGTCATGGTATTGTAGGTGGACAAATTCCTTTAGGAGCTGGTTTAGCTTTCGGTGATAAATATAAAGGAAATGATGCTGTTACTTTATGCTATTTTGGTGATGGTGCAGCACGTCAAGGTTCTTTACATGAAACTTTTAACATGGCAATGAACTGGAAATTACCTGTAATTTTTATCTGCGAAAACAATGGTTATGCAATGGGAACTTCTGTTGAAAGAACTGCAAACCATGAAGATATTTGGAAATTAGGTTTAGGATATGAAATGCCTTGTGGACCTGTTAATGGAATGGATCCAATTGCTGTAGCGGAAGCTGTAGATGAGGCTATTGAAAGAGCACGTAGAGGCGACGGACCTACTTTCTTAGAAATGAAAACATATCGTTATAGAGGACACTCTATGTCTGATGCGCAACACTACCGTACTAAAGAAGAGGTAGAAGAATACAAAAAAATAGATCCTATTACTCAAGTCTTAGATGTTATCAAAGAAAAGAAATATGCTACAGATGAAGAGATAGATGCTATTAATAAAGAGGTAAAAGACTTAGTAAAAGAATGTGAGAAATTTGCTGAAGAATCTCCATTCCCAGACGAAAGCATTTTACACGATGTAGTATACGAACAAAAAGATTATCCTTTTATTAAATAATTCATCAATTAAAATTATGGCTACAGTAATTAATATGCCCCGTTTAAGTGACACCATGGAAGAAGGTGTAGTGGCAACTTGGTTAAAAAGTGTTGGTGATAAAGTAGAAGAAGGAGACATTTTAGCTGAAATTGAAACTGATAAAGCTACTATGGAATTTGAATCTTTCCATGAAGGTACTTTATTATATATAGGAGTTCAAGAAGGTGAAACCGCACCAGTTGATAGTTTATTAGCTATTATTGGTGAAGAAGGTGAAGACTACAAAGCATTACTTAATGGTGGTAGTTCTGAAACTTCAACTGAAACTAAAGAAGAAGCTCCAAATAAAGAAGAAACAACTTCAAGTACTAGTGTAACTGCAATACCAGAAGGTGTTCAGGTAGTAACTATGCCACGTTTAAGTGATACTATGGTTGAAGGAACAGTTGCTTCTTGGTTAAAAAATGTAGGAGATAAAGTTGAAGAAGGAGATATTTTAGCAGAAATTGAGACTGACAAAGCTACTATGGAGTTTGAATCATTTTATGAGGGAACTTTATTACATGTTGGAATTAATGAAGGAGATAGTGCTCCTGTTGATAGTTTATTAGCTGTTATTGGTCCTGAAGGAACAGATGTTGCAGGTGTTATTGAAGCTGCAAAATCAGGTAACTTAGGAAGTACTTCATCAGAAGAAGCTAGTAACGACACTCCTAAACAAGAAGAAAAAGTGGCAGAAGCTACTCCTGTAGTAGAAACTACAACTTCAAATACTGGTAGAATTTTAGCTTCACCATTAGCTAAAAAGATTGCCAAAGACAAAGGAATTAACTTGGCAGAAGTTAAAGGGACTGGTGAAAATGGACGTATTGTTAAAAAAGACGTAGAAAACTTCACTCCAGCTGCTAAAGTAATAGCTCCAACTGCTCAAGCAAGCGCTACCCCTACTCCAGCAGTAACTAACTTTGCCATTGCAGGAGAAGAAGGAACAGAAGAGGTGAAAAACTCTCAAATGCGTAAAGCAATTGCGCGTAGTTTAGGTAATTCTAAATTCAGCGCTCCTCATTTCTACTTAAACATTGAAGTAGATATGGAAAATGCTATCGCGTCTCGTAAAATGATTAATGCTATTCCAGATACTAAAGTATCTTTTAATGATATGGTGGTAAAAGCTAGTGCAATGGCATTAAGAAAGCATCCTCAAGTAAATACTTCTTGGACAGATGAAACTACTAAATACCATAAACATATTAATGTTGGTGTTGCCGTAGCTGTAGATGAAGGATTAGTTGTTCCTGTGGTTAAGCATACCGATGCATTAACTCTTACTCAAATTGGAGGTTCTGTTAAAGATTTAGCTGGTAAAGCTCGTAATAAAAAAATTACGCCTGCAGAAATGCAAGGAAGTACTTTTACAGTATCTAACTTAGGAATGTTTGGTATTGAAAGTTTTACGTCAATAATCAACCAACCTAACTCTGCAATTTTATCTGTTGGTGCTATTGTTGAGAAGCCTGTTGTTAAAAACGGACAAATAGTAGTAGGAAATACTATGAAGTTAACTTTAGCATGTGACCACAGAACTGTGGACGGTGCTGTAGGTGCTCAATTCTTACAAACACTAAAAACATATTTAGAAAATCCAGTTACCATGTTAGCTTAATTTTCTAATGAATACATAAAAAAGCCTGAGAAATTCTTAGGCTTTTTTTATGCATTCTTATTAAAAATCAAATCGATAATTAATCTTACAAGCAACACCCCAATTGGTTCTATTCAAATCTTTGTTATAATTATCTGAAACTACCAAATAGACATAAGATAGTGGTTTATACTCCCACTGCAAACGACTATTTATATTAAAGTTATCACGCTGTGTATTGTATTGTACGTAGGTAGTCCAATTTAATCGATTATTAAAAAAGACTTGTCCTGTAAACCTTGTTAAATGAAATGTATCTTTCCCTAATTCATTTAAATCAATCTTATTGATATCATAAGATACTTCAAGATTAGCAAAAGGCAGTAATTGATAATTCAAATAAGCCCCAGCGGTTGTTCTTTCTCCATTATAGTAAGTTCCTTTCTGAACATTTACTCTATACCTAAACACCTTATTGTTTGCTGAATTAAACCCAAGTTTTAATGTCGCAAAATTATATGTATCTGGCACAATCGGATTTCCATTATTCAATGGGTCAAATCCGTATTTCAAATCTATTTCATCGTAATTAACTACATAATAAACCGCTGATAAATCTTTAAAAAATACTGCAGAGTTTAAAAAATGTGATATTTGATTCACATCTCCATTTTCATCAAAATAAGTATTATTCCTGTAATTTAAATATCGAACGAAATTCAAAGTTTTAGATTGCTCATAAAACTTCTTATACTCTACTCCAAAAGTTGCTTCCGTATAACCTTCTCTTACTACAAGATCGTTAATAGCGTCATAGTTATAGATACGTGGTGTAAATCCAACATCGGTTAAATAGTTTTCTCCTACCTTTTTAACAGACGCATATGCCTCCAATTCTCTTTTATTATACCAAACTGAAAGATTATAAAAATTGTTTCTATGGTTTATTAAATTATTAAAACTCTTTCCAATATTAGCCAGTCCTACCCACCTATTATTTGTTGATTTATAATTCAAATTAACTCCTGCTACCCTATTAAAATCATTTACAAAATGAAACCCATCTGTTTCTTGTCTATTGATTAAAAAACCAGTAGTTGTAAAATTTTTAGACAGTTGTTGTTCCAAAACCAAAGCTCCAAAGTTTTGAGAAGCCACTTCTTCTTCTCTCGAAGTTTGTACATTTAATAATCCGATTCTCGTTTTGGGAGCTATATTTCCAGAAAGTTTCATTCCAAACTGAATATCAGAATTACTTCCTATTCTTCTAGAATAAAAAGGATTCACTCCATTAACCCCTAAATTAGAAAACAAATCAGCATTTTCTAAGAAAAAATTTCTTCTTTCAGGAAAAAACACAGAGAATCTTGTGAGGTTTGTTACTTGCTGATCCACATCTATCTGAGAAAAATCTGGATTTATGGTAGCATCTAGCTTTAATGATGAAGTAACATTGTACTGTACATCTAAACTAGGAACAAAAGTTGTTTGCTCTGTTTCAGTATCTACTTCTTTTTGAAAGTTAGCACTCAATGATGGAATGACAGCAAATCTAGAACTTGATTTCTCAGGTAATTCTTCGACCATAAACTTTTCAGTAAAACGTAAATCTAAATTTGCATAATTACGTTTTACATTTTTCAATATAGTCCATGAATTATTTTTGATATCTCTTACATAAAATTGAATCCCAAAAACCGCATCTCCTTTATTGAAATTCAAAGATTTTAAAGGAATAGCTATTTCATATTGCTTTTTTGTTCCATTTAACAATGCTTTTGATTTCCAAACAGCATTCCAGCTAAAATTTAAATTATAACTATCATTTACTCTTCCCACTAAGCCATCCGTCTGATTTCCTAAAGAATTTACTGCAAATAAATATCCATTTTGCTCTTGGTTTTGGGTATCTAAAATCATAATAAATGCGTCACTAAATGCAATAGACACATCTCTTTTTAATGTATTAACCTGAGTTTTTTCAGTTGTATCATAATAGACAGCTCTTACAAATAAATATTCTTTATTATGAAATAGTTTTACTGAAGTTTGATTTTTGGCCAATCCGATATCTGTAGGTAAATAATTATAAAAACCGGTATATTCGGGTAACTGCCCCCATATTTTCTCTTCAAATTTTCCGTCAATAGTAATTTCAGCATCTACATACTTTACCACAGCGTCTTGAGCTTTAATAAACTCAAAATTTACACAGAGTACAACTATCAAAATTACTTTTAGTATCCTGTTATTCTCCATTATCTACCCTAGTAGCAGTTTTACTTATTATTTTCCAACCATCTTCAAATTTTTTCAATAAAAAAAGATCTACATATATCATCTTTCTTACAGGGAAAGCAATTTCTACTTTCGCTGTTGCAATATCTTTAACCATTTCAATAGCTAATATTTTAGCTTCTCTACCATTAAACTTACCAGGCACACCGTTCTTAAAAAAACCAACATAATCTTTTGGTGTATACCTTTTAAAACCTTCTCTACTGGTTAAATAAAGCGTAGCATTCTCAGAAAAAGCACTTTCTAACATTTTAAGTTTGTTATAGGAACTTCCATTCATGTATTTTTTAAGTACTCTTTTGATTTGTTCTTTTTCTGATACATTCGCTGATTCCTGCTTATTAATACTTTCATAAATTAACTGATCATCAGACACAAAACTCTTATCATAGTTAATCACTTTTTTCCGCTTTGCATTATAAGTATTGAAAAGTAATTCTCCTTTTAGAGATTGTTGCCCTCCCTGAGAAAAACAACTTGAAGTTAGTACTACAAAAATGGATGTAAATAGGATTTTCATATTAAAAGATTTTAATTTTCATCAAACCTCTTAAAATGCTTTTCTATTTTGATGATAAGTTATAATACAGGCGTCCTAAATTATAATCCTGTACTCACAACCTACTGAAAGTGTGCTTTTTGATATTGAGCAGGTGTTTGCCCAACTAATTTTTTAAATGTAGCGTAAAAGTTAGATTTTGAAGAAAACCCTGCTTCAAAACCTATAGATTCCAGTGTTATGTTATCATTTTCTTTTAATAACCGTTTCGCTTCTTCAATCCTATATTCATTAAGAAAGGTTGCGAAGCTTTTTCCTAAATTGTCATTTAAAAATTGTGATAACTTATGAGAAGAAACCCCTATCTTTTTAGAAATCATAGACAACTTCACATCTGATTTTTTATACACTTCTTCTTCCTTCATTAATGTGTCTAGTTTTCTTTTTAATATAGAAACTTCATCTTCTTCAATCTTTTTTGAAGAATACCTTTCTGGTAAATCCTTAAAAATAGATTCTCTATTACTTTTCAGTAAAAAGAAAAACAACAATCCGTAAAACACAATCGAAAAAGTAATGGTACCTATTAAATATAAATAGTAATATCCTATGATATATGCTCCATAAATTAACCAATTACCAACTAAAACACCAATCAACCAAAACTCTGAAGTAGAACATTTTGCTTTTCTCAATATTATTTTTGACAATATTGGTTTTAAGACATATGTAGACATTAATAAATACAATCCCCAAGAACCATAAATCACCCATACAAACCATCTCCAAAAATCGGCACTTGTTTTATAAGGTTTTACTATCCCCACTACACAAATGAATATCAATAATATAACAAAATGAACCTTCCAACTTTTAGGTATCTCTTTTCTATTTTCAACAGATGCTTTTAAATAGTAAAAAAGTGATATTCCAATCATAAAACAGGCTGACAAACCTATTTGCATTATTAACAAATCATGGTTTTCATAAAATATCCTATATACAGATTTCCCTATTCGTAAGCTTAGAAAAAAAACCAATAATCCAAATAGGAAATTAGAAACTCTTTTAGTTCTATCAAAAAACAAAAAGAACATACTTACCAAAATACCATTAAACACTCCTAATGAGCAAATAAAAAAAAGTAATGGGTTATTAAACATGTGTTGTTAAATAAAATAGGAAACTAAAATACATCAATCTGATGTAATGATTCCTTTTTTTCTCGACAAAACTCTCAACTATAAAAAATAATCACATGAAACACCTTCAGTTTTTACTTGTCTTTGTTTTCTTATTTCAAAGCTGTATTGATAACGATATTATCAATGATACCGTTGAGGAGAAATTATCTATTAACAACCCTATTCAGGAATTAACCATCAACAATACATATCAGTATACTACAAAGTATACGGATAATGTTGGAAATGTTCAAGCTGCTCAAATTTCTTGGAATAGTTCTGACCCTGCTATAATTTCTGTGTCTTCTACAGGATTAATCACTGCTTTTACCAAAGGTACAGCCACCATTACAGCAAGTACTACTTCTTCTAATGGAGCGACATTATCAACAAGTAATACTGTTACCGCAACTGAAGATATGGTAGATAATTCTGGTCCGAAAGAAAAAACTGGAACCATAAGAACTACTAGTAGCTATACATTAACAGGAACCTTTACATTGAAGGAGATTCCTAACACCAATGATTTAGAGTTAATTGTAAATGATGATTATAGAGCTTCATCAAGTTTACCAGGATTGTTCTTATACCTTACCAACAACTCAAATACCGTAAGTGGTGCTAAAGAAATTTCTGCTGTTTCTGTTTTTAATGGAGCACATACATACACTATAAAAGACACTAAAATTAACGATTTCTCACATCTTTTATACTGGTGTAAGCCTTTTAGTGTAAAAGTTGGAGATGCTGAAATCAATTAAATCAAGAAACTACTTTACATATGAAAAAATATATTTTAATACTTATAGTATTTGCCTTTAGTTCAACATCTTTAGTTGCTCAATGGTCTAAAGGAAAAGGAAATGGATATTATAAACTTTCGGCATGGTACTTAAAATCAGATCAACATTATACTGATACTGGTGCAATAGACCCAAACGTAACAAGAACTCAATTTAACATAAATATGTATGCTGAATATGGTATTTCAAATAAGTTTGATCTTATTGCTTATGTACCATTTTTTACAAGAACAGCTCAAAACAACCAAATTTCAGGTACTAATAACAATACTATTCAAGAAGGAGAAGGTTTTAATTCTTTTGGAGATATTGATTTAGGAGCTCGTTATGCCTTTTTTAAGAAAGGAAAATGGGCTGCCGATGTTAAGCTTTTATTGGGATTACCTACTGGAGATGCCAACGGAGGTAGTGATGGAAGTTTTCAAACAGGTGATGGAGAGTTTAATCAATATTTATCTACTTCTTTGGGGTACTCTACAACTTTAGGAGATCTTCCTTTTTATGCTAAAACATATATAGGTTATAACAACAGATCTAAAGGTTTTTCAGATGAATTTAGAGGAGGACTAGAAGCTGGAGTTAATATGTTTCATAATAAACTTTGGTTTATTGGACGATTAAACGTATTAAAGTCTTTTAAAAATGGTACACTAACTGCTGCAAATAGCAATGGTAGTATTTTTGCGAATAATATCGAATTCACAAGTTTTGGCCTTGAAGTAGCTTACTACATTACAAACAAACTAGGAGTTTCTGCTAGTTTTGATAGTGCTGTATCTGGAAGAATCATCGCAGCAAACCCTTCCTTTTCTGGAGGTATTTTTTTAGATATTAAATAACAAGAAGAGAAATAGAATAGTATAAAGAGTGTACTTTTAAGTACGCTCTTTTATTTTAAAGTTTTTTTAACTTGTACTATATGGCGTTCATTGTGATAAATAACAAATCGAAACGTATCACCTAATCTAAATTTTAAGAGTGGTAACGTAATAGCTGTTTTAGTTTTTGTTAGATCAACCTCGCTAGCCATTTCTAATAATTGCTCCAATTCTTTTTGTAGTTTTAAAAATTGAATTAACACCTCTTTTGCAACTAAATTTGAATAGATAGGATTCTTACTTTTAAAAGTTTTCATCGTTTTCATACCTTCTTTTGGAAGCATATCTAACGCAAACTTATTCCCTAAAAAACCCGATTTAAAAAATGTTGATTTCGGGTATCTAGATTTATTTATTCTTTTTCTTATCTCCTTATTATAAAATTCGGCATATAAATTCAAATGTTCTAGGCATTCTATTGCAGACCATGATGTTGGAGTTTGCTTTTTTTGTAAATCAGCCTCTGACAATTGCTGCAATTGTTCTACATAGTTTATATGCGATTCAACTAACTCCTTTAAATCTTGAAGTAATTCATTTGTATTAAAAACCATTCTAATTTTTTATTCAAATTTGAACATTTTAAAATTCGTAATTCTTGAGTTTAATCAAGAGTTTTTAAAATTCTAGATAACGTTTCAGGTGTCATTCTCAAATAAGAAGCAATATATTTCATTGGAATTTCTTGAAATACTTGTGGACTTCTATGTAGTACATTCTCAAATCTTTTTTGAGGAGAATAGGTAATTAAATCTATTTCTCTTTCGATTTGTTGAAAAACAAAACTCTGCAGTAGTTGTTCCCAAATCTTTCTATTTTCTTCAGTCGATTGCATTAACTCTGTAAATGCATTTTTTGAAATCATTTTTAACTTACACTTTTTCAATGCCTGAATATAGAATCTTGTCGGAGTTTCTGTTAAAAAACAATCTAAAGCAGTAATGATAGAATTTTTATATCCAAACCGAATAGTGTGCTCCTCTTCATCATCATCGATAAACACTCGTAAACTCCCCTCTTCTACTAAAAACAAATCCGAATTTATAGTGTCTTTAGAAACTAAATACTCATTTCTTTTAAGAACTATTTCTTGCTCCCAATTTGAAGACAAAACTTCCAAAAGTTGATTATAAAACTCCATTAAAACAACGTCATTTGATTGGTTTGGTATTTATCAAATTTAGTAAAATCTAATGGAGGAAAATGACTTTCTTTTAAGTACAATTTTCTAGCTAACTTGAACTGCATCTTAATTTGCTCAGCTATTTTCCCTTCTCCTCTCATTCTATTTCCATATCTCGAATCATTCAAACTTCCATTATGACAACATTCTATTTGATGTAATATTTTGTCCGCTCTGTCTGGATACGTTGTTCTAACCCATTTTGTAAAAATTTCACCTATAACCCCATTCAATCTAACAACGGTATACCCAACTGATACCGCTCCTAACTCACTCACTCTTTTAACTAAAGGTAAAATTTCATGACTATTAATTGATGGAATTATAGGCGCCATCATTACATTGACTGGAATTCCATTTTCTGAAAGAATTCTAACTGTTTCAAGTCTTTTCTTAATGGTAGCTGTTCTTGGTTCTACCATTCTTCTAGTTTCCTCTAATAATGAGGTTATGGAGATGCTGACTCGAACTAAATTCATACTTGTCATTTCCGTTAGAATATCTAGATCTCTAAGTATTAAAGAGTTTTTAGTAATTATACTCACGGGATGTTTTAATTTTAAAAGCACCTTTAACATTTGACGTGTAATTTCTAGCTTCTTTTCTATAGGTTGATAACAGTCTGTATTTCCAGCAAACATAATATTTTGCGCTTCCCAGCTTCTACTTCTTAACTTTTTTTCGAGTAATTCAGGAGCATTAGCTTTGTATAAAATTTTACGTTCAAAATCTAAACCTGCAGAATACCCCCAGTACTCATGTGTATTACGAGCATAACAATAAATACAACCATGTTCACATGCCTTGATATGGATTCATGGAATAAGTAAAACCAATATCTGGACTGGTTACTTTATTCAATATTGTTTTAGGAAATATTTCTAAATAGGTCGTTTTATTAGTATCTGCGGATTCGTTCTCTTGCTCGCAATAATTTAAAAAATCATCTAATACTTCTCTTTGGTGCTGTAAAAATTTATTATGCGTGTTATGTTGTGCACCACGCCCTTTAATGTAGTCCATACCTTCTCCATAAAATGTTACTAAAATGTCTTTAGAATGATTTTATCGAGAACAAGTTATATAACTTCTCGATACAATTTCAGTAGAAAACTGAAATCACTCGAAGTGACTTTGTAAAATTACAAAACAAACAAAACATAACACAAGGTAATTGTATAGTTTTTATAAACAAAAAGCTGAACTTAGTTCAGCTTTTCTTTATATTTTTCTTGTCTTATCTAATAACCAAAAGTCGGCTAAAACTAAAGCAGTAAGTGCTTCTACAATAGGGACCGCTCTTGGTACTACACAAGGATCGTGTCGTCCTTTTCCATGTATTTCTGTAGCTTCTCCTTCAGAATTTATCGTTTTCTGATTCTGCATAATGGTTGCTACAGGTTTAAATGCTACTCTAAAATAAACATCCATTCCATTTGAAACTCCTCCTTGGATTCCTCCTGAAAGATTCGATTCTGTAGTACCATCTTCTTTAAAAATATCATTATGTTCTGAACCTTGCATCTTTGCTCCGCAAAAACCACTTCCAAATTCAAATCCTTTTACTGCATTAATCGATAACATTGCCTTTCCTAATTCAGCATGTAATTTATGAAAGATAGGCTCTCCTAACCCTACTGGCATATTTTGAGCTACACAAGTAATAGTTCCTCCAATAGTATCTCCAGCTTTTCTAATCTGATTGATTTTTTCAATCATCTTTTCCGCAGAAGTTTCATCTGGACAACGAACAATATTACTTTCAGTTTTAGAAAAGTCTAAATCTTGATAAGGTCTATCTATGAAGATATCTCCAACAGAAGATGTAAAAGCATTTATATTGATATGCTTAATTAATTGTTTAGCTAAAGCTCCAGCTACAACCCAATTGGCTGTTTCTCTCGCTGAAGTACGTCCTCCACCTCTATGATCTCTTATTCCATATTTTTTATCGTAGGTATAATCGGCATGTGAAGGTCTATACACGTTAGTATTATGATTATAGTCTTTACTCTTTTGGTTTGTGTTCTTAATAATAAAACCTATTGAAGCTCCTGTAGTTTTCCCTTCAAATATTCCCGATAAAAACTCAACCGTATCTGGTTCTTTACGTTGAGTTACTATTTTAGATTGTCCAGGTTTACGTCGATCTAATTCATTTTGTATTGCTTCAAAATCAACTTCCATTCCTGCAGGAAAGCCATCAATGACTCCTCCTATAGCTACACCGTGCGACTCTCCATAGGTAGTTACACGTAAAATGTTTCCAAATGTATTAAACATGTCCTATAATATAATTTTAAAACGAAGGTAGAGCTATTTTACAATAAAAACTACATTTAACTACAATATAAAATGTGCTAAACTTACCTGATAAACCTACTAAAAACACAAGGAATACTTAACTCTTCTTTAGACTCTCATTATTCTTGAAAAAAAATCAAAAAAAAATTAACTCAAAACTACCTGACTTTAAAACAATTACAATTTTCACGTTATTTATCCACAAAAAAAGTATCTAAAAACTTTTTTTAAACTAAAAAAAGGTCATATATTTGCACCCGCAATCAGGAAATAATAATACTGATAAGCACTGGAGAAATGGCAGAGTGGTCGAATGCGGCGGTCTTGAAAACCGTTGTCTGTAACAGGACCGGGGGTTCGAATCCCTCTTTCTCCGCAACATCCGAAGCGTTTTTGCTTCGGATTTTTTTAGGGGATTAAAGAAAAAAGCTTGCTTATACAAGCTTTTTTTCATTTGCGGCTACCCCATCTAATTCCTTATGTTTTAACATTTGATTTTTGTTTTAAATTCTACGGTGAATCCTTACTTATTTTACGGTTTTATTTCACCTTATAAGACACAAATGAGTTAATATTGAAGTACTTAAAACTATTAACTATGTTAAAAAACATTTCTAGCTTAGGAACAACCTTAAACAAATCAGAACAAAAATCTATCAACGGTGGTATTAAATGCGAAGTATACTGTCCTAACTATTGCCCTAAGTATTTACCTTGCTCTTGCTTATGTGATTGGGCAGGAGGAGTATAAATAAGTTTTAATTTAAAAGACAAAAAAAAGAGAAGCTGATCAGCTTCTCTTTTTAATTTTTATCTAATTATCTAATTAGTTTTTTGTATTTGATTCGTTTTGGCATTAAGTCTCCCCCTAAACGTTTCTTTTTGTTCTCTTCATATTCAGAGAAACTTCCTTCAAAGAAATACACTTGAGAATCTCCTTCGAACGCTAAAATATGTGTACAAATACGATCTAAGAACCAACGGTCGTGAGAAATTACTACAGCACATCCTGCAAAGTTTTCTAAACCTTCTTCTAAAGCTCTTAATGTATTTACATCTAAATCATTGGTAGGCTCATCTAATAACAATACATTTCCTTCTTCTTTCAAGGTCATTGCTAAATGTAATCTATTACGCTCTCCTCCAGATAATGTTGCTACTTTTTTATTTTGTTCGTTTCCTGAAAAATTAAAACGACTTAGATAAGCTCTAGAGTTTACTTGTTTACCTCCCATCATCACCAAATCTTGACCTTCTGAGAAGTTCTCCCAAATAGACTTATCAGGATCTATATTAGAATGAGATTGATCTACATAAGCAATTTTAGCCGTTTCTCCTACTGAGAAAGTACCCGCATCAGGATTTTCTTCTCCCATAATCATTCTAAAAATCGTAGTCTTACCAGCACCATTTGGTCCAATAATCCCAACAATTCCCGCTTGTGGAAGATTAAATTCTAAGTTCTCATAAAGTAACTTTTCTCCGTATGCTTTAGAAACCCCTGTTGCCTCAATTACATTATTTCCTAAACGTGGTCCGTTTGGAATAAAGATTTCTAATTTCTCTTCAGCTTGCTTTTGATCTTGATTTAATAATTTATCATAGTTCTTTAAACGAGCCTTTTGTTTTGTTTGACGTCCTTTAGCACCTTGACGTACCCATTCTAACTCTCGCTCTAATGTTTTTTGACGCTTACTTGCTGTTTTACTTTCTTGAGCTAAACGCTTTGATTTTTGATCTAACCAAGAAGAGTAGTTTCCTTTCCAAGGAATTCCTTCTCCTCTATCTAATTCTAAAATCCACCCCGCTACATTATCTAAGAAGTAACGGTCGTGCGTTACTGCAATTACAGTTCCTTTATATTGTGCTAAATGATGCTCTAACCAGTGTACAGATTCTGCATCTAAGTGGTTGGTAGGCTCATCTAACAATAAAATTTCTGGTTCCTGTAATAATAATCTACACAACGCTACTCTACGACGTTCTCCTCCAGAAAGCACTCCAATTTTCTTATCACCATCTGGTGTACGAAGTGCATCCATGGCTATTTCTAACTTGGTATCTAATTCCCAAGCATTTGAAGCGTCTATTTTATCCTGTAACTCTGCTTGACGGTCCATTAATTTTTGCATCTTATCTGCATCAGAATACACTTCTTCTAAACCAAACATATCGTTGATTTTGTTGTATTCATCTAACACTGCTACCGTCTCTGCAACACCTTCTTTTACTACTTCTAAAACAGTTTTCTCTTCATCTAATTGGGGTTCTTGTTCTAAGTACCCAACTTTATAACCAGGAGAAAATACTACATCACCATGATAGTTTTTTTCTACACCAGCAATAATTTTTAATAAGGTAGATTTACCTGATCCGTTAAGACCAAGAATTCCAATTTTAGCACCATAGAAAAAACTTAAATAGATATCTTTTAAAACTTGCTTTCCAGTTGATTGATAGGTTTTAGAAACCTTATTCATTGAAAAGATAATCTTCTTATCGTCTGACATTTTTATTCTTTTAAATTGTTATACCCTTCCTTTAAGAGCGTTAAACACCCACGCATTTGCAAAAAATCCAAGACCTACGGCTCCAAAACCATATCCTGCAATTTCATCATATTTAAAAACTGCCAAACACACCAGTAAAATCCCCATAAGTATCATTATCAAGGTTGCCCACCCTAATACTGTATTTTTATTCATTGCCATAATTAGTTTTTAATAATAGTTGAACCACAAATATCGTTAAATAATTGCACTTTACAAGGTTATGTACACACATAAAAAAAGCCCTACAAATGCAGGGCTATTTTTAAAGGTTTTACAAAATTATATCACTGTAAATATTTCCTCTTCTGATAAACGTGACTTTGGTAATTCTGCATTAAAATCTGTGGTAGTTCTGTATCCTAAAGAAACTAAGGTTACAGCTGTGAGTCCTTTCTCTCTTAACCCAAATTCTTCATCGAATGCCTTCATATCAAACCCTTCCATTGGTGTTGCATCAATACCTAATGCAGCTACACCCAATAAAAAGTTACCTATATTCAAGTATACTTGTTTTTCCATCCAATGCTGAAAATCCTTCAAATCATAACGATGAATATCTGCGAAGATATTTCTCGCTCCATACATTTGTTCTTTAAATTCAGCTGAAGCATAACGTCCATCTTCGTCCTCCTTATCTAATAAATGCTTCATATATGTATCATCTACATCTGTTTTCGCACAAAAAGCAACTACATGCGAGGCCTTTGAAATCTTTGCCTCGTTAAATGAGAAAAATCCCTGAGTTGATTTTGCGAAACGCGCTTTTCCTTCTTCTGTACCGGCAATTACAAAATGCCAAGGTTGTAAATTTGTACTTGAAGGGCTCATCTGCAACAAGGCCTTTACTTGTTCAAAATCTTCTTCTGAAATTTTCTTTGACGAATCAAACTCTTTAGTAGTATAACGCCAGTTTAATACTTCCTTTAAATTCATATGTTTAAAATTTTATTTGTCGTTTTAATTAATTCTTCGATTTTACTTTCGTTGTAAGCATCACCATGCGCTACTCCGAAAGTTCCTTTTGGATCTCCTTTATCATTGTCAAAATATTTTCCTGTTTCTTTTTCATAACTTGATGAAATTGCCAATTCATATAATATACTGGCTCCTTTATCAGCTGAACTCCAATGCTGACCAAAAGCTTCTTTTACCATTCTAGTATTTAATAATGATCCTGGATTTACTGCAATTATTGATGTATCTTTTAGTGTTTTTGCTAAAGAAAAACTCCACATAGTTAAAGCCAATTTACTTTGAGCGTACGCTGAATTTACATTTAAAACTTCTGCTCCCTTAATAACATCTAATTCTACGGGGGCTTGCGCTGCAGAACTTAAATTTATAATTCGACTTGATTTGCTCTTTTCTAAAAGCGGAATTAATTCTTTTGTAAGTATATAAGGAGCAAAATAATTTACCACCATTCTTATATCTCCATACTTTGTTTGATTTATACTACTCTTAAAAACTCCAGCATTATTAATTAGTACATTGAGCTTAGAAAGCTTTTCTTTAACTTCATAAGCCATATTTTTTACAGTTTCTAAATCAGAAAAATCAGCTACAAACCCATCAATATTTTCATTACCAGATACTTCTTTAATTTCTGAAACAACATTCCTTAGCTTCTCAAAATTTCTTCCATGTATATATACAGTATGTCCTTCTTTGGCGAGTTTAACTGCGGTAAGTTTTCCAATACCATCCGTACTTCCTGTGATTAAAATTGTTTTCATTGCACTGCTTTTATTTTTAATTCTGAATAAGAGATTATATCTGTCTCTTTAAGCTTACTTTTATTCATTGAAATTATAGTTTTAGAGTTTAACTCTTGCTAACCCACTATTCTTCTATTTCTATATCTCCGTTTGTTCTTAAGTATACAATCACCTCATCATTACAAGAAACTTCATGAATTGACTCTCTCTCTGAAGTAAAATAACTTCCTTGATCAAGTGTTTTTACTTCTTTAGTTATTGGCATTTTATACATTAACTCACCACGAATTATAATAGCATGAAAAGTAGTTCCGTCACTTTTTATTTTTCCATTAAATCCTTTTGGAAGCTTTATAAACAGGCCTTGTAAGTTTTTAACTTTTGAATGTTTCCATAGAAAACTTATTTCGGCTTTTCTTGTAGCATCGATACAATTAACCACACTACTATTTAACCATACTATATTTGAAGCATCAATATTTACAGGACGTTCACCATTAACAAATTCATCTAAAATCGGTTTTACTAAATAAGGCCCTTTATCAATCTCTACATATGCTATATTCTCCTCCCCTTTAGCTGAAGTAATATGCGCCTCTCCCGCAGGTTGAGTCCAAAAAGATCCAGTAGGCATCCACATATTTTTAGCATCCGCATCATCATTATGAATAAGTCCTTTAATCACTACTGCTCTATAGGTTACATTATGAATATGTGGAGGTGAAGAAAACCCATCTACAAATTTGGCTAGAAATCCAGTAGCCACTGTTCCTTTTCTATCTCCCCATATCGTTGCTGCCTGTGGACTTTTATCTCCTCTAGCTGGGTTTAATTTTTCCCAAGTAACTTCAGAACTTACAACAACCTTATTGGTTATTTTATTTGGCTTCTTATGCTCATTATTGTTTTCAATGTTTTTACACGAGAACAATAAAACCAATATCAGTGATGAGCTTAATAATGTTTTCATAATCTGATTAGGCTAAATCGTCCTTCTTTTCAATTAAATAATGATGACTTACAGATCCTTTTGTGCGTGCCTCTAAATGCGGCTTGTATTCAGGATCATTCATAAAGTTCAAAGCTGCTTCTTTTGAAGGCCATTGTAGAATAATACGTAAAGCAGCAGACCTTTCATCTCCTTCAACTTGTTCATACGAAGCAGTCCTTGCTAAATATTTCCCTCCATGCTTAGCCGCAATATCTGCAGAAACAGCTACATAACTTTCTACCCAATCTGTAGTAGTCGGTGTAACATCTAATACTGAATAATAACTCATAACTAAATAATTTATACTATAATTTTTATAGTAACAAAATTAAGTATAGTTTTGTAGCCATACAATAACGGTCAAAAATGATAGTATTCATTTTTACGAAAAATTAACATTATGCATCAATTCAAAGGAAAAGAATATCCTTGTTGTACTAGCTTAACCATGGGAGTTATTGGAGGAAAATGGAAAACGGTTATTTTATATTATTTAATCGATGGATCATTGCGTTATAATGAATTGCGTAAAAAAATGCCTACTGCCACAGAGCGTACTTTAAGCTTACAACTTAAAGCTTTAGAGGAAGATGGTATTATTAGTAGAAAAGTATATACTTCAAAACCTCCTTTAAAAGTAGAATATTCTTTGACAGATTTGGGCAAAACATTGATTCCTTTATTACAAGCGATTGCTAATTGGGGAGATTTTGTTGTAAAGCAACAAACACAAGAAGCTCCTATTTAATTCGAACCATCCTGTTTTTCTATCACTTATACATAAAAACCAAAATGTATAAGTCTCTTACCAAAATGTATAATTTTTGAAAGTATTCGGTATTCTAAATTTGCACTGTAATTCATTAACAATCAAAAAGAATGAAACAAATTATAGCAATATTTAGCGTCATTACTCTTGCAACAAGTTGTAAACAAAACCAAGAGCAAAAAAACATAACAGACAATACCATAACAAGTAAAACAACGAATACCATGGAAAATTTAAAGGCAGGAAAAAACAGTATAACATTCACATCATTTGGAGTACAATTAGCAGGTGATTTATATCTACCAGAAGGGTTTGACCCAAACAAAAAGTACAAAGCAATTGTAAGTGCGAGTCCGTTTCCACAAGTTAAAGGACAAGTTATGGCAACCTATGGACCAGAAATGGCAGCAAGAGGTTTTGTTTTCTTAGGGTTTGATTATCTAGGAATGGGAGATTCTCCAGCATTACCAGGAGAGCATAAAAAATCTAGATATATGTTTAGATTAATAGAAAATACTTGGGACGCGGTATCTTATTTAGGAACATTACCTTTTGTAGAAGAGATTAACGGATTAGGTGTTTGTCAGGGTGGTTCTATTATCGCATCGGCTGCAGTTACCGACCATAGAATGAAGAAAATTGCCATGGTTTCTGGTATGATGGCAGCAGATGGTTTTCAATGGTTAGGGAAAGAAGTTACCAACCCTATGATAGCAGCTGCTAATGCGTCTAAGCAAAAGCAATATGAAACTGGGAAACCCGATTATCACGCTCCATTTGGATTGGACGATGAGATGACAAAGAAAGAATTTGTTGCAGCAGCAGCTTATCCAGCAATGGCCGGAGAAACGTATAGTTACTACGGAAAAGACGGTGTAAAAGGTCCAGGAACTGTTAAAAACGCTTCAAACATACATATTGCTGACCAAGCGATGCAGTCATTAATTTCTATCGGAGAGGCTTATGCTGATAAAATTGTACAACCTAGTTTAGTCATATATGGTACCAATGCATCTACTGCTCCTTGCTCTACGAAGTTTATAGCAAAACTTACCAATGATAACACGACAATAGCATTTGATGAGTTTAGTCATGTAGATTTCTACTACAAACCAGAAGCGGTTAAAGCATCAACCGATGCAGTAGCAAAGTTCTTTAATAAATAACAGCCCTTTTTATTACTTCATACTATCGCTAGAACCTTTTGTTTTGTTTAAACTCAACAAAAGGTTCTTTTAAAAGAGTTCAATATGACTATACAAGAATTAGAAAAACTAGTACAAAGCAAAAAAGTGCATCAAATTAGATGTGGAGATCATCACTTTATAGACATTACCATTGTTGCAACTGAAGGACGTTTTTTTGTACGTCAATATAAATTCGGAAAAAGGAGTTGGTACGATGCCTTCTTAATAAACCCAAGTGGCGCTATGAAGATTGGTAATCTAGAAATAGAAATTGACGGCGTAGTTCCTCATGACCTGGAAGAAGTAAACCCTAAAGTTAACAAGGCATATCGAAAATTACTAGGGCTGCTTTATCCTGCAATGCGATTGACATACAACACCCAAAAACATGAGGCTTCTACCTTGGAATTAATTCCTAAAATAATATCGTAACTTTAAAGAGTAAATACATATGAAAATGCCCATTTTAAAATTTAATACGATATCAGAATTTCATAGACATTTTGATTTGCCAGATTCTGAAAATCCACTTTTCAGTGTATTACATACTGAGCTAGAAGAAGGTGAGCGAACTAAATGTGATTCGTATGCTCTTGACGAACCTATGACCTTATCTTGCAATTTTTATAGTATTAGTTTTAAAAACATTATTTCTGGTGAATTGTCTTATGGACGTACCAAATATGATTGTACTAATGGAACTATGTTGTTTACTGCACCAAATCAATCATTAACCTTTAAGGATATGGTGTTTAGTTCTGAAAGTTATCATATCTCCTTTCATAAAGATTATATACGTAGTTTAGATATTTATGAAAAAATAAAGGCTTATAATTTCTTTAATTATAATGTTAATGAGGCATTGCATTTATCTCCTAAAGAGGAACAGATTATAAAAGACATTTTTAAAAACATTAAAGAAGAGTATCAAAGCAATCAAGACGAGTTTAGTAAAGAGATTCTTATTTCTCAATTGGAAACTTTACTAAAATATGCGGATCGATTTTACAAGAGGCAATTTCTCAATAGAACGGATGATAACAAGATTTTGATTACCAAATTTAAAGAAGTATTAAACTCTTATTTTGAACAAAATTTATTTGCAGAAGAAGGTATTCCATCAGTTGATTGGATGGCTGCTCAATTAAATGTGAGTCATCGCTATATGAGTGACACCATTAAAGCTGAAACCGGAAAAACTGCAATAGATCAGATTAATTTGTTTTTAGTTGAAGAAGCAAAAGGCTTATTATTAAATCCGAATCTTTCTATATCAGAAACCGCTTATAAATTAGGATTTGAGTATCCTGCATATTTTACAAGAGTATTTAAAAAAAAGGTAGGTATGAGTCCTAAAGAGTATATTAAGACTCATTCCTTAAATTAATTTTTCAGCTGACTTACTAACTGTCTTGCAATCACCGTATCATATATAATGGTTAGTTTATCTATTCTATTTTGAGTATCAAACTCAATGATATCTACTACATCAAACATTACTTTTTCATTGTTTTTTAGCGTCCACTTATAAGTAAAATAAAGCGCCAATTGACTCGAATCTTCCTCCTGAAAAATCCCCTTTACAAAAAGTTCAGAATTAGAAGTATCATTTGCCAACTCATTATAAAAATCACTCGCTTTTTTAATACCGTATAAAGGTGATTGTACCATTCCTTTATCACTAAATAAGGAAATAACCTTCTCTACCTCTCCATTTTCTAAAAACTCTATGTACTTATTAGCGACTTTTTTTCGTAATATATAGTCTTTCAAATTATTTATCTTTTTATTTAATATCAAAAACGAAAATTAATAAAATTTACGTTTTAAGTAAAGGGATTTTAACTTTAAAAAAAGTTATAAAAAATGATATTTGATTATTATTGCCAACAAACACCATTTTTATATTCTTTATTCTAAAACTCTCTGAAAAAACGCACTTGTTTTTTCTACAGCTAACTTCACTTCTTTTTCTTGGTCGTAAAAAGCAAATTGATGCATTGGAGAAGCTAATTCTGTTGCTACCCAAACCAACTCTTTATCTTCTGAAGAAACTTCTTCAAAATATTTCTTAGTATAATCTGGTAATACACAACCATCAGAATGTACCATAAACAAAGGTTTATTTAGCTTTGCAGCAGATGGAAACGGATCTAACTTTAACCAATCTTCCCAAGTAGCTACGGCAAATTGATCTGCACTCCATTCTGGAATTGCTCCTCTTTCTGGATTTAAATAATAATCAAACTCCCCAAACATCGCTGCAGTAGTATCTGTAGTTGAAATTGCTTTGATATAAGTAAACTCACCTGTTTCTGCATATTTCTTTTTAGCTGCTTGTGCAGCTTCAATTCGTTGTTTAACACCTTCTTCCCCTCCATAAAACAATTTTACAGCTTCTCCATCATGTAACCAAGACGCTGTTGTAGCAACCGCTTTGATATCGTCATCTTCAGAAGCTGCCATTAAGTTATACATAGCACCAGCACATACACCAAAAGCCCCAATTTTATCCTCGTCTACCTCTGGTAAGCTTTTTAAAAAGGCTACTGCGTTTTTTATATCCTGAATCTTCATTTCTGGATTCTCCCAAGCTCTTGGTAACCCTTCACTTTCTCCATAATTTCTATAATCAAAGGCCAATGTTATAAATCCGTTTTCTGCAAATCGTTTTGCATATAATCCTGCCATTTGTTCTTTTACGGTTGTCCAACTTCCTGAAGAAACAATTGTAGGGTATTTTTTACCTTTTTCAAAATTTGCTGGATAATATAAATTTCCGACTAAGTTTAATCCTTCACTTTTAAAATTGACTTTTTTCATGGTTACTTCTTTATTTTTAGATTTCTTTAATGCTGTTTGTTCTGTATGCTTTTTTTCTGTTTTACCGCAGGCACTTAATAGAACGACTGTGGCTAATACAAGTATTTTTTTCATTTCTTACTATTTGATTTTATCGATTAATCCAAAACCTTTGGCAGCAGTAATTGGATTAAAAATTTCTACATACTCTATTATTTTTCCTTCTTCATTGAATTTAAAGGTTGAATAATAATCGTTACTATATACTCCTTCTCCATTCTTTAATTGAATGTTTCCTTTGTATTTTACAAAAACAATATTCGGGTCTTCCATCGCATATATTTCCTCTATTGGAAATGTCATTCCGTCAAAATTTGGAAATACTGGCTCCCAATAATTTTTAATTGCTTCTTTACCATTTGCTCCCTTAGGAAATATCCCTGAATGATAAGGATTGATATGTTTTGCGTCTTCAGCAAATAAATTGGCTACAGTCTCGGCATTTTCTGCTGTTAAAGCATCATAAAATGCTCTTACAGTTGCTTTATTTTTTCTGGCTTTGTTGGCTGTCATTTGGTACTTTTTTAATTGGTTTTGTTGCTGTACTACTTTATCTGATAGTTCCTTGTTAGTACAGGATAAAAAGAATGTTATTGTTACTAAGGTGAATAGCTTTTTCATTTTAGTTTGCTTTTACATTTTCAATTGCCTTCTCAATTAGCTTCCCATTCCCCTCTTGGTATTTATAGTTAAAAGTCATCGAAGTAATCTTCCAGTTGTTATCTATTTTTTCTAGATTAAAATCATATGTTCCTACAACCGTCCATACACTTCCATTTTCATCTTCTATAAAATGTGTGGCAGTTCCGTAACAAAAAGAATGGGCTCTACTTCCATTACTTTCGGTAATAAAATTTCCTAATTGATGATGTGTATAAGTAAAACCAGGTAATACTGTTTTCCAACCTGAAGTAATTTCGGTTGGTGAAACTTCCGAAGCAGGATTTCCAGTCATAGAGGAATAATCTAAATTCACTTTTGAAGCAAATTGCTTTTCAACTTCACTCCAATTTCGCTCATCAGAATTGACGAACATTTTAATTACAGTTTCTTGTATTGCTATAGTTTCGTTCATAATTGTATGAGTTTTTTGTGATTGACATCCGAACAAGGATAGTATTAGTATAAAAATTGTTATTGCTCTCATATCATTTGTTTTGATGATACAAAGGTCTGACAGCTTTTCTCGTAAAAGTTTATAGAATCAAATCAAGAAGTATAAAAAACAAAGAAAGGGAGGAAATCTTTGTTTTAAATAAGGGTTCAAAGGAATTCTGTAACAAGAAGTTTAGTTACATAGAAAAGTTCTCGATACATTTTCACTTCGTAAAAACACTCAAACTGACAACTGCATGTCTTCAATAAAATCTAACTATTCTTTCTAAATGAATTGGGAGTTTGTCCAATATGTTTTTTAAAAAAACTATTGAAATTATTGGGAGCACTAAAATGTAATGAATAGGCAATTTCTTTAATACTCATTTGTGTTTGCAGTAAACGAGATTTAGCCAAACGAAGAATATGATTGTTAATATGCGCCTTTGCAGTATGACCTGTTATTTGTTTTACTGTAGCGTTTAAATGATTTGGGTGAATTGCTAATAACTCAGCATAGTAACTTGGTGAGTGCGTTCTTTTAACTACCAAAGTGTTTTCATAAAAACTTGTTTCTATTAAGGTTTGAAATCTCGATAATAAGTTGACATCTGCTTTTCGGAAAGCAATTTCAGCATCTTGTTTGGTTACTTGCACATTAAAGAATCGTCTTACAAAATTCAACAATACCAAAACCTGCGCTTCTATTATAAGAGGTGAATCTTTCTTTAAATTTTGCTGTTCCTCATAAATCCCTTCATATATCGTTAGCAATTTAGAAACCTCTTCTGGCTTTACTTCAAAAGGAATGGATTGATCTATTTTTAAAAATGGAAACTCACTTAGTAGTTGTTGTAAGTGTTTTGATTGTGTAATAAATTCTTTTGAAAACATTAAATAATACCCTTCCCAATCAGGCAAAATATCCCATGAAATTAATTGAAATGGCGTATTAAAAAATACAGTAGCTCCTTCTGGAAAATTGGTATGATGTCCAGAAATTGCTTTTCCAGAACCTTCTACCTTTATTGCTATTGCATAAAACTCGTGCTTAAAAGAAGGCATTTTAGCAACCACCGTTGGCATGTTTTCCTCAAAAGTTCGAATATCAAAATAAGCTTGTTTTGGAGCTGGTATTTGAATAGCCTTGCAATAATCTGATATCGTTTTGAAGTGTTGCATTACTCAAATGTACGGTTTCTTCTAAAATTACTACATAAAAAAATCCTGTTCTAAACAGGATTCATATCTAAGTATACTTCTTATTTCACAGTATAACGTTTCATTATCAGTGTAGTTGGATTTATCATATTGGCAAACTTAGCCACTGATGTATCTTTCATAAACTTTTGCATAGACTTTTCTGCATCTTCATTTGTTTCCCAATAAACGACCACTACAACTTCATTATTCTCTTCTGAAAAACCACTTTCTCTTCGAATAAACCCTTTTTGGTTACTCGTATATCTCTCTTCTACTTTTGCGTCTTCTTCCCAATAGTCATTTTTATCAATCGTGTTTTTGTATTGAAAAGTAGTTACTTCTATAACATATGGTTTCTTCATTGTTTCTTTATTTTGTTGACAGCTAAAACACCCTATACAGACTAAAACTAATAGTAAATTTCTTAGATTCTTTTTAAGAAAAAACCTCAACATTCTTAATGTCGAGGCTTTTATAAAATATTTAGAACTTACCATTTTCATGTGCCATTTTCACTGGAATTTCTTGAATCACATCCCAGTGCTCCACAATTTTTCCATCTTTTACTCTAAACAAATCATAAAAGGCTTGTGGCTTTCCTCCCCACTCTCCTTCACTCATGGTTAATACAAAGTTTCCTTCTCCTAAAACTTTATGTACTTTCTTGTATATAAACATATTGTTTTGAGAAGTTAAATAGGTAATAGCTTCATTTAATCCTTCTAAACCGTCTTTTACTAACGGATTGTGCTGATCATATTGTTCTGTACTAACATATTCTGTAATTTTTTCTGGAGCATTACCAAACAATACATCATCTACAAACTTTTTAACCAATTCTTTATTAGCATCTGTTTTATCTAGATCTGTTACTTCAGTTGGACCATCTACTTGTGATCTTCCACTAGCAGTTTGCACTACTTTAGGAGTTAAATTATCCCAATGCTCTGCTACTTTACCGTCTTTCATTCTCCAAACATCAAAAGCTACCATTTCCTTTCCTCCAAATGCTTCTGCATTGTCATACGAATTGTGTAATACAATAAAGTCTCCATCTTGTAATATTCTATGCGTGGTCGATGTAGTACCTGCGTTTTTTAACGGTTCTAAAAACCCTAAAACCGGCTCTCTTCCTGTTGGTACATGCGGATTATGCTGAATATAATCTTCTGTAAAGTATTTTTTAATTCCATCTGCACTATATTCCTTAAAAAAAGCATCCTGTGCTTTTAATGCTGTTTCTTTTAAACTTTCTTTTTTGACTTCCATATTGGTTGTTTCTTTTGGTTGTTTTGATTCTGTTTTTTGTCCTGTTTTACAAGCTGCTAACAAAGCTATTCCTGTTGCGATTACAATTGCTTTTTTCATAATTGACTTTTAATTGATTGATTTCTTATGATATCCTCTAACTGATTTTTAAATTGAAAAGCTACCTTAACTACCGAAAAGGCAGCTCTAATCAATCATAAACTAAAAATCAATTAAAGTTTATTTACAGGTACAAAATTATAGACAAGTGCTATTTCTGAAGATATCTAATACAGATTAAAAACTATCATTTTGATAACCTATATTGATTTGGAGGAGTTCCTACTTTCAATTTAAACAGTCGGATTAAATTATTAGGTTCAGAAAAGTTTAAATCGTAGGCTATTTCTGATATAGTTTTAGTAGAATGAATTAATTGTGTTTTTACTTCTGAAATAATGCGATCTTTTATCATTTCTGTTGCGGTAACATTGAATTGTTTTTTAACAGATTGATTCAAGGTTATTCTACTCACATTTAGTAAAGAAACATAGTCATTTACCTTATGTTTATGTCGATAGTTTTGTTCTAAAGCTTCTTTAAACAAGTAAGCATTGTTATTTAATTGAGTTTCACTATCCAATTGATATTTCTCACAAAATACACGATTCATTTTAATTAAAATATAATACAACAGCGCTCTCAAAATATGTCTTGAATCACTTTTAAAATTGATTATTTCATTTTGAATTTCATTGAAAATCGTATGATTAAAGATAGAAAGTAATTCTTCTGATTCGAAAGTTGTAAGTACACTTTTATTGTAAAAATATTGAAGTCGGTACACAAATAGTTTATCTGAGAAAAAATTGGCTAAAAACTCCTTTTCAAAAATAACTGCCCATCCTTTTACTTTGTTTTCATCTACAACCCAACTTCTTTTTTGATAAGGAGACACAAATAAAAACAGCCCCTTTCTCAGTAATATCTTTTCTCCATCCAACACCACATACCCATCGGCTTCATCATAAAAGAATATTTCAAAAAAATCAGTATCATGGACTTCTTCAGTTAAAAGAAACTCGTTATTTTCTTCTATCTTAAAAAAGTCCATTGCCAATGGACGATCATACTTATATTTATCAAAGGCAATTGTTATCATTTTGATAACCTAAAATTACACTTTTACATCAAATAAACAAAACCCTGCCATTGCAGAGTTTTATTAATTCTTTTTAAAAAGGTTTTAAATCAGGTTCTTTAAATATGCTTTTTGCTTCTTCTGATTCAAAAATATTATAACTATAATGTTTCATAATGAGGTCCTTGAAATTTGTTTGTAACCTTGAGTTCTCATTGATAAATTCTTTAAATTTTTTAGTTTTTGATCGCTTCATAAAATGATCAATTGCTCTCATTGCCACAATCGTAACCGTTCGATTATATAAGTCCTGTACTCCATTATACTTACCAAAATTTAAAAGTTGTTTTTCAACTTCTTCCTCCGCTTTTTTTAATCCTAATTTATTTATTAAAATCCACCCCAATCGCAAATGCGCTTCGTGATTAAATAACTTTGGATTTAAATTACAGTTTGCCAATTGCTGAGAAAACTCTGTATCAGAAAAAGTATAATGGGTGTTTATATTATTTTCCATTCTCTAACTGCTTTTTAATATTGTTTATATAACGTTGTACTACTTTCACCAAGTAACCTTTTTTCACAAACATGCTTACTAACTTTTCTCCTTTTTCATACAAACCTGCATTGTATTCTATCCATCTAATTTTGGTGGTATTTTCTTTTTCTCCTGGTGTACAGAAAATATCTATACGTTGAACTTCAAAATCATCCCAAGTAATAAAATATTGAATATGTCCTTTTTTAGGGTTGTATTTTGTTACTTTCAAAAAAACATCTAAATCATCATACTTAGAGAACTCTATGCGCCCTTTTAATGAACCATCTTCTCCCTCTTTTAATAGTATCGGATTCCATTTACTATATAACAGCGAACGCCCTTGTGGTTCAAATAATGGAAATACTTTTGCTACCGGAAATTCAATTGTTTCTTGATATTCTTTTTTAAAACCTACCGTAGGAAAATTAGTAGGTTGTGCTAATGAATTGGCATTTGTTTCTGAGGCAAAACTTCCATGTCCATGTTGCCCACATGAAGTTAAACCAACTAACATTGCAACTGCTAAAATCAAATTTTTCATAAATACATTTCTTATAATTAAACTTTGTTTCAGCAAAATTATAATCATGAAATATGGCATTCATCAACATTTGTTGAGAAGTGAGCTTACGATAAAGTTAAAGTGATTTTTTATTTGAATTTTCAACAAATTTCTTTCTAGCACGGCTTAGCTGAGTTGGAGTAATTCCTAGATAATTTGCAATATAATAATTGGGTACGCGATTAATTAAGCTTGGGTATTCTTTTAAAAACAGTTCATACTTCTTTAATGAGTTTAAGTTTAAAAGTGACACTAATCTTGACTGTAATTGTTGATTTAATTTTTGAAATTCCCTGGTAATAACTTCTGTAATTTCTCTATCCTTATTTACATTAGCCATCACCTCTAAATAATTAGCTACTGAAACGTCGCAGTCTTCTAAAGTTTCAATGGTGAATGTCATTTTTCCATTTGGAAGAAAACTCCCTACAATCAAATCACCTTCTTGATAGAAATGAGTTGTTATTTCATTACCATCTATATCATATTCAAAACCTCTCATTACTCCTTTAAGCAATTGACCTATAACCGTACAAACCTTTCCTTGCTTCATAAAAAAATCTCCTTTCTGAAACTTGAGTATTTCGTGTAGTTGTTCGTTTGTACTTTTATTTTCTGACATACTTCAAAAATAAAAAAACTAATCCATGCAAGTAATTTTCTCGCAAGGATTAGCTTTTAAACTTTTCTTAAAATTTAGATTTAAAGATTCTCTTGTACTCCTAACACTATTCGTTCTATGATTTTTTTGGCTGTGGTTAAACTCGACAAATCTTTATAAATAATACCGTTTTGTCCAGAATGATGACCATGCCCAACTAGATCCATTAAATAATAATTCTTATCATCATTCATATTTACTTTTGTTTCAAAAATTATAGAGGGCTGTCCTAATTGTCCTGTTCCATTGTGAAATACCTTATCATCAGGAAAATCATATGCTGAGTAATATTCATTATCATCAAAAGCTACATTAATTTCTATCTTTAATGTAAACTCCTTCAACTTATTAACAGAGGTTAGCAATTGAAAATTATCCGTTATGGTGGCTCCCGTAATCGCATCTGGTAAAGGTTGATTACTTGGAGGCACAAACAATCCATCTGTATATTTCACTCCTCTTTTATGCGACCAAACAGGCAACGCATTTACTCTTCTATAATCACCTGATGCATTTTTAATTTCATCGAAATCTTTAAAATTCTCTTTACTTCTTCCTCCAAAAAACAATCCTTTTGCTGTTGCTTTTGAAACAAAGAGTGTTTCTTTATAGTTTCCTTCGGTATCTTCGATCCAAATAGCCATTTGCGGATGCCAATAATGCTCTGAACGTAAAACATCAATAGATAATTGAATATCTTTTAATGTATTCATCTCTACCAACTCAAAAACGGTACGGTTAAGTTCTTTTTCACTTGTTGCTTTCTGCTTAGCTCCAAAGTCCATAAACTTATTTAAAGGATACATTTGATAGTATCCTGCAAAAAACACCAATACACCAATTAGCACTATAAACAGCGGTAACTTTCCTTTGAGATATAAGATAAATGAGCGAAAATTGTTTTTTAAATGGAAAACTACCCCAAAAGTAAATAGTACTCCAAACACTGTATGTAAAGTCGCTGTATGGTTCGAATAAGGTTGAAAAAAGGATAAAACGCCTGTAACAAATAATACAACAAAACTTACAGCAATAGATAAACTTATGAGTTTTCTAAAAGTCATTTTTTATGTAATTCTAGCTTTTACAAATAGGCTTTCAATTCTTTTATTCTATTATCTAAATAGGCTACTTGCTTTGCTTTATTACTAGGCAACTTAAAAGTTGAAGTTTTGAACTTTGTTTTACTAGCAAACTCTTTTTCAATTAACTTAAGCTCTCTCACAATAATTTGTAAACTCTTCTCCTCGTTTTCTCCAACGATTCCATGGATATCGTACGAACGTTGAGCAAAAACTGGAGTTTTAGATTGCTCCATTTGCGCTTTTAACCCAATTAAATTTTCTCTTAAAGATGAAATTACTTTTGCTTCACCAAACTTGGTTTTAGCTCCTCTACAACTAGAAGGCAAACATCCAGAAGTACTTTCTTCAGCTACTTTCTCTGTATTACATGCGGCCTTGTCTTTTTTCTCATCACAACAAGCCGTTTGCGCTAATACATTTGTTGTAAAAAGAGTAAAGAAACTTACTGCAATTGCAAATACTGTTGGTTTAAATTTAAATGTCATCGTTTTTTAGGTTTTAATAATTAAACATTGATTCTACCTGATAAGACGATGACATTCTAAAATGATGCAGAAATTTTATGATTTCACTCTTTTAAAGTGATTTTGCACCACTTTATCTAAATATATTGTAGTGTGTATACATTCAAAATGTAGCCTATTTGGTAAATTTGAAAACAAGGATATTCCTTCTCCTAATAGTACTGGTATCTTTGTTATAATCATTTCATCTATCAAATCTTCTTTTAAAAAACTCTGGATCACCTTTCCTCCATCTATATAAAGAGCATAACATTCTTTATTATGAATCTGCTCTAAAACTTCGGTTAAAGTTCCTTTTACTAAAAACACTTTTTTTTTCAGATTTTCAGGTACATCAGACAGTGTATTACTTAACACAAACACAGGTTTCTGATAGGGCCAATCGATACCAAAACCCAGCACCGTTTCATAGGTTGTTCTTCCTATTACAATAGCATCCACTGAAGATGTAAATTCATGATATCCCATATCTATATTATCTGGATTAGGTATTTCATGAAGCCAATCTATGTTTCCATTTTTATCGGCTATAAACCCGTCTATACTTGTTGCTATAAAAACCTTGTTACTTTTTTGCATTTGTTTTTTTATGCAAGTTATGATAAAAATTCTGTTATTTCTTTTACAGTTTGTCTTGCTGTTTTTCCTACTCCGTAAATGGTAGCCGAAGCAAAACCGGTCCAGCTTCCATAACCCACCAACCATAAATTCGGTTCTTTTACTGAGCGAGTATACTGCGTTTCTATCTTGTTATTTCTAATGATATTTAGTGTATCTAAATGTCTTAAACTCGCTTTAAATCCTGTACACCAAATTACCACATCAAAAGGCTCTTGTGTTCCATCTTTCCAAATAACACCTTCCTTATAAAATGATTTGAATGGTCTTTTCGTATGTAACACTTTCCTATCTCTTGCTTCTTTTACACTTTCAACCATTACAATACTACTTAAAGACGCCTTTCTTTTGGAAGGTTGTTCCGTTGACTTTCCTAAAAACTTCTGCGTTGCTTGGTTAAACAAATAACGACCATCTATATCATCAGGTAAAAAATGAGGTTCTTCTAAAGTGATCCATTGGGTACTAGCAACTCTAGAGACCTCTGCCAATATCTGCGCACCTGAGTTACCTCCTCCAACAATTAACACTTTCTTTCCCAAAAGATCACTTGAATCTCTATAATTAACCGAATGTAACTGCTCTCCTTCAAATTCTCCTACATTGGCATAGTCTGGTATAAATGGTTCTTGAGCTGTCCCCGTGGAACTTACTAAGGTTTTGGTATAAAAATCTCCTTGATTCGTGCTTATTTTGAATATTCCTTCTTCTTTATGAACACTTACAACCTTTGTATTTCTTCGAATAGGAAAATTATATCGCTGTTCATACTGCTCTAAATAATTAATAAATTCATTCTTAGTCGGATACTCATGTTCACTTTTAGGCATCATCCAACCAGATAATGAGCTATACTCTGTTGGTGAAAATAGTTTCAAACTATTCCAAGTATGTAACCATGCTCCACCAGGTTTCGCTTGGTTATCCAACACCAAATATTCAAGCTTTGAACGACGTAAAAAATAGGCTACCGAAAGTCCTGCTTGACCACCACCAATTACAATTGTATCGTAGATTTTCATTTACTAAATAATACAGGTGATTTTAACAAGAACAAGTCGAACTAGCTTCTTCATTTTCATTGAAATTCTCATCTACCCCATTATCAATAGCTTTTTTTAACTGACCAAATACCTTTTGTATTGTTTCTAAAGGAGATGCAATATTCATTCTCATAAACTGTGTATGTGAACTTTCAAACCAACTTCCTGGTGCCAAAGCTAATTTTGCTTGCTTCACTATAACATGCTCTAGTGCTTTATCTGATAGTCCTAACTCTCTAAAATCTAACCAAATTTGGTAGGTTCCTTCAGGAGTAAATAGTTTTACTTGAGGTAATTCTTTTTCAAGAAAGGTTTCAATCCAGCTCAAGGTGTTTTCTAGATAACTCAATAATTCATCCAACCATTTTTCTCCTTTGGTATAAGCCGCAATAGTTGCATTTCCTGCAATAATACTTCCATGATCTAAATACATAGAAGACACTACTTTCTTTATTTTCTCGTGTATTGCTTCATTCTTTATATAGAGATACCCATTAGAAATACTTTGCATTCCAAATGTTTTCGCCGGAGACCCTAAAATAACAATATGATTATCACTTTCGTTTAATGATGCTATACTATGAAATGTAGCTTTAGCATATACAATATCGGAATGTATCTCATCACTAATAATCGTAACACCATAAGCATTTGCTAACCGAACTAATTCTTCTAGTTCTTCTTTTCTCCATACGCGTCCTACTGGATTGTGTGGGTTACATAACAAAAACAATTTAACCGCTTCTTCTTTAAAATTATTCTCAATTGTTGCTAAATCCATTCGGTATTTTCCTTCTACTATTTTCAAAGGATTTGCTACTACTTTTCTACCGGTAGATTTAATAACATTTGCAAACTGATGATACACCGGTGTTTGTATCATAACACCTTCTCCTTTATTGGTCAACTCTTTAATTAGCACAGCTATTCCGGTTAATACACTTGTTACCTGTACAAATGATTCAGGGTTTAACTTCAATTGATGACGTTTTACATTCCAATCAATAATGGCTTTATAAATTCCTGTAGTGTTAAATTCATAGGCGTATATATTTCTGTCTATCAATTCTTGTAGTGCTTCTTTTATAGGCACAGCAACTTCAAAATCCATATCTGCAATCCAAAGAGGTATTACATCTGTAGTACCGAACATTGAGGTTAACATTTCTGGATTACTCTTTACAAAAGAGTGTTTATAGTTGGTTTTAACTGTATCGAATGAATTCATTATTTATTTTTTTATTTGAGACGATCGTATATGAGAATGATGCATTCTTAATCGCACGATGTTGTTTTGTTACACCCAGTTTTAGATTCGTACTCCATAATACTTCCTTTTCCTCCTTGTAAAACGGTACAGCATCCATCAATTAGTTCTTTTAATTTTTTTCTTCCACGTTGTATTTTAGAACGTACAGTTACATAATTCATATTCAACTGTTCCGCAATTTCTTTTTGAGGGATTTCTTTTAATTCCGACAAGACTAACAATTCTTTATACTCTTCTGGTAATTGCTCTATAAAAGCCTTTACACAAGTGCTTAATTCTTCCCCAGCATCTTCTGAAGATTCATAGTTCATATAGGTGTCTTCTTCTATCGTATTTGTTTCTACATGTTTTTTTCGATAGTAATCTGTAATAGTATTTTTTGCAATTGTATATACCCAACTTTTCAAATTAGTTACAGGCTCTTTAGTAGACTTTGCCAACTTAAAAAATACATCTTGTGTTAAATCTTCAGCATCTTCTTGATTACGAACACGCTTTTTAACGTAACCTAATAAAGGATTATATAGTTGAACGATTTGTTGTTGCATTTTGAATAATATAAATGATGAATAAGATAGTTAAAGTTATTGATAAAATTAAAAAAAGTGTTTGCACTCCTAAAGCATTTACAAGTATAATTCCAATAAAAGCTCCCAGTGCAGCCCCTAAATCCCACCAAGTACTAACACTTGAAATTGCTTGCAATGAATTTTTGTTTTCTTTTTGTTGTTCTATAGCCACCAATGGAGAAAATGTAACTACCATTGTGTTAAATAAGAAAGCTACAATGATTCCTACTATTGGGAAACCTACCACAATTAACAGCAAAGCGAATATTACACATATTACCCCTACAGAAAACAATATACTCGGTTGAATTTTTATAGAAAGTACTCCACTTAAAATGGAGAATAACAAAGTAAATAGTTTTTTAAGGAATAAGTAAAATGCTACTAAAATTAGGACTTCAGATATTTCCATAGTGCTCCCTATCAAATTAGACAAGGCCACTACCATAATACCATCAACTGTGAGAGACATTAGAAAAACTAATATATTTATGGTACTTGGATAAAATGTTTGTTTGGTATTTACTGCTTTTGATTCTGATGGAATGCTCGGTAATGTAAAAGCCAATAGAATACCAATTAAGCTAAGACTAGCTATAACAAAAAGCCCTTTTTGAACCCCTGCAGCCGCTATTAAATAAGATCCGAACCACAATACAAACAAACTTCCTAAAGATTTTATGGCTGTGGTAAGTCCGAATGCCAACCCTGCATTCTTTTCAGATTTGGATGCGTAATTTAACGTAGCGATTTTTAATCCAGAATAACTCAATCCCCATAAAACTCTTGCTATTAAAAATAGTACCGCTCCTAATTTCAATCCATATACAAATGTGGTTAACGTTGCCAACATCGAAGTTGCAATAAGCATCTTCTTCATTCCTATTTGATTAATTAAGTTAGCGATGTGTGTATTTGAAATGATTCTTACAAATCGATTGATAGAAAGTAAAATTCCAATAAACAAAGCTGAGAATCCCAATTCAGCACCATATACCGGTAATAATGGATATAGAATAGCATCTCCTAAACCTGCAAAAGCCATTACCCAACTAGAACGTAAAGCTCCTCTAAAAGAGGAGCTTTGTTTTTTATATGTTATTCCTTTTGTTGTTAACAACATCCACCACCTGTTTGTGGTTTTTCATTTACTTCTAGTGAAGCTCCACAAGTATTTTGAGCTGTTGTAACTTTTACAGGAACCGTTCCACAACATCCTCCTCCTTGCATTGTTTTTTCTTCTCTCTTATTATTTCTTGTTTTCATGTATTCTTGTTTTTATTATTTCTCATCTTTTAAGACGTAGTACTTCTAAAATGATGCAGTTTTATACTTTTATTAAATCAATGGTTTTTATTTTTAACAGCAAGAAGCTACTTTCTTCTCTTCTTCAACCGATTCGGAACCACAACAACTACCAACATTTCCTTCTTTTGCAGAATTAAAATCAGTACTACAAACTCCTGTTTGTGGTAAATCTAATTCAACACGTGCTGCCGCTTCTAAATCTCCTGCTAAATAGGCTACAATAGAGCGTACTTGCTCATATCCAGTAGCCATTAAAAACGAAGGAGCTCTTCCATAACTTTTAGAACCTACGATATAGAAATCTTTTTCTGGATGACGCAATTCTTTTTCTCCATGTGGCCTTACTGTACCGCAACTATGGATATTCGGATCAATTAATTCCGCTAAATCAAATACAGATTCTAAAGAGGCATCTAAATCTGTTCGAACTTCTCGTATCATATCTAAATTAGGTCGAGATCCTGTATTGCTAATAATTTCATCTAATTGGTAAATGGTTTTCAATGTTCCATTCAGGTCTCCTGTTACTTGGATTCCTTCTTCACTCTTCTCTAATTTTAATATATGGAAAGGAGTGTATACATTTAGTTTCCCACTATTTACCAGGGCTTCTATTTTAATTCCTAAGGTTCCTCTTGCAGCTAACGCATCATCTTCCTTTCCTCCATACACTCTTGCCATGGTGTCTTTTCTCAAAATCCAATTCAATTGCGTTTCAGGGTATTCTTTTTGTATTTCCGCCAAATCCAACAATGCATTAATCGCAGAATGCCCACCTCCAACAACAACTACATTCTTATTTTTATAACGTTCCAAATGATCTTCTTTTACATTCGGAATACCATAAAATATATGCTCACTTAATTCTTGCTCTCCTTCTGCAAACACTCCTCCAGAACCTATTGGATTTGGTTGGTTCCATGTTCCCGTAGCATCTAATACTGCTTTGGCTTCATAGTAATTTACTTTTCCTTTTTCTTCTACTTTTATTGAAAATGGTTTTTCCTCTCTTCCCCAAGTTTTCATCTTATCAAAACCTTTTCTTCCTATGGATACTACTTTAGCATTCACATGTATGAATGGTGAAATCTGCGGAAGATTTGCCAACGGACGAAAATATAGTTCCACCAATTCCTTTCCTGTTGGTAAACCATCTTCATCAGGTGCTCTCCAATCTGTTTGTTCTAACAGTTCTCGTGCTGCTTTATCTATATTATACCTCCAAGGTGAAAACACGCGAACATGACTCCAAGACAACATATTTTGTCCAACAGATGTTCCAGCTTCAAATACTATAAAAGGGATATTTTTTAAACTAAGATGAGCTGCCGCCGCTAAACCTACCGGACCAGCTCCTATAATTGCTACGGGTAATTGGGTGTTTTGCATCTTTCTTTTAATTTTATTTATTATTCACCTTCTAAGACGCATCCTTTTAAAAATGATGCAAAAAAAAATCCTGCATTTGCAGGATTAATTATAGTATTACATTTGAGTATCGAATCTAGCTTCAATAGGTCCAGGAATTTCATCTGGTTCATCTCCTATTATTTGACGAATATCGATTTCTATACCTCTAGACATTGTGGTAATTGGTACATCATTTGGTGTTCCTTCGAACGGATTTTCTGATACTTCTCCAATACGTTCCATCGTATGAAATATCCAAGAAATGACGATACTAAACGGAATTGTAAACCAAACAAAATGCTCTCCAATTAATTCTATTAAATGATGGTATCCTCCTTCTGGATAAGGCTTCCAAGTATGTGTAAGTTCTACTATTTGCTTTCCGATTTTATTAAACTCGTGCATCATTCCGTAAGGCAATAAAAACACGAAAATCCAAATAAAGAAACGATTCAATGTAGCAAACTGACGTGGATATGGAAAGTTCTTAATACGTTCTACTTTTCCCTGTAGTGTAAAAAATTCTACTTGCATTCTTTCCATTTCTAAAAATGCAAACTCCCATATATACCCCTTCTCTTTTAAATCTCTTAATTGCTTTGATTGCAAATTCAAACAAGCTCCTTGTTTATTACGCTGACTTAAAATAAAATATTTTTCCTCCTCCGTTACATATCCTGTAAGTTCTTCATCTAAAGTTGATACGCGTTCTTTCACATTCAATCTATTGTCTATATACTCTCTATCTGATTTATTATAATTAGATATCTCCCAAGGCTTCGGAGTACGTAAAGCATGACGTAAAGAAGCCATCCAAGCAACATGACGCATAATCAACTGCTTTCGAAATGCAAATAATTCTTTCTCGCTTAACTTATGTTCGGCTCGTTCATTGGTTATAAAATCATTGGTCATCATTGCAAAAGAACGAGAAGCATTTACAATTCCTCCCCATATTTTACGGGCTTCCCATAAACGACCATAGGTAGCATTATTCTTAAATGAAATTATAAAAGCTAGTGCGGTACCCACCAATCCAATTGGCAACCATGGCAAATGCAACCAATACCATCTTAGCCCTGTATATAACAGTACTGGAATTAATGATAGAATTACAAAGATGTAGATATAGCGTCGTGTCCATGACAGCATATCTCTGATGGAATAGTTTCTTCTAGTGTACATAGTTGATTAATTTGATATTAAAAGAAATTCAATAAGTGTTATTGAATTCAGTTTCTTTTTGATAGGATTCACATAATTATGAATAGATCTTCTTAAATAAGTTTTTAATAAAATTTAAACCACCTTGTATTTTGAAAGATCCATATCACTAAAATACAAATTTATACTTTATAGATTTTATAAGATATCTAACAATACATCTGGATTTGGACGTTTGGTATAGTCAACAGAAAACTCTGCATACTTAATGATTCCATTTTCCCCAATAATAAAGCGTGCGGGAATTGGAAGCGTCCAAGATGTATCTCCATTATATTTAGGCAAGTTAATTCCGAAAGAATCGTATAATGATTTTAAAGGATCTATCATCGTCCAACGTAAACCAAACGCACTAGCAATATTATTACCATTATCTGTTAGCAAATCGTAGTTTAATCTTTGTTGTTCTACAATTTTATTATTGTTTTCTTCTAACTGGGGAGAAATACTTAACAAAGTTACTCCTTTTGCTTCTAACTGTTCTTTGAAGCGTTTTAAATAAGCCAAATCTTTATTACAATAAGGGCACCATAATCCACGATAAAAAGTAATTAATATAGGACCTTTTTTTAACAATTCCTCGCTAATTATAGTTACTCCTTTATGATTTTTCAAGATAAATTCTGGGGCCTTATCACCTACCTTCAAAATACCATTTACTACTCCACTCGCTTCCAAATCTTTTGTTGCTTGATGCATGATTGCAACACTTTCAGGAGCCATTCCTCCTTCAATCTTAAGTTTAAGTTTATCTAAACTTTTTTGTAAATCTGCCATTTCTACATTAGTGATTTATGCGTTAACAACATGTTTATTGATATGCTCTTCAAAACGTTGAAAATCATTTTCAATATTTGGATTCTTCATTACATCATAACATACAAAAGTCGGCAACGCTTCCATACCGAAGAATTTAAAATTAAGATGTGTCGGTAAAAAAAGGTCGTCTACACTTCTCCCTTCAAAAAACCATTGTTCTTTGTTATTAAATGCTTCTTCAGGAGCATTAAATGTTAATGAAAGCATATACTTTTTCCCTTGTAAGGTTCCTCCTGTTCCATATTGCTTACTAGCATCTTCTCGAGTACGTCCATCTCCAGAACAAAGACGACCATCCATACCAAAACTATATACATAATCTTGATATTTTTTAAAACTCCATGGAGTGGCCATCCAATTTACTGGCATTTGTACAACAATTATATCTGCCCATTGATGCTTCATTATTTCTTCCTCAATATCATAGTCATCTTTCATTGTAGTCGTTTTTATTGAAAATTTTTCTTTAGCTAGTAAATCTTTAAGACGAGTTATTAAACTCTCATTTAACCTTCCTTTCGAGAATTCATACTCTTCATGTCCATTTATGATAAAAACATTTTGCATTTTATTTCTTTTTAATTAGTTTCACAAAGTTACTATTAATAGTTTATTTTTGATACTAATAAGATTATTTTACTTAAATTTGTGGTTACAAAAAGGTAACTATGGCTCGTAAAATAATTGAAAACCCTAATAGCTGTACGCTTGTACATGCCATGAATATCATAGGTGGTAAATGGAAACCAATTGTTATTTATATATTGGCTAATGGTAGTTTGCGCTTTGGTAAACTACTACTTTTTATCCCTAATATTTCTAAAAAAGTTCTTACTGAACAGCTAAGAGAATTGGAAGAAGATCAAATTATTATTAGAGAAAGATTTGCTGAAACCCCACCACGTGTAGAATACTCACTTTCTAAACGTGGAGAAGCACTACTTCCTATTTTAAGATCATTAAGTGAATGGACATCAACAAGTTTTGATACAATTGAATTTGAAACTTGTAAAATTGTAAAATTGTAAAATTGCAACTATTTACTCCATAAACTATCCGTAAAGTAGTTTTTCGAATCTAAAAAATGATGTTCTAACTTATATCCAGAATTGACTGCTAAAGCTTCTATTTCTATAAAATCGAATTTCTTCGACAATTCTGTCCAAATCAACTCATTCACATCAAAAGAAAAGGTTTTTTCTAGCGACTGAATAAAAACATCTTGCTTCTCCAAGCTTACTAAATAACTTCTCACCTCACCTGTTATTGGATTATAATGGCAGTAAAAATCAAATTTATTCAGATTAAAATTTGCTCCTAACTCCTTGTTTATTCGGTGTAGCAAATTCATATTAAACGCCTTTGTTATTTCATGAGGATCATCATAGGCGTTTTTAATGGTAATTGGATTCTTTTTCAAATCAAATCCAATTAATAACTTGTCATTAGGTTTTAAATGACTTTGAATCAAACTCAAAAAACTTCTCGCATCTTCATCTTTAAAATTCCCAATATTACTTCCTAAAAACAATACTAAACTGGGGATAGAATTGGGTAAATTAATTAATAATTTAAAATAGTCTCCTACATAAGGTTCTAACTTTACATCAGGGATTTCATCTGCTACTTTTGCAGATAAAATATCAATTGCTTTCTTTGAAATATCAACTGGAATATAGGTAAAGTTTAAACCTAAGCCTTTAAGGTTTTTCAGCAATCTAATTGTTTTATAACCATCGCCTGCCCCTAACTCAATAATATTAAACGGGACCTTAAAGTTTACCTTTTCTGCTATTTGCTTAGCTTGTAACGATAAGATCTCATATTCTGAATTTGTAAGATAGTATTCTGGCATAGCCATGATCTTTTGGAAAATTTGACTTCCTATATCATCATAAAAGTATTTTGACGATAAATGTTTGAATGATGCAGATAAACCTGTATCTACATCTCTCATAAATTGTTCTAACATATTACTTTGCTAATCGAATTCCTGTAAACTGCCAACGTTCATTCGGGTGAAAAAAATTGCGATATGTATATCGACTGTGATTTGGTGATGTTGCTACCGAAGCTCCTCGAAGTACCATTTGATTTATCATAAATTTACCATTATACTCACCAATAGCTCCTGCTGCCTTTTTGAAGTTAGGATAGGGTAAATATGCTGAATAAGTCCATTCCCAACGTTTTCCCCATTCCATTTTCTTAGAGGCTACCTCCCACTCAAACTCCGTTGGTAATCGCATTTTTTTCCATTCAGCAAATGCAGCAGCTTCATAAAAACTGACATGTGTGAGTATTGCATTGGGATTTACTTTTTGTAATCCTGATAAGGTAAAATGAAACCATTCATTATCTATTTTATACCAATATAAAGGTGAGTTTATAGTATTTTCAGTTACCCAAGTCCAACCTGCATCTAACCAAAGATTAAAATTACTATATCCTTTATCTTCTATAAACTCTATGTATTCTTTATTGGTAACTAACGCTGAGCTAATTTCAAAATCATTTAGAAAAACCTTATGCACTCCTAACTCATTGTCATAACAAAACTCATTTCCTTTATGTCCTATTTCATATAGCCCTTCTTCTATTTTTATAAAACCTAAAGTTGTATTTTCAGAATTTATTAAACTAGCTCCTTTTTGGTATACGGGAAAAATAGGATTACTCCCAAGCATAAATTTAATATCGGTAATTAATAATTCTTGATGCTGTTGCTCATGATGCAAGCCTAACTCAACTATTTCTTCTATGTCTTTAGTATATGTTCCGCTAAGAAACTGTAACATATACTTATTCACATAAGCCCTATAACCATATACTTCAGTTACATTAGGGCGAGTAATTGTTCCTCTGTTCGCTCTAAAAACTCTTTCTCCAACATTGTTATAGTAGCTATTAAATAAGAAACTAAAATTAGGATCATAAACCTGATAATTATGGATATGTGTTTTTAAAACAAACTCTTCAAAAAACCAGGTAGTATGCGCTAAATGCCATTTAGCAGGACTCGCAAACGTTGATGCTTGCACCACATAATCTTCTGTTTGTAAAGGTTTGCATATGTCTTCTGTATATGCTCTTACGCGATTAAAACGCTGATGTAAATTAGGCTGGTTCATAGACTTCCTAAAGTAAGAAAAGATTCCACAAGTTTTGCAACTTATGAAATCAAATTAATTAGGAAACTAAAATTTTCTTGTATTACTTCATTATAGATTGCTTTTGAATATGAGACCACATGATTACCCTGACCTATAATTTTAAAAATAAAATCACAATTAAAATTCCATCATTTCACCATCTTCGGGAACATAAGTTCTATCTGCCACCCCTTCTTTTTTAAACATCGCTCTTAAATCGGTTCGTTTTGTTGGACAATGATTTACTGCTTCTAAATGATTTGCAATTACTTTTCCTTGCGTAGTTTTTACAAACTTTACAACATCCTCTACACGCATGAGTAATGGTTGAAACAGATCCAATTGGGCAGTTCCTGCAGCTACTACACTAATTTCTGGTTTGTATTCTTTCAATACTTTTTCTACATCTTTTGTATAAATGGTATCACTACTCAAATAAACACTAGGTTCATCTTTTAACTTAATCACAAATCCCATTACATTCCCCATTGGTTTAGCAATGAATCCATAACCATGACGTGCAGGAATCCCTTCAATAGTTCCTCCCAAAAATTCGCTCTCATCCCAATATTGTAAAGTTTGGACTACATTGAGACCTTTCTTTTTAAATACTTTTTCATCCAGTTGGCTACAAGTAACTGGAATGTTTCTCTCTTTTAAAAATAGCTCTCCAGCTTTGTCAATATGATCGGGATGTTGGTGTGTGATTACACAATGGGTTACCTTTTCTAAAGTAGTTTCATATCCATTAGGTAAATCTATAATCGGGTTTCTTTTAGGTTTGAATCGAAATAAAGTAAATGGTGGTCCTGCGCTTCCCTTCTCTCCTAGCATAGGATCGACTAAAATCACATGCTTAGCAGTTTCAATAACCATTGTTGCATTTCTTAAATGATGAATCTTCATGACGTTTAATTTTATATTGCAAAGATTCCTCGATCTAAAAAACCTCACATTGATTCAAATCAAGAAATTCTTTTTCGAATTCTACTTAAGGTTTCCGGAGTAATATTTAAATAAGAAGCGATATGATACTGCGGAATTTTCTCTAACCAATTCGGTTTATAAATAAGCATTTCTTTATATAGTTCATCTGCTGTTTTCGTTATTCTATTGTACTCCAAAAGCTCTTTATGCTTCAACAATTTTTGAAAGGATAAATCGATAAAAGATTTACCACATTCATATTTACTTAATAAATCTCGAAAAGCTTGTTTATCTATATATAACACCTCTACTTCCGTTAAACTTTCTTGATGCTTTTTGGTTATTGAATTATTGATAAAAGAGGATAAATCTGTGATAAACTGTGGTCGTGTGAAAAAGTTAATATTCGTTTCTTTTTCTGGAGTTGCGTAGTATTCCCTAATGACACCAGTATTTAAAAATCGAAGTTGTTTCTCTTCTTGACTTCCATTTAAAAGCTGCGTTCCTTTTGTAAATGTTTTTGTTTGAAACAATGCGAGTAACTCTTCCAATCCTTCTTTGTTTAGGGGATATTCTGTTTCAAAAAACTTCGATATTTCAGTCAGATCACTCATCTCTACAAAAATAATAAAATAAAAAAGCCCGTCAATTACGACGAGCTTTCTTACAACTTGATTTTAAATTTATAAACTATAGCTTAGCAGCTAATCTGCTACCTTGGTCTATCGCTCTTTTTGCATCCAATTCAGCAGCAACATCTGCTCCACCAATTACATGCGTTGTAATTCCTTTAGCTTCTAAAGGCTCTAATAATTCTTTAAATGGTAATTGACCAGCACATACAATAACATTGTCTACATCTAACACTTTTTGTTCTTCATTTTGAACATAGTGTAATCCTTGATCATCTATTTTTGAGTACTGAACTTCATTGATAAACTGTACTTTTTTCTTCTTTAATACCGTACGGTGAATCCATCCTGTCGTTTTTCCTAAATTACCTCCAAACTTTCCTTTACTTCGTTTGAACATAAAAATTTCTCTTGGTGAAGGGTGAAACTCAGGTTGAATACCTTCAATACCTGCTCTTGCTTCTAGGGTTTTATCAATTCCCCATTCTTGCAACCAAGCATCTATATTTTGAGAAGTACTTTCTCCTTCATGCGATAAATATTCTGAAACATCAAAACCAATACCACCAGCTCCAATAACTGCCACGCGTTTACCAACTGGTTTTTTATGTTTTACAACATCTATATACGTCAATACTTTGTCATGCTCTATTCCTTCAATACGTGGCGTACGCGGTGTAATTCCTGTTGCTAAAACAACCTCATCAAAATCTTCTCTCGCTAAATCATCTGCATTTACTCTAGTATTCAACTTTAAATTAACATTGTGCAGTTCTATTTGCTTATTGAAATAACGAATCGTTTCATAAAACTCCTCTTTTCCAGGGATTTGTTTTGCTATATTAAACTGCCCTCCTGTTTCACTATCTGCATCATACAACGTTACATCATGCCCTCTTTGAGCCGCTACTGTAGCTGCTGCCAATCCTGCTGGCCCAGCTCCAACGACTGCGATTTTCTTTTTATTATCTGTAGGTAAATAGTTTAATTCGGTTTCATGACAAGCTCTTGGATTCACCAAACAACTTGCTACTTTCTTTTGGAACGCATGATCTAAACAAGCTTGATTACAAGCAATACAGGTATTAATTTCATCATCACGTTCTTCTTTTGCCTTAATCACCCATTCTGGGTCTGCTAAAAACGGACGCGCCATTGAAATCATGTCTGCATCTCCTCTTGACAATACTTCTTCGGCCGTTTCTGGCATGTTAATTCTATTAGAAGTAACTAAAGGAATTGATACTTCCTCTTTCATTTTTTTAGTTACCCAAGTAAATGCTGCTCTAGGAACCGAAGTTGCAATTGTAGGAATACGAGCTTCGTGCCAACCAATTCCTGTATTGATAATAGTAGCTCCCGCTTTTTCAATTTCTTTAGCCAATTGCACTACTTCTTCCCAAGAACTTCCTTGTTCTACCAAATCTAACATTGATAAACGGTAAATGATAATAAAGTTCTCTCCAACAGCTTCACGTGTCTTACGAACAATCTCTACGGCTAAACGGATTCTGTTTTCATAACTCCCTCCATAGTTATCGGTTCTTTTATTAGTTCTCGTAACAATAAACTGGTTAATCAAATATCCTTCAGATCCCATAATCTCTACACCATCATACCCTGCTTCTTGCGATAATTTTGCACAGTTTACAAAGTCTTTTAAGGTTCTTCGTATTCCTGATTGTTTTAAAGCAAAGGGTTTAAACGGATTAATTGGTGCTTGAATTTTAGAAGGAGCCACACTCATAGGATGGTACCCATAACGTCCAGAATGTAAAATCTGCATACAAATTTTACCACCTTCTCTGTGAACTGCTTCTGTAATTTTTTTATGTTCTCTTGCATGCTTTTTCGTACTCATACGAGCAGAAAAAGGAGCCGTCCATCCTTGAATATTTGGTGCAATACCTCCTGAAACTATCAACCCTACTCCACCTTTTGCACGCTCTGCATAATAAGCTGCTATTTTCTCAATACCATTTTTTTCTTCTTCTAACCCTGTATGCATTGACCCCATTAAAATTCTGTTTTTAAGTGTGGTAAATCCAAGATCTAAGGGCTCGAAAATGTGTTTGTATTTTGTCATTTTGTTGATAGTTTTTGTTGTTTTTATTATGCATGCATAATAAATTGCAAGATACAATTTTTTAGACAACAAAAAACTCAAAGATTTTCATCTTTGAGTTTTTTTCTTCTAAGGTTCTTTTTCCCTTTATTTCATTGGTACTTCTACCAATAATATATCTGAAGTTTCCTTTGCTTTTAGAGTGACTTTAGATGTTTCCCAAATACCTAAAGCATCTCTATTTTCAAGCTGTTGCTCATCGATACTTATACTTCCTTCAACATTCATAATATACACTCCATGATTTTCTGATTTCGTGATATAGTCGAAAGTGTTTCCTTTTGTTAATGTGATTCTAGATATTTGTGCATCTTGATGAATTTTTAAACTTTCACTGTTCTCAGAATTCACAGAGCTTACCAATACTTGCAATTGATCTTTTCGTTCGTCTTCTTTAAAATGTTTTTGCTCATATCTAGGTACCACATTTTCTTCGTTTGGTATGATCCATAACTGAAAAAAGTTTACCCTTTCATCTGAACTATCATTAAATTCTGAATGTGTTAATCCACTTCCAGCCGACATTGCCTGTACTTCTCCTGTGGTAATTGCCTTCTTATTTCCCATGCTATCTTTATGAGACAAAGCTCCAACCAAAGGAATAGAGATAATTTCCATATTATTATGTGGGTGTGTTCCAAATCCCATTTTTGGTTGTACATAATCATCATTAAAGACTCTCAATGCCCCAAAATGCATTCGTTCTGGATTGTAATAATTAGCAAAACTAAAAGTATGATAACTTTCTAACCAACCATGATTTGCATGTCCTCTTGAATTTGCTTTATGTAATACGGTTTTCATTGTTTTAATTTCTTTATTAGGTAAATGATTAAATCCTATTTGTTCTTCTAAAACTTTTAATGCTTTTTTCTTTTCATTGGCAGCATTTAATGCACCAGGCACTAATGCTGCCGTTATACCAGTTAAAATCGATTTCTTTAAAAAGTTTTTCCTATCCATTCCTAACTAATTTAGTATAAATATCCCATCTTACCTTTTTGGTAATCACGTAATGCTTCCATAATTTCTGTTTGTGTATTCATTACATAAGGTCCCCAAGAAGCAACTTTTTCTTTGATAGGTTTTCCAGATAACACTAACAACGTACTTTCTTGTTTTGCTGTTATTGCGATCGCTGTACCATCATGATGGAAAGTTAGCATTTGTGTTGCCCCTTTTTTAAGGGTTACTTCATCATTAACCATTACTTCTCCATCTAATAAATACACCAAAGATTCATGATTCATTGGAAGATCAACTAACATCTTTCCAGCATCCTTTGTATTTACCGTAAACACATTAACTTCTGTTTGTGTTTTAATATGCCCTGTCACATCACCTTGACTTCCAGCAATCACATTTAAAGCGATCGTTTTATCTTCATTTTCAATAACTGGAATATCTTCCTTTTTCACATGTTGATAGTTTGCTGGCATCATTTTCTTTTCTGCTGGAAGGTTTAACCATAATTGAATTCCTTCCAACTCACCTCCTCTTTCAACAAATTCTTTCGATGGTCCTTCTGCATGAATAATTCCTCTACCTGCGGTTGTCCATTGCACATCTCCTGCTTTTACCAACATTTCATTCCCTAATGAATCCCTATGAAACTGCTCTCCTTTAAATAATAAAGTAATCGGTTCAAATCCTCGGTGTGGATGTGGACCTAAGTCAAAAGGATTGTTAAACGGACTTATCGCATAGGGTCCGTAATGATGTAATAATAAAAACGGATCTACCATTGCTACTCCTTCTGTTGGTAATGGTTGTCTTAACCTTATTGGTCCCATACTTACTAATGGGCTCCCTACTTTATGTTGTATTGTTTTTAGTTTTTGCATTTTATTTACCTTTGTTTTATTTTCCTTGGAAAATATTGTTGTAAATTTTTTTGTTTTTAAATTCTTCCTGATGGACAGGAAGAATCTTATCTAATTTTATCTAATAAGTTACTTAATTGTGTTGCTTCTTCTTCTGTAAGGTTATGGATAAAATCAAAATCAATATTGTCATCAATTGTTTTTAATAATTCCAATCCTTGATTGGTAATACTAATAAACACCACTCTTCTATCATGCTCACAGCGTATGCGTGCTATCAACTTTTTATCGCACAACTTATCCATTAAGCGTGTTGCGTTCGGAGCTCTTTCAATCATTCTATCTTTAATAACTTGAACTTTTGTTGGCTCGTTAGCTCCTCTTAAAATTCTAAGAATATTGTATTGTTGTGGTGATATTCCATAGGGTTTAAAAAAATCATTCTCCCTACTACTAATCCAATTTGCTGTATATTTTATATTGATAAAAGCTTTCACTCTATTATTTGGAAACGTTGAATTAATATCCTTTGAAATATCTCCCATTTATTTTACTCTTTAATAGCATCTCGATCCTCTCGAAATCAATTATAATTTTATCCTCTTAATTTTAAATCGTGCATTACTTTGTTAAAAGTATCTGATGTAGGTGTTAAATACACTTCATCATTTACAAACAATGTTGGATACTTTACCACACCGTCATACAATTCTTTAGAATGCTCTATTGCTGCTTCATCTTCTGATACATCTTTGTAATCAAAAGGTACTTCTGCAGATCTTAAAAAGTTCTTATAAGCAACTGTATGTGCATGTCCTTTTCTTCCGTACAATGTAATCTTCATATTTATCTCCTTTCGAGTACAAAATTACGAAAAATAAATTTATTTACCAAGGAATATATTACAACTGAAACTACTAAGCCAATACATCTTTATAAGCAGCCTTTTTATCGAATACTGCTTTGGCAAATGGGCATAATGGAATGGCTTTGATTCCTTTTGCTCTCATAAAGTTAACCGAAGCTTCTACCAGCTTATATCCTACTCCTTGTCCTCGAAGACTATCTCCTACTTCTGTATGATCTATAATAATTTTATCTTCTCCAGCCCAAGTATAGGTCATTAACGCATCTCTATTACCATTTACCTCTACGTAAAACTCACCTTTTTTCCCGTTATCTTCTTGTAACACTTCCATTAACCCACAAAGTTTACATCGTTATGTTTACCATCACAAAATGGTTTGTTTGTAGAAGCTCCACATCTACAAAATGCAGTGACCTTGTTTCTCTTTTCTGTAGAACCATCAGAGTTGGTAATATGAACATCACCCATCACCATTAGCGGGCCATTTTCCATACATTTTACTTCTGTTTCTTGCTGAGTTCCCTCTACAACTTCATGCTTCATTTTATAGGATAAAGCTCCAGAAGGGCACTCATCAATTTGCTTTATAATGCGTTTGGTGGTGGCTCCTTCCATATTTACCCATGGTCTGTTTTGTGGATTAAAAACTTGCAATAAGCCTTTCCAACATTTTTTAGCATGAATACAGGTATTCGGTTTCCAATAAACCGTTAAGTCTGCATTACTATACTCTTTTGTAATTTCTCTGTTCTCAGCCATAAGTGTGTTGTTTTTTGTTAGTTATTGTTACCTTTAATTGAATTACAAAGCTTGTTCAAAAGTTGCCACTGCTTCTTTTAACTCATTCTTTTTATCTTCAATTACAATTTCTCCTTCTTTAAAGTTATCATAAAATCCTGGAAGAGAAAAACTTCCTATTACATTTGCTCCCATATGAGGAAAAGTACCCGTTGCTGCTCCTAATACATTTGCTCCTCCTCGACCTCCTGGAGAAGTTGCCATTACCAGTACTGGTTTGTTTCTAAATACTTCTCTGTTTTTGCGTGACGCCCAATCAAATAAATTTTTAAATGCTGCTGCATAAGATCCATTATGCTCTGCTAAAGACACTATAAATCCATCATATTGATCTAAAGCCTCATTAAATAATTCTGCGCCTGTTGGATATTCGTGTGCTCTTTCTTCATCTTCACTATAAATAGATACTTTATAGTCGTTTAAATCTAATACATCAAATGACGTATTTCCTAATTGTGTTGCTGCATATGTAGCTAATTGTTTATTGATAGATGTTGAACTTGTGCTACCTGCAAATGCTGCTATTTTTTTCATTTTTACTTCTTATTTTATACGATGTTACTTGTAATAGGAGTTTCCCCTTTTACCATTTTTGCTACAGGACATTTTCCTGCGATTTCTAATAATTTTTCTCTTTGTTCAGGAGTTACTTCCTTCTCAAAAGAAATCTCTTCAATTAGAGATTTCTTTATTCCTTCTGAAGTTAACTCTTCTTTCTGACGAACGTTTACGGTAATTTCACCTAAATCCCATCCTTTACGCTCTGCATACATACGCAATGTTATAGATACACATCCGCCTATTGCAGTTAATAAATATTCAACAGGAGTTGGTGCATTATCATCTCCACCAGCTTTTACAGGCTCGTCTATCACAACAAAATGCTGTCGCATCTTCGCCTCTGCTAAATAGTTCTTCGTCGTTAACTTTACTATTGATTCTTGTTGTTTAGCCATCTATTTTTTTGCTAAAAATGTACGATGTAATTAAAAGTACCATGGCAATTAACGCTCCTGTTTGTTCTCCATCTCCAATCATAAAGTGCGCAAAGAATGCTAAAATGAATGCAAAGAAAAATCCAGCATATGCCCATTCGTTTAAAAACTTACCTCTAAAAAACCACAGTGCTACTAATCCTAAAACTTTGGCTATACCATAAGGGTAAATAATGTAAGTTGGATATCCGAATGCCTCAAACATCTTAGCGATTTCCGCATTGTTAAAAAAGTACATTCCTGCCGACATCAACATCATTAATGTTAATAGTCCTGTAGATACGTAAAAGATAATTTTGTTTTTTTTCATGATTAATTAGTTTTAAAATTTAGACAAAGATATAAATTATTTTTTTATTTACCATGGAAAATATTTTCTAGGTAAATTATTAACAAGTAATTAACTTTCAAGTTATCATAATTTTTTGTAATTTTGTATAAGTACTTATATAAATACTTAATTATTAATAAATGGACGCTTTACAAGGTATTGGAGAAATAGGAATGGGATCTCGATTAAAAAGAGTGAGTGAATATATGATGAGAGAAACTCAAATTGTATATGACACTTTTCAAATCGATTTTGACCCGTACCTCTTCCCTACTTTTAAAATCATTAAAAATAAGGACGGTGTAACCAATACAGAAATCAATGCCAGCTTAAGAACCACGCAACCTGCTACAACACAAGCCATTAATAAATTGGTTAAGAAAGAGCTTATTGAATTAAAAGAAGACAAAAACGATAAACGTAAAAAAATCATTCACCTTTCGGAAAAAGGTAAACAACTGGTTCAAAAAGTAACTCCTATTTGGAACAGTATTGAACACACTATTAAAGAATACACTCAAATTGAATCTAGTTCTTTAATTGAACATTTGAATATTTTAGAAAATAAATTTAACAAAAAAGGCTTCAGCGAAGCTATTATAGAACACATCCATATGAATACCATAGTAAACCCAGTAGAAATCATTACTTATGAAGATAACTACGCTTCGTATTTTTATGATTTAAATATAGAATGGTTAAAAACATTCTTTTATGTTGAACCTTATGACGAAGAAGTATTAAGCAATCCAGATAAGTACATTATCAACAAAGGAGGCCATATCTTTTTTGCTAAACTAAATGATGAAATTGTAGGTACTGTTGCTTTAATGCCTATGAAAGAAAACAATGTCTTTGAATTGACTAAAATGGCGGTTTCACCCAATCATCGTGGACATAAAATTGGACAAAAACTCATGCAAAACTGTATTGATTTTGCGAAAGAGCACAATTTTGACAAGTTGGTCTTATATTCTAACACCAAACTAGAAAATGCCATTTATATTTATAGAAAATACGGTTTTATAGAAATACCTGTTGAAACGGATTCTCCTTATGTAAGAAGTGACATCAAAATGGAATTAAAACTTAAATAAAAAGCTCCCTCTCGGGAGCTTTTTTGCTTCAAAAAGATTTACAAACAGCTAATGTTTTATAAATACTATTCTTAAAATTCCCCATCTATCAGACAAACAACTTTTACAAACCAAAAATAGATAGGGAATTTGGGTGTTAACTATACTAATTACTATAAACTATAAAGCCTCTGCTACTGCTCTTTCTTTCTTCTTAACAATTTCAAATTGATTAGATGTATTCTTTGCTCCTCCAGCTTTTAGTGCATTATCTCCAGAGAAAAATGTTTTATGATCATCTCCTAAATCAGACCCTGCCATTCTTTGGTGCTTCACACAAGAAACTCCTTTTCTAATTTCCTGACGTTGTACTCCTTTTACATAGGCCAACATTCCTTCTTCACCATAATATCCTTCTGTTAAATCATTCATATGTAACGCCGTTGTATGATAGGTCGGAAGTGTAATTAAGTGGTGAAAAATTCCAGCTTCTCTGGCTCCGTCTATTTGGAAAGTTCTAATTTTTTCATCTGCTCTTGCACATAATTCTGAACCATCGTAACGTGCATCCATTAGGTTGTTTCTATCGTACATAGAAACATCTTCTCCAGCTACTACCATTGCATCATAAACTTGATTTCTAAAATTTAAAGTCCAGTTAAAAGATGGCGAATTGTTATATACCAATTTTGCATTGGGTACTACTGCTTTTACACGATTTACCATTGCTGCAATTTGTCCTACATGTGGAGTCGGTGTTTCAATCCATAATAAATCAGCACCATTTTGTAAACTGGTAATACAATCAAGTACTACTCGATCGATATTCGTTCCTTCTTTAAACTTATACAATCCATTTGCTAAACGCACCGGACGTACTAATTTCCCATCTCTTTTTAGCAACACATCGTCTTCTCTAGCTTCTGCAATTGAAATTTCTTCTGCTTCTACAAATGCTAAGTATTGCGAAGCTAAATCTCCTGGTTCTTGACTTACAGGTAGTTTTTGTGTTAATCCAGCTCCTTCAGAATCGGTACGAGCAACAATTACTCCTTCTTCTACACCTAATTCTAAAAAGGCATATCGAATGGCATTTAATTTTGCAATAAAATCTTCATGCGGTACGGTAACTTTTCCATCTTGATGTCCACATTGCTTAGCGTCTGAAACCTGGTTTTCTATTTGAATGGCACAAGCTCCCGCTTGAATCATTTTTTTAGCCAATAAGTACGTTGCTTCCTCGTTTCCAAATCCAGCATCAATATCAGCTATGATTGGAACAATATGTGTTTCGAAATTATCTATTTGATCTTGTACGTCTTCTCCTTGCTCTAATCTTCTAAACAAATCGTTTAGTGCCACTGCATCCGCTTGTCTTAAGAAATCATAAATCTCTTTGATCAACGCAGGTACTGCCGTTTTTTCATGCATGGATTGATCTGGTAGAGGTCCTAACTCAGAACGCAAAGCTGCTACCATCCAACCTGAAAGATATAAGTATCTTTTACTAGTTGTTTTATGATGTTTCTTTACCGAAATCATCTTTTGTTGTGCAACAAATCCATGCCAGCACCCTAAAGATTGTGTGTATTTTGAATTATCTGCATCATATTCTGCCATATCTTTTCTCATAATAGCAGCTGTATACTTTGCAATATCAAGCCCCGTTTTAAAACGATTTTGAGTCATCATTCGTGCTGCACTTTCAGAAGTAATTGCATTCCAAGTACTACCGTACTTCTGTTTTAAACTTTTTACAGTTTCTAATGCAGAACTATAACTGCTCTGAGCTAAATTTTTCATAATTTTGTGTTGTTAATAAGTTATCGATTTATTAATAATTTATGGTCCCGAAAATGTTGCCGCATTTAGGGACTTTTTTATTTTTTTACAGGTGTTTATATGCTGGTGTAGTTAAGAATTCTTCAAACTCTTCTGATAATACTATCTGGTCGAACAGCTCAATTGCCAAGGCAAACTTTCCTTTTGTATATTGTTCTTCTCCTACCAATCTTTGAATTTTTTTCAGTTCTTCTTTTTTAAACTGTTCGTACATTCCTTTTGTAAAAGTTCTTCCATCTTCTAACATCGCATTGCTATGCAACCATAACCATAATTGTGTTCTAGAGATTTCTGCTGTTGCCGCATCTTCCATTAAATTATACAATGCTGCTGCCCCATAACCTCTCAACCAAGATTCAATATATAAGATTCCAACATTGATATTTTCTCTAATTCCTCTTTCGGTAATCGTTCCTTCAGGCATTGCGACCAAATCTCCTTCAGAAATAACAAGATCCTCTCTTTTTAAATCGATTTGATTCTTATTTCTCATATAAGCGTCAAATACTTCTGTAGCCAAAGGCACCATTCCAGGGTGTGCCACCCAAGTACCATCATGTCCGTTTTTAACTTCACGTTCTTTACCGTTTTTAACTTTGGTAAAAGCCAGTTCATTCGCCTCTTCATTATTTTTAACAGGTATTTGTGCTGCCATTCCACCCATAGCATGCACCCCTCTTTTATGACAAGCTTGAATTACTTTTAATGAATAGGCTTCCATAAATGGAGTTTGCATGGTTACTTGCGCTCTGTCTGGCACAAAGAAGTTTTTATGATTTCTAAATTTTTTGATATACGAGAAGATATAATCCCAACGTCCACAATTTAAACCAGCCATATGATCTTTTAATTCATAAATAATCTCGTCTAACTGAAAACTCGCCGTAATGGTTTCAATTAATACCGTTGCTTTAATGGTAGCTTGAGGGACTTCTAAATAGTTTTGAGCAAATACAAATACATCATTCCACCAACGAGCTTCCATATAATGCTCTAGTTTTGGTAAATAAAAATAAGTAGCACTTCCTCTTTTTTGTAATTCTTTGATGTTATGGAAAAAATACAACCCGAAATCTACCAATGAACCCGACATTTCTACGCCGTCAATTAGTAAATGTTTTTCATTTAAATGCAATCCTCTTGGACGTACTAATAAGGTTGCTACCTCTTCTTTTAACTCATATGATTTTCCTTTTGCCTCATTGTAAAAAGAAATGGTTCTATTTACGGCATCTCTTAGGTTTACTTGACCATCTAACATATTTTGAATAGAAGGTGAACTACTATCTTCAAAATCTGCCATAAACATTTTAGCACCAGAATTGAGTGCATTAATGATCATCTTTCTATCTACAGGTCCTGTAATTTCAACTCTTCGATCTAATAAATCTTCTGGTAAAGGCGCACAAACCCAATCTCCTTCTCTTATAGCTTTGGTTTCTTCTGGAAAACTCGGATAGTTTCCTGCATCAAAATAGGCTTGTTCTATTTTTCTTTCTTCTAATAATTGCAACCTACGTTGGTTAAAGGTATCGTGAAGTTGTACAAGAAACTCTTTAGATTCTCTTGTCAAAATACTTTTATAAGGGGACTCTTGGAAATTTACACTTTGGATTTCTTTTACTAAAACATCTTGACTCATAATTAGTTGTATTATTTTTTTGATGAAACAATATTAAAAAAAAGGATTTGAAACAAAAAGCGAACGTTCGCTAAATATTAAAAAAACACTAATTTTTATTAATTCGCTAATTTTTTTACCTTTGGATTGCGAATTTTTTAAAAAAATACTTTGGAAGAAGAATATATCAGACTCATATTTGGATTAAAACTGAAACAAATCAGAACGAGTAAAGACCTATCACTCTTTGGGTTATCTAAACTCACAGGACTTTCTAAGTCTTATTTAAATGAAATTGAGAAGGGAAAAAAGTATCCAAAAACCGATAAGATTGTGACACTCTCAGAGAAATTAGAGGTTCCTTATGATCATTTAGTGTCGTTAAAACTGGATAAAAACTTGGCTCCTATTGGTGAGATTTTACAATCTCGAGTATTAAAAGAGCTTCCCTTAGAGTTATTTGGTATTAAGAAAAACAACTTAATTGATATTATTGCCAATGCTCCGGCAAAGGTGAATGCCTTTATAAGTACCATTATTAAAATTTCGCAAAACTATAATCTTACGAGAGAAAGTTTCTTTTTGGCCTCTTTACGTTCGTACCAAGAAGCGCACAATAATTATTTTGAGAACATTGAAGAAGATGTAATCAATTTTGCCAAAGCCTACCATATCAATTTAGAGAAACCCATTACTTCTAAAGATTTGGAAGAAATACTTATAGAAGAATATGGATATACAATTGATTTTGAAGAATTACAAAACCATCAAAACCTATCTGAATTAAGAAACATCTATATTCCAAATAAAAAGGTATTATTGGTGTACAACAATATTTCAGAAGCACAAAAAACTTTTATCTACGCCAAAGAGATTGCTTATAATTATTTAAGTATTCGCGATCGACTATTTACCTTCCCTTGGATTAAATTTGATTCGTTTGATCAGGTATTGAATAACATGATTGCTTCTTATTTTGCAGGTGCTTTAATCATTCCGAAAGATAGCTTGATTAAAAAACTGAGTCATTTCTTTAGTTTAACCACTTGGCAACCTTTACAGTTACATAAGATTATAAAGAGTTATAATTGTTCTGATGAAACATTTTATCAGCGACTCACCAATATATTACCAGAACATTTCAATATAAAGAACTTATTCTTTTTACGTTTTACACACAAAGAAAATACACCGCATTTCCGACTAACCAAAGAAATGCACATTACGCAACAACAAACCCCTCATGCCAATAGAAATAATGAACATTATTGCAGAAGATGGATTTCTATTAATACTATACAGGAGTTAGAACAGTTTCCTTTTAAGAAATCTGCCTACGGAATTCAAATTTCTTCCTACCAGAATTCTAAGAATGAATATTTAGTACTTTCCGCGGCTACTTCAGATCCGTTTAAAGAGCATATCAATCGAAGTGTAAGTCTTGGTTTATTGTTATCTCCCCATTTAAAAAAGAAACTTACCTTTTTTAAGGAAGATACCTTTGAAAAAAAGACCGTTGGGGTTACCTGCGAAACTTGTGGCGTAGTAAATTGTAAAGAACGTGTCGCTGAGCCAAAAGTTTTGATGAGGCAAGAACGCAACGAAACAATTGAAAAAACTGTAGAAAGTATTATAAAATCGTATCAATAAGCTAGTTGGAATCTCTATCGATTTTCTTATTTTAGCACACCAAAAACAAACAACATACACATGGATCTTAACTTCAATAAAAACGAAGACCACAATAAACTTTTAGCATCAGAATTACGTCAACGCCTAGTAAAAGTAAAATTAGGTGGTGGACAAAAACGTATTGATAAGCATCATGCTAAAGGAAAATTAACGGCAAGAGAACGTATTGAATATTTATTAGACAAGGATACCAAGTCTATTGAAATTGGTGCGTTTGCTGGTGAAGGAATGTATAAAGAGCATGGAGGATGTCCTTCTGGAGGTGTAGTTGTAAAAATTGGATATGTCAGCGGAAAGCAATGTATTGTAGTAGCGAATGATGCTACTGTAAAAGCTGGAGCTTGGTTTCCAATTACAGGAAAAAAGAATTTACGTGCGCAAGAGATTGCCATCGAAAATAAATTACCTATTATTTACTTAGTAGATTCTGCGGGAGTGTATTTACCTATGCAGGATGAAATTTTCCCAGACAAGGAGCATTTCGGACGTATTTTTAGAAACAACGCTGTTATGAGTAGTATGGGAATTACACAAATTTCTGCGGTAATGGGAAGTTGTGTTGCAGGAGGTGCTTACTTACCTATTATGAGTGATGAAGCACTTATTGTAGATAAAACAGGAAGTATCTTTTTAGCAGGTAGCTATTTAGTAAAAGCTGCTATTGGTGAAAGTATTGACAATGAAACTTTAGGAGGAGCTACCACCCACTGTGAGGTTTCTGGAGTAACTGATTATAAAGCGAAAGATGATAAGGATGCTTTAGACACCATTAAAAAATTAATGGATAAGATTGGTGACTATGACAAGGCGGGTTACAATCGTAAAGAGGCATTTCCTCCAAAGGAAGACCAAGATGAAATCTTTGGAATTTTACCAAAAGCTCGTAACGAGCAGTATGATATGATGGACATCATTCATCGTTTGGTAGATAATTCTGAATTTGATGAATATAAAGCTGGATACGGACAAACCATTATTACTGGATATGCTCGTATTGATGGTTGGGCGGTAGGTATTGTTGCCAACCAACGTAAGATTGTAAAATCGAAAGGAGCTAAAACAAAACCTAGCGAAATGCAGTTTGGTGGTGTGATTTACAACGATTCTGCTGATAAAGCAACCCGTTTTATTGCCAACTGTAACCAAAAGAAAATTCCGTTAGTATTCTTACAGGATGTAACTGGTTTTATGGTAGGAAGCAAGTCTGAACATAGTGGAATTATTAAAGATGGTGCTAAAATGGTAAATGCCGTGAGTAATTCTGTTGTACCAAAGTTTACGATTGTTATTGGTAACTCTTATGGTGCTGGTAATTATGCCATGTGTGGTAAAGCCTATGACCCTCGTTTAATTGCTGCTTGGCCAAGTGCTGAACTTGCTGTAATGAGTGGTGCTTCTGCTGCTAAAGTATTATTACAAATAGAAATGGCATCTTTAAAAGCAAGAGGTGAAGAAATTACTCCAGAGAAAGAAACGGAGATGTTTAATAAAATTAAATCTCGCTACGACGAACAAATTTCTCCATATTATGCAGCGGCTAGATTATGGACCGATGGTATTATCAACCCGTTAGATACCAGAACCTGGATTTCTTTAGGTATTGAAGCGGCGAACCACGCTCCTATCGAAAAGCCGTTTAATTTAGGAGTTTTACAAGTTTAATCTAACATAACATCACAACATCTTTAGGTATGACTAAAAAAATTATATGGGGCGTATTAATTGCAATTATAGGTTTTATTTTATACCAAGCATATATTTTCACTTTAGCCGACGAGGACAATATCAATCCTATTTATTTAATACCTAAAGATGCTGTTTTTATCGTAGAAACAGAACGCCCAATTGATACTTGGGATGAGGTGAGTGCTAGCCCTATATGGCAACATTTTCAAACCAATTCTTATTTTAAAGAGGTTACCAAAAACCTCAACAGTTTTGACAAAACGTTTCAAGACCAAAAAGAGGTCATTGATTTTATTGGCGAACGCGATTTATTAGTTTCTGTACATGTATACAAGCCTAGAAAATATGGATTATTGTATGTTGCAGATCTTCAAAAGTTTTCGAAATTACGTTTTTTAAAAAGTGCCATTCAAAAATTAGCGGGTGATAATTTTAGGGTTACCCAACGCATGCACAAAGCGCATGAAATTATTGAGCTATACAATGTGCAAACTAGAGAAACGCTTTACATTACTTTTATCAAAAATCAACTCGTAGCTTCGTATACCCATGTATTGGTAGAGCAATCTATAGAGCAATATATGGCACCCGTTATTGGTAGAGATGTCAACTTTACCGAGATTAAAACAGCAACGGATAACGATGGTTTTTTCAATGTATATGTTCAATACGAATACTTAGACAAGTATTTAAGCTGTTTTACCAATAGTTCTAATCTGAAGAATTTTGAGAATATAAAAGCTACCTTGTTTTATTCTGGTTTAGATATTTCTATTATTGAAGGAAGTATTATACAAGCTTTAGGATATACCAATGTAAACCCTACTTCTGAAACCTTTTTAAGAGCGATTCAGAAATCTGGTAAAGGGAAAAGAAGTATTGCCAAAATAGCACCAAGAAATACCTCATTGTATGTAAGTTTTGCTTTTGAAAGTTTTGAAGAATTTCATGCTAATTTTGATGAGCTTCAAAAAGAAAACCCAAAGGCCTTTGAAATTTACACCCAACAAATCAATACTATTGAAGAGCAATTAAGTATCAATGTTGAAGAGCACTTATACAGTTGGATTGGAGATGAAATAGGCTTACTTCATTTTAATTCCAACTTGTCTAAAAACAAAAAAGATATTGCAGCAGTTATCAAAGCGGATGATATTTATGATGCCAAAGAAAACTTACAGTTTGTGCTTTCTAAAATTAAAGAAAACACCCCATTAAAGTATAAACAAATCAACTATCAAGGATATCCGATTTACTATTTTGATTTAAAAGGATTTTTTAAAATGTTAGCAGGAAATACGTTTGCTAAAATGGAAAAGCCTTACTTTACTATTATGGATGATTTTGTGGTGTTTAGTACCAGTCCGAATTCATTAAAAGAAATCATCAATAGTCATTTGGTAGGATATACTTTACATACTTCTACGCAATTTGAAGACTTCAATTATCAGTTTGAAAGTAAATCGAGTGTATTTGCTTATGCAGAAGCTGGAAATTCTTACAACGACTTATTGAGTTTATTAGATAGAAAGACCAAACAACAACTGATAAAAAACAAAAAATATTTCACTTCGTTTTCTCAGGTAGGATTGCAATTGATCTCTAAAGGAGACCAGTTTAAAAGCAACATTACACTTTCGTATCAGTCTCCTGAAGAAATTGCTCAACAAGTTCAAAAAGAGAAAGCTTTGAAGGAGGAATTATATAAAAAAATTACGCCACAAAAAGACTCTGTAGTGGTTGAAACTGCGGAAAGTATTTTTAAACTACCTGCCATTCATCCTTCAGATTTAAGTGCTAAGGAATACCAAGAATTTTATGAAGATAAAAAGTTAAAATTCGAAGTTGAATTGGATAATGGAATTCCAGATGGTGATTATAAACACTATTATCCGAATGGACAACTGAAGCTAAAAGGACAGTTTAAAAACGGCAAACAGTCGGGTACCTGGAGGGCATATCATGCCAAAGATGGAAAACAAATTTTCAAGAAAAGATTTTAATTGTAAAAAAGTACTGCATTGGTTACATTTGCCTTTGCGAAACAAAACATTAAGAAATGGGAAGAGCATTTGAATTTAGGAAAGCAAGAAAAATGAAACGTTGGTCGGCAATGGCTAAAACTTTTACCAGAATTGGTAAAGACATTGTAATGGCTGTAAAAGAAGGAGGTCCTAACCCAGAAACAAACTCTCGCTTACGTGTTGTAATACAAAATGCAAAGGCAGCAAACATGCCTAAGGATAATGTTGCTAGAGCAATTAAAAAAGCATCTGATAAAGATACTGCCAACTATAAAGAGGTATTGTTTGAAGGGTATGCACCACATGGTGTTGCAGTTTTAGTAGAAACCGCTACAAACAACAACAACCGTACGGTTGCCAATGTACGTGCTGCATTTAACAAGTGTAACGGTAACTTAGGAACTTCTGGTTCGGTTGCTTTTATGTTTGACCACGTAGTAAACTTTAAAGTAAAAGAAGATACCTTAGGAATGGACTTGGAAGAGTTTGAAATGGAAATGATCGATTTTGAAGTAGAAGAGGTTTTTACGGATGAAGAAGATAGCAGCGTAATGTTATATGCTCCGTTTGGACAATTTGGTTCGATTCAAAAATATTTAGAAGAAAATAATATTGAAATTGTTTCTTCTGAATTTGAGCGTATTCCAACCACTACTACTGCCCTTTCTGACGAACAAAAAGAGGAAGTAAACAAGTTATTAGAACGTTTAGAAGAAGATGATGATGTAAACACCGTTTACCACTCTATGGAGGAATAATCTTTTCTTTATTATACAATATAGAACCCCGTTAGTGTTTGCTAACGGGGTTTGTTTTAATTTGTTCTTATCAAAAAGAGATGCTGTAGTAAATATATTATTTGATACTCTATAGTTTTAGAGTTATAAAATTAATCTCTAGATTAAGTATTTAATTCAACAATATTTTTAACCTTTATCTACAATACTAAAATCATAGAAATATTCTTTACCACAAGTGCATTCTTCAATTAGGTTCGATTCATAAAAATTGATAAATTTTTTAACTGCTCGAATTGCGCCTAAAAACTCAAATCCTATTAATCTCCTATAAACTTCCTTATATTTAGTGTTAGTTTTTTCCTCCGCAGGTTTTAAATGTATAATCTCATTTCTTAAGCCTATCAACCTTCTAATAATATTGTTCTCTTTGGGGTATACTCTTTTAAAATAATTTTGATTCAATTCCGGCACTGTTTTATTGAGTTTATGTCCCAATGAAGGTTTAAATTTCTTTCCATCTTTGTTTTTGAATTCATAATCTTCAGGAATTGATCGGTTCGCAAAACTTTCTAGAGCAGATTGTAAATTAATAATGCAATTACTCGCTAATTGAAAAAAATGTCCAAATTTATTTGGATCAATTGGTATGTTAAAATTATTTAAAGTTGGTGATTCATTTAGAAGAGAATCCTTTTTTAAGATTAAATTCCTATATGACATTATTGCATTTGAGTAGAAAATAGTTACTGGATTGATCTCAGGAATAATAATTTTATCTTTACCATTGTATAAATCAAAACCATAAATGACTTCATTTTCAAACATTATAATTAAGTCTTGATCAAATTGATCAACAGTTTTTTTTGAGCTTATAATTTTTTCAGCAAAATCTTTACTTTCTTTTGACATTTTAGTATCATCTAATTCTTTTGGATGAAAATTTAATTTATGTCTTTTTGTAGGCTTAAACTTAATGTGTGTTAAATGCATCTCTATTTCTAATTACTTCTACCAACTTATCAATGGTTTAAACGGCAACCTATTAAATTTAAAATTCAATTAAGTAAGGGAATCCGTAAAATAGGTAAGGAAAAACTATTGTTAATTAACGTTCTCGGCTATGAGTAGTCAATTAATTATAGGTATTCTTAGTTTTAGTTATTTTCCTCTCATTATTTCAGCTTGATCTTCAATCCAGTTCCATAATTGATATTCGTGATATTCATCCATTTCGTCCACAAGTTCTGCTCTCATTTTTAATGCTTGAGCTAAATTGTTATAAAAATGAACATTTCGTTTTTCTAATTCAGGGTGTAATTTTGTTGAGTCTTTTGGGTCGGCAAATTCTTTGTAATTTATCGTGACAAAAAATAAATCTGTTGCGACTTGAGCTTCTTTATCAACATATTCGACTGCACCTAGATATAAAAGAGCATCTGCTGTGTTATTTTTACTATTATGAAATGGGGCTTTTTTCTGTAAAGCTCTTTCTGTTACCTCTAACTTTAATTTATCACTAATTGGATATATAGTAGAGCTTTTTAGAATTTTCTCAACTCTGTTAAAGTGAGTCATTGCTAATTCTTCTTGTTTAGCTTCTTCAGATTTATATTTTCCAACAATATCTAATATCTGCTTAGCTTCAGTTTCTTCTAAAAATTCAGTCAGTTTTAATGCGGATTTTGCGTGTGAACGAATTGAAGCTTTAATATCTTGTATTATTCTATTTTTATTTCTATCCCATTCCTCAATGATTATTTCACTAGTGAGTAAGACTGTTTGACCTTTATTAACTTGGTCTTCAAGTTCTGCTAATACTTCACTAAATCTTGGTTTTGAAATTTCTAACCAAGAACAGGTGTCTATTATTAATTTTGCCATTTTTTTTAATTAAAGTTAACGGGCTTGTGTATGGAACTTAGTTTGTAAAAAGATACTAACTTTTCGGATTAACACAGAACCGAATTTTTATATTATGATTTTAATCTTTTCTCTTTTTAAAGCCAAATTAAAAATTTGGCAAACTTCATAAATAATTGCTAACCTTTCGGTTTAGCATTTATTAACTATGTTTTATACACCGTGTTGTGTTTAGCTCTTTATATTTCAAGTTTTTTATTAATATATCCATTCTCTATCATTTCTCTGTAGGTATCAATTATTGAGTCATTTCTTAAAATTTCAATTGCTCTTTTTTCCCCACATACAGGAGCAAGTATTCTGACAGCATGTAGAAAATTTTCGTATCTCTCAAAAGTTGAACTTTCAGCCAGTTCAAATAATGATGATTTGGAAAGTAAGATATTATCTTTTCTATTTGAAATTACCTTTATGGCATCGTAATTAATTGGTTTAACAGAGTCTTGTCCACTAATAGAACCATTCATCTTATTCCATTGAGGTATATTTCCGTTTTTCCGTTTAAAAACTTCAATTAGAACTCCTTCTTGATGCTTTATAGATTCCAAGCCTTCATTGCCAATATAGCTTTCTATAGGAGAAAATTGCTTGGTAAATTCTTTATATTCTTTCTTTAATTTAGATGTTACTGGTTGAGAAAGTGATGATTGAACAATAATTGAAAACCCTAATTTTTCATTATCTTTAAAGTATTCTTCTATTTGTTCGTATTTGCAAGTATTTCTGTCAACACTTGGATAAAACCCATTATGTTGTTTAAAGCGTTCAGTTAAATCTACAGTTAATCCAATATATAGAACTTCATTTGTATAATAATTCCAGTAAACATAAATTCCTGCAGAAGCCCAACCGTAATTATCATTTGGACTACATAATTCATCCAAAGCATTTACAACTTTTCTTCTTTCAATTTTCTTGTATGATTGCAATATTATTGTTCGAAGCATCTTGTTTTTGTATTAAACATAACGGTTAGTATATGACAAGTAGGGCAATAGAAAGCGATGAACTTTCAAGTTTGCACTGAGCCAAAGCGTTATATTTTGTTTTTATCTTATTCATTTTAAAAGCAAATCAAGGATTTGACGGTGTTGGTTAATAGCACTACACTTTCTGAAACCACCAAACCAAAACAAACTTTTTATTTTAAATTTTCTTTTTGTTAAACGTCAAAACTTTGTTTTGGCGTTGCCAGCTCAAAGAACTGTACTTTCATTTTATCACTAATAGCCCAATTGGCTATACACCTTATTGGACTTAGTTTTTAATCTCTCCATATAGTTTCACCTCTTAGTTTGTCCGCAGTTTCTTTATCTAACTCAGCAAAATCAACTTTTAAATATGTTTGTCCTTTATGAAAATGAAGGGTTAATGACCAAAAAGGACCTTCTTCTGACTGGAATAATAGTTCAATTAACACACCTCTTAAAGATGGTCCAGGTGAATCCTCTATGAAAGCACCTTCATGTGTTATTGTTACTAGTTTTAAGTTACCGTCTTTGTCAGGAACTGGGTTAATTAAAACTCTAACGGGGTGATTCCACTCATGTCCAGAAAATTCTAAAGCAGCATCTTCTGTGAAATTCGAAAAGTCAAGACTCTCTTTTGGCAAATTTAAGTTTAATCGAGATACAGCGTTTGAAATGTATGTTGTCGTTTTATGTATTTCACTTAGTATATCATCTTTATTACTTTTCGGCACTTTTGGGAAATACTCTGCCGTTATTGTTGTTACTTTTGACTCTAAATCAGGCCACCATTTCTCAAATGATTTATTTAGCACCTTTTCTGTTAACCCTTTTTCACCTAATGAGTCGTTAATAGAGAACATTAATTTCTGATACTCTTCTTTACTAAATTGAGTATTTTGAAAAAATGAAAGTGGTTTTTCAACTTCGTGTTGATTTAGTCCGTCAAATAGTAAACAACTAACCCTTGAATCCTGTAAGTTTTTAGAAATCGCGCCAGCTTCAAACATTATCCATGGAGATTTGAGATTATCTTTAGTTAGACATACTAGTCCAAAGTTAGACTCCTCTAATTCCTTGTATATTTCACTTAACCACCTATCTCCTTTTTTAATACTTTTACTTGTTACATAAGGTTCAACGTTGTTAATCACCTGAGGTATCCATTCTTGTAGTTCTTCTGCGATTTTTTTACTTAGCTCTCCTGACCAGCTAATAAATATTTTCATTAATGTAGTTTTTTCTAATTAAGCCCAACGGACTTGCGTATGAAACATAGCGTCTAAAAAGACACTAACTTTTCGGATTAACACAGAGCCCTATTTTTATAATTTGTTTTAATTTTTTAGTTTTAATGCCTAATTAAAGATTTGACATTCTTCGCAAATAAGTATAAACCTTTCGGGTTAGCACTTATTAGCTATGTTTTATACACCTTGTTATCCACTGGCTTTTCTCACTTCTTTGATGTACTCATCTGCTATAAAAAACGCAAACTTTCTCAATTCAGAAGTTTTCAATTCTAAATTTAATCCAACATTATTATGTCTGTCTAAATCTTGAATTTTAACCCCTTTCCATTTCCCTTTTGTGTTAATCGTTTCGATTCGTTGATGAGAAATTCCGTTCCGAATTCTTTTCATTAGATTTTTCAAATCATTATTAAATCCGCGTCGGTCGAAATAAAAACGAGGTGATTCCAAAACGAACTTTATTTCTGGGATGTCATTCAAGTCGGTATTCATAAATGTCAACTTTCTTATTCGAGAATTGTGTTCTTGAGGTAAGACAATTAAACTTAAAAGTCCATTCATCAATAAAGTCAGATTGTATTTTCCATCATAATCTTGAATCAATTCTTTTGTTCGTCGTATTAGTTCGACGTCATATTTACCTTTTTCTATTCCCATAATTATTTTTTCTCTTGAAAGTATGCATAAGCATAGCCTTCGATTTCACCACTCAATTGATTTCCGCTTTCGTCTTTTAGTTCATACATTTCTTGAATTCCGCCAATCGGAGTACTTCCATCTAATCCAAGAAGAATTGTATAAAAATTATCTATAAAAGATGAGTCCAGAACTTTTTTCAATATTTCGGTCTGTTCTACATTCAGATTAAGACTTCTTATTAAAGTCCCAACTTCCGTATCTGAATTATCAGATAAATACTCTTTTAAAAAATCCTACTTTTCGGTATGAAATACTTTTACAAATTCTTCAGTGTTCATTGTTTTTAGCTTTTGTACAACTAGTCATATCAAAATACTATAGTCTGAACTGCAATTTACAAGTTTGAAAACTCAATCCCATAAGGAAACCCGTAAAATTAGTATGGAAAAACCATAGTTAAAATGAGATTTTCAATTCAGGATAATCAACTCTATTTGTGATATCTGAGTGATTATTATAAGCTATTTTAAAAATACCTTAAGAGACTGAAAAGATCTAAACTCAATTTTTCTAAAGGAAAACTAGTTCCATTCGATAAACAATGTAGGGAGCAACAGCAATCCAAATGAGCACAAAAACCCAAACTTTTCCTTCTAAAATATTGTAATCGCTTAGTAATTTATTCCAAGAATTCCCCATAACATAATACCCAAATAAGAACTCAAAAATTACCGTAAACAATAACCAAACTAATCCTATAAATATTGCTTGATAGGCTGAAGCTGGGAAAAAAACCTTGAATACAACCCATATATACATACCCAACAAAACAATCATGGATATAGAAGATAATTGATGCGCTTGAAGGTTATTAAAATAGGTTGCTAAAAATTTCTCACGGAAAAAACCGTTTATTATCGCAATCATAATCATTGGAAACCATGCCAATATATACTTCAACATCTCAATTACTTTTTAATGAAACAACGTAACCTAATTGTTTATAAAAGTAATACACGAATAGCTCAGCTTTTATGATTTTTATCACTAAATAATTTTGATAAAAATCATTATATTTGAAGTAAAACAAAAGTGAATAAAATTGCAAAAAACTTCTACTTATATCGCCTAATTGGATTTATCATCGTACTTTTATTTTGTATATAAATAAGTTGTGTGTAATTTGTGTAAAACCAAATTGTTTTTTAAATAGGATATTAAAAATGAAATTAAATCAAATTTTCACATTATCTATCCTTTGTTTAGCTCTAACTAGTTGCGTTACCTTACAACCAGCTACGGCAATAAAAAAAGGAGATATTAAAAATTACAAATACATTTATATTTCCCAAACAAAGAGTCTGACTTCGAGTACCGGAACATCAATCAATGGGCAATATTATTCAACTAGCAAAAGTGTTAACCCAAAAGATGTTATTGCAGGAATTTTAGTGAAAGAAGGATATATATTAGTTCCAGAATTGAAAAATGATATATCTGATGAAACATTAATAGTTAATTATGGTGAAAGCGGTAGGAGAAGTACAGGACTGGGTGGTTATACAATTGAAGTTACGATACAGTTTATATCAACAACAAATTCACTTGTTTGTTCATGTACCGCAGAAGGTCAAGGTTCAACTGAAGCAGATGACATTAGACAAGCAATTACTCGTTGCTTGAATAAAATTGTAACAAATAAATAAAAAAACTGCGCACAGCAATACCTAAACTGCATTAAAACGCAGCTTAGCCAAACCGTTACCTGCAAGCTAAAAAAACAAAATGAACACAGAAGAATTCGTAAAAGGATTTTATAGAGAGAAACAAGATTTTCTGACTGAATATCTATCCAAAAACCCTGAATCAGAAGTTGGACAGCTTATTAAATCATTAAATCTGAACAACCAACAAAATGAAATAATGAAAAAAATAATGGACGGAACGTTAACGGACATTTTTTACACTGTTTTATTAGGTTTAGACGGTTGTATTTCAATTGGTGGAACTCAGGAAATGTATGACTTGAAAGACGAAAATGGAAATCAGTTAAGTGGAGAAATAGAAGGATATGCTTATGAATATTTTCAAGAAGCGGAATAAAGTAGTTTCACTTTTAGGTGACCTAAAAAAAGCTGAAAAAATATTATCTGAATATTCTGGAGGTTACTCGGGAGAACATTTGTCTGCTGAAGAATTCCATACTGACCTTGTAGACCGTATCAAGAAATTAGAAAATGGAAATGAAAACGTAATTGAAGATTTGCGAGTTTGGTTTGCACCTACTTGCCAATGGGACGACTTTGTTGGTGATATAGATTTAGGAGAAAGAATATTTCAACAGCTAGATAGAATAAAAAATAAAGCCAGCAGATAACAAAGTGTATAGCCAATAGGGCATTTAAAGATAAAATGAAAGCCCTGTTCTTTGAGCAGGCAATGCCAAAACAAAGTTTTGACGTTTAACAAAAAAAGGAAAATTAAAAGTAAAAACGTTTGTTTTGGCTCAGTAGTAAACTGAAAGTGTAGTACTTCGAATCTACCCTACTGTCCATACACAGAACGTTACCTGCAAGCTGAACCAAACAATGTCAAAAAGAATATTAAAAACTATTTTTATCATCCTGAGTTCAATTTCTATTTACTGGACAATTGAATTGATTCCTGACAGAACAAATAGAAATTTGACAGCTTTCAATCAACAATATCCTTTTGAAAACGAATTAGAAATATCAGAAAAATTTACAACTGACTTTAAATCATCTTATGAAATTAGCTTTAACCTCGAAGATCCTAGACCTTATGAGAATATAGATTCACTAAGACCTATTGAATTTAACATTAAGATATTTAGGAACAATAAACCTATTGAGGTATTTGAAAATAACAGCTTCTTAAGCAAACGTGGAGAAGAGTATGAATTACAACTAAAATTTGTTAATGCTAATTCGAAACCGAATATCCTGAATGTTAGCATACAAACAAATGTTCCAGGACCGACTTATGAACTACTAATTGAAAGAGAATTTGAATGGATATTTTGGATAATAAATGGAATAATAATGTTAATTGCATTGATTTGTGGATACTTCGGATTTAGAAAAAAACCAGCAGATAACAATGTATAACCACAATTACGGCGGATTCGATTTCGTCCGAATCCATCCCGTGATTACTAACGATCATTCCAAAACAAAATATGTAACTTTAATCCCGTAACAACAGTCATACAAATACGTTACCGAACAGCATTAGAAAAAAAAATTGTGAAAAGAATCATTGATTTAAATATTGAATACATAAATCTTAAAAAAGAGAAATCAAATATTGAAGGAGGGAATTCTGAAATAGAAAAATTTGAAGAATATTATTTAGAGGAGGTTTTTAATTTTGCAAAAAAGAATAATTATTCAAATCATGAACTAATTCAAGAATTAGGAAAATTAGTTGTTGAAGACAAAACAGAATGGATAAATGAATATTTATTAATTAGACTAATTTGGAAAGTGAAACTTAATAATGATTTTAAAAATAAAGACTTACTAGAAAAATTGATTAGAAAACTAATAGCAAAAAATGATATCAATAATGCCGAGGAATATTATTTAGAATCCTATTTGGATATTTGGAATTATGACTTAAAAGATCTAATACCCCTTGATATTTTAGAATCGGTAATCTTAATAAAAAATCAGAAAAGCATTATTAGATATGGAGCTTTTATAAAAGCTGTTTCATATTTGAGTGACCATCCTGAACCTGAACAAAATGATGTTTTAAACAAAGCAAAAAAGACAAAATTATATTTAGAAGACGCATATTATAAAGAATGGATAGACTAAGTCAAAAAAACGCCGTACGACATTGACTATAATTAATACGGACCTTGGTACTTAATCACAAAGTTTAGTGTATTTTTATAAGGTCGTTAAATCATTTTGATTTGACTTTTGAACAAGAAAAATTAAAAACAAAATATAAAAATTTGGTGCTGTGTTAATCCGAAAAGTTAGTACCTTTTTACACGCTATATTTCATTCACAAGTTCGTTGTGTATAATTTCCAAAAACTGAATAGAAATCAAAAATTAATGAAAAAACCATACTTAATTCTATTGATTTTCTTTGCTTTTAGTTGTGGAGAAAAACAAAAAGAGAATAACTCCAAAAAGAAAGAACAAATTGAAATTGATTTAAAAGAAGTAAAAACTAAGAAGACTGAATTAAACTATACAGATTCGATTGCAGATGTAGCGATACAATTTATTAATGAATACGTTTCTAATTGTAATAAAACGAAAGAACAGGTTGGAATTATTGAATTTGTAAATGCTCATCCAAATGTTAGTGCTAAATTTAAAACAGAACTCAAGAGAATGATTGAAGAGGCAGAAAAATCTGATCCAGAATATGGACTAGGCTTTGACCCAATTTTTGACGCTCAAGATTATCCTGATGATGGATTCAAGTTTTCAGAATTTGACTCAAAAACAAATTATTTGACTGTAGAAGCTATAAATTGGAAAGGATTTAAAATAACAATGAAGATTAAGGAGCTTGATAACAAATGGCTTGTAACAGGATGTGGAGTGATAAACATTCCAAAAGAGAAACAAGCAAAACGATAAAACTAGACAGAACAAAGTATATAAAAAACAGCTACTTAATCGCTTAATAGAAAGAAAATTAATAAATAAAAGGTCATTGTAAGACTGAAAAATTCGTGCTTGAAATCCGCTACTTTTCATATACAAGACCGCTGGCAATAATTATGAAATTGAAAGTACTATTCTACATTTTAATTCTAGTTTGTTTTACCAATTGTAATCTTTCTTCTCCTGTTGGTTTTTGGAAAAAATTTGAATACCAAAATAGAGTTGAATTTATAAATCAGAATGGATGGTTTGGTGGAATTCACGTATTGCATTGGGTTGGAATAAATGGAAAATACAATAAAAATGAAATTATAAAACTGGCTAAAGATAACGGGTGGATTTTAAAAAAAGAACAAACATTTAGCAGCGAGCAAACTCATAAATGGCTTTATAATGACAAAGCAATTTTCCCAATTAGTTGGGGTAAATTTAATCCTGAAATAGAAACTCCATTTAGTGGTTTTGAGAACTTTCCAAGATGGATTGAAGGAAAAATTACAGTTTTATCTTTTGAAACTGATCTAATAAGCATAGATCCTTCAACACAAAAGAATCATTTAATTAATGGATTTATATTACTGAGTGAAGAAAGAAATGAAATGACTTTATATTATGAATGGGGTGAATAAAAACAATTGCCAACAACGGCTATAATGCATTGCAGGCTAATAAACTGAAAAAGAATTAATATTTTTAGAATTGATAATAAATAATAAAGCTATGATCACCATGCCAGTGGCACAAAATTCTCTAAACAACCATGCATCATAGCCCAGTACTTTATAGAACATAGGTATAAAATGAGCAAAAAAAAGAAAATATTATTCGTTTGTACAATCAATAAGATGAGAAGTTCGACAGCTCATGAAATGTACAAGAATGATCAACGCTTCGAAATTGATTCAGCTGGAACGGATAAAGAAACTAAAAAGATCATTTCTTATAAGAATCTATCTTGGGCTGACACCATAATTGTAATGGAAAAACATCATCGAAATACAATAAGAAAACAATTTCCCGATGTATATGAAAATAAAAAGATAGTCTGTTTATACATACCCGATGAATATGACTATATGCAACCTGAATTAATAACAATTCTCAAATCAAAGTTTGAGAATGTAAATAAAAGAGGATTAATATAATGCATATCAACCTACTTGTAATTAGAACTAAAAAACCTGAGCTTCTAAAAACTCAATATGAGCTATTAGGGTTTGAATTTGACTATCATCAACATGGGAATGGTCCTTTTCACTATGCCTCCGAGAAAGATGGATTTGTTTTTGAAATATATCCCTTAACCAAATCAATAGAAAAAGTAGATAATTCAATTCGATTAGGTTTTGACATTGAAAACCTGAATAAGAAAATGAACGATTTAATCAAAACCAATTGGATAGTTAAATCAGGACTAACTGAAACAGAATGGGGATTGACTGCTATCGTTCAAGATTTAGATGGACGTAAAATCGAATTAAAAAATAAATAAAACGCTCTACAACAAGGTATAAACTGCATTAAAATGACAGTTTACACTAACCGTTGGCAACAAGTACTCAGACATAAAAAATATTACTGTGAAAATCAAAAAGAAAAAAGAACATCTAAGAAAACAGATTTTATTAAAACTTAAATATTATAGAAATTCCAGAGGAATAACATTTTTTGAAAATTCAAACAAGTTAAATAATGAAAAAATAAATCTCGAAAGTAATGAACTTGAAGTTGCATTAATAAACTTTAGTAGACAAAAAAAAGTATTGTTGACTACCAAAAACATTTACTATTTCAATAAAAATAGTGTTAGAAAAATAGTTGGTGATAATATCAAAGGATTTGATTATATGGAATTTGTTAATGGTGAAAAAATAATAGAAGAAAACTCAAGAATAAAAACCTTCTGGTTAAGGTTTAAAATGAATTTTAGAATTGGAACATATAGAATTACAGAAAGAAATAACTCATTTATTGAGTTAAAAATTTGGAAGACAACTTTAGCGGACTGTTTGAATGGCGGAATAAAGAAACTAAAATTTGTTGTAACTAAATATGAAGGAATATAAACCAGTTTAATAAAACCTAAACTGCATTAAAACGCAGCTTAGCCAAAATGCTCCTAATATTTAACCCAAAGTACAATTAAAACAAAATCTTCAATTGAGGGTATTCAACTCGATTTATGATGTCTAGTCAATTACTTTCTCATCTTTTAAAGATATCCTGAGAAACTGAAAAGCCCTAAACTCAATTTTCCTGAAGGAAAACGAGTTGCATTCGATAAATAATGTAGGGAGCAATAGCAATCCAAATCAGCACAAAAACCCAAACTTTCCCTTCTAAAACATTGTAATCGCTTAGTAATTTATTCCAAGAATTCCCCATAGCATAATACCCAAATAAGAATTCAAAAATTACGGTAAACAACAACCAAATTAGCCCAATAAATATTGCTTGATTCCCAGAAGCTGGGAAAAAAACCTTGAATACAAACCAGATATAAACACCCAACAACATAATCATGGATACAGAAGATAATTGATGTGCTTGAAGGTTATTAAAATAGTTTGCTAAAAATTTCTCACGAAAAAAACCATTTATTATCGCTATCATAATCATTGGAAACCACGTCAATATATACTTCAACATTTCAATTATTTTTTAATGAAACCACTTAACTCAATTGTTTATAAAAGTAATTCACACATAGTTCAGCTTTTATGATTTTTATCACTAAATAATTTTGATAAAACTCATTATATTTGAAGTAAAACAAAAGTGAATAAAATTGCTAAAAACTTCCACCTATATTAACTAACTGGATGTATAACAGTACTTTTATTCTGTATATAAATAAGTTGTTTGTAATTCGAAAAAATTAAACATGAAAAACGAAAAAAATGCAATACTTAGATTATCTAAAAAAGATTAACAAATATAAAAACGTTCAAATGTTAAAAAAACTATTAATTGCCACATCATTTTTCTTCTTTTTTTCCTCATATGCTCAACAAAAAAATCAAAATAGAATTTTAAAAAAGGAGTATTTTAATAATACAGAAAAAATGTTTACCGCTATACATAAAGGTATTCTCAATTCCAATATTGAAGATTTATATAACGATTGCTCTGAAGACTTTAAATTAAAGAAATCAAAAAAAGATCTTAGTTTAATTATTGAAAATATAAATGAATATTTTCAAAAAGAAGGAATTACAAATTTTGAAGGATTTAAAAATGGGAAGAAAGAATCTAATTCAAGAAGATATGTTAATGGAAATTTATTAGTTGAAAAAAAATATTTTCACTCTCCAAAAAAAATAAAAGAAGAAGTAAATACATTATTCAGCAAAGCAATAGATGTAGATTTAAATATTGAATTAATAAGAAACGGAGATACATGGAAAATAAATAAAATAGAGTTTTTAACTGATTTAATTTTAAACAACGATTTTGATTTTAATTTAGAACTACAGAACTTCTTACAAAAAGATAGCTCAGCAATAATTGAGTACATTGAAACTTATGAAAGAAATAATTTTTTCACAACTCAAAAAGTTGTTTTAAAATCGAAAGTTATTAATTTAAACCTATCTGGTTTAGAACAAGCAGACTACATATATAAAGACTTAGACACCAGTAAATTTATTAGACTCTCCTTTACAAAATCGAGCAATGAATCAATAGAAATTATGTTTTTTGAACCAAATAAAATCTTAATTTCAAATTCAGAAAAATATGGTTTCTATTTAATAAAGGGAATGACAAATCTAAAAGATTACATTAAGAATAGAATAAAAACACATGCTAACAACATCTATGAGTAACTGCTAATTGAATTAAAACTCATTTAGCTGTTACTTTTCGTTTTGTAAATTATTTTCTGAAAAAGTACTTACAGATTCGCTACTAGTCAAACACATTACTATAAATTTAACAAAAACTATAATTAAAAAAGATTTTTAGTTCAAGATAATCAACTCCATTTGCGATATATAATCAATTACTATTAACTCTTTTAAAAATGTCTTGAGAAACAGAAGAAATTTAAGCTTTGAAAAGCAATACTATTCAAAAAGCTTCGTAATTTGGAATAAAAGCACTTTTTATCTTTTTTCCATCTAAACTAAATAGTTATTTTGGCTCATATATTATGAGGTATCTATAATTAAAAACATAAAGCTATTGAAATCGAAAATTTACTATTTAATCATCTCTTTTCTAATCATATGTTCCTGTAAAGAAAAAGGCAATATTAATGATTCTAAGTACAGGAATTCTAATTACATCTTTTTTCAAGAAAATGGACAAGATGGATATTGGCAAAAAATCAGTGAACATTCAGATTTTGAATATACTAAAGGTCTATTAACTTATTATTATGATAATGGTAAAAAATTTGGTGAGATAGAAATATTAGATGGTCTACCGAACAGAATAGAAAAATTATTCGATAAGGAAACTGACAGCTTAATAAAAACAGTTTGGCAAAAAAATAACAAGGAGTATAAACGGATTTATGAGAATGGATATTATAAGCATTTTTACTCAAACAAAGGGAAAATTATTGTAGAAGAAGGTCTTGTTGAAAATAATTTAGAACAAGGGTTATGGAAAAGATACTGGAGTGACAATGGAAAATTGAAAGAACTCATAACCTTTAAAGATGGAAAGCCTCACGGAGAAAGGAAAAACTACTGGAAAAATGGGAATTTAAAATCGTCTGCTTATTGGGTTTCAGGAATACAATCGGGACAGGGCTTCTTTTATTATGAAAACGGAAATATAGAAGAATCGAATTTCAGGTATAATGAAAAACTTCATGGAGAATATAAAGCATATTATCCAAACAAAACATTAAAAAAGCATTGTAACTATTGGAATGATAGAAATAGAGATACTTGCAAAAGCTATTATTCAAATGGGAATCTTAAAAAATTAGAAATATCCCAATTAGACACTATTAATCTTACATCATATGGAAAAACTTTTTTTTATTATGAGAATGGAAAGCTTAAACTGGAAGTTGATGTTAAAGATTACCAACCAAATGGAATAGCTAAATATTATGATGAAAAAGGAAAACTAATAGAAACTATGACTTTTAAAAAAGGAGTAAAAACAAATTCCATAATTGAATAATAGACTATTATATTTTTAATTAAAACACAGTTTCCTTTGATGTTCAAAGGAAAAAAATCGCCTACTACCAATTATAAGAAATGGATTATTTAGACAACTAGAACTTCATCATAAAAACATTATGTTTTTCATAGAATACGGATGTCCTTTTTGTCAATACCATATGAATTTATATTTTCGTACTAAAGCAAGAGAAATGAAAGGAAAGCACTTATCTGTTTTATTTACTTTATTGTTTCCTATTTATTTTCTAGGTGCACAAACTGGACCAGGAGGAGTAGGAACTGTAGGAAGTGGTACAAATTTAGTTTTGTGGTTAAGACCTCAATCTACAGGGAATACGGGCTCTTTATGGGTAGATAGTTCTGGTAGAGGATTTGATTTTGGTGATGGAAATGGAGCGGTACTCAATACAGCAGATATAAACGGATATAACTCATATAGTTTCAATGGGTCGTCTAATTATTTTGAAAAATCCTTTGAAAGTGTTTTAAACCCAAACACCTTTAGTGTTTTTTCAGCTACGAATGTAACAAGTTCAGGTGGATATAAAGCCGTTGTTTCCAATAGAGATGATCCTTCAGGTACACCTACTAGAGGGTTTATATTGTATTCTAGACCTGGATCTAATAGATGGGACTTTTGGACTGGAAGAGATACTGGCCCCTGGCAAACTACGGGTAATTCTATATCTACATCTGGAAGCTGGGCTGTTCAAAATTTATTCTATCAAAATACTGCTTCTAATAACAAGCGATTATTTATTAATAATACTTTGAACCAAACAAGTAGTCATTCGATGACACTCAACACTATTAGGCCTTTTCGTGTAGGAGCTGGAAGAAATGAAAACCTAACACCAAATTATTATTTCAATGGAAGAATAGGTGAGATAATTATGTTTGATATACTTCTAAATGATGCAGAAAGAACAATCATAAACAATTACTTATCAGCAAAATACAATTTCACATTGACATCGAATGATCTATATAACGAAGACACATCTACAGGTGATTTTGATCATAAAGTTGCGGGAATTGGACAAGCTTCTGATGGTAGTAATCATACAGATTCTCAGGGTACTGGTATAATAAGAATCAATACACCAAGTAACCTGAATAATAATGAATATCTGTTTTGGGGTGAGGATCAAATAAATTCCGATTATACCTTTTCAACAGTAGCCCCAGCGAATAAAAGGTATAGAGTGAATACTAAATGGCGAGTAAGCGAAACAGGAGATGTAGGCACCGTAACTTTTTCAGTTAATGAAGCAGATTTAGATTTATCTGGAGTACCTACAGGGGTTTTTAAACTCTTAAGGAGTACTGTTTCAGATTTTAGTTCTGTTATAGAAGAATACGACTTAAATTTATCTGGAGGTGTGTATTCAGCAACAGTATCCTTTAATGATAATGACTATTTTACACTAGAAATGGTACCTACGGTAGATCTAAAATTAACTAAAACAGTCAATACCCCAATTCCTAAAGTAGGAGATGTAGTCGTTTTTACATTGTCTTTATCTAATGCAGGTCCACAAGATGCTACAGGAGTAGTTGTTAGAGATTTATTACCATCTGGTTTTACGTATGACTCAGGAAGTTCTTCTATAACAACAGGAACTTATGATGATGCTACTGGAGATTGGGACTTATCTGGAATTACAATTACGGCAGGAGCTCCAGCAATAACAATTCAGATTGGGGCTACCATAACTTCAGCAGGAGTACTTCTTAATACCTCTCAAATAATCAGTATCGATCAAGAAGACATTGACTCTGAACCCAATAATGGGAATTAATCAAACCTATACAAGACAATCAACTCGATTTATGATATCTGGAGGATTACTTTCTACTCTTTTAAAGCTTTCGTTTCTGATTAAGGAGATAGGTTAAATATTAAAAACATTATAAAAGCAGCACAGTAAGGTGAAAGTACTTCTAAAAGAACAAATTGTAATTAAACTTATAGCTACCATCGTTGTTTTAAGTTTTAATAAACTATATAGTCAACATAAAATAGAAGGAAAATTTTGTGTTAACTATGGAGTTCAGGACATATCCAAATGTCTAATACTAAATAAAGACAATACTTTTAAATTGTTCAAAGGAAAGCATTTAAAAAATGAAAATGTTGTTTCTGGTAAATGGCAATTTAAAGAAGATAATTTGGCTTTAATTTTTGATAAAACAGAACACGTAAAATCATATCGTATTAGTGTTTCCAAACAACCAATTAAAAAAGATTCTGTACAAGTTTTGTTTAATCTTACAGATTCAAATAACGGCCCGATGCTTGGTTCAAAAATTGTATTACTTCCTACACAAAAAGAATATCTAACTAATTCAAATGGTGAAGTTGAATTAACCTTTAAAAAAAGTGAACAGCTAATTTATGGGTATACTGAATATATTGGATATGAGAACAGCTATTTTTCATTCAATTTACTCGAAAACCATAAAATTAATATACAATTAAATCCCTTTACTAAGAAAAAGCATCAAGAAAGTAATATTTTGAGAAATTTCGATTTTAAAAAGAAAACTTTTGTTACAATTGATAAAAGTGGCAAAAGAGAAAAATGGAATAGAAAAACAATCAATTAGATTTGTGATATCTGTTGAATTATCAATCTTTTTAAATAGAAAAATAAACTTTTCTTTATTATAAAATATACGACCTTGTTAGTGCTTACTCTCGGCGTCATTTTTTTAAATATTCAAGTTTTAAATAGTCTTACTGTAAATTAAACTTAGATAAAACTCATTATATTTGAAGTAAAACAAAAGTGAATAAAATTACTAAAAACTTCAGCTTATATCGCCAAATTGAATTTAGAAAAAATAAAGAATCCCATTTTTAAATACTTTAAAGTCTGGTGGATTCCAATTGTATCATATTTGGTTCCTTTCATAGTATTTCTTCTTGGAGAAGTTTTGAAAAGTAACTCAATAATTGATATTTCGTTGATGTTATTTTTCATGAATGTTTTAGGAAATATAATATCCGCAATCGTTCAAATATTTATCAAAAAATGGTATTTCCTGATTCCTCAAATACTGATTTCACGATTTTTATTTGTTTTTGTATCAATCATTTTTACTTTTTCGCCACCAGATTACTATGGAGCGAATAAAAAAATCCCAAAAGACATTGAGATTTATGAACCGCTGGAAACTGACCCAACTGAAAATGACTTTGAAAAATTTGATTTGGTTTTGGCTTCCTCTTTTCAACCCGGAATTTATAACTACTTTACAGATTACAAACCGACTGAAAAGGGAAACTTTTATATAAAAGCATTTGAAGTGACTTCAAACGATCACCTTTCGGCTGATAGAATGAAAGTTAGATCAAAAGTCAATGTAGAAAATCTTGAACCTAAATTATATGCTGGAGAATTTACTATTTACGAAGGTTCTTGGGGAGATAAATATGCCGCAAGAATTGAATTATGGTTCGAACCTTTAAATGGAAAGAATTATAAAATAACTGAGCGGAATTATATTGTTGAAGGATGGATGAGATAAAAAAACTGGCTACAACAAAGTATATAAAAAAAAGCGACTTAATGCTTAATAGAAAGAAAATGAATAAATAAAAGGTCATTTTAAAACTGAAAAATTAGTTAAAAATCTGCTACTTTTCATATACAAGACCGTTGACGGTAATTAAACCTTTACGAGAAAACACAGTCCAAGAAAGGAATTTGATTAATGTACCAGACATGAATAAAATAACTTACTTAACAATTTTCGCGATATTATTATTTACTTCTTGTAGTAACGATGAAACAACATCACCAGTCAATGGAATACCAATAGTAAAAGCTGAAGCCTCTTACACGGTTTTAAAAGAAGAAGACATCACTTATGCTGATGGACTTAGTCATAATGCAACAAGCAATTCCGCTTTTGCAATTCCCCTAAAATTAGATTTGTACTATCCTAATAATAATTCAAGTAATAGACCTGTTTTTATGTTTATTCATGGAGGTGGATTTAAAGGTGGGACAAAGACTAAGCCCGAAATTGTGGAGATGGCAAATTATTATGTTTCTAGAGGGTGGGTCTTTATATCTATAGATTATAGAACAGTAGAAGAACTTGGTATAATCCAAGGAATGACTCCTGAAAAATTATATACGTATTATAGAGGAATTGCACCTCAAGAATGGATTGGAAATGCTTTGCAAGGAGCACAGAGTGTAGATCAAGTTCAGCAAGCAACTGCTATGTATATCGCCCAAAGAGATGCAAAAGCTGCTCTTCGTTGGATAGTTGCAAACGCAAGCACTTATAACATAAATAAAGATTACATTACAGTTGGTGGAGCTTCTGCAGGAGCTATCACTACAATTGCCTTGGGAATTTCAAATCAAGAAGATTTTAGAGACGAAATTACCACTAGTGATGATCCTACACTTTCTACTACAAACTTAAACGAGTCTTATGTAGTGAGAAGCATGGTTTATTTCTGGGGGTCAAACATTAAGCTAGATGTGTTTGAAGCAGTTTATGAATTGAATCAATATGACAGATATGACGTTAATGATCCAGAATTATTTATGGGGCATGGTACTGCAAAGGATCTTGTAACACCTTATGAAGAAGCACTTGAACTGCAAAGTATTTATAACTCTTTGGGGGTTTACAACAAACTCGCGACCCTAACACTACCGAATGGAAACCCTGCGGGACATGGAGCTTGGAATGGAGTTGTAGATGGAAAAGGCTTATCAGAATTAACTTTTGATTTTCTAGTTGAGAGACAAAATTTAACAGTGGAATAAACAACTACTACCAACATTGTATAAAAATAACAGCGGTTTAATCGCTAAAACAGAAAGTTAGTAAACATAAAAAAGGTCTGTGTTTAACTGAAAAGTCCGTATGTAAAAATCCGCTACTATTCTTATACTAGACCTTTAATAACAATAGTTTTTCGATAAAGAAACACAAATTGTTTTATTATCCGGAGCTAGCTATTAACCTTATAAACAATATATTTGTTTTGATATAACTAGTTGGCAGTAATTATCGAAAATGACAATAAAAGAATTTGAAAAATGCGCAGAATATCAAAATGGATATGATAGAGAATTTGATAATTGGAAGATAATTGACATTCATCAAATACCTACTGAATTTATGGAAAATCACGAAATTGATTTTTATTGTTCTGATGGGAATAAGGTTTATTTATTAAGATTTAGAAATAGAAAAATAGAATCCTATAAAATAAATGACAACTCCAAAGATTCAGGTTATCCACCTTATTTGATTGCTGAATTTCCAATTCAAAGGTTAAATAATGAAGTAATAAAAATGACACTAGAAAAGTTTAATTTAAAATAAATCAATAGCATTAGACTTTTTTATACTTGAAAAGAATGAATATTTATTTGGATTAGAGAGTCGTAAATATTCTTACCTTTGGGAAATATTTGCTATATATAAGCAATGGACAGGTATTTATATTGACGAATATGGAGATACTCAATTAAGTATTGCAAATCAAAAAATACTCTTGAAAATAATTGATGAGTATGTAACTGAAACAAATCTCAATGTGAATAAAAGCAAAACAACTTCTATTCTAGAATTTCGAGGATTACTGTCATTCTTTATTAGCAAAAGTTATAGTTTAAAGCTTGTTGGGCTTCATAAAAAAAATGAATAAATCAAACACCAAATATTTAGAGTTAATGCTCAACAGAGCTCTCTCGGATGAAGAGGTATTTTATTCAGACTTTGTTATTGATTATGATTCTAATGAGAATACTTCGCTGAAAACCAACACCGATGACATCATGAATTATTGGTTATTACCGAAAATCATTAACGTAAAGATGAATCTGACTGATGTATGCAATTCTCTTGTTTCAGCTCATAACGAAATGCCTTTGTGGATAAAGCTCGAAGTTGACCGCAATGAAAAACTAATTCGTTTATTAATAAGTAAGAGATTCAGAAAATTAAAAGTCATTCAGGAATGGCACAAGAATAATGATATTCCACCTATAATAAAACAATAACGAAGCCCAACAAGGTATATAGCAAATAGGGCTCACTTTATTTAAGAATGTAAATTGCTAAAATAATATTCGCCAAATCGTTAATTTGGCTTTTAATAAAAGATAAAAACAAAAATAAACGTTCAGCTTAGTGCTGCTAAGAGCATGTCCTGCTCCCGTCTGCCCTACTTGCCATATACTAAACGTTGTGGTTAATTATAATAAAGAAATGATAGAAGACTTACTTAATAAATTTAAAGAACAAGATGAGATAATATATACTAGCACACCTGGTACTCCTGAGCGTCTTCAAAAAATTTCAGAATTACTAAACATAAACTTACCTAAAGATTTCAAAGCTTTCCTTGAAAAATATGGAGCAATATCTGTTCGATCAGTTGAAATTAACGGGTTAATAAATAATGGAAACGACTTAGACCCTGTTCATATAAACTTTGTTGGATTAAGTAAAGAGGGTCAAGTAAAATATGGGCTCTTTAAAAAACATATACAACTTGGAGACGCTGGACTTGGAGATCAATGGGTATTGTGCTGCGATGGAGATTCAGAAAATTTTGGAAAAGTATTTTATTGGAATCCAGGATTAAAAACAATTACCGATATGGAATTATGTTATGATAGTTTCACTTCTTTCATAAGAACAAGACTAGAATCTGTTCTAGATGATTAAAAAACTAACCTCAACAAGGTGCATAATTAATTGCGGCTGAATTTCCTCACCGGAAATTCAATCTTATTAATTATCTTTCCGCATCATTGGAAAAGAACTCGCATCCTTTTCCCGCAAAAAATCATATACAAATACGTTCGCAACAACCACAAGTAGTAAAATAAAAGAATGAAATTAACAGAAAGAGCAACCGATTTTTTAAACGAACAAGAATATCGAAGTGATGCCGTGAAGTCATTGGATATGATTGAAAATGCTTTTTCAAAAATTGGAATTAAACCAACTCAGGAATTGATTGATTTCCAATTAAACTATGGTGGACTAACAATTTACGCTGGTCTTGAACCTATTTGTTTTGGAATATTACACGGAGAAAAAGTCAGAGGTGATTTTGGATACCCAGATAAAATAATAAATGAATTAATTTATCATCCAGCGGAAGATGATATTCCTAATGACCATTTGACCTGTGCTGACACTCGTTACCAAGAATACTTCACAATTGACTTTGATGGCAAGTATTACGAAGGATGAGAGCCAAAAGCAACCAAATTTGAAAATCTAATTGAAGACTTAGCGATATTCGAAGAAATTGACCAATTAGGGTATAAAAATTCGATAAGTGAATATTTTGAAAATATAGAAATCGACTTTGAAAAAGTTAAAAGTGACTTGACCTTGACTGACTATTCCGAATTTCCTCAAGACATAATTAAATGGGGACAGAATTCGGAATTGACATTAAGAATTTCAAATGACAGCGTGAATTTATATTCTAAGAATGAAATAACAGACGCACAAAAAGATTATTTAAAAAAGATAACGAATAAAAAAGAAAAAGAGACAGTTGCTAACAATGGCTATACGACAATGACGGATGAATCAGAAACTCCAAAATCCAGTAATAAATCAAACTTATGGTCAAGGCTAAAAAGTATGTGGTCATAATCCGTCACAGCGCATAGCCGAGACCGTTAGATGTAATTCAAGAAATGAGAATCAAATCGATAATATTAATTGCTTTTTTAATTATTTGTAGCTGTAAAAGGGTACTAGAAGAAAACAGCAAGGACTCAACCCAAAAAAATGATATTAAAACTGTCATAACTGAAGACTCTATTATATCAAAAGAAAAAGAAGAAAAAACTGTTATTTATAAAAGTATTCCAATTCCTGAACTTATTGAGTTTGTCAAAGAAATTGAAAAATCTAATTGGATTCCTGATACTTTAAGATTAAGAAAAAAGAGATTATACGAATATTTAGGTGAAAAAACTTTATTTAGTGATTATCCATTTTATAAAATAGACTATCAAAATACTGATTTAAAAAGAGCTAATGACTTTGACCCAAAACTATTAAATAAACTATCCACTAAACTAGATATTAAGTTATTCAAAAATGCTAAAAGTATTTGGGGATATTTTTACAGAGATAAAAATGGAGGTAATACAATATCAGACGGAATAATTGAGCAATGGGAATTTGAAAATGAAGAAGAAGCAAAAAAAGCTTTGGAACAAATTCAACCTGCTGGACACTTTGTTTATTTTAATACAATGCCATTTCATTGCAGAATAAAGAATTATTTAATAACATTTAGGACACGAGCTATGATGTTCAGTTACGACCAGAAAAAAATATTTGAAGAGTTTAAAAATAAAAACTGCACCTAACAAAGTATAAAATTAATTGCTAGTACAAGTCTGCCTAAGAAAATCTTTGCAGATTTTCTATTCAGTTTGTATTTACTAAATTAATTACCTAAATCACGCAACTAATCTTATACAAATACGTTGTGCAAAAGCTAAAAATGACGAATCCATTAAAAATATTACTTCTGATTCTGACTTTGGTTTCATGTAAAAACCAAACAGAAACTAAATCTGAATTGATTAAAGAAATCCCTCAAATAGGAATACAGCAAACTGATTCAATTGCTGACCAATGGAATTTTATGGTTTTTGAAAAAGGAGGTTGTTTAGGTGGAACACAATATGTCACAGAAAAAAAGAAAGAAATTCCAACTATGGTTTTTAGCGAAACAGAATGGAAAAAATTTGCTAAAAATGATAAAGTAGAATTGACTGAATTTCTTATCTCTAAACTTTCTGACACAACGAAAACTAAAGTCCATACTTGCCCATTTTTCAGAGCAACGAATGGAGAAATGGCTGTTTATTCACTACAGCATATTCACAATATTAATTGGCCTGATTTTTTAGAATTTAAGGAATTTAAAGACCGAGAATATGGAAATGCGACTGACCAACCACAAATGTGGTTACAGAATATTTTAAAAAACGAAACAAAACGGAAAACGTTAGCGGAGTTGTATCGCAACGAATTAAATAAATAAAAGCCAGTGCACAACAAAGTATACAAAATATTGCTTGGCGAATAGACAAAAGTACTTTCGAAAAAACAAAAACCGATTAAGGTTGGTTGAGATAACACCTTTGACCATAAAAGATGGAAGATTCCAAATAATTTTAACACCATATTTTGCAGAATTAAAAAGTAAAAAGAATTTGAGCTTAGCATTAAGTGATTGGACTACAATATATTTCGAATTCAAAAATGGAAAACTAATATATACGGAAACTGAAAATGGCGAGATATAAAAAACTACGCACAACACGATGTATAAAACATAGCTAATAAGTACTAAACCAAAAGGTTTGTGTATATTTAGAAAGTCTGCCAAATTTTTAATTTGGTTTTTAAAAAATATAAAAACAAAATATAAAAATTCGGCTCTGTGTTAATCCGAAAAATTAGTGTCTATTTATAGGCTACGTTTCATACACATGACCGTAGAGTATTATGAGTACAAAAACACTTTTATAAATGACAAAACCCAATAAAAAAAGAGGTTTTAGACCAATAAAAGTTGAAAACATTAATTTTAATTGGTGCTTTCAAGGTATTATTGATGTTAGACCAGATAATCATAAAGAAAATATTTTGACAGTAGACTTCGGATGGTATGATGTCTGGGGATATGTTAATGATAAAGAAAATCGCCCTCCTGAATTTGAACCTAAAATAGTTACTCCAAAATTTGTAAGTGATTCTATAAAGTTTGCTCTCAATAACGGATGGAATACAGAACTAAAAAATAACAAGTTTAATATTATCTATAGAGATAAGAATTATAAAATTGAAGATTGATTTTTTAAGATGAATTTAAACTTATTAGTCATTAGAACAGGAGATCCTGAAAAATTAAAAGAACAGTACGAACTAATAGGTCATAAATTTGACTATCATCGTCACGGAAATGGTCCCTTTCATTATGCTTCTGAACAAAATGGATTTGTATTTGAAATTTATCCTTTGACTAAATCAATGGAAAAGCTGATAATTCAATAAGAATAGGATTTGAGATTGAAGATTTGAGGAATAAAATTGTTGATTTGGAAAATATTATCAGAGCCTAAAGAAACTGAATGGGGTTTAACGGCTCTAATTCAGGATTTGGATGGACGGAAAATAGAATTAAAAAACAAATAAAAACGCTCTACAATAAGATATAAAGTGCATTAAAACGACAGTTTACACTAATCGTTGTGATTAATTTAAGAAACTTATGGGATTAGACATTTATCTAATTAAAATAGTAGAGAAATCAGAATCAAAATTTGAATGGTTTTCTGATGAAGAAAACCCTGAATTGAGAATTGACTATTCTGATTTTTTAACCACTAGAAAAGTGGGATTGGAAAATAGCGAAATCGGACTTGAAAAAGGATATCACTCTGTCGATATTTCGTACCAACGCAAAGGGGTAAAACCTGTTTTTTTCAAAAAGTTTAAAGCGGATGATTTCATTTTTACCTTAGACAAATTATTAGAATTAAAGAAATGTGTGAAGAAAGAATATTTAGATACATTTCAATCTAATTTTATGGAAAAATTTAAAGAAAAAGAGAACTTCATATTGATTAGTTATTAAAAAAGAAATTAAAATAAAAACTAACCGCAACAATGGCTGTAATTCAGTGCTATGAACAAACTAAAAACATAATAACTAAATGAAACACCCACTAAGACAACATATAGAAGAACTCATTGAACTTACCAATGAAGAGTTTGCTTTTATCTTAAGTCATTTTGAAAGTACTACCAAGCGTAAGCATCAATATATTTTGCAAGAAGGTGAAATTGCTAGTAAAGAATATTGGGTGGTTAAAGGATGTTTAAAAAGCTACTTTTTTGATGAGCACGGAAAAGAACATATTCTACAATTCGGAATGGAGAATTGGTGGATAACCGATTACGAGTCTTTTGTAAAACAAACTACTTCTAAAATAAACATAGATTGTATTGAAGATTGTGAATTACTCTATATCAGCTATGAAAACAGAGAAAAACTTACCAAAGAAATGCACAAAATGGAACGTTTTTGGGCTAAAAAAAGTAAGTATGGTAGAATTGCACTTCAAAACAGAATCTTATCGCTATTAAAAAACTCTTCCAAAGAACGCTATGAGTTACTTCTTGAGCAATATCCACAACTTTTTCAAAGAGTCCCTAAAAAGTTAATCGCTTCCTATTTGGGCGTTAGTAGAGAAACTTTAAGTCGCTTAAATAACTAAAATAAACTTCGTTTACCTGTGACATATATCACAAATTATTAGTGATTATCGTCCTGTGGTTCAGTCAGTCATTTTTTGACTTTTGTATCGTATTAATTTTAAAAAATTATAGGATATGAACACCACAAACAAATTTCAAAACAAAGATGTCGGACGATTATTACAACGCTTAAGTATTGGGCTGCTTATTCTATTTCATGGAGTTGCGAATCTAACTTCTAATTATTCATTCATCAAAAGTCTACTCAATGGTATTGGAGTGCCAGAATTTATTGCATACGCCGTTTTTATGGGTGAAATAATTGCTCCTATATTGATAATAGTGGGTTGGAGAACGAGACTAGCTAGTTTAATATTAGCTTTCAATATGCTAATAGCTATTCTAATGGCACATACAGCTCATATTTTTACTTTAAATCAATATGGTGGTTGGGGAATAGAACTACAAGGTTTATACCTGTTTGGAGCTATGGTTATCTATTTTTTAGGAGCAGGAAAATATGCAATCTCTTCAACTTCTACATGGGATTAAAACACAACCTTAACCACTAAAATTAACAAAATGCCATACATCAATATCAAAGTTACAGATACCAATGTAACCAAAGACCAAAAGAGACTATTAATTGAAGGGGCTACGGAATTAGTCGTTCGTATTTTAAACAAAAATCCAGCAACTACTCATGTGGTTATCGATGAAATACCTTTAGAAAATTGGGGCTTCAATGGAACACAAACAGTAGCAACTAAAACATAAGCAATGTATCAGGAGAATATTAAAGAAATCGAAACACTAATCAATACTTATTTTGAAGGAATCTTTTATGGTAACGTCTCAAATCTTTTAACTTGTTTTAGCAACGATGCAACTCTATATGGAGATATCAATTCAATTGAATACATTAAAAACCTTAATGAATATATTGAAACTGTGAAGACAAGAAAAAGTCCGAATGATCTAGGAGAGACTTTAAACATGTCGATTATGGGTATCGACATTCTCGGAAAAGCAGCCATGGTAAAATTGCATGTACCCATGTTGGGATTTAATTACTATGATTATTTATCGCTATTCAAAATACAGGGCAAATGGAAAATTGTGAATAAACTTTTTGCGCATGTGGTTTAAAAAGATGCTCATGACGAGAGACAACACTTCTTTTATCTTAAAATACAGCCCCACCAGTAATTGCTAGTGGGGTTTATATTTCGTTTCTATTTATTTTATCAAAAAAAGAAAGTAATTATAATAAAAGGTCACTCTTAGTCTTTTCTGATCAAGAATAAATAATTATTTTGCTACACAAATTAAAAGTTGCAGCTAATTGAAAAATGAAAACAAATTGATTAAAAAAGTATTAACCCTTTTTTTAATCTATAACTCGATAATTATTGTTATAATTCCTGAAGGACATGGTGGTGGAATATTAATTCTACTTGAAATATTGGTTATTCCTCAACTCATTGAAAATGGTATTGATGTTCAAAAATTTAGTTTTCTTAAAAGTATTCTCGGAATCGCCATAATAATTTCGCTTATTGGAAAACTACTATTAATACCTACACTATTCTATAAAAAAACACATACCATAAAAAATTGGATTAAAATAGGTGTAACGTTATTACTGGTTTCGTTTTTATTAATATGCTTCAAAGCCTGGGGCAATGGATTTTCTTTATTTGCAATAACATTGATCAGTGGAGCTCCTTTTGTACTCTATTATTGTAGAATGTTGTTTTTAATTAATAAAAAGTCCAACACAAACCATTAATTTATTTAAATGCATTACTTTAAAAATCATAAAGTACAAGATTTATACAATTATTTAGTCAATGATTTCGAATGGAAAGATTTCACCTACAATGAACCCGGTGTTTTAGAATCATTTGGGCAATATATTGAAAGTCTAAATAATGAAGATTGGGACTATTTCGAGAACAACATAAATTTGTGGTCATCAGAAATCCTACATCGACTTGCTTCTGTAATTGTAGAGTATGATTCTAGAAAAATGGACTTTGTATTTCAGAACAAAATTTACTGCCTTGCTTTAATAAACTGTTTGGACGAGGAAACATCAGACCTAATAGATAATCTTATTGCTCATTTAGGATCAGGAGTTGATTTAGATAGCGATCTATTAAACAAAGTTTTGAATCGTTTGAATGAATTATTAAACAATTATACTGTGGTTGCAAGATTTGGAAATGAAGAACACATAAAACGTACAATTGACTTTGTTAAAATAAAACTAAACTTGACATTAGATAAAGCTAGAAAGAATGACTAAAGATTAATTCTGAAAGTGTTCTTATAAATGAGGAATTTTTCATTTATTGCTCTCTAAATAGAAATGAAATAAACAAATTAAAAACGTTTGTCACCGATCTTATAAAAAATTGTTGTTAATCATTAAAACTATGTGTTATGTGTAAAGAAAATTTAAAAATCCGTTTTTGTACCTGCTCCAATAAGCTAGCTATTAATATTGATTTTGCAGATGAAGTTGCTAACCTATATCAAGTAAAAAAGAATGAGTCGCTAATGGCGCTATTAAACGATGATGGCTCCTATATGGAAACCTATTTTAAATGGACGCTTTCTTCTTTTAAAGAAGAGGTACATAAACATAGTGTCATGGGAATGATGATACGTCCTCAAGGACAAATTAACAAAGAACTGACTATTGAGCATATTTCGGAAGTTCTAAATTCTAACAATCCTTTTGACTTTAACTATGAACCTAAAGAAAAAGATTTTATTAAAATTGAAGAAAAGTATAAATTTATTGAACTTGAAGATCATAAACGACCTAACCTATCGGGGTATATTTCTTTCAAATTTGAAAATGGTAAATGGGTTTTTGGAAGGTACCCAATGTACTATGTTCACAAAAAAACTGAAGTAGGAAAAATTAAAATGTCACCAAAAAATCTATAAATCAATCACTCTAAAATAATCAACCCCATCAATTACCCCTTTTTTTGTTTTGCTAAGCTTAATCCTTTTTTCATTTCTGCTTCAAAATTAGAGTTCGGATATTTATCTAGACCGTTGTTAAAATAGCTACGAGCATTTTTATAATCTTTATGCTTTAGATAGAACTGTCCAAATCTATTTTGCCAATAAGCAGAGTCGTACCTTTTTGTTTTCAACACATCTTTAAACTCCTTCATAAAAAAACTAAAATATTCAAAATTATCTCTTCTCCAAGCCAGCCAGATTAAAGCATTTTTTGTGCTATTATCTATTTGTCCGTCTCCACCAAACCTTTTAGCACGTTCTTTAAAATAACTGGTTAAATACTCTATTCCTCCAGCATCTATGTAGTGTTGAATACTTTCAAAAACAAGAGAGTCGTAGTTATGATAGTAATATTTCAATCCTTTATACATGGCTAAATGTGCCAATGATTCATGGACCTCATCATTAAATAAAGTGTATTTCCATTTTAAATTCTCAGGACTACTATTTTGCAATATTTTATGAAATGCTTCTGTTGAATTGATATAGTAAATGTCTTTTTTAGAATTCGCCATATACAGGTAAATATCTTTATTAGATTTGAAATTCTTCACCAAATCTTCTGATGCATATCCTCCATCAGTAATAATTGCACCATCAAAAAGATCACTTCTTTTTAAAATTAATTCACTGATATAATAGGCTGCTGCTTCCCAACCAAAAATGACACGTTCATTGGTTGTTCTATAATTTGTATCTATATAGTTCATAACCTCATCAACTAAAAAATTAGTAAACGTATCTTTCTTCTCACCAAATAAAGACCATCGTGGTTGTTTGCTATCATTAATTCCTACAACAATCATTTCTGGAATAACTCCAGGCGTGCGCAAAGATTTTTGAATGGACACTCCACTATGAAAATACCATTGTCCATTTAAAATGTATAACACAGGATATGCTTTTTTTGAATCTTTATAGCCATCAGGTGTATAAATTTGAATAGTTCTTTCTTCTTTTAAAGCTGTTGATTGCATCGTATGGTTTATTCCAATCGTAATGGGTGCGTTTTCTTGAGCTCTTGCTGCTATACTTATAAAACAAACAAGAATTAAAGTTTGTAGAGATTTCATGTTTTTCAATAACTATATATTTAATGTACTAGCATTTGATATATGCTCATTAAAATTACTATTTATCACATGAAAGACTGTCAAAGAAATCTTAATTTATTAAGTTATAGTTTTATAAAGAAAAACTCAACTATCATTAAAACGAAAAATTCAATATAACCTATTCCAATTGAAGAGTATTTTGTAAATGAATAAATGCCATGATTTCATTTAATCTAATCTCAAAAAAGGAGTTCGAATCAATATTAATTTCTAAATTGCTTCATGAATGAAGAAAAACAGTAACTCATTGTTGGTTACACCTTAACACTGTTAAGTCATTATTAATTTTTTAATTGCTACGAAAATGAATAAAATTGTTTTTTTTGTTTTGCTATTTCTTTTAAGCTGTAAACCCATAAGTACAAAAGAAAGAGAGAAAAAAATTGCAATGAGGATTGCCAAATATTTAATTCAACAAGACTCTTTACATGTATATCGTTATTCTGGAAAAGTATACTTACACCTCTACTCCGAAGCTATAAATAAAAATGCATATAAAACCTACGCTTCTGTAAACGGATTAACCTCTGAATCTTTAGATTTCACATCTGAAGAAACAACAATTGACGGCTTCCCTACAGTTTTTTATTATTCCTTGTCAGATAAAAAAAACATTCCTACTGTATTTTACGTTCCTGATGCTAAAAGCTGGCAGTTTTTCTCTCAACTTTTAAATGATGATATTTATTTGAATGAGTTAAAACCAATTTATGAGTTTGACCAAAAAGATTTGGAAAAAGAAGATTTTGAACCTGATTTTTAATTATACTGTGCCTTTTATTTAATAATAACTTAAATACTAATAAAATTACTTGACAAAGTAAAATATGATATAAACAGTTCCTTTTTTAGTTTAATATTCTGAAATATGTACTTAAAAAGACTTCTTTTCACAATCATATTATATAATTATGATGCTATTTTGTATCTTCTGAATCAATGAACAGGGAAATCATTGAGATGAATATTATCTTTTTATTTATAATAGGGGTTTTTAGCAAATGGATTTATCGAATAGTATCATTAGTTTTATAGATACGCTTGGTGTTGTGCAAGGGTTATTGTTTGGGGTCGTTTTAATTTTTTACTATTCTAAAAAAAACAAACCCATACTATTTTTAGGTATGTTTATTCTTTTGTTTTCACTTGAACCTATTCCTAACATATTACACGATCTTAACTATTTAACCAAACACCCAGAATTAGAATTACTTCCTGTTGGATTTCATTTCTTAGCCTATCCTTTACTACTCATTTATGTTCAAAAAACTTCTATTTTAAAGGAGAAAAAAGCTAGTTATTGGACACTAATTCCAGGAGTTATAGAATTTCTAGTAGCCTTGGTTATTTTCCTTCTGCCCTACCAACTTAAGCTTCAAATAAAAAATTCATCTGCGGCTATTGTATATTTTATAGGAGGACTCTCCTATTCTCTGTATATAGCATATCTTATTTTAAAGTGGATTCATTCACATGTTATTGAAGTACACAATCAATATACCTATGTTCAGCGAAAAACTTTAAGCTGGACCAAGTGGTTTACCTATGCAAGTGTTTTGTTTCATTTGGTTATTTTAATCAATATTTTTCTAGAGAGCCATGCTTGGTATGCTTGGATTTCTGTTTTAAATGTGATTCTTATTTACTGGGTTTCGTTTAAAGGAGTAACACAAGAAAACATCCGTACTTTGGTATGGAATAAAAATGTTGCAGATGAGCAACACCCAATTGACCATTCCACAAAAACCAAATTAACCCCTTTATTGGTTTCCTCTGATAAAATTACTTCGCAAACGACTCAAAACTTAATGTCTATCAACGAAGCCCAACAGACTTGTATTAAAGTTGATGATTATATTCAAGTATCGAAATGTTATATGAATAACAAACTTACCATTATAGATATTGCAGAAGCCATTCATGTGCATCCCAAGCGAATATCTTATGCGATTAATAAGGTTAAATCGCAAAACTTTAATAGTTATATCAATTCTTTCAGAGTTGAACTCGCTAAAAAACTTTTAAAAAGTAATGAAGCACAGCACTTATCTATAGAAGGAATTGGTTTAGAGGCTGGATTTCATACCAAAGCTACCTTTTACAATGCTTTTAAGAAAAATGTACATATGACTCCAGCCCAATACAAATCTTCTTTATAATATTTTAAAGTGTACATTTCAGAATCTTAAACTCATTAGAACTTCTTATTGTTATTCAGTTTAAAGAGTCATGATAACTTTGCTGTATAAAATTTCTAGCCTGTAGTTAGTCTTTTTATAAGAATTTAGAAATTTTATACCCCTTATTTATATGAAACTCAGCTTTACTTAAAGTTAATTACTAGTTTTTATTTCCTCTACTTAAGGCTTAAAGCTGGGTTTTATTCTTTTATAAATGAAGAAAAATTTGTATTTCCACTTCTACCTTTTACTAACTTGTTTAATAAGGTTTAAATATCCGATTCTTATACTTCATACACTTATAATTCCCTGCACAAACCCTATTGCCCCGCTACCTTTGCCTCGAATTTAGTTTCAATCTAATACATAGTATAATCAATAAATTAAAACAAATCTTGAACCTAGAAGAACTTTTATCAAACACAAATTCTAACAGTATTTACCTTTTTGACAAACAAGGAAATACTATTGAGTTTTATCATAAAGAAGGACATCAAACAAAAGAAAACATCATTCCTTTTGGTGCAACTGTTTTTAATATGACTCAACATTATTTTAATGATTTTCTAAAATCAGAATTATCCAATCTGATTATAAGATCCAACAAAGAGCAACTTGTTTTGGTTAAATACCACAATGATATTCTATGTTTTTCTTCCAATAAGAACATCAATATCGGAGTATTAGATATCAGCTTAAGAAAAGAGTTTAACAAATAAATATAAAAAATGGAAACAGCTTTAAAAGAGTTAGTAAACAATGTAAAAGAAAATATTCCGGGTTATAGAGGGGTAAGTGTTACCGAATTATCATCTGGTGAATCCTTAATTTGTGATTCTATTATAGAAGGATTTGATCTAGAACTTGCTTCGGCGTTTAATGTTGAAATAATCAACGCCAAGCAGCAAACCATGAATAAATTAAATATTCATGAGGAGTTAAATGATATTCAATTTAACCTGTCTAATCAGATTCATATTATCAATATTTCAGAAAATGGTGAGTATTTTATCTATTTAGCATTAGATCGAGAGAAAGCTAATATGGGAATTACTAAAAAATTATTGAACAAGTATAAGGTTAGTTTAAACAGTGAATTATAAAAAATTGGTTTTTCAAAACCTAAGTATTGCTGAAAATGTAAGGGAGTTTTTAGCGTATCATCAAGATCAGTATGTTCATAATGTACTATCACAAACTAGTAAACTTAGCAAAGAAACAACAGACCTACTTGAGGGGAAAAAGAAAAAGCTAACGTCTGTAATATCTGAGTTTTTGTTTACTGAAAAATATGATACTGTTTTTGACATTATTAAATTAAAAAAGAAAAAATAGTTTGAATTTGCTTTTAGTGAAATGTTAAATTTAGTTAAGTAAGGTAAATCCTTACTTTTAGTAGGTGATTCATCTCATTTTTTTATTTCTATATGGCTACTTTTAAGAAATTTTAAAAATCAAATTATGTTAAAGAACATTTCAAGCTTAGGTAAAGTTATGGGCAAAAAAGCTCAAAAATCTATAAACGGCGGAAACGATGATCCTTTTAAAGATTTATGTGTACCACAACCAAAAGAAGCGACAACTTGCCTAGTGCCAATTCACCCAAATTGTTGTTCATTTTGGGACTAATAATAAAAAAGGAGCTTTTAAAGCTCCTTTTTTTATCTTTAATTTGAGTAAAAGATGAACATGTAATTAACACAATACTTACAAAGAAAAAGAGATGACTACTAAACATCTCTTCTTATAAGTAATTGCTATTCAGCTATCCCTAACGCTACCCTTTTCTTTTTTGAAAATTTAGAAGAAATAAGTTCATACGATTTAAATATATAACGCTCCCATTCTTCTTTTGATAAACGGTTCAAATCATCTACATACACCCATTTGTATCGAGCTAAATAAGGAGCAGGTTTAAACCCTGCTTTATTGGTTAGTTCTTCAAAATCTTCATCAGATACTTTAAAAGAAGCATTCGTAGGTATATTTTCTAGTGAAGTAATAAAAAACATCTTCTCTCCTATGTTAAAACATAAATGATCTTCCCATTTTATATCGGTAGTTACAGAAGTAAGACTATTACAAATAGTTGAAATATCTTCAATGTTCATATGCTTTTAATTTCTTTAGATATGTATACTAATATAGCTCTTTTAACCTAGTTCTTTCTTCTCAAAACTATTTCAAAAAGTAGTTTATTGTTTGTATTCTTTATGCAACCTCTAAACTTTCCTTGATTCACTCTTTAAAATCTTAACATATGTTGTCTTTTTTTAAAAAAATAAATCATTCGTCGGCTAATATTTGCGTAGAAATTCAATTATAAATACGTTTGCGCGAATTTAGTTAAGTGGGGACTCGATTAAATTCACCTACTAGACGCAGCCTTTCTTAGGCTGTGCTCTTTTTTCAAAAAAATCACCGTGAACTCTTCCTTTTTTACCAAAGATTTAACTTGAACATTTCTTGTTAAGTTTCGTATAAATATTCTCAAAATCTGATCCTTCATCCTTAAAATCTATGGTTCGAATTTTAACTTTAGATTGATGATCCTGAATAGTATAAAAATTATAGAAAGAAAATGATGACACTGGCATATGTCTTACTTCAGAAATCTTAATTGTATTCCCTTTGAAAATTGTTTCAATAGAAGGGTCGAAGAAATTATAGTGAGTAATGATTAAAGCCTCTTTATCAGTATCTATGTGTATACTTCTTAAGTGTTTTGTTTTTAAACCAAAAATCAATTTCATACAATACATTGTTTCTAATAACAATAAGCACTTTATAAATCCTATTAATTCAGGTTTGGTCCATAACAATAAACTATATAACAAATAACTTTTTATAGCTAGTAATGGTATCTTTACTAAAATAGTTTCTTTTATATCTCGATAAGTGGTCGCCTTATTTTCACTTTCAAATACTAGTTCCATGCAATTTTTTGATTTTCTATTTTAATTTATAACAACTCCTTTTCAATAATTTAGTTATGGCAACAAATATAACTTTCTTTTAGTTTTATTTGAAAATCATATGATACACTAAAAAAACACCTTAAAAAAGGTGTTATATTCTTTATATATTTATTGAATAGTATAAACTGACTCCCTTGTTTTATTATAACAAAAGAGCCAGTATACCTCCCATTATTTAACTAATTTCCCTAGGCATTCTCTAACTTTCATAAGTGTTGGGGTATTAGGTCCTTGTACTGGTTCTTTACCAACTTTAAAGTCTATATCAACATCTTTATTAAAAGCTAAAACTATTGACGAACCACCATATCCAAAGTGTCCCATATAATCACCTTGTTTTAAGCTTGCTCCATTTTCTACAGCATTTACAATGCTTCCTACTCCCCAGAAACCAATAGCAACCATTGCTACTAATCCAAACTCTTTGGTATTGATAATCCATACATAACGCTGGTGCTTTCCTAATTTTTCATACCATCCAACTTGATCACTATCTTTTGGCAATGTTGGTGCATAAAAATCTTTAGGATCATAATCTCCAAAATCGTAATTATACGATCCATGATACATTCCTTGATGTACTACTGTACCACTTACTGGTGCATGAAAATGGTGGTAATCTGTAAACCATAATAATATATCCAGTAAATCTCCTCCTAAAAAATGACTTCCATAGCCAGGCAATGCTTCCATAATTCCGAAACGATCTGACTTTCCTGGTAAATCGTAATCTGTCTTTTTTAATTCTTCAATACTCTTGGTTTTATCGGCATGATTTAAAAAGAAAATTCCACCATCACAAGGAGCGACAATTACATCATCTGCTTGCTTTTCATTACACATTGGTCTTTGACCAGGTTTTAAATTACGTAAGAAAAACTGGTTGAATGATTGAAATCCTCCTGTTGGACTTTTTGGATCTGGTCTTTCATAATCATTGATATCAAATGGATGAGCAGGAGTTCCTTTGTATACCATCCAATCTGCTAATGTTTCTGTTGAAGAAGTACTGTTTATCCAATCTCCATGAAAATTCAAAAATGCTGTAAACCAAGGTTTAAAACTCTCATCGTTTGCTAAAAGCAATCCTGAGTTTGTATTTACTAAATAATCCCAATATTCAATGTATTTCCCTGGGCTATCGCAAGTAGGCGTATAGGTTAACCATGCTTTAAAAAAATCTTCAAGTGTTGATTCACCAGCTAAATAAGGGAACCAATATTCTACAATTTTCTTAGATCGGTTATCTATAAATACTTCTACACTTAACTCAGCCAATGCTGCTATATAATTTAACTTGTTTGCTGGTTTGTCTAAAATGACTTTTAAATTTTCAATATGCGTAAGTGCCGCTTGCTCTTTGGTACTCCATTCGATTGGAGCAGGTAATTTAATAGGTGTTATTGCACTCATAATATAAGTTTTAAGGTTAGTTATTATATGATTAGTCTGATTAATTGACTCTTCAAAATTGACAAAAAGAAGTGTCTGTTTTTGAAAAAATGCAATAAGAGCATGTTTTTAAAGTATAAAAACAGTAAAAACTAGAACGAAATACAAATCTAAAAGAAGCATCAATTTTAACTAAATTTGATACTTCTTTAAAACAGATAAGAAAGAGGTTTACTATTAATATACCTCTTCCAATTTCTGATTATTATCTAGAGAGTGCCCTATGTCACCACCTGTAGCTTCTAACAAAATTCCTTTAACTTTTTTACTAGACTTTAATTTTGCAGCATTCCAACACTCTGACAAAAAAGGCTTTAACATTTCTACTTCAATAGCATAAAACTCCTCTTTTTCTTCAAATAATTCCGCATCCAGTTTTGTCCCTAATCCAAATTCTTCCCAAACTTCCTCAAACACTCTGTACAAATCCATATTTAAATCCATAGAAACATCTAATCTTATTTCTTCGAATTCTTCATCTTCATGATAAGCTTTAATTCCAAGTGAGAAATACTGATACAAATAATAAAATATAAGATATGTTTTTTCTTTTCTTTTTACAGTCCCTGCTGACTTCAAATCAGTTATTTGTGCCTTATAAAAGAAATCTAATACTTTGTCTCTAATAGGTTCCAAAACGAATCCGAAATACTGTTCTTTCCAATGTTCAAAACCAATATCGTACAACTCATCATAAGGCAATTCTTCATCTTCATCATAGGTTTCTAATAACTCCTTATAAGATACGTACAATTCATTTACATGTTTCCAGTGTTTTTTAATGAGTTCTGATTTTACATTAAAATTATTGATGTTATTCATAGCTAAAATTCTTATATCTATTTTAAATATTTAAATACGTTAGTTTTCTTTATATTTTTCAATCAAGTTGAATGCTGTTTTACTCCATCTTTTATACTGATGATTTTCTCCATTCGATAAAATAGTATCATTGCTACCTATTTTATAATGAATTAGCACTCTATATGTTTTTTTAAACTTACGAGGTTCTGTAGTAACTGCTTCGTTAAAATCCTTTATAAACATAGTCTCAAAACCTTTTTTCATTTTCAATTTATTTTTTGAATTTAATTCATATACCTCAACTTTTTCAACATTTAAAACATCAATTGAAACCGCTACAGATTCCTTTTTATTTGAGTTACATGCAAGAAATAACCATAGGCAACCTATATATGAAAAGTGTCTTACTTTGTTCTTCATTTTCTACAATTTTAAATAACCATTTTTAGTATTAGTTTAACTTTTTTTGTTCTATGATATTCAGTTAAATTTTTACATTTGCCGCGCATCATTTTTGATGCAAAAATTTTAAGTTAGTTAGAAAAAAGTCATGTTGCAAAACTTGGCTTTTTTTGTTTCAATATGAATACAATACTAACAACATATTAAAATATACAGATAAAAGCACTTTTTTTCTTAATCTGTAAGTTTTCTCATAAGCCATTCTAGAGGTCCAGCAATAAAATACTTTCTCCAAATCACTGCAAAAACAATACAGCCAAAACTAAATATTAAAGCATACAATACTGAGAATTTAATAGAATAGGTTCCTAATTGATTTGCTCCCAATACTTCTACCATTCCCATTCCAATAATCACATGAGCAACATAAAAGGTTAATGCCAATTGTCCTGTTTTATACAATGCATCAATTATAAAATTGTTTTCATATTTTTTTGCCAAAAGTATGCATCCAGAGATGACTAAAAATGCAATAGCAACACCATTAAACATGTACAATGGTAATGGCGGCATTGGATTGGTACCAAAAACTTCTGTCAATTCTTGAGTAACTTCTGAATTGCCCTCTGAGAAAACAGAAATAATTCCACAAGAAATCATTTGAATTAAGATAAACGCTCCAGAACTTATCCAAAACACTTTCTTTACAAATGCATTCTTATGCAAATCTTTTCTTCCTAACCAATAACCAAATAGCATAAAAGATATCCATGGAATAACAGGGTGAAAACCATTAAAGAAAAGATTTCTTACAAAGCCTTTAAATGTCCAAAAATCTTGGTATTCGAGTGTTTGAAAGTTCCATCCTTGTTCATAATGCCAAAATAATAGAAGTACAGGAAAAAGTATAATCAAGCATATCGCCCAAAACATTATCGTTCTTTCCTTGCTAGTTAATAACAAAAGTATTCCAGCCATATAAACTCCATAAAAATGTAATATATCAGCCGGCCAAATTGCGATATAAGAGATTCCGAGAACAAACAAAAACAATGCTCTCTTTATAATTCGTTTACGAGCTTTTTTTAACTTATTATCATCTTTTTGAGCAATTGCTGATTTGGTCATTAAAGCCAACCCTACTCCTGCTAAAACCACAAAAGTAGCCGCAGCTTTTCCATCAAAAACACTGGCAAATGCGGAAATCCAATTAGGGTTATTCTGACCAAAGACCATTTTAAAATTAACAATAATCATCCCTATTACAGCCAAGGATCGCGCTACATCTATTCCTATAATTCTCTTTTTCATTTTCTTTGGAAGTCTTTGATAACGAATATACTTAAAAAACTAATTGAACATCAATTGTTCCTACTTGTTTGAGCCTAGAAAAATTACTCAAGAATAATACTTTTTTGATTGCAAAAATCAATATGTTTTTTTCCTTAAAATTCATCAAAATATTTATATATTGCCGTGCGAATTAATTAGCCTCGGGGGGCTAGTTTATTCTAAAAAGGAACCGTTACGGTTCCTTTTTTTTATACTTATAAATAAATTTTTACCTCTAATTTTTCATTAATAGCTTGATTAAAGAAACTTTTCAAATGTTCTATATCAATAAGGATATCTTGTAATTGATACTCTTCAGAAATCCAATTTTTCAACACTCTTTCTGAATCAACTCCTGAAATATATTCTTTAAAACTAAGTATATTCTCTAATTTTTCTATTTCAAATTTTAACGCTATTAACTCCTCTCCTTCAAAACTCTGTAACTCATCTATCCATTTATTAGAAGTTATATACAAATCAGTTAATCGAGGAAAATCAGCTTTCATTTTTTTAGGCATTGCCCTTGAAGAATAAATAAGAAAATTGGGAGCTAACGCCATAATAACTTCATTATCCTTATTCAGTCCTTCCATCCATCTTCCCATAATAATCTTTTAATTTTTAAAACTAATATACCAATAAATCACTCACTTCCCATCCAATTTAGATTATTTGTAACTTCTAAAATTAAATGTCGTCCTATATAGGAACTAATAAGCTAACCACATGAATTTTAAAACTTCAACTCAAGAAAACCGAAAAGGTTTTTTATTCGACATTCTCCTTTATATTGCTATCATGTTTTTAATACGTGAGGTTTATTTCCCTAAACTTCATTTTATAGCCAACGGACTTTTTTGGTCATTTACTACGCTGATTGTAGCTACATGGAGAATGAAAGTACGCAATATTTCTTGGCAAGATTTAGGTTTAAAAAAACCTAAAAACATATACATTACCTTACTGGTAACCATAGGAATTTTAGTCGCCATTCCCATTCTTATTATTATTTTTAAGCAAATTCAGAACATCCTACCTTTTCAACTAGCTCCAGATACTTCTTCAGAACAAGCAATTTCTAAATTTGGAGACCTTAAAAACAACTGGGGACACTTTTTCACTATCATTCCTTTTATTTTAATACAGTCTGCCTTAGAAGAGTTGTTAGACCGTGGCTTCTTAATTACTTGGTTTGAACGCATCTTTTCCAAGACCTCCTTTGCGACAGCTATTGCGGTACTTTTACAAGCTTTAATATTTGGATTTAGACATTCTTATGACATCTCTGAAAGATCTATTTCTGTAGCTCTTATAGGATTGGTTATGGGAATTGCCTATGTTAAATTTGGAAGGAATTTATGGCCTTTAATCATAGCACATTGTATACTGAACACTGCATCTATGTTAAGTAAAGTGTAGCCTTCTGGTTTACAAAGCCCTAATAACTAGTCAGTTTATTTTAGTATATTTAGCATCAACTATTTAAAAACTTATTGTTATGATTTTTTATGGAACCAAAGGTTCTCACTTACACAGTGAAAGAGTTAGTGGTGTAAAATGTAACCACTGCGGGCAACAAGATTCTCACACTATCAGCATTTACGGAAGGTATTTTTATCTTTATTGGATTCCTATTTTTCCAATTGGTAAAAAAGGAATTTCAGAATGTAATCATTGTAAAGCCACCTATGAGCGAAAAGATATGAGCGAACAATTAAAATTAGCTCATGATAATGTAAAGAGAACAACAAAATCTCCTGTTACGCATTGGGTAGGTTCAGTAATTATTGGAGGTTTGATTGCTTTTGGATTATATGCAGCAAATCAACATGAAAAAGATGTGGTTAACTATATCAATGAACCACAAATAAATGATATTGTTGAATACAAATCTTCTGACAGCGCTTATTCTACTTTAAAAGTAACCAAAGTAACTCAAGATTCTATTTTCTTCGTAGCCAACTCTATGGAGATTTCTAGGAAAAGTAGGCTTTATAAAATAGATAAAGAGAAAAATTACAATGCCGAACGTTATGGAATTTCTCTGAGCGAGTATAAAAGTGCTTTTGAAAACAACGATTTCTTAGATGTAGATAGGTAAAATCTATTTTTTTTAGAATTATGAATGATATATCAAATCCAATGTCTGCGCACGTTGGATTTTTTTTGTAGCTGTTTCAATAAAGGAATCTACAAAATAGATTTCTTTCGGAATTTCATATTTAGCCAACCCTTCCAAAGAACGAATGTTATCTAAAATAGTTTTCTCTTCTTTCCCTTCAATTATGAGTACAAGCTTTTCTCCTAACCTAGTATCAGGTACTCCTGTTACAAAAAAACGATTTACAATCACTGCAGATAATTTCTCTTCAATCTTCTCTGGGTGTAGTTTTACACCTCCAGAATTAATTACATTATCATAACGACCTAACCATTCAAAACTTGTTTCTGAAACCAAATTAACAACATCATTGGTAACAACTAACTCTTCTGACACTTTGGGAGCATCGATTACCAAGCAATTACGACCATCTAAACTTAGATTTACATTAGGTAATGTATAATAATAAGATTCCTCTTCTTCAGTAAAATCATTAAAGTGATTCAACTTCTTTACCGCAATATGCGTTATTGTTTCGGTCATTCCATAGGTTGCAAAAATAGCTGTATCAACCTCTTGAATTTGATGAATCAATTCATTAGACACCACTCCTCCTCCAACAATCAACTTTCCTACTTTATATAATTGTTCTAACGAACTTTGTAATTGTAAAGGAACCATAGCAGAAAAGTCATATACTTTATTTACTTTTCTAAGTGGATCAGATTCAGGAGCTACTACATCTAGTTTCCATCCTAGAACCAATGCTCTTACGAGTATCATTTTTCCAGCTATATAGTCAGCAGATAAACACAATAATGCTGTCGTATCTTCATATAAATTAAAATAAGCACCTGTAGCTTTTGCCGAGTTTATCATAAACTCCTTTTTTAACTGAATTGGCTTAGGTTTCCCTGTAGATCCAGAAGTATGTACGATCACATAACTTTTTTCATCAAACCAATCAGATAAGAAAGTATAAATTGAACTATTTACTTGTTTTGAAAAAAGCAATAATTCTTCGATACTTGTAAATGATTGATTGTTTAATTGAAACTTACTATGGAATCGATTCTCTACTTTCTTCATTAAACACTTTTACATAGATTCTTGTTCAGTAATTGGCTGTTTTATATTCCCAAATAACTTTTCTTTCCAATTCGTCCAACCGTATTTTTTAGAGAAAAACCATAATAATAGAGGGTATAAAACAAACACTGGCAAAAACATTTCGATACCTACAGAAGGTTCAGAAGTATCTACAAATAAAGCATCTGTTTGAAAAACTGTCCAATCTGTAGTTACAAAAATTGCTGCCATTATGTTATTAATGGCGTGCACACCTAGCGCTAATTCAGTTCCTTCATCCATCAATGTTAAAATACCGAATAAAAACCCAGTTCCTATATAGAAGACCATTGAGATATATCCCAATTTTGCTACTTCCGGATTCGCTCCATGTAATAATCCAAAAATTACAGAAGTTACGATTAGTGGAACCCATCTATTTTTAAACCAAGTTCCCAAACCTTGCATAAAATATCCTCTAAACAAGAGTTCTTCAAAACTTGTTTGCAATGGTAAAAACAAAAACGATACTGCCAATAATGTAAAAAATGGTACTGGTTTAAAATTCCAAGTATAGCTTTCTGGTTCTAATAAAATCCCTATAGAAATAACCAATGCAGATACAATACCCCAAACAGTAAAGGCAAACCAGTAGCGCTTCCAATCAATTTTATTTCTACTTGTAATAAGCGTTTTTACAGGTCGTTTGTGTACATACCTTACTCCTAAAAGTAAAAACACCATACCAATAGCAAAGGTTAATATCATCATAAACAAATACAAATTGCTATTGATACCCAAACTCATAAAGTTGTCGTTGGCTGCTTTTGTTAGTTCAGCAGTACTTTCTGAATGTAAAATAGCTGTAACAAAAAGAGGAACAACCCCTATTAATTGCCATCCGAAAAATACAATAAAAATTACCACTAAATAATAAACCCAATTGTTCTTTCCTTTATATGCTTGTTGTATAAAATTCATTTGTATGGTTTGGTTTGGTTTGGTTTGGTTTGATTTAGTTTATTTTATATCTACAATCTTATCTAAGATTTTCTCTTTGGTATTTTTCCAATTGTACATTTTCTTTAATATAAAGAAATATATTGGAAAAAATATAAATACAGGAATGTATACAATAAATAATACTTTGGGTTCTGAAATATCTAAAAACAATGCATTTGTTCTTAACCCTGTCCAATTTGTAGTTATATATAAAATTGCAAAAATATTATTTGCTGTTTGTAATCCCATCGCTAGCTCTACACCATCATCTATTGTTGTTATAATCCCTGTAAATAAGCTAGAGGCAAAATAAAAGAATAGTACATGATAACCTGCTTGTTCAAATATTGGACTCATTCCAATGGCAAACATATAAATTACAGAAGTTAGAACAATAGCTACCCATTTTCGTTTGGTTAGTAACCCTATTCCCTGCAATAAATATCCAGAAAAATAAAGCTCTTTAAAAATAGCTCCTATTGGAACAATTGTAAAACTTATTAGAAATAGAATTAAAAATGGAACTAGCTTAAAATTCCACTGATAGTTATCAGGATAGAAATAATAATTCAATGAAAAGTACACTACTATGCATAACCCCCATGAACTTACTCCAAAAATATAACGCCACCAATCTATTTTCTTTTTAGATGTAAACACCGTTCTAATAGGTCTCTTATGCAGATATCGTACTCCCAATAACAACAGTACTAAGTAAAATAGATAATGAGACAAACCTTTTACAAGAAGCAGATTTGAATCTATTGCTACCGGTGCTTTTGGTTTCTGAACTTTTACAAATAGGTAATGATATATCCTGAGTGCAAATGGTACAAATGCAACCAACGAAACTAATATCCAGATATACCAATGATTCTTTCCTTTATACACTTGTTGGAAAAAATCTAGACTTTTTATTCTATGTCTTTTACCAATTAAATCGATATTTCCCAATCTTTACTAAGGTTATACTGTAAGCTTCCTTTGGCCACTTCTAAAGGACTTTCAATGTTGTTTGTAAACAAACTACCTGTTCCTAATCCTTGAGGTAGTGGATTTTTTAATGTATAGGTCCATTGTGCAATGGCATTTAAACCGATATTACTTTCTAAAGCAGAAGTAATCCAATTATCTGCCTTGTATTTTGATGCAATATCAATCCATTCTTTACTTCCTCTAAAACCACCAACTAAACTTGGTTTTAAAATAATAAATTGTGGCTGAATGGTTTCAATACATTTTTGTTTTTCTTCTAAAGAAAACACTCCTATTAACTCTTCATCTAAGGCTATTGCCAAAGGTGTTTTTTCACATAAACTTGCCATCTCTTGCCATTGACCTTGTTTAATAGGTTGCTCTATTGAATGCATATCTAAGCTAGCCAAACGATCCAATTTTTCTAAAGCATTGTTCGGTGTAAACGCTCCATTAGCATCAACTCTCAATTCTATTTCTTTAGATGAAAATTCTTTTCTTATAGATTTTAACAAATTAAATTCTGTTTCAAAATCAATAGCACCAATCTTCATTTTTATAGTAGAAAACCCTTGCTGCAATTTATCTTTAATTTGTTGTTGCATAAACGATTTATCCCCCATCCAAATGAGTCCATTGATAGAAATTGCTTCTTCTCCTTTAGAGAATTTTGATGGAAACAATTCAAACGGAGTAACTCCTTCTAAAGAAAGAAATGCTTGTTCTACACCAAATTGAATAGACGGAAACTGCATCAGTTCCATTAACAAACGTTCTAAACCTAAGCCAATATTATCGCAAACCCATTGTAACTTTTCTTCATAATCTGGTCTATCATCTGCACTTAATCCTCTAAACAATCCGCATTCTCCAATTCCTCGTTTGTTATCCTTTTCCAATATTAAGAAATAGGTTTCTTTTGTTCGTAAGATTCCTCTAGACGTACCGCTTGCTTGTTTAAAGTTTAGTATATATTGTTTATAGCTAGCCTTTAGCATATTATTTTTATTCTAATTATTCTTCAGCGATGGTTTTAAACCTCTCTAAATAATCTTGACTAAGTTTCTTTAACTGTCCTTTAAACCAAGGAAATGTGCATCCTAAAATATACGATTTAGCGGTAATTTTGGTGTCTTGTGTTATAATGGTTTTATTTCCTTCTGAAATAAAATTATAATCATCTGTTTTTAACATTCCATCCGCATCAAAATGTAACGTTACCTTTTCATTTTCAACAAAGGCCAACACTTTTTCTGTCATTGCCATTTCTTGACCTTGATTTTTAACGATCATCTTATACGTACTCCCAACTTTACCCGGTTTTTCTTCAATGATATCAAGAGACTTCACTTCAGGAATCCATTCTTTTAATAACTCAGTATCATTAAATTTTGAAAAGACTTCTGCTATAGGCTTATTAATCTCGACTTTCACCATATACGTAGTTTCTTTTACAATTAACCCAGTCGCAAAAAAGACTATCGATATTGCAATAATAATTCCTAAAATTATCTTTATTACTTTCATTTAATTTAAATACTTATTGAAGTTCCTATTTCTAAAATGTTTAATTCTTTGTTTTTTGCTGAAAACTGCTTCTTAGCATCTTCAACATCTATTTGTATTGGAGGAAATGTATTGAAATGACACCCAATCACCTTGTTACAAGCGACTAAATCAGATGCAATAATAGCATCTTCTATTCCCATTGTAAAATTATCTCCTATTGGAAAAATTGATGCTGTTAACTCTGTTGTCATTGGTATTAATTTCATATCCATAGTAACTGCAGTATCGCCTGCAATATACAGCGATTTTTCACCAGCAGTAATTACAAAACCTCCTGGTTGCCCTCCATAACTTCCATCTGCAAAAGATGAGGTATGAATAGCATTCACATATTTTGCCGAAAAAGCTGCTGCTTTGAAAGTACCTCCATGGTTTAACGGATGCGCCTTTAATTCTTTTGCCGTATAATGCATATAAATTTCGTAATTGGAAACAATAGTAGCACCAGTTCTTTTAGCTATTACATCTACATCTAACACATGATCTTGATGTGCATGAGTTACCAAAATATAATCTGCCTTAATTTCTTCTATATTAATATGCGATGCTAAAGGGTTTCCAGTAATAAATGGATCTACCAATATATGAGTTCCATTAACTTCGATACCAAAACATGCATGACCGTAAAATGTAATTTTCATTATTTTTTTCGTTTAATTCGTTTTCTTAATAGATAAATTCCTCCTACTAACAACAAGATAAATGGCCAAATATTTATAAGTCCTATAAAGAACCATTTGATATTATCTATACCATTAAAAAAAGCATTACCCAATCTTCTCCAAAAACCTGTGGATGAAGACTTCGTTAATTCCACTTTATAAAACTGAATACTTAATGTTGAATAGGACACTTGATTTTGTAAGTATTGTAATCGTCCTTCCATAGACTCTATTTCAGAACGTACGTTTGCTAATTCTCTTTCTATTTCCAGTATTTCTTTAACCGTTTTTGCTTTCTTCAAAAGTTCATTGTAACGAATTTCTAAAGATTTTTTGACTGCTAAACGTGCTTCAATATCTAAAAACTGTTCGGTAACATCATTTACCGATATATTTTTATGATCAAACTTTTCAACTGCAGAAGACAATTCATTTAAAAAAGTATCAAAATGCTGCGAAGGAATTCTGATCGTTAAATTACTGGTAATATTATCTAAAGATTTATATTGATTGTCTTCAGAGATATATCCTTTAAATTTGAGAAGTGATTCCTCAATATGTTTTCTAGTCTTGGTTAAATCATTCGTCTCAAAAGATACATTCCCCTTCTTTATCAGTTTTCTTTGAATGATAGTACCATTACTACTTTCTTTTGAATGATCTTGAGTCGTATTAACGTTATTTCCGTTTATTTCTATAGATTCTGCCACTTCATTTTGAGGAGAAGTTCCATATCCATAAGAAGGGGCGTCATTATTTCCACCACATCCTAACAAAAAAACAAAAGAGAATAATAATTGGGACAGTATTTTCATGGGTAGTATTTTTATTGAAAGTTACAAAATTTGCCCCAATCCGAATAAAATAGAAAACAAAAAAGTACTAAGTGCTACCTTTTTCAACTCACCATCTAACAATCGCTCTTCCTTATTCTTATACACAAATAACAGATGTTTTATTAATGGTAAATAAGCAATAACAAATAAAAATTGAAAAGGAGATTGATACTTAATTACTACATATAATAGTGCAAATAAAAAGGATGCTACAACTAAATAATAATGATAATATTTTGCAAACTCCGAACCAATCTTTACTACTAGAGTATTCTTTCCTGATTTTTCATCGTTTACTCTATCACGCATATTATTCAAGTTTAATACTGCTGTACTTAGTAATCCAACAGTAAATGCAGGTAGAAAAATAGTAAAATTAAGTTCTTTAGTATATAGGAAATAAGTTCCCACTACGGCTAGCAAACCGAAGAACACAAACACAAAAATATCTCCAAAACCACTATAACCATAAGCAGATTTACCCACTGTATATTTAATCGCTGCTACAATAGAGGCAATACCTAATCCAAAAAATAATAATGAATACCCAAAATTATCTTTTCCAAAAGAAACATAAATCAATAGAATTGCTACTATCAAAGTAAAAATAGTAGTTCCAATCATTGCTGTTTTCATTTGTTTTGGAGTAATTGCTCCTGACGAAACCATTCTTGCTTCTCCTTCTCTGTTATCATCAGTTCCTTTTACACCATCACCATAATCATTGGCAAAATTAGAAAGTACTTGAAATCCAATAGTAGTTAAAATAGCTAACCAAAAAATTGAAGATTGATATAACGGAACTCTGTCTGAATTAACCGTTGCATCCAATAACTCCTTCGTAATAGGTGAAAATTTATCAACTGAACCTAAGTATGCTCCAACAATAATTCCCGATATAGAAAGAGGTAATGTTCGTAAACGAGCTGCTTTTATAAAGTTTTTCATTTATTCTATAATAATTGTTCAAAAGTACTACTATTAAATAAAAAAAAGGAAGACAATGTCTTCCTTTTTCTTTTGTTTATATTTTACAGTATATCTTATAAATTATTTGCTTCTGCAATTAACTCTGCAATATCCTTTACTACAATTTGATCTTCTTTTAAATGGAATTTTACTCCATCGGTCATCATCGTATTACAGTAAGGACAACCTGTAGCAATAATTTGAGGTTTCGTTTCTAAAGCATCTTTTGTACGCAAGATATTAATATCCATATCTCCTTTTTCAGGCTCCTTAAACATTTGCGCTCCTCCTGCACCACAACATAAAGCTGTTGATTTATGACGCTTCATCTCAGTCATTTTAACTCCTAAACGACGTATTAAATCACGCGGAGTTTCATAAACATCATTTGCTCGTCCTAAATAACAAGGATCATGATAGGTTAATCTCTTATTTTTTAACACTTCATTTCCTACGTCTAAACGACCATCTGCTATTAACTTATTAATATATTGTGTATGATGGTAAACGGTATACTTACCTCCTAAACTTGGATATTCATTTTTTAATGTATTGAAAGAATGCGGATCACAAGTAACAATTGTTTTTACTTCATACGCATTTAATACTTCAATATTTGTAACAGCCTGCATTTGAAATAAAAATTCATTCCCAGCACGTTTAGCTGCATCTCCCGTAGAACTTTCTTCGGTACCTAATACTGCAAAGTCTACATTAGCCTGCTCTAATATTTTTACAAAAGCTTTGGTTATTTTTTTTGCTCTATCATCATAACTTCCTGCTGCTCCGACCCAAAACAACACTTCTGGTTGCTTTCCTTGAGCCATCATATCTGCCATTGTTGGTACGTTCATAATTAATTTCGATTTTTATAATTATGGATTACGATTTACTCGTAATTTGTAATTGAGAATTAATACTAGTTTTTTTGTTCATTAATCTTTTAGCTAAAAAATTAGTTGAACCGACATTTTAGTGCGTTGGTTAGATTATTCGTCTTTCCAGTTTAATCTATCCATTTGACTATACTGCCACGGTGCTCCGTTATTTTCAATATTGGTCATCATCATGTTTAACTCTTGTGGAGCTGCTGACTCTTCCATTACTAAATAACGTCGCATATCCATTATAATCGATAATGGATCAATCCCAATTGGACATTCTTGTACACATGCATTACAGCTGGTACAAGCCCATAACTCTTCACGAGTAATATAATCGTCTAATAACTGTTTACCATCTGGCTTAAATTCTCCACCATTGGCATCAATATTCTTTCCAACTTCCTCTAATCGATCACGAGTTTTCATCATAATCGCACGAGGAGATAATTCTTTCCCTGTTAAATTTGCTGGACAAGATGAAGTACATCGTCCACACTCCGTACAAGTGTAAGCATTCATTAATTGCACCCAATTTAAATCAGCTACATCTGAAGCCCCAAATTTTGCTGGTTCTTCGTCTTCTGCTCCTTCTTCAGGCATTGCATATGGATCTGCATCTGGATCCATCATCATTTGTACTTCCTTTGTTACCGCCTCTAAATTATCTAACTGTCCCTTAGGATCTAACTTCGCATAGAATGTATTTGGGAACGCTAATAAAATATGTAGGTGTTTAGAATAGTATAAATAATTCAAGAAAATTAAAATCCCTACAATATGTAACCACCAAGCAGCTTTTTCTATAATGTGTAACTCCTCAAGAGAAAACTCACTAAACCACGGTGCTATAAATTGTGAAACTACATTTCCCGCACCTGCTTCTTGAAAAGGTACATCTGTTGCGTTCATTACTAAGAATAAACTCATTAAAACCATTTCAAAATATAAAATGATATTTCCATCATTTTTCGGCCAACCTGCCATTTCTTTATTCCAAAAACGCTTCACTCTTTGAATATTTCTTCTTAACCAAAAGATAATTACTGCTACAAACACTAATGCAGCTAAAACTTCAAAGTTTCCAATCAAGAATCCGTAAATAGCATCTCCCAATATCGGTTGAAAAACACGATGTGTTCCAAATAATCCATCTATTACGATTTCAAGCATTTCAATATTAATTAAAATAAAACCAACATACACTACAATATGTAGTATTCCTGAAAGTGGACGACGAACCATTTTATACTGGCCTAAAGCTATTTTTGCCATATTCTTCCATCGTTCTGGCTTTCGATCGTTTCTGTCAATATCTTTTCCTAACTTAATATTTCGGATAAGCTTTCTAACGTTCATTACAAAATATCCAATACCCGCAATTAATACAATTGCAAAAAAGATGTTTGGTAGGTATTTCTCCATTGTTTTTAAAAGTAAAATTGTTTAACTATAATTGATAATAATCTTCTTTTTTATAGGTTTTAATGAATTAATATTTAGTTGTTTTATTGTTTGTTTAGTTGTTGCTTGTATTTTTTTGATTGTTTTCTTCGTTATAAGGTTTTGGTTTTTTTCCAAATAATGAAAAATGTACAAAGCGCTTCGGATTCAACTTCATTTCTCGTAGCAATTCTTCCATTTCTTTTGAAGCATTTGTTAAGTTATTATACATCTTATCATCTGTCATTAACTTACCTAACGTTCCTTTACCTGACTTCATATCAGCCAATAGCGCATTCACATTGGTAAGGGTACTTTCTAACTTCTTTACTGTCTCTCCTAATTTAGCTTTTGATAAATCCTCAGAAACTTTAGAAAAATTACTTGTAATTTTCTTAGCATTGATTAAGGTAGAATCTAAATTAGTCTTATTGTCTTTTAACAAAGAGTTTACTGAAGATAAGGTTTTACGCACATCTGCAATAGTACCTTCTAACCCTAAAATACTTCTATTTAAACTCTTTCTAGATTTTTTATCTAATACTTCGTTAAAACCAATCAACAAAGAGTCAGCTCCAACCAATACATTTTCTAATTTTGCTTGTAGCGGATTTAACTTTTCCCCTACCGAAGAAAACATGTCAGATTCTATTTCTCCTTTTAAATAATCTCCAGAAACAGCTTCTGGACCTTCATAACTCGGAACAATAGCCAAGTTTTGACCTCCCATTAAACTTGCTGAATAGATTTTTGCAATACTGTTTTTAGAGAATTGAAAGTCGTTATCTAATGAAATCTTTACTAATAGGCTTCCTTTTTTATCAGGCTTACTATTGAAAGAAATATCATCTACTCTTCCTACTTTTAGTCCATTGATAGTAACTAAACTAGCTTCGTTAAGTCCGTTGATATTATTATATTCTACGTAGAAATGCCTTGAATTTGGACTAAACAAATCCTGACCTTTTAAAAAGTTATAGCCCCAAATAAAAAGCGCTATTATTACTACGGATACGATTCCTGTTTTTAATTCTTTAGACATAGAACAAAATTATTACGAGCGAAAATACTAATAATTTTGTTAGAAATTCTTAGAATACATCTAAATTACTGGGATTTTAGAGCCTCTTTTATCGAAATTTTTTGTCCATTTTTAAAAGCAACAATCCAAGCATCTTTAAAACCCTTTGGTTTTACCTCCTTTAAAATTTCTTTAATTTTCTTAAAACTAGATGTTTCTCCATAAAAATATTTGTAATAATCATCCAATACTTTCATTTTCACATTATCCAGTCCTTTAAAATTAAAACTCTTAGTACTTAGTTTCTTTTTTGAAGCCGCTATTTGAACTCTAAAAACAACTCCTTTTTCTGAAGTCGATTTTGCAATCGTTTTCTTTGATGTTACAGTTTTAGTTTTTGGAGGAGTTTTTGTTTTGGTATTCTTAGCTACCACCTTTTTAGATTCTTTCTTTTTCGGTGGTACCGTTTTTACAACTTCTTTTTTTACTGGACTTTTTACGGTTTTCTTCTTCGTTGCTTTATCTTTTACAACAGTAACCGCTATTGGAGCAGACCTATTAACCGTATTCACTTTTAATCTATCTACGTATTTTTTAATGGCTTTGGCAATCGCTTTTGCCATTTTAATTTGTCCTTGACGAGTATTTAAAAACCTACCTTCTGCCTTGTTCGTTAAAAAGCCTAATTCAACTAGTACACTCGGCATTACTGTTTCTCTAAGCACTAAAAAATTTGCTTGCTTTACCTTTCTATTGAACCTCTTTAATGAAACAAAATTATCTTGAATAAACCCAGCAATTCCTAAACTGTTATCCAAATTTTCTTCCTGAAGTACTGACAATCCGATCAGTGATTCTGGTGAATTCGGGTCATAATCATAGTTCTGTTTATAATTGTCCTCTAATAAAATTACCGCATTTTCTTTCTTTGCTATCTCTAAATTTTCTTTATTACCGCTTAATCCTAACACAAATGTGCTTGCTCCATGTGGCTCTGCTTTTGTAAAAGCATCGCAATGTATCGACACAAATAAATCCGCATTTTTAGTGTTTGCAATTTTAGCTCTATTGTGTAATTCGACAAAAACATCCGTTTTTCTTGTATAAACTACTTCAATATCTTTGGCAGTTAACAACTCTTTTCCCACATCTAGTGCTACACGCAAGGCGATGTTCTTTTCTCTATACCCGTTTCCTAAGTTTCCAGAATCTTTACCTCCGTGCCCAGCATCTAAAACAACTACGTATTTTTTTTGAGCATACGCCTCTCCTGAAAAACCACAAAATAAACTACTAATAACACTCGTTATTAGAATAAAGTTTTTTAAATTATTTTTATAAAAATTTAAGAATTGCATCAATAAAAATTTAACTATTTTTGGACTTCTAAAACAGGCTAGTTCAAATAACACGCCAAATCTTAAATATAACACAAAAATAGTATTTATAGTATTGCGAACAAATCTAACTTATATACTTTTAATCTGCTATCTTTTTTACTCTCAAATAGGTAGCGCACAAGAATTTGGCAAAAAAAAGGCTGTTCCAATTAAGGCTAAGGATAGTACCTTTGTAAAGGTTGAGAAGGATTCAACCATTCGTTTAAAGAAAGATATCCTAATAAAAAAAGATACTATTGCCAATGATACCATTAAACCAAAAGAAGTTATTGATGGTATTATAACTCATGATGCAGAGGATTACACAATACAAGACGCCAAAAATAAAACGCTTACGTTATACAACAAAGCCCATGTAACCTATACCGATATTGATTTAAAAGCAGGAATTATCATTTTAGATTATAAAAATAACCTGGTGTATGCAAAAGGAATTAAAGACAGTACTGGTTATAAACAACGACCTGTTTTTGTTCAAGGAAGCCAAGAATCTGAGCAAGATTCTATTATTTTCAATTTTAAAACTAAAAAGGCGCTAGTATACGGTGTAAAGACAGACCAAGGAGGTATTATTACCTATGGTGAAAAAACGAAACGTGTAAACGACTCTACCATTTATATGCGACGTTTAAGATTTACAACCTCTGAAAAAAAAATACCAGATTATTATATTGCAACAAATAAAGCCAAGTTGGTTCCTGGTAAAAAGATAATTGTAGGTGGTAGTAATTTGGTTTTAGCAGATGTTCCTACTCCTGTTTATTTACCATTTGCTTATTTTCCTTTAACAGATAAAAGATCTTCTGGTTTTATTATTCCTTCATGGGGAGAAAGTAATAATCAAGGATTCTTTTTACAAAATGGAGGATATTATTTTGCTTTAAGTGATTACTTTGATTTGACAGTGCTTGGAGATTTATATACAAATGGAAGCTGGGGACTACGAGGAGATTCCAACTACTATGTTCGTTATAAATTTAATGGTAGTTTTAGTATTCGCTTTGAGAACCTTATACAAAGTATACGAGGACTTAGTGATTTTAGTAGATCTACTAACTTTAATATTAGATGGAGTCACAGCCAAGATGCAAAGGCTAATCCAAACTCACGATTTTCTGCATCTGTTAACTTAGGAAGTAGCCGTTATTATAGACAATCTTTAAACGAATTTAACAGTTCTCAGTTTTTAAATAACACATTAAGTTCGTCGGTTTCATATTACAGAAAGTTTGTTGGTACACCATTTAACATGAACGTAACAGCAACACATTCTCAAAACACCAATACACAACAAATAACAATGACACTTCCTTCATTACAATTGAATATGGATAGAATTTATCCATTTGCTGGTAAAGGTGGTGTTAAGAAGAACCCTATACAAAAAATGGGCCTTAACTATAGCATGCAAGGTGAATACAGAATCAACACTACTGATGATGAGTTTTTTACCGATAAAATGTTTAGAGAAGCTAAAAAGGGAGTTCGACACAATATGAGTACAAATACCAATATCAAAGCCTTTAAATATTTTACGTTATCGCCTAACGTAAGTTTGACGGAAACCTGGTATTTTGATAAAATCAATAAAAGATTTGATCCTACAGCAACCAACTCTCAGGGGAATTTAGGAGCAGTAGTTAACGATACTATTAGTGGATTTAATCGTTTTCACGAATACAATTTTGGAATGTCTTTATCTACACAAATCTATGGTACATTTTCGTTTAAAAAAGGACGTTTAAAAGCATTAAGACACACTATAAGGCCTTCTATTTCTTACGGATATAGACCTAATTTTGCTGCAGATCATGATTTACAAGTGCAGCAAAGTAACGATCCGAACGACCTAATTACATATTCTCCTTTTGAAGGCGGAATTTATGGTACTCCTGGAAGTGGTGTTTCTAATTCTATTGGAATATCTGTAAACAATGTTTTAGAGGCTAAAGTTGCTCCTAAAGATGCAGATAGTGATGAAGAGGATAAGAAAATAACCATTTTAAACAACTTAAACTTTAGTACAAGTTATAATATTGCAGCCGATAGTTTACGTTGGAGTCCAGTTAATGCAAATGCAGGAACCCGATTATTTAAAGATAAACTTGCTTTAAATATGAATGCTACTTTTGACCCTTATCAGGTAAACGACCAAGGACAACGTATCAACAAGTTCAACTCTGGTATATTTAGAATGACCAACTTTGGAGTTACCGCCAATTATTCGTTGTCAAGCAAAGATTTTGAAAAAGGTAAGGACGATAATAAAGATAACAATAACGGTAATGGTGCTCAGGATACTCCAGATGTATTTGGTGAAAACTTACCAAACACAAATGGTTTCGCTACCAACAACAGAAATCCGCAAAATAGCAATGAGTCTAAAACCAAAGAAGCTGAACTATATAGAGCTAAGATTCCGTGGACTCTTAATTTAGCGTACGCTATGAATTATACCAACAATGGCTTAACTGGCGGGCAGATAGGAAACAATTCATTAATGTTTAGTGGTGATGTTGAACTATCTCCAAAATGGAAAGTTGGTTTTTCTTCGGGATACGATATTAAACAAAATTCATTTACCTATACGCGTTTAACTTTTTCTAGAGATTTGGATAGCTGGAGATTCAATTTTAACTGGACTCCTTTCGGAACCAACTCTTCTTACTATTTCTTTATTGGAGTTAAATCAGGTGTATTAAGTGATCTTAAATGGGATAAAAATCAACCACCAGACAGAGTATTATTCTAAATATACTCTTCTCAGAAAAATATATTTTACCTCGAAACTATATAAAAATGAAAAAAATTATAACAACAACTAAAGCCCCAGCTCCTATTGGGCCATATAACCAAGCTGTTTTAAGTGGAAATACATTGTATACCTCTGGTCAAATAGCTATTGACCCAACAACTGGTGAATTGGTACAAGATTCTATTGAAGCTGAGACTAAACAAGTAATGGAGAACATGAAAGAAGTTCTAATTGCTGCCGACATGACTTTTGAGAATGTTGTAAAAACTTCTATTTTCATTTCAGACATGCACAATTTCTCTAAAATTAATGCAGTGTATGCACAATATTTTGATGAAGCAACTGCCCCAGCTAGAGAGACTGTTGAAGTTGCAAACTTACCAAAATTTGTCAATGTTGAAATTAGTATGATTGCTATTAAATAATCGCAAGAATTATATACATCATAAAAAAAGTCCACTTTTAAAAGTGGACTTTTTTTTATATTGCTTTTATCAATAATTCAGCAGTTGAAAGGTTTGTTGCTAGTGGTACATCGTGTACATCGCATAAACGTAACAACATTGTAATATCTGGTTCATGTGGATGTTTTTCATGGGGATCTCTGAAAAAAAGAACCATGTGACACTTTCCTTCTGCTACTCTACTCGCTATTTGAGCGTCACCACCATAAGGGCCAGATAAATATTTAGTTACCTTAAACCCCGCTTTTTCAGCTTTTGTTCCTGTAGTTCCTGTAGAGATTAATTCAATATTTTTTTGATGCAAAATTTCTTTATGTTCATTTAAAAATTGAACCATATCTGCTTTTTTACCATCGTGTGCTATAATTGCTATTTCCATAGGTTATAAAAGTAAATAAAAAATTCCCGTTTGAAAACGGGAATCTGATATATTAATTCTTAATTATTTCTACAAAGATGCTGAATACTCTAATAAATCAACAATTTTTGTTGCATAACCAAACTCATTGTCATACCAAGAAATTACCTTAAAAAAGTTCTCATTCAACTCCAAACTTGCTTTAGCATCTACCACAGAAGTTCTAGTTTCAGAAACAAAATCTTGCGATACTACCTCATCTTCTGTATAGCCTAAAATACCTTTTAACTCTCCTTTTGATGATGCTTCTAATGTTGCTAAAATTTCCTTCAAAGAAGTACTTTTTTCTGTTCTAAATGTTAAATCTACTAAAGACACATCTGGTACTGGTACTCTAACTGCCATTCCTGTTAACTTCCCTTCCAACTCTGGAATTACTTTAGTTACAGCTTTTGCAGCACCAGTTGTTGTTGGAATAATATTGTTAAGCACTGTACGCCCTCTTCTCCATTTTTTATTTGGTCCGTCAACTGTATTTTGTGTTGACGTAGCAGAGTGTACCGTAGTCATTAACCCTTCTTTTAATCCAAAATTATCATGAATTACTTTCGTTAAAGGAGCTAAACAGTTCGTGGTACAAGATGCATTTGAAATAATCATTTCATCCGCTTGCATCTCTGTATGATTTACTCCCATCACATACATTTTTGCATCTTTAGAAGGTGCTGAAATAATTACCTTTTTTGCTCCTCCTTTAATATGTAATGCTGCTTTTTCCTTTACTGTAAAAAACCCAGTTGATTCAATAACATATTCTGCTGCTACCTCATTCCACTTCAAGTTTTCTGGATTTCTGTCGGCAGTCACTCTAATCACCTGTCCATTTACAACCAAATTCCCATCCCTTACTTCCACCTCTCCATCAAAACGTCCGTGAACTGAGTCATATTTTAATAAATAGGCCAAATACTCTACGTCTAACAAATCGTTGATTCCAACTACTTGAACGTTGTCTCTTTTCATGGCTGAACGGAATGCTAACCTCCCTATTCTACCAAATCCGTTGATTCCTATTTTAATCATTTTGTTTTATATTTTATGCAAGTTTTCTCCTTACAATTCTTACCTAAATTACCCTTTTTTAAAAAAGGACTACAAATATAAAACTTATTCATACAAAAAAACCTGATAGTTTCTAAAAACTATCAGGTTTTAACTATTCTTTATAAGTAAATTATAAACTTGCAGCATATTCTAACAAATCTAAAATTTTTGTTGAATATCCAAACTCGTTGTCATACCACGAAACTATTTTAAAGAAATTAGCATTCAATTCTAACGATGCATCTGCATCAATAATTGAAGTTCTTGCATCCGAAACAAAATCTTGAGACACAACTTTATCTTCTGTATATCCTAAAATCCCTTTCAATTCTCCTTTAGATGCTTCCTCTAAAGTTGCTAAAATTTCCTTTAATGAAGTACTTTTTTCTGTTTTAAAAGTTAAATCAACTAGAGATACATCAGCCACTGGTACTCTTACAGCCATTCCTGTTAACTTACCTTCCAATTCAGGAATTACTTTCGTAACTGCTTTCGCAGCTCCTGTTGATGCTGGAATTAAATTGTTAAGTACAGAACGTCCTCTTCTTCTATCTTTATTTGGGCTATCAACTACACCTTGACCAGATGTTGCAGCGTGTACTGTAGTCATCAATCCTTCTTGGATTCCGAAATTTTCGTGAATCACTTTAGATAATGGTGCTAAACAGTTTGTGGTACATGAAGCATTAGAAACTACTGTTTCTTCTTTTGTCATTGTTGTATGGTTTACTCCCATCACATACATATTAGCATCTTTAGAAGGTGCCGATATAAACACTTTCTTTGCTCCTCCTTTTAAGTGTAAACCTGCCGCTTCTTTCGTTAAAAAGAAACCTGTAGACTCTATAATATATTCTGCCCCTACTTCATCCCATTTTAAATTCTCAGGGTTTCTTTCAGCAGTAACTCTAATAGTTCTTCCGTTTACAACTAATTGACCATCTTTAACTTCTACATCTCCATTAAAACGTCCATGAACAGAATCGTACTTTAATAAATAGGCTAAATAATCAACATCTAACAAATCGTTAATTGCTACAATTTGCATGTTATCTCTTAACATTGCTTGCCTAAAGGCAATTCTACCTATTCTTCCGAATCCGTTAATTCCAACTTTTATCATACTCTATTCTAATTTATATCTAGGTAGTCATAATATCAGATACTCTTAATAAATCCATATCTATAGTATGACCTCCTTTAATTGCTTTTTCTAACTCAGTAGTGGTTACTTTATTATCTTTTAACCCTACCATTAAATTTGTTTTACCATCTATTAGTAACTCTACCGCTTTAACACCTAATCTACTTGCTAAAACTCTATCAAAACAAGATGGTGAACCTCCTCTTTGCATATGTCCTAGTACAGATACTCTTACTTCATATTCTGGCATGTTCTCTTCAACATACTGTGCTAATTCATACACATTTCTTCCCGACTTATCTCCTTCTGCAACTACTACAATGCTCGATGATTTTCCTGTTCTTCTACTTTTCTTTAGCGATTCTAACATTCTTTCTAATCCTAAATCTTCTTCTGGGATTAAAATTTCTTCTGCTCCTGCTCCAACACCAGCGTTCAATGCAATAAATCCAGCATCACGTCCCATTACTTCAACAAAAAACAATCTGTTGTGAGAAGACGCAGTATCTCTAATTTTATCTATTGCTTCTACTGCTGTGTTTAAAGCTGTATCGTACCCTAAAGTATGAGATGTACCAAAAATATCGTTATCAATAGTTCCTGGAATTCCAATAATTGGGAAGTTATATTCTTTATTAAACACTACTCCTCCAGTAAAAGATCCATCACCTCCAATTACCACTAAAGCATCTACTTTATGCTCTAATAAATTTTCATGTGCTTTCTTACGACCCTCTTTTGTTCTGAAATCCTTTGAGCGTGCTGATTTTAAAATTGTTCCTCCTTTGTGCACTATATTATTTACACTACGTGCTGTCATAGGAACTAAATCACCTTCAATTAATCCTTGGTATCCTCTATAAATCCCTACACATTCTGTTCTATAATATGCACATGCTCTAACCACTGAACGTATGGCTGCATTCATTCCTGGTGAGTCTCCACCAGAAGTCATTACTGCTATTTTTTTTACTTTTTTCATAAAAACCGAATTTCAAATTTAGGGAAATATAATACTTGTTTTACAAAAAAATGCGAAATCGTTTTCGAGTTCAACACTATATTTTCCTTTAATTTACACTTAAAAAACATCTCTATTTTTCCTTTCAGATGTTATATTTTGTTTTAAAATTACTAACTTTAATCATATAATTTTCCCTAATTAAATCATGCTTAAAAAAATTACTTTCTTTTTAATCTTATTTATTAATCATATTCTTTTCTCACAAGAAAGCAGAATATTTACTTCTTTGGTTGAAGCGAATCATACACCTAATTTTGTATATCATTTGAATCTTTCTAATCAAAAATTAAGTAAATTACCTAAAGAGCTCATCTCTTTTGTCAACTTAAAAACACTCGATGCTTCAAATAACAACTTGCAACAAATAGATAGCGCAATTTTAGTTTTGAAAAATTTAGAAACGCTAAATGTAGCCAATAATAACTTAAATTCACTGCCTGTAAACGTACATCACCTAAATAATTTAAAATCGCTCAACCTAAATTTCAATAAGTTTACAAGTATTCCAGAAAACATTTTGAGGTTAGAAAAATTAGAAACACTTCGTTTTGAAAGTAATTTACTAGAGGAACTTCCTGAACAGATTAACTTACTTAAAGCACTAAAAAAGTTATACTTAAAAAACAATTCTCTCTGGCTGTTCCCTGACTCCTTTAGTGGGATGAAGAATCTTAAAATAGTTGATGTATCTAATAATAACCTATCGCAAATTTCGAATGGCTTAAATGCTCGAAACCTGCGACGGTTAAAAAAATTATTACTTGCTAACAATCCTTTCTCTAGTTACGAAAAAGGAAAAATCAAATTTGGAGTACCTAAAACCTGTAAAATTATTTGGAACTAAATTTCCTTAAAAGGAATAGTTATCTATAATATGCTTCACTTTATCTTTTTCAAATACAGATGAAAATAATGGCTTTATTACCTTATGATATTCATAGTCTATAGCCAATGCGTTTCTTAAATGCGTTAAACTATAATCTTCTTTCTGAAGTATCATGAAAAGTCCGCATAACCTATATTCAATTTCAGCAAACTCTCTATAAATTTTCTTAGCTCTAATCATTGTTCTAAGTGCATCACTAAACTCTCCTAAAAACAATTGAATGTCTGCTAAGGTTACAAAAATTTCTATATCATTATCTCCTAATTGGATACAGTTTTCAAAAGCCTTTACAGACTCTTCATAAAAGTTCATCTTTAGGTTAATTTCACCATACTTTCTCCAATACAACGGATTATCATCTCTAATTTGTAAAGCTTTGTTTATATAGTACAAGGCTTTTTGATAATTTTTCTCTTTATAATGAATATTTGTAAGAAGTATCCATCCCTTATCTAATAAAGGGTCTTCATGAACACCTTTTTTATAATAATTGATAGCGGTATTTAAATCGTTAAGTTTCTCATAACACTCTCCTATTCTAATATATGCAAAAGCTGTAGGATCGTCTAATTCTAGTGTTATCAAGTAATTCTCTATAGCTTCTTCATAACGCTTTAACTCTTCTAAAGTTTTTGCTTTCTCTAGGTATCCTCCTATAAAGCTCTCATCTATTATAACCGCATAATCAAAAGCCCTTAATGCCTCTTCATACTTACTCAATACATAATACTGTCTTCCCAACTGATGCCAAGCGATTTCACAATAAGGATTTTTATCTATATATGCTGTTAAGTATCCAATAGCATCTTCATGACTATCTTCCATATCGAAACAATAAATAATATTGTACAAAGAAGAATAATCTTCAAAATCAACTTCTATACATTTAGCAAAATTAAGTCTGGCATTTTCAAAATCATCTAGATACAGATATTCCATACCAATCATGGACCATATATCAGAAGGATCTTCTACATAGTTTAAAGACTCTTTTAAAATTTGTATTGCTTTATCATGATGTTTCTTCTTAGACATAATCATTGCCTTTTGAATGAATACTTCATCATTATGTGGTTCTACGGCTTCAATGTCTTTTAACAACCCTATTGCTTCTTTCAATTTATCTTCAAAAATCAAAAGTTCAAGAAACATTAGTTTGAGCTGAATTGATGTAGGATGCTGTTCTAAACCTAATTGAACGGCCTTTTTAGCTAATGAGTGCTTACCTACATCTAAATAATGCTGTATAATATCTTCGAACTCTGTGGCATCGAAAAAATATACATCGTTGGTTTTCAACATTGATTCAAATTTTGATAGTGACATAGGCTTCAGATTTGAATTCATATAAATTTACTACAAGAATAGTGCCTATTTACTACAACTACTAATTGTTTTCAACAAATTAATTAACAATTTCAATTCTCAATTTTCGCCAAAAAAGAGATTTGATTAGCTAATTTATTTTTCTATATTTGAAAGGATGAAAAGTCACAAAATTTAAATTAAACTTTTTAAACAAAAAATCATGAGTAAATTTGACGAAAAAGTAGCGCTTTACAAAAAATTCATGGATGATAGAGACATCCGTTCAAATACTGACTTATTAACAGCTGTAACTAAAGGATTAGGTCCTTCTATCTATAAAAAAGATGCAGAGACAGTTTCTGGTACAGATCCTAAAGAATTAGAAACTGTTAAGAAAAATTTCTTAATGAAAAAGTTAGGTTTAGCTGATGGTCCAGAATTAGATAAAGCGATTGATGATGTTATGGAAAGAATCGGAAGATCTGAAAGAAACAAATATCGTGCAGTAGTATACTATATGCTTGTTAAAAAGTTTGACAAGGAGTCTGTATACGGAATGTAATACTATTGTATTAAAAAATATGAATCCTGTATTGATTTTCAATACAGGATTTTTTTATTTTAGCCATCTACAAACAACGTTATATATGTCACAGTTTATTAGTGTTTTTGATATGCTAAAAATTGGTGTAGGTCCTTCTAGTTCACACACCTTAGGTCCATGGAGAGCAGCTCAGCAATGGATTAAAAAATTAAAAGACACAACGCTTTTTAATGAGGTGTGTTCTTTAAAAGTTGACTTATATGGATCTTTATCTTTAACAGGAAAGGGTCATGCTACTGATTTAGCAGTATTATTAGGTTTAAGTGGTACGGATCCTGAATATATTCCTATTGAGGATATTGAAAACATTATTACTCAAATTAAGGCTACTGATCGACTGCAATTTAACAACGAGAAAACACTAAGTTTCTCATTTAAGAATGTTGTTTTTAACAGAGACTTTTTAGACTTTCATTCAAATGGATTGACCTTTAGAGCTTTTGATATAAATAAGAATGAAATATCAACTGAAACTTATTATTCAATTGGTGGAGGGTTTGTGATTCAAGAAAGTGCTGAAGCTTCGAAAAGTGAGGAGATAAATAAACAAAACTTTCCTTTTCCAATAAATAGAGCCTCAGAGCTTGATGAATACTGTGAAAAACACCATAAAAACATTTCTGAAATTGTATTCGAAAATGAGTTAGTGCTTCGACAAAAAAGTGTAATAAACTCAGAACTTGATAGAATTTGGGACACCATGTTAGAATGCATGTATATCGGATGTCATACTGAAGGTATTCTTCCAGGAGGACTTAATGTAAAACGTAGAGCTTTTGAAACTCATAAAAAACTGATAAAAGAAGCTACTTATGGTTCTAAAGAAGAATGGATTTCTGCTATTAGAAAAACAGAAGTTAAGTTTAGAGAAATTTTAAAATGGGTAAGTTGTTTGGCATTATCGGTAAATGAAGTAAACGCTTCTTTAGGAAGAGTTGTTACTGCTCCTACAAATGGTAGTGCTGGTGTTATTCCTGCTGTTTTAATGTACTATATGGTTATTGAAAATCATAATGCTAATACGGAACATATCCGAAAATTTTTACTTACAGCGGGTGAAATAGGAAGTATTTTTAAGAAAAACGCAACGATTTCAGCTGCTATGGGTGGATGTCAAGCTGAAATTGGTGTATCTTCTGCTATGGCCGCGGCGGCTTTAACAGAACTTTTAGGAGGAACTCCTTCACAATGTTTAGTTGCTGCAGAGATTGCTATGGAACATCACTTAGGGTTAACCTGTGACCCTATCGGTGGACTTGTACAAGTACCTTGTATTGAACGAAATGCTATGGGAGCTATCAAAGCTATAAACGCTGCAGAATTGGCCTTAGAAACTAATCCTAAGGAATCTAAAGTACCTTTAGACAAAGTAATTGACACTATGTGGGAAACAGCTAAAGATATGAATCGTAACTATAAAGAAACTTCTGAAGGTGGTTTAGCTATTACTGTAGGTTTAGCTGACTGTTAAGGAATGACAACAGGTTTACCTAAAAATTTAGGTTGTGTATTAAAAAATATATCAATAAACAGTTTTACTCTGGCTAAATATTCTCTAATAGTTACCTTAAAAGCATATCCACCAGAAATACCTCTTGCATTGAACCCAACTGCTTCGATGTTGTAGTTATCGGCTAAATATAAAGCTCTTTCATTATGGAATTTTTGCGAAATAATAGTGATCGAACTTTGTTTAAAAATTTCTTTGATTCTTACGATTGAATCAAGTGTTCTAAAACCTGCATAGTCTAAATATATTCTATGCTCTGGAATACCTGCCTTTATTAAGTCTTCTTTGAAAGTAGTTGGTTCGTCATAACTTTTACTACCATTATCTCCACTTACAACAATGAAATCAATCTTTTTAGCCTGATAAAGTTCTACCGCAGCATCAAGTCTAAATTTATAATACAAGTTGATTCTTCCATCAATTAAGTACTTTGAGGTTCCTAAGAGCAAACCAACTTTATTTTTCGGAATGTTTGCAGTAGTTGAATAAAGCCTGTCAAGAGCGTTGTTAATCACAACCTTATTACATATTAAAGTTATGATTAACAAAAAAACACTTATAGCTGTTAATTTCTTTAAAACTCGTTTCACACAACTATCTTGTAAATACTAATTCAAGCTCTGTTGACATTTCTTGAGAAAAGCCATAACCATCTACATCAAATGCTTTTAACCCTTCTAATGTTGTTATATTATGATCTACAATATAACGAACCATTAGCCCTCTGGCTTTCTTAGCAAAGGTCATTATAGTTTTATATTGTCCGTTTTTAAAATCTTTAAAAACAGGAGTTATCATTGGTACTTTTAACACCTTTTTAGGAATAACTTTGAAATATTCTGCACTCGCTAAATTGACAAACAATTCAGTGTCGCTTATCTCTTCATTTAATGTTTCTGCAATAGTATTTCCCCAAAACTTATACAAGTTCTCTGCTCTACCTACCTTAAGTTTTGTACCCATTTCTAAACGATACGGCTGCATTAAATCTAATGGTTTTAATAAACCATATAGCCCTGATAAAATCCTCAAATTCTCCTGTAAGAACGGTAACTTACTTTCCTCTATTGTATTTGCATCAAGCCCTCTATAAACTTCACCGGTAAAAGCAAAAACAGCTTGTTTCGCGTTTTCGGGTGTAAAATCAGGATTCCAAACTTGGTTTCGTTCATAATTAAGAGCCGCTAAATCCGGAGAAATCTTCATAAGCTCTGACAATTTCTTTCTAGACAAAGTTTTTAGTTTTTTATTCAGCTTTGTAGCATTCTCTAAAAACTGTGGCTGTGTATATAGTTCTGTTGGAACTTTACTTTCAAAATCTAAAGATTTAGCAGGAGATATTATTATTTTCATTTGATTCTTCTTGTTAAAACGTATGTAAAAATACAACACTAAAGAAGAAACTTCAAACGAAATAGTTAAGTAATACAAATAGTCTTATTACTAAAACTTATACAATAAAAAAGCCGAAACAATTGTTTCGGCTTTTTTACTAGTTTCTACTTATACTTATCTCATTGACTTGTATAAATCTCTATATTCTTTAGCTTTTTCTTCCATTTCTAAAACTTCATATAAATTCATAAGAGTTTTAACCGTGTCTAAATTTCTATTTAAACTATCTGCTTTTTCTAAAAATGGTAAAGCTTCTTTATATACTTCCTTTTGCTTTAATGCTAACTCATCATACTTTTTAAAGTTAGATAAGTTCTTGTTCATTTCCTCAACGATATTCTTGTCCTTATCTAAAACAACAACTGCTAAGTTCATATAAGCATCCGCATAATCTGGCTTTAATTCAGCTGCTTTTTCATAATACTTCTTAGCTTCCTCCATTCTACCTTGATTATAATTTACAACTCCTAAGTTGTAATATAATGTTGGGTTTTCTGGATCTAAAGAAACTGCTTCTTCCATTAATTCACCAAATTTATCCATTTTACCCATCTCAACATATAACTGAGCTTCGTTCAAGATTAAGTTTAAATCTTTAGGATCTGATGCTCTTGCATCTTTAAATGCAGCAATTGCCTCATCTGTTTTTCCTTGCTCCTTTAAGATTAAAGCTATGTTTTTAACAATACTAGCTTGCTTAGATTCAGAAACTTCAATTCCAGGTTTGATATATTGTCCAGATTTAACCATTAAATCTCTCTGCTTTTCAGACCCTAAGTTCTCAACTTTCCCTGTTGCTTTATTAGTAGCTACATATTTAGTTTCAATTCCTGTATATCCTACTTTTCTTAACTCAGCATAATATCCTAAGGCCTTATCGTATTCTTTAGCCTGTGTAGCAGATACCGCTGCATTGTAAGCAAATGAAGTATCTCTTGGGCTTAAAACATACGTTAAATAAAACTTATCAGCTGCTTTCGAATAATCCTTCTTATTGTTATATAAATCAACTGCATCGTTTGATACTTCTTGTATCATTTTATTTAGTATCGGTCCAGCTTGTGCAGCATACTTCTTATCTCCAATAGCTTGTAATTCTCTAAAAGCTTCTCCAGCCGTTTTATAATCTTTTTTAGCAGCATATGCCTGCCCTTTTAAATAATAAAACTTTGGCTTGTACTTATCGTCTCCCATTACTACTGAACCTTCAATTGAATTTAAAGTAGAAATAGCGGTATTAAAATCTTGTTTTTTTATAGCCTTCTCAGCTGCCTTTAACTCTGATTTTTGCGCCGTAGCTGCTAAAGACATTAATCCTAAAGAAAGTGCTAAAACTTGTTTTTTCATCTTAAAAAAATATGATTTATTATTTGTTATTCTTGGTTTTCATTATCATCATTTTCAATTTCCGTGCCATTTTCACTTTCTTCTTTTTCATGCAATACTTTTGCTACTGCAGCAATACTGTCGTTATTTTTAATATTTATCAAACGTACACCTTGTGTCGCACGTCCCATAACTCTTAAATCTTCAACAGCCATTCTAATGGTAAGTCCTGATTTGTTAATGATCATTAAATCATTTGAATCATCAACATTTTTTATAGCTACTAACTCACCTGTTTTTTCAGAAATATTCAGAGTCTTAACTCCTTTACCTCCTCTATTTGTAATTCGGTAATCTTCTAAATTAGAACGCTTTCCATAACCTTTTTCCGATACTACTAAGATATTGCTTTCCATATCGTTTACAGAAACCATTCCTATCACTTCATCTTTTTCATTTCCTAAAGTGATCCCTCTAACTCCAGAAGCTGTACGTCCCATCGGTCTTGTTTTAGACTCTTCAAATCTAATTGCCTTTCCAGACTTTAAAGCTAACATTACTTGGCTATCTCCAGTAGTTAGTTTTGCTTCTAATAGTTCATCTCCTTCTTTAATAGTAATTGCATTGATACCATTAGCTCTAGGACGAGAATATTGCTCTAAAGGAGTTTTCTTTACCTGTCCTTTTTTGGTAGCCATAATTACATAATGAGAATTAATGTAATCTTCATCTTTTAAATCTCCTGTAACTAAAAATGCTTTTACTTTATCATCTTGTTCAATATTGATAAGATTTTGAATCGCTCTACCTTTTGTATTCTTTCCTCCTTCTGGAATTTCATACACACGCATCCAAAATACTTTTCCTTTTTGAGTAAAGAATAACATATATTGATGGTTAGTTCCAACAAATAAATGTTCTAAAAAATCTTCATTTCTAGTGGTAGCACCTTTTTGACCTCTACCTCCTCTATTTTGAACCTTATATTCATCTAAATTTGTACGCTTTACATATCCAGCATGAGAAATAGTTACCACCACTTTTGAGTTTGGTATCATATCTTCAATACGCATATCTCCTCCTGCATACTCAATAGTAGAACGACGCTCATCACCATATTTTTCTTTAATATATAGTAATTCGTCTTTTATGATATTGTAACGACGCTCTTCATTTGATAAAATATCTTTTAAATCAGCAATCGTTTTAATAATCTCATCATACTCAGCACGTAACTTATCTTGTTCTAGTCCTGTTAGTTGACGTAAACGCATTTCTACAATTGCTCTGGCTTGAATTTCAGTTAATTCGAAACGTTCCATTAACTTTTCTCTAGCCTCATCAGCATTCGAAGAACCTCTAATTATGGTTATTACTTCATCTATATTATCTGAAGCTATAATTAATCCTTCTAAGATATGAGCTCTTGCCTCTGCTTTTGCCAATTCATATTTTGTTCGACGCACAACAACCTCGTGTCTATGCTCTACAAAATGATGAATCAATTGCTTTAAATTTAACTGTTCTGGACGACCATTTACTAAAGCAATATTATTTACACTAAACGAAGTTTGTAACTGAGTGTATTTAAACAATTTGTTTAGAACAATATTTGGTATTGCATCACGCTTTAATACATAAACAATACGCATTCCTTTACGGTCAGACTCATCACGTATACTTGCTATTCCTTCTAATTTCTTATCGTTTACTAAGTCAGCAGTTTTCTTAATCATATCTGCTTTATTAACTTGGTAAGGAATTTCATTTACAATAATACACTCACGTCCTTTTACTTCTTCAATGGTAGCTTTTGCACGCATGACAATACGCCCTCTACCGGTATGAAAAGCATCACGTACACCATCATATCCGTAGATAATTCCTCCTGTAGGGAAATCTGGCGCTTTTACATGCTGCATTAACTCGTCAATTTCAATATCTCTATTATCGATGTAAGCAATGGTACCATTGATAACCTCAGTTAAATTGTGTGGTGCCATATTAGTGGCCATACCTACTGCAATTCCTGAAGCTCCATTTACTAATAAATTTGGAATTCTTGTAGGAAGTACGGTTGGCTCCTTTAAAGTATCATCAAAGTTTAATTTGTGATCTACAGTATCTTTTTCAATATCAGATAACATTTCTTCTGATATTTTTTGCATACGAACCTCTGTATAACGCATTGCTGCTGGGCTATCTCCATCTACAGAACCAAAGTTCCCTTGCCCATCAACCATCATATAACGCACACTCCAATCTTGTGCCATACGTACCATAGAATCATATACAGATGTATCTCCGTGTGGGTGATACTTACCTAATACTTCCCCAACCACTCTTGCTGATTTCTTATATGCTCCAGTAGATTTGATACCTAATTCATGCATTCCGAATAAAACCCTTCTATGTACTGGTTTTAAACCATCTCTTACATCAGGTAATGCTCTCGAAACAATAACCGACATCGAATAATCGATGTAAGCTGACTTCATTTGCTCTTCAATGTTGATAGGTATCAACTTTTCGCCATCTGCCATATATTTCTTTTTAAAATATTAGTATTTATTTTCATAAAAAAGTGAATTTTACCCTTTTATAAAACTCACTTGTCAACAACACTAAAAAAGTGTTGTTTTTTAAAACATGGCAAGATACAATTTCCTTAACGTTTACACAAAGTTTACCTTACCCTTTTAACCCTTTTTATTAACAATTTTATAAAGATTCTCCATCTTTTTTAATCCGTCAAATTGACACAAATTAGAATTGGCATTTTTTTTGTAATTTTTAATAAAAAATCTCATTAACTTTACACAACACAGAAATAAATTTTATGGACGATAATTTTTCACCACAAGTTAGAGATGTTATTACTTTCAGTAAAGAAGAAGCCCTGCGACTAGGACATGACTTTATTGGAACAGAACATCTTTTATTAGGTTTAATAAGAAAAGGAGACGGAAAGGCTATTGAAATTTTAACTACGTTCGATGTAGATTTAGATTTAGTGCGCCATAAACTGGAAAAATTAAATCCTTCATCCCCTTCTTTACATTCAAACGAAAAGAAGAGCTTACACTTAACAAGGCAGGCTGAAAAAGCTATTAAAACCACTTTTTTAGAAGCTAAGTTATATCAAAGCTCTGCGATAGATACCGCACACCTTTTGCTATGTATACTTAGAAACGAAAACGACCCTACAACAAAACTTTTACAAAAGTACGACGTAGATTATGATCAAGCGAAGGCTGTGTATAAAGAATTACACGTAGAAGATTATAACATGAATATAGATCCAATTGCTGAAACTCCATCTGAAGGTGAATTTTCAGATGAAAAATCAAATCCTTATGGGCAACAACCTCCTAAAGGAAAACAAACAAAGAAGTCTAAAACACCTGTTCTAGACAATTTTGGACGTGATTTAACGGCATTAGCGGAAGAAAATAGACTTGACCCTGTCGTTGGAAGAAAAGAAGAGATAGAGCGTGTTTCTCAAATTTTGAGTAGACGCAAAAAGAATAACCCAATGTTAATTGGTGAGCCTGGAGTAGGTAAATCAGCTATTGCTGAAGGGTTAGCACTACGAATCGTTAATAGAAAAGTATCTAGAATCTTATTTGACAAGCGTATTGTCTCTTTAGACTTAGCTAGTTTAGTTGCAGGAACAAAATACAGAGGACAGTTCGAAGAACGTATGAAAGCATTAATGAATGAACTAGAAAAAAATGATGATATCATTTTATTCATTGATGAAATCCACACTATCGTAGGTGCCGGAGGCGCTACAGGATCGTTAGATGCTTCTAATATGCTAAAACCAGCTTTAGCTAGAGGAGAAATTCAATGTATTGGAGCAACTACTTTAGATGAATACAGAACTAATATTGAAAAAGACGGAGCTTTAGAGCGTCGTTTTCAAAAGGTAATTGTAGATCCTACTACCGTAGAAGAAACTGTACAAATTTTACACAACATCAAAGGTAAATATGAAGCACACCATCATGTTGAGTTTACAGATGAAGCTATCGAAGCTTGTGTTAAATTAACAAATCGTTATATGACCGATAGATTTTTACCAGACAAAGCTATTGATGCTTTGGATGAAGCAGGATCTAGAATTCATATAACCAACATTGTTGTTCCTCAACAAATTTTAGAACTAGAAGCTAAATTAGAAGAGATCAGAGAACGTAAAAGCAAAGCGGTTAGCGGCCAAAAATATGAAGAGGCTGCAAAATTACGTGATGACGAGAAAAATATTGAAACAGCTTTAGAATCTGCTCAAAATCAATGGGAAGAAGACTCTAAGCTACACCGAGAAACAGTAACTGAAGACAATGTTGCTGAAGTGGTTTCAATGATGACAGGAATTCCTGTAAATCGTGTTGCTGAAGCTGAGAGTAATCGTTTAGCTGAATTACCAAACCTAATTAAAGGAAAAGTAATTGGTCAAGATGACGCAGTAACAAAAGTGGTTAAAGCTATTCAACGTAATAGAGTTGGTTTAAAAGATCCAAACAAACCGATAGGTTCTTTTATCTTTTTAGGATCTACAGGTGTAGGTAAAACTCAATTAGCTAAAGTTCTTGCCAAAGAATTATTTGATTCTGACGATTCTTTAATTAGAATTGATATGAGTGAATACATGGAAAAGTTCGCTATTTCTCGATTAATTGGAGCACCTCCAGGATACGTAGGATACGAAGAAGGCGGACAACTTACTGAAAAAGTTCGTCGCAAACCTTACTCTGTTGTTCTTTTAGATGAAATTGAAAAAGCTCATCCAGATGTGTTCAACACTCTTTTACAAGTTTTAGATGACGGACACATTACTGATAGTTTAGGTAGAAAAATAGACTTTAGAAACACAATAATCATTATGACTTCAAATATTGGAGTTCGTAAACTTAAAGATTTTGGTGGTGGAGTTGGTTTTGGCACCTCTTCGAAAAAAGAACAAGAAGATGCTCATGCAAAAAGTATTATTGAAGGTGCCTTAAAGAAAACTTTTGCTCCAGAATTCTTAAACAGAGTAGATGACGTAATTATCTTTAATTCTTTAGAGCGTGAAGACATTCACAAGATTATTGATATTGAGCTACAAAAATTATTAACTCGTATTGCTGATTTAGGATACAACTTAACCTTAAGTGAAAAAGCAAAAGATTATATTGCTGATAAAGGTTTCGATAAGCAATACGGTGCAAGACCTTTAAAAAGAGCAATTCAAAAATATATAGAAGATGCTTTAGCTGAAGAAATTGTAAACTCTAAATTAGACGAAGGAGATTCAATTTTTATGGATTTAGACGACAAGACGAATAAACTTAACATAAAAATTGAAAAAGGCGAAAAGCCGCAGGAAACAAGAACAGAGTTTGACGAATAATAATTCTTAACTTTTTATCATAAAAAAACACTTGGGGTACCAAGTGTTTTTTTTTTATAAATATCTTTGCCTTCATTTTAAAGATTATCAAAATGTTCAAAAACGTACCTAATTACATTAAATACACCTTTGCTAACATTCTAGCTATCTTCATTTTTCTATTTACTTTACGATATATTTTCTACACTTTTAGTATAGATTTATCTGATGCCGCAACTAATGAAGTTAAAAGAGCTTATTTATTAGGTACAAGATTTGACATTAAACTAGCAGTTATAGCAGTTATTCCAATTGCTATTTATATATTTTCTATTCCAAACACATTTTTCAAAAGACAAATAGCACAAAAAATCAGTGTTACTTACTTTTCTATTGTACATTTTGTCTTATTGAGCTTTTATTTATTCGACTTTGGGCATTTCAGTTATTTAAACTTACGTTTAAATGCTTCTGCATTGCGCTTCTTTGAAAATCTAAAAATTTCTTCTCAAGTATTTTTTGAGAGCTACCCTGTTTTTAAAGGACTGATAGGTATCGTTCTTTTTATATTTCTATCAATAAAATTTAACAAGTGGTTATTCAGTCAATTCAAAAATGCAACAGAGAATACTAGTAAGAAGAAAAAAGCCATATTATTTGTTACAACTTTACTGATACTCGCTTTTGGAATTTACAATAGCTTTACTCATTACCCATTGAGATGGAGTCAAGCATTCTTTTCTAAAAATAAAAACATCAACCAATTTAGTTTAAACCCAGTTTTATACTTTTTTGATAGTTTCAAATTCAGATCTGAAGGTTTTGACATTGAAAAAACTAAAAAATATTATCCTGCAATGCGTACTTATTTAGGTATGCAAGGTGATAGTTTAAATTTTACAAGAACAGCTTCTTTTAAAGATTCTATTAAACATTCTCCTAATGTTGTATTTGTAATGCTTGAATCTACGGGGAATGCAGCATTAAGTTTTTATGGAAATCCTATGAACAGCACTCCAGTAATGGATAGCTTAATGAAAAAAAGTATCAACTTCACCAATCACTATGTTCATAAATCAACTACTGCAGGAAGTGTTTTTGCTAGTGTCACTGGTTTACCAGATGTAGATAATGTTAGGTCGGCTTCAAGAAACCCAAATGTTATAAACCAACGTATATTATTGGATCAATTTAACAATTATGAAAAGCTTTATTTTTTAGGTGGTAGTGCTAACTGGGCCAATATTAGAGCTGTTTTTCAATCTAATATTAATGATTTAAAAGTTTTTGAAGAAGGAAGTTATGAAAACGAGAATAGAGCAGATGTTTGGGGAATTGACGATTACGATCTTTTTAAAGAAGCTGACAAAGAGTTAAAAAAATTACACAATCAAAAAACTCCTTTTGTTGCCTATATTCAGACAGCTACCAACCATATGCCTTTTACAGTTCCTGATACAAAAGAAACTTACCAACCTTTAAAAGAAGAAAACATTAACAAACAAACTTTAGAAAAGTCAGCATATAGATCTTTAGAACAATTGAACGCATTACGTTATTTAGACTTTAATGTTGGTAAGTTCATTGAAAGAGCTAAAGCATCTGGATATTTTGACAACACCATATTTGTATTTTTTGGAGACCATCAAGGAGGTATGAAAAAGATTACTCATTTTAAAGAAAATGAAGATAAACTAGGGATTTTAAGACACAATGTTCCTCTTTTTATTTATTCACCAAAATACGCCGCTCCACAAACCATTAAAAAGAACATAAACCTAATCGATATTGTTCCTACTACCATGGAACTTGCGCGCATCGATTACACCAACTATACCTTAGGTATTAATGCCTTAGACTCAACATTAACCAAACCAGCTTCTTTTATTTACAAAAATATAGAAGGAGAACCATCAGCTGGGTTGATCATCGACTCATTATATTATTACAAAACAACCACTACAAAAAAACAAGGTTTGTACAATTTAAATAGTACAAACCTTGAAAATATTTATAAGAAAAAACCACTTATCACTCAAAGCATGGATAGCTTACTAAGTGGATTTTATCATAGTACCAAATACCTTTACTACAATAACAAAAAGAATTAATCGAAAATTCTTTTTGTTAGAATAGAGTGTAATTTATAAAAAACAAAACCTATAATAGTTCCATTTATAGCTCCTACTGTTATATCTGTAGGATAATGAACTCCTAAATAAATTCTACTGTAAGCAAATACAATAGGAAATAAAAATATCAAACCTATATATTTTGGATACTTATTTCTTAGCAAGAAAAATATAAATACTGATATTGTCATTGATGAAGTTGCATGACCCGAAGTAAAACTAAAACTTTTAGGAGAAATCAACTTTTCTCTTAATAAATGACTTATTGTAGCATCATTAATAGGTCGAAGTCTTTCAAATACTCCTCGAATAAAATTTGTAAACTGATCTGAAAAAGTAATCATTACCGCAATAAACAGCATCAAAAACAATCCCTTTTTCCATCCAAAGTTTTTAAAAACCAGATACAATATAAAAGCAAACAGAGGTATCCAATTAAATTGATTCGTGATAAATAACCAAAAACCATCCCATTGCTCACTTCCTAAATTATTTAAGAAGATCAGTAACTCTCTATCTTTTTGTAAAATATAATCTAACAAACTACTTCCCTACTTTTAATACTTCTACTTCAAAAACCAAATCAGACTTACCAGGAATAGGTCCATAACCACCTTCACCATATCCTAAATAATATGGAATAAAAAAGCGTGATTTACCACCTTCCTTCATAGTTTTTACTCCTTCTTTCCACCCTGCTATTAATGGCATATTAGCATCATCTAACGTAAATGTAAATGGAGTTTGTTTATCCAAAGATGAATCAATTTTTGTACCATCATCTAAATACAAAGTGTAGTGTACTGTAGTTGGAATTGCTGGATTCACCTTCTTCCCATCTCCTTCTTGAAGTTGTAAAATTTTAAGCCCAGAATCTGTAGCTGTAGATTTATGAATTTCTTTTTCTTCCTGAAATTTCATTTTCTTTAATCGAATCATTCGCTCTCTTTCTGCTTTACGCTCTTCTACTTTGGCAAATTCTGCTTCAAAAACAACAGGAGCATCAAACTTTTTAGCATCCTTACCTACCCTAATAATATCCACTTTACTAATAAAATCATCACGTTCTACAGCATTCACAACATCTTGACCAATACTAACCTTTCCAAAAACTGAATGTTTTCCATTTAACCAAGGTGTTTCTTTATGTGTTATAAAAAACTGACTAGAATTTGTACTTGGTCCAGAATTTGCCATCGACAATACTCCTGGCCCATCATGAGGGTATATTAACTTAGCTTCTTGATCCATCGGAAATTCATCATCAAATTTATATCCTGCATTACCTCCTCCGGTTCCAGTAGGGTCTCCTCCCTGAATCATAAAGTCTTTAATCACTCTATGAAACTTAGTTCCATCATAAAATGGCTTCCCCTTAAGAGAATCAGTTACTTTCGGGTGATTCCCTTCAGCCAAGGCTACAAAATTAGCTACAGTCATTGGTACTTCTTTTTCATAGAGCTTTACCAATACATCTCCTTTATTTGTTTGTATATCTGCATACAAACCATTTTCTAAATCCGGGTATTTTACTGATTTACAAGAAACAACAATCAGCGTTAATACCAATAAATACTTTACAATTCTCATCTTTTAAAGGGTGTTTAAGTAAAAAACACCAACTTAAAAGTTGGTGTTTTTAATATTTTATTAGTGTCCGTGTCCATCTCCTTTTGAGTGACCCGCTCCTAAATTGTCTTGTACAACTTCCATTAGTTCTACTTCAAAAACCAATGTTGAAAACGGCTTAATGTGTTGACCTCTCTGTTGATGTCCATAAGCCAATTCTTGAGGAATAAAGAATTTATACTTAGCTCCCGGCTTCATTAACTGAAGTCCTTCCGTCCATCCTTTAATTACCTGTCCTATTCCAAACTCAGATGGTCTCTCTCTATTTTCGTTCGAATCAAAAACAGTTCCGTCCGTTAAAGTTCCTTTATATAAAACCTTTACTCTTTGGTTTCCAGTAGGTGCTTCTCCTGCTCCTTCTTTCTCCACTATATATTGTAAACCACTTGCCGTAGTTTGAACTCCATCTTTAGTTTTATTATCAACTAAAAATTGCTCGTTCTCTTTCTTATAATCTGCAAATTCCTTTTCAGCTTTTTTCTTTTGCTCTTCTTGCATTTGCTTCATTTTCTCTTGTTGTTTCTTCTGAAAATAAGCTCGCAAAACTTCATTTACGTCTTTAGTTTCAATCAACATACTTGTCGAGTCCATCCCGTTCTTAAAACCTTGAACAAATAAGTTTTGGTCCATTTCATCAAAATTTGCTTTGATTTTCACAGCCATATCTAACCCTAATGAGTAGCTTACAGAATCTAATTCATTATCTAGAGAGCTTTTCGCTTTGAAGCCTCCATTATTACAAGAAACAATTGCCATACCTGCGATTGCTACTGCTAAAACTTTAGTTAATTTCATTTTTAATTGCTTGATTTAATATCTATTAAAGTAACTGTACTTTTTATTGGTTGATTAATTCCTATTTTATTTCCATCTCCTGAGACTCCAAAAGCCACATATGACGGAATCACAAATGTAATAGTTTCTCCTTTTTTCATCAACTTTATTCCATCTTGTAAACCAGGAACAAAATCTTCTTTATCCACTTTATACGTTCTTTCTTGTTTATTATAAAGTGTATCTCCACTCATACTGGTTATATCAAAAGCTATTTGAACAACATCTTCTAACTTAGGGGTTGTTGTATCTACTGTATCCTTGACATGATACATATACCAAAACCCTAAAGGCGATAACTTATAATCATTTACCGTATCTTGAACAATCCATTTTTCTAAACGCTTCTTTTCTAAGCTATTTAGTTTTTTACTCTTCTCAAGAATTTCTTTATAAAAGTTTTGCGTTCCATGCCCTTTTGGTCTTCTCGCTTCAGGTTCTTTGCAAGAAAACAACAATATAAAACACACTATTGTAGCTATTCTAACTTTCATAACTCGTTAACAACTCCTCTTTATATGTTGGTAATAACGTCTTAAATTTTTCTATAGTATCTTCTAATCCACTCGTGCTTCTACCTCCTGCAGCATTATCATGTCCCCCACCATTAAAATGATTTCTTGCAAACTGATTTACGGAGAACTTACCCTTAGACCTAAAAGAAATTTTCACAATTCCTTGCTCCTTATCTTCAATAAAAATAACTCCAAAGACTATTCCTTTGAGAGACAAAGCATAATTCACTACCCCTTCAGTATCTCCTTTTTCATAATTGAACTTGTCTTTTTCTTCTTGAGATAATGAGATAAATGCAGTTTTATATTCTGGTAATATACTCAAATTACTTAATGCTTGTCCTAATAATAAAAGTCTATTGTATGAATTCGCATCATGCACATTACTATGAATACGATCATTTTCAGCACCTTTATCTATTAAATCAGCTATTATCTTATGGGTTTGACTTGTTGTTGAACGAAAACGAAACGAACCCGTATCCGTCATAATACCAGTATATAAACAAGTTGCTATGTTTTTATCAATCATTGCTACATCTCCCATCATTTCAATAAAATTGTATACCATTTGACAAGTTGATGACATAGATGTATCTGAATACATATATGCAAAATCATCTGGTTGTTGATGATGATCAATCAAAGCAAAATCGTGTTCATATTTCTCTAAGGTATTTTTCATATCATCTCCCACCCTATGGAGTGCATTAAAATCTAAAAGAAAAATAATTTCAGATCTTCCTAAAGCTTTCACTGACTGATTATTTTGTCTATCAAAACGCTTTACTGTTTCCGACCCAGGTATCCAGTGCAAAAAATCTGGATATTCATTTGGCATCAATACTTGTACTGTATGCCCTTTTTTATCTAAATAATGTTTTAAACCTAAAGTAGACCCTACGGCATCCCCGTCAGGGTTCTTATGTCCAATCACCACAATATTTCTTGGTTTTTCAAGAAATTCTCTTAACTCTTCAAATCGTTTTAAAATCATAAGTGGCGAATATACAATTAAATTAAAAAAAATATGTAATTTCGCGCCGATTTGTACGAGTAGTACAATTCACATTTAACATTTTGAAACTTATACAAATGGCAACAAATAGAACTTTTACAATGATTAAACCAGATGCTGTTGAAAACGGACATACTGGTGCTATTTTAGAAAAAATCAACGCTGCAGGATTTAGAATCGTGGCTATGAAAAAAACTCAAATGACTAAGCGTGACGCTGAAACTTTTTACGGAGTGCACAGTGAGCGTCCATTCTTTGGTGAATTAGTAGAGTTTATGACTCGTGGACCAATTATTGCTGCTATCTTAGAAAAAGATAACGCTGTTGAAGATTTTAGAACTTTAATTGGTGCTACTAACCCAGCTGAAGCTGCTGAGGGAACTATCCGTCAATTATACGCTACTTCTATCGGTGAAAACGCTGTTCACGGTTCTGATTCTGATGAAAATGCAGCTATCGAAGGTGCTTTCCATTTCTCAGGAAGAGAGATGTTCTAAGAAAACAACTTCTTAACATATATTAAAAACTCGATACAACATGTGTCGAGTTTTTTGCTTTAAATAACCCAAGTTAATATAAGCTACACTGAGCATTATATGAGTTCTTTTTAGACTAGCATTAATCTTTTCACCAAATCTTCTCCCATTTCGTGATTTAGCATATTGATGATTTTCTCTTTTCCGTAACTCAGTTCTTCTCTTAGTACAGAAGAAGTTAAACGAACGATAAGAGTTCCGTTTTGAAGCTTTACTTCACTTGTATATGAAGCTACTCCTGCTCCCATCAATTTCTCCCAAGCTTCCTCAATATGCATTTTCTGGAAACCTTTTTTCAAATTATTCTCTTGAATAAAACTTCCCATTAAATCCTTTATAGAAAAACTATTATTTTCTCTTTTTGCCATCTAACTTAATTTAAAAACTTGGTATTCTTGATTACTTTGCTTTATAACTGTTTCTGTTCTATCTGCATGTGTATCGGTGATAAAAATCTGACCAAACTCATCATTATTTACTAAATCAATAATATGGGCTACACGATGCTCATCTAATTTATCAAAAATATCATCCAACAATAAAATCGGAGTAACATTTGATTGCCTTTTAATAAACTCAAACTGCGCCAATTTTAAAGCGATTAAGTAGGATTTTTGTTGTCCTTGAGACCCAAATTTCTTGATAGGAAACTCTCCTATTTCAAATCCTAAATCATCTTTATGTATTCCTACTGTAGTATACTGAATTATTTTGTCTTTTTCTAAACTTAATGTCAATAATTCTTCAAATGATGTTTCATGCAACTGACTCTTATATCGCAAATTCACTTCTTCATTCTCTCCTGATATCACACGATGTTTTTCATTAAAAATTGGCACAAACTCATCTAAGAAAGCTCTTCGCTTCTCGTAAATAACTTTTCCGTACTCTACTAATTGTTCATCATAAACTTTCAAATTCAACGCGTCAAACGTTCTATTGGCTGCAAAGTACTTTAACAAGGCATTTCGTTGACTCACCACCTTATTATAGTTTATTAAACTTTGTAAGTACTTTTTATCTTGTTGAGAAATAACTCCATCAATAAATTTTCTACGAGTATCACTTCCTTCTACAATCAAATCTCTATCTGCAGGAGAAATAATAACTAAGGGTAATTGACCTATATGTTCTGAAAATTTTTCATACGCCTTTCCATTACGCTTCAACACTTTCTTTTGTCCACGCTTTAAAGAACATAAAATTTTCTCATTTCTTTCACTTAACATATACTCACCTTCAATCATAAAAAAGTCTTGTCCATGACGAATATTCTGTCCTGCAATCGAATTAAAATAACTTTTCGCAAATGACAAATAATAGATTGCATCTAGCACATTGGTTTTTCCAATACCATTATTACCAACAAAACAATTTATCTTCTTTTGAAATTCAAAAGTTTGCGATTCAATATTTTTAAAATTCACTAGTGATAGCTTCTGCAAATACATGTAATACGAATGTTTGAGAAAAGAAAGCGCAAATTATCGAAATTTTACGAATAATCGGTTTTTAAAATCCAATTAAAAAAACTATTTTTGTCGCCACTAATTTTTAAGCAATTATGGCTACATACAAGAAAAGAGGTTATAAACCTAAGAAAGAAAAGGTTGTTCAAGAAGTAGAAGAAACATTTGATGAAACGCAAAGTACAACGGCTGAAGTATTTAATACCTTAGACGAAACTGCCAATAAATCAGAAGAATGGATTGAAAAAAACAGCAAACCTTTATTCTACGGATTAGTTGTAATAGCAGCTTTAATTTTAGGTTATTTAGGTTACAATAAATTCATTGCTGAACCAACTGAAAAAGAAGCTTCTAATGAATTAGCTTTCCCTAGAACGTTCTTTGATCAAGCGGCAACTGCAGCTGGTGTTAAAGCAGATTCTTTATACAATTTAGGTTTAGAAGGTGGTGATGGTAAATACGGATTCATTGATATTGCCTCTACTTTTAGTGGAACAAAAGCAGGAAACTTAGCAAACTATTACGCTGGTATTTCTTACTTAAAAATGAAAAAGTATAAGGAAGCTATTGACTACTTAAGTAAGTTTGACTCTGATGATGAATTATTAGGTCCAACAGCATTGGGTGCTATTGGTGATGCTTTTGCTGATATCAATCAATTAGACGACGCTTTAGACTACTACCAAAAGGCAGCTAACAAAAAAGACAATCAATTTACTTCTCCATTATTTTTATTTAAAGCAGGTCAAATTGCAATGGAAGTAAAAAATTATAGTACAGCTGAAAAATTATTCTCTACAATTAAAGAGAAGTATTCAAACTCTGATCAGGGTAGAGATATTGAAAAATACATTAATGCTGCTAAATATGCACAATAATTAATATGGCAACAACAAATTTATCTCATTACGATAAAGCTTCAATCCCAAATGCGAAATCTTTTCGATTTGGGATTGTTGTTTCTGAATGGAATCCTGACATTACAGGGAACCTTCACAAAGGAGCAATTGACACACTTTTAGATTGTGGAGCTACCAAAGAAAATATCATTTCCTGGGATGTTCCTGGAAGTTTTGAATTGGTGTATGGTTGTAAAAAAATGATTGAATCTCAAAAAGTAGATGCCATCATTGCAATTGGAAATGTAATTCAAGGAGAAACAAAACATTTTGATTTTGTTTGTGAAGGAGTTACACAAGGAATTGTTGACCTAAATATCAAATATGACATCCCTGTGATTTTCTGTGTATTAACAGATAACACTAAGCAACAATCTATAGATCGTTCTGGTGGAAAATTAGGAAACAAAGGAGTAGAATGTGCTGTAGCCGCTATTAAAATGGCTGCAATTAAAAACACTGGGACTTCTACTTCAGAAATTGGTTTTTAATAAGCTACTCGCTTAAACAATATAAAGAAAAGTCAAGAGATATACTCTTGACTTTTTTTATACAATCAAATATCTCTTAAACATACTATTTATAAACATTTTTTGACCACCTTTAATTTATTCAGTAACTTTGGATTTCATCTTATTTTGGTGTAATTTTTGATTGTTTTACACTTAAAATACACTTTTCTATTTATGGGATTTATTAAGAGAGAAAATAAAAAGTTTGATTATCAACCTCGCTATTACAAAGGTGAAAATCCATACAAATTCAAACACAAATTTGATGAATATAGGAGTACCGTTGGTAAACGCAAAGGGATTAAAGGAAAGTTCAATGCTGCCATAGAGGAATTTAAAAACTCTGAATATGGGGGATTGAATAAAACCATTGTAATAACTATTGTTATTTTGATATTGCTTTTCCTTTATATTATTGATTTTGATCTCTCTATTTTTATACCAAGAAACTAACTAAATGTCTGATATCATACAATTACTACCTGATCACGTAGCGAATCAAATTGCTGCAGGAGAAGTTGTTCAACGACCTGCTTCTGTTGTAAAAGAACTTATTGAAAACGCTATTGATGCAGGAGCTACATCTATAAAATTATTACTTAAAGACGCTGGAAAAACCTTAATTCAGGTAATTGACAACGGTAAAGGAATGAGTCAAACAGATGCTCGTTTAAGCTTTGAACGTCATGCTACCTCAAAAATTAAAGATGCTCAAGATCTTTTTAACTTAAATACAAAAGGATTCCGAGGAGAAGCTCTAGCATCTATTGCGGCTATTGCACATGTAGAGTTAAAAACAAAGTTAGAAAACGAAGAGCTTGGAACTCAAATTAAAATTGAAGGTAGTAAAATAACTTCTCAAGAAGTAGTTTCTACAGCAAAAGGAACTAGTATTGCCGTTAAGAACTTATTTTTCAATATTCCTGCACGCAGAAACTTTTTAAAATCAGATACCATTGAAACACGTCATGTAGTTGATGAGTTTCAGCGTGTGGCATTGGCACATCCAGATATCAGTTTCTTGTTGCATCATAACAACAATGAAATTTACAATTTACCTAAAAGTAATTTACGTAAACGTATTGTAGGTATTTTTGGAACAAAAATGAATGAGAAGTTGGTTCCAATAGAAGAACAAACTGACATTTTAACCATTACTGGATTTGTAGCAAAACCTGAGTATGCCAAGAAAAAAAGAGGAGAACAGTTCTTTTTTGTAAACGATCGTTTTATTAAAAGTTCCTATTTAAATCATGCTGTTGTAAATGCTTTCGAAGGACTGTTAGAAGGAGGATCACATCCATCATATTTTTTATACTTAGAGGTACCTCCTAACAGTATTGATATTAACATACATCCTACTAAAACAGAAATCAAATTTGATAATGAGAAAGCGCTTTATGCAATTTTACGTGCTACTGTAAAACACAGTTTAGGACAATATAACATTGCTCCAGTTTTAGATTTTGATAGAGATGCTAATTTAGACACTCCATACGATTTGAGTAAGGTTACTTCGGCTTCTATGCCCAAAATTACGGTAGACCCTACTTTTAATCCGTTTAAAAACGACCCAACCCCTACAGAACCTATTAAAACGAATAGTACTAGCTACACCTCAGGCTCTTCAAACTCTTCGGGTAGTTCAAATAGTTATACTGCGAACTTTAAAAAAGATCATGGAAATTGGGAAGCTTTATATACAAATACTGAGTTCGAACCAATTGCTTCTGTAAGTTCTCAACAAGAACAATTATTTGAAAGTTCTCACGAAACAGAAACAGGAAAAACTTTTCAAATCCAAAAGAAATACATCTTATCCTCTATAAAATCTGGAGTCGTTCTAATACATCAATCATTGGCACATCAACGTGTGTTATATGAAGAATTTTTAGAGAGTATTACTGTAAAGGAAGCTAGTAGTCAACAATTATTGTTTCCTGTAAGCATTTCATTTTCTTCAAATGATATTGAAATGATTTACAGTATCAAATCAGATTTGGAAGGAACTGGATTTGTTTTTGAAGAATTTACCAAAGAGAGTGTGGTTATTCGAGGAATTCCGACTTCAATTACAGAAAGTCAAATTACTTTTATTTTGGAGCAGTTATTGGATGATATGAAATTAGAAGTTCCTGATACTAGTTTTAGTCATTTTGATATTATGGCAAAATCTTTTGCAAAATCATTGGCTATTAAAACAGGAACTACCTTATCAAATAAAGAACAAGAAAACTTAGTAAATGATTTGTTTTCTTGTAAAGAACCTAATAGTTCACCATTTGGAAAACCAATTTTTAAAACGCTCACTTTACAAGAGATAGATACTATTTTTAACAAATAAATAGTATTTAAAAGTAATTTTTTAAATGTTAAAAAAATAAATTTGTAAATAGTTCGCTATAAAAAGAACATAAAACAAAAAACAATGCCAAGATTAACAGGTGCTATTAAGCATTTAATACTAATTAACGTTATTCTATTTGTTGCCCCTCAATTGCTTCAAATGGACCTAACCAACCTATTTGCTTTACATTTTCCGCAAAATGAGAATTTTGGTTTTTGGCAGTATGTAACCCATATGTTTATGCATGGGAGCTTTCCTCATATTTTATTTAACATGTATGCTTTATGGGCCTTTGGAACTCCATTACAACAAATGTGGGGAGAAAAGAAGTTTTTATTCTTTTATTTTTCTGCAGGAATTGGAGCTGGATTGATTTATACACTTGTAAATTATTATCAATTTAACAGTATTTATGAACAGTTGTTATCTTCAAAAATAACTGAATCTGAAATTTCACTAATACTTGACATTTCTGCTCAAACTACCCAAGATTTTATTAATCAATGTAATACTATCTTATCTAAAAACACGAATCTGGTACCATATCAAGGGCTAGGAGACAACCTGATAGAAATAAGTAATTTATTTAGTACTCCAGCAGTTGGTGCTTCAGGGGCTATTTATGGTGTTTTAGTTGCTTTTGGGTTAGCCTTCCCTAACGCCAAACTGGCTTTAATATTTTTACCCATCCCTATTGCTGCAAAGTATTTCATTCCTTTAATGATTTTCGGTGATTTATTCTTTGGAGTAACAAAATACTCTATCGGTAATATAGCTCATTTTGCACATATTGGTGGAGCCATTATTGGATTTATAATTGCATGGTATTGGAGAAAAAATCAATTTAGACGCTTTTAACGAATGGACTTCTTGGAACACATAAAACATCGCTTCAAAAACGCTGGTATCATAGAAAAGCTTATCTATGCCAACCTAGCTGTTTTTTTATTGGTTTTTTTAGCAAATACATTTAGCTATCTATTCCAATTTAATAGCAATATTTTGGTTGAATGGTTTTCGTTACCTGCTAACCTGAATGATTTTATTCATAAACCATGGACTATCATAACTTATGGATTTTTACATGCTAGATTTTTACATATTCTGTTCAATTTAATCGCTCTGTTTTTTATTGGACATTTATTCAAACAGTATTTTACATCAAAACAACTTTTAAACTTTTATATTCTTGGAACAATAGTAGGTGGACTTATTTTTATGATCAGCTACAACACGTTTCCAGCACTCCAAAAAGACTCTCATAATAGTATTTTATTAGGAGCTTCTGCAGGAATATCTGCCATATTTATTGGGATAGCCACCTATATGCCCAATTATGAAATTAAATTCCCGTTAATCGGTTTTGTAAAACTTTGGATATTGGCTGCTATTTGGATCGCCATAGATATCATTCAAATTCCTGCAAGTAATGCAGGTGGACATTTAGCACATTTAGGGGGAGCCCTATTTGGTTTTTTATATGTTAACAAAGCAAGTAATAAAGAACTTGATATTTTTTCTCCATTCAAAAACCTCTTTAAAAAGAAAGAAAAACCTTTAAAAACCGTCTATAAATCGGGGAATAAAACCCGAAAGAAAACAGGAACAAAAACGCAAAATCAGCAAGAAATTGATGCTATTTTAGATAAAATTAGCAAATCAGGCTACGACGCTTTGACCAAAGACGAAAAAGAGTTTTTATTTAAACAAGGAAACAAATAGAAAAGAGAAGAATATTCATGCGTAAAATTGTATTGTTTTTGAATTCAATTTTTGCGACAGCTTTATTGCTTTCGTATGTCCTTCCGTATATTTCTCCCAAAACAATTCCTGCTTTTGCGGTTTTTAGCTTATTCGTTCCTTTGCTTATCATTATCAATGTTTTATTTTTAATTTATTGGTTGATTAAACTTCATAAAAACTTCATTCTATCTGCCTTAATTTTAGGGATTGGTTGGTTTATTGCGCCACCATTTTTCAAATTTTCTAAAAAAGATGTCGTACTCAATAATGATTTAAAAGTAATGACCTATAATGTACGCTTGTTTAATCATTACAAACATGAAGAGGATGAAAGTACCGAGAAAAAAATATACCAGTTTATTAATAACCAATCTCCAGATATTGTGGCTCTTCAAGAGTTTTACAACTCTAAGGACTTGGATATAAAACTTAAATATAAATACATCAAAACAAAATCTAAATCAAACAAATTTGGTTTAGCAATCTACTCTAAATACCCTATAATCAACTCCGGATCTTTGAACTTTGAACACAGTGCTAACAATACAATTTTTGTTGACATTCTTAAAAACAAGGATACGATTCGCATCTATAATGTACATCTTGAATCGTTAAAAATTAATCCGAAAAAAGAAAACTTTGGAGAAAAAGATTCTGAAAAATTGTTCAAGCGTTTGCAAAACGGGTTCAAAAAACAAGTAGCTCAAACAGAACGTATTTTAAAACATGAAGCTTCTTGGAAAGGGAAAAAGGTTATGTGCGGCGATTTTAACAATACTGCCTACTCATGGGTGTATCAAAAATTATCAAAAAATAAAAAAGATACATTTATTGAAGCTGGTTTTGGATTAGGAAAATCGTTTCGATATATATATCCACTTCGTATAGACTTTGTTTTTACTGATACCAAGGCAACTATCAATCAATTTAAAACATTTAACCAAATTAAATTTTCCGACCACCACCCTATTCTTACCAGAATGCATTGGTAATTACATCAAAAACTGTATTTTTAAACGCAAAAATCAACAGCATGCAAACATTTGATGTAGCCATTATTGGGAGTGGCCCCTCAGGAGCTTCTACGGCATTTCATTTAGCCAAAAATGGAATTTCTACTGTAATTATAGAAAAAGAAACCCTACCTCGTTACAAAACCTGTGGAGGAGGATTTGTTTTTAGAGGACGAAAAGATTTACCTTTTAATATTGATTCTGTAGTTGAAAAAGAGTTTCATACAGTTGACATTTATCTTGGTAAAAAGCTACACTTTCAAACACATAGAGAAGACCCTACTATTACAATGATCATGCGAGATTCTTTTGATAATCTCATTGTTGAGAAAGCAAAAGAATTAGGATGTACTATTTTGGAGAACCATAAACTTAAAAAGTTACAATTTGAAAACGATCAAATTGTTTTAGAAACTTCAGAAGATAAGATTACCGCGAAGTTTGTTATAGCTGCCGATGGTGCTTTAAGTCCAACAGCTAAAATGGCTGGATGGAAAGAAGATACTAGAAAATTGATTCCTGCATTAGAATATGAAGTTGAAGTACCAGAAGAAGATTTTGAACGCTTATCAAAAGAGGTACGTTTTGATATTGATGCAATTCCTTATGGCTACGCATGGAACTTTCCTAAGAAAAATCATCTATCTGTAGGTGTTGCTTCTGCGAGAAGAACCAAAATAAATTTAAAAGAATATTATCAAGAATATTTAAAAACAATTGGTTTAACCAATATTGTAAGTGAATCGCAGCATGGATTTCAAATCCCCGTTGCTCCCCGTACAGATGGTTTTGTAAAAAACAATGTTTTTTTAATTGGTGATGCAGCTGGTTTTGCGGATCCGATTACCGCCGAAGGTATTTCCAATGCTATTTATAGCGGAAAATTAGCTGCTGAAGCTCTTATTGAAAGTGAATTAGATTCTGAGAAAGCTTCTCAATTGTACATAGAAAAACTAGAAGAAAAGTTATTACCTGAAATTGAGACAGGCTTATGGCTTTCAAAATGGTTTTATGAGCAAAAGACTGTTCGAAATATTTTATTGAAAAAATATGGACAACGTTTTGCTGATGCCATGGCAGATGTTTTTCATGGAAAAAGAAGTTATCCTACAAATATTAAACAGCGAATCAAGGAAAAGATTAAAGAACTGGTGTTTTAAAAACTCATAACGTGATTATACGTCAAGAAAATCATTATGATTTTAAAGCTGTCTTTAAATTAATTGAAGAAGCCTTTAAAAATGAACCTTTTAGTGATCAAAAAGAACAATTTCTGGTAGAGCGTTTGCGAAAATCAGATGCTTTTATTCCTGAATTGTCTTTAGTCGCTGAAATTGATAATATTGTTGTGGGGCATATTTTAGTGACTAAACTGAAAATTAAAAATGAAACGAACGTTTTCGATTCATTAGCTCTTGCTCCTGTATCTGTTTTACCAAAATTTCAAGCGCAAGGTATTGGAGGAAAATTAATTTTAGAAGCTCACAAAAATGCTAAAGAATTAGGACACACATCTATTGTATTATTAGGGCATGCACATTACTATCCTAAATTTGGTTACAAACAAGCACATACCTTTGGAATTAAACTACCTTTTGAGGTTCCTAAAGAAAATTGCATGGTTATTGAACTAATAGAAAATGGGTTGAAAGGTGTTCAAGGTATTGTTGAATATCCAAAAGAATTCAGCGAATAAAATTTTTTAATTATGAGTAAAACTACACAAAATCTTGTTGTTGGAATTGGAATTGCCTCTATCCTATTTGCTATTTATGGTATTATTAGAGGGGGTGAACTAATAGATGCTGTAAGTGGCATTACCATTGGAGTAGCCTTAATCGGAACCATTATCATTGAAAATTGAAAGAAGAAGTAACTTTTTAACATTTATTCTTTCTAATATATTTAGTCAAAAAATTGCTTAAAATGAAATCTACTAAATTAATTTTTCTGTTAGGAATCTTTAGTATTCTAACTTTTTGTAAAACCAAGAACTCTGAAAAAAGATTGTCTGTAACAGAAGAAAAAAACAAATCTGATTTACTAATTCCAAACAATGATTTAGATCAAAAAATAAAGCTACTTGAAATTGAACTGCGCCATACTCCAATATCAGAACTCGATTCTATAAAACAGGTTTGTACTAAAATATTTAATTTAGATAAATATAACGAAACTGCCATTTATTATTTAGTTGAATCATATAGATATCCTTTTGAAGACCCTATTATAAATACATTCGAAAAAAACAAAAATTTTAATTCTCTGACAAAAAACAACTATAAAGATTCCTTAAACTTATTTTTTAAGAAGTTAAGAGAGAATGACAAATCAAACCCAAAACCTCTTATTCTAGAGGCTAAATATAAATTTGGAAGAATACTCTCTTACGATTCAATTAAAATAAAACCATTAGAAAAAGCTTTAGCTCTAGATAAGAATAACATTGAAGCAAACCTTTTATTGGGTGAAACTTTTTACCATATATTCAATAATGAATACAAGAAAAACTCTAACAATCCCAAACTAAAAAACTTAGCTACTAAATCTTTTAATTATTTGCAATTAGTTTTTAATTTGGAGAACTCTAGTAAGAGTTTACTAAGATATACTTTAATACAATTAGCTAATTATTTAAACTATTCGGAAAAATTAATTTATTATAAAAAATATCAAGGAAATTCAACATTATTTTTTCCTTTAAAAACCTTTGGAAGTTTTCCCATAAACTGGAATAGAAACTATCAAATAAATGTTATTAATGAAATAGAGATTTCTCAGTTTGTTAATAAATGGTATTCCAATCATTTAAAAGCGATGGAAGAACCCATTCTTTTTGATAATAGCTCAATAACAAACTCCTTTCGTTTTACTTGGTTAAGAACATTTCATAATCCAATTATAGTTAGACTAGATAATAAAAACGGTCAAATATTTCTTACTTGGAAAGTATGTGATGGAGCAGGTGGTTATGAGCCTGGAAAAGTAATAATTAACGTGCAAAAGGAATTACCTTTAGAAAAGTGGACAGAATTTCAAAAAATAATTTCATCAATTAATTTCTGGGATACACCTACTATATTGGATGAATTTCCGGGCCATGATGGGTCTCAATGGATTCTTGAAGGTGTTACAGAAAAACAATATCATGTAGTGGACAGATGGACTCCTAGAGGTACCGCTTACGCAAAATGCTGTGATTTTCTTCTTAATTTAACAGATTTGAAAATAAAAGCAAAGGAGAAATATTAGATATTCATTTTATTATAAAACAAACTTTAATCAGATTTATAAAAAGTAAATTGCTAATCGCTTGGAATAGTTCTAAAAATGGAAAAAGAAACTTTTGAAACGTTTAAACCGAAAAACGAACTTGTTAAAAAGTACGTCAACTACTATTATCTTGATATAAAACCAGATAATTTGACTACTACATTTCAATGTTTTCCTCATTTTAATACTACAATTTCACTGTACTCATCTCATGAAAGATTGGCCGATGGAGAAATGGTTTTTATTGAAAAATCAAAGCCTTTTCAAATTTTCACCCCAGTTAGAGAAAAAGTACTTAGGGTAAAGCAGTCTGGAAAGGTTTATAGAATAGTTATTGTTTTTAATCCGTTAGGCATTCAACAGTTTTATAGAGACTTAAATTTTAACGAGTTTATTTTTAATCATGATTTTTTTACTTCAAGCGAATTAAATGAAATTTTCTCAACGACTCATGCATCTATACTATCCACAAAATTAGATGATTTCTTGTTAAAACGATTGGTAAGCTTCGAACATCCCTTTCTTGAAAAATCTCTTCAATATATTTTTAACTCGTACGAGAATTTCTCTGTAATAAAAATGTCTAATGAAATTGGAGTGAGTAGACAACACCTAAATCGAGTCTTTAAAAGTAACATTGGAATTTCTCTTAAAAAATTTCATGAAATTGTCTTATTCAGGAAAACTATAAACAATAAACTTTTTGAAAACACCAATGAAACCTTTACTGAGTTAGCACATCGTTTCAACTTTAGCGACCAACCTCATTTTAATAAGACCTACAAAAACTTAACAGAACATTCACCTAAAAAATTCTTTGACAAAGGAACCAAACTTGGCAAAGAAGATACTTTTTGGCATCTTTAACTTTATCACTAAATGTTCCTTTTATACAAGTTTTTATTCTTGATCAATAATAACTTTGCTGCAACAAAAATTATATCATGAAACATTTATTGGCAATACTTTCCTTACTAGTCTTTCATACTTCAATTGCTCAAAGTAATTATACTGAGGTTATCAATAAAGCCACTAAAATTGCTCAACAAGAAGACACCTTAAAATATAACTCAACTTTAAAACTACTAGATACTGCCTTTAAGAAATACCCTGATAGTATTAATGGAACAGGTTTATACTATGCTTCTATCATGGCCTCTAGCCTTAAATTAAAAGACAAAGCTTTTTCTTATTTAATACCTTTAGTGAAAATGGAAAAAGATGATCAAGGATATCCTGGATGGAGTTTTGCTTTAGATTCATACGCTCAAAAAGATTATAAAAACTTATTAAATGATGATCGTTGGAAAAGTTTAACAGCAATAGCTAAAAAAGATAGTATTACTTTTTTTGAAAAACTTAAAACTCAACAAACAGAATTTTTTCAAACTTCAACTATTAATCTTAGCAACATAAACAATCCTAAGAAATTATATAAATCAATACATAAATACAACACGTATCTGCCTAAAAAACAACAGAATTATTCGATTTCATTAAAAATTAATAATAGTACCGAAAGTGCTTACCTCGTTCACTTACCTAAACATTATAATCCTCGTAAAAAATATCCTGTGTTGTTTTTCTTACATGGAGCAGTTCGTTTTACTGAGTTTCATAAATACCGAATACCGGAAATTACTTTAGGTGGTTGGAATAAATACTATACCAAATATGGAGATCTTAGTAATGTTATTCTAATTTTTCCAGGTGCTAACAAAGAATATAACTGGATGCTTTCGAACAAAGGTTTTTATATGATACCCGAAATCTTAAAATCAGTAAAAAAAGCACTCAATATTGATGATAATAAAGTTTTCATTTCAGGTCATTCAAATGGAGCAACCGGTTCTTTCTCTTATTTAATGAAGCAACCTACACTATTTGCAGGTTTTTACGGGTTTAATACACAACCAAAGGTTTTTACCGGTGGAACCTTCGTTGAAAACGGTACCAATCGTTCATTTGTTCACTTTTCAACAGATCAAGATTATTATTACCCTCCTAAAGCGAATGATGATTTTACTAAATTGATGACTCGAATAAACGAAAACTATCAGGAATATCGATATAAAGGATTTCCTCATTGGTTTCCAGAGTTTAAGGAATCTGAACCAGCCTACAAAATTCTATTTAATCACTTAGAGGAAAGAAAAAGAGACCCTTTTCCTAAACAAATATCTTGGGAGTTTGATGACAATACCTATGGAGATATAGATTGGATATCAAACATAAAGTTAGATACTCTACAATCGAAAGCCCAATGGCATAAAAATTTAAATTTTAAAATAACCGAATGGTTATCATATAACAACAATGACAGTTTAGTAAGCAAGAAAGTTGATAAGAAAGCCTTCGATTTTCCTAGAAAATCTGGAAAAGTAAAAGCACGATATGCCAATAATTCCTTTCATATACAAACATCTTGTATTAGTACTTTTAAAATCAATATTTCACCCGAAATGGTGAACCTAAATAAAAAAGTAAAAATTTATATTAATGGGAAAATCTACTTTGATAAAAAAGTAAAATACAATCGTATTTTTATGTTAGAAGAGTTCCTAAAGAATGGAAATAGAACACAAATATGGGTAAATCAAATAAAACTCAAAGTTTAATTTCTATTGATTCTTAAAAAAGGGTTAAACATACTTTTCGGTTCTTTTAAAAAAACTCTATTTAGCGTATCTTGCATGCCTTAATAAAGTCGATACATATGCAAAGTAATACTGTGCTCAATTATATTTCAAATGTTGTTCAAAATATGCCGGCTGACTGGCTAAAATTAACAACACACCGATTAGATATTTACAACGAAGAATTAGCTAAAACAGAGTTTTTAGAACAATTCAACACCTTATTTGAAGCAAACAATTTTCAAACAGAGGTTTTAAGTGAATTACCTACCGCTTATGATTACATCAGACTTGGACATCCTTTATCTTCTGTTTTAGAATGGGCTTTAGGAAAAGTATACAATACCAATCCTACGAATGTAATTAGTTTCTCTTCTAAGACCACTCCTATTTTAGCGGTTTTAAGAAAAAATTTATTGGCTAACAAAAACACTCGAATTGTATATACGAATCAATTACCAAGCTGCTTTGATATTGATGTAGTTAAAAAAGTATACAATTATCAATTTGATGTAATAAAAATAAACAACTTAGAAGAGCTTTCTGAATTTGATGGAACTACTATTTTGGTTTCTGAACAAGAAAATGTTTGTGATTTTTCAATTTCACCGAAAGTTGACTTTTATATCAATACGCATGCTAATTTAGGTAGTATCTTATTGGTAAATGGTGAACAGAATGAATCGTATGTTTCAGAAATTCAACATGTAAGAAGAAGGGAAACAATTGCCATGACTCCATCTAATACTGTAATTGCTTTACAACAATTAACTGGACAATCTATTCACGATAGTTCTTTTGATACAGCAAACAATCGTAATAAAGTATTAGAAACTATTAAAGAGATTACAAAATCAAACTCAAAGGCAGTAGTAGGTTCTAGCGGGCTTTCTATTCAATATGCTATTGTAATGGGATTGATTGATCATGCCTTAGAAAATCATCCTGGAAAAGCAATTAAAATTGTAGTTCCTCCAAATTGTTATGGTGGAACTAACGATCAAGCAAGACGTGTGGCAGCTTGTTTAGACAACGTAGACGTTATGGACCTACCTGTTGATGGTGGAAACAATATGGTGCAAAGTGTTAATGTCGTTTTAGATAAAATAGCTCAAGAAGATGCTGTTCCTTATATTATTGCAGAAATTCCAACCAATCCTAGAGTTGAAGTTCCTAATCTTTTAGAATTAAAAGAAGTGTTAAGTGCTACTCGTACTACTCCTTCTGGAAACAATGCTATTGAACCTGTATTTATTTTAGATCAAACATTTTGTCCGAACGTAAACTTCTTAGGAGATAACGAAATACTATCTTCTGTAAAAACCATCGCTTATGTAAGTGGATCTAAGTTTCCGAGCGGAGGTAAATGTACTGCTGGTTTTTGTGTTGCGAACCAAAAAGCTGCTAGCTTAATGGACAAGATAGAAAAGCACATTCAACTATGCGATAATGAAGCTACTGAACTTCAATTAGAGTTATTGGCAGAGCAATTACCTTCTATGGTACAACGAATTGATGATGCCTATAAAAACACACGTTCTTTTGTAAACTATATAGAAGAGGTATTACCTACTGCTAAAATCAATTTTGTTTCTGAAGAATTGGCAGCCCAAGGATTTACTCCTTCCGTATTTTCTTTAGATCTTCCAACTAAAGGAGATTCCGAAGAGGAAAGAGAAGCTTATAAAAGAGCATTGAATTTAAAGTTGATTAACTTAATGATTACTAAAATACCTAACGAAAGTAAGTATTGTGTAAGCTACGGACAGTTAAAAGGATGTTATTGGACCATCCCTGCAACTTCAACCCAAGGAACCACGAAAGAAGGAGATAAAGATTATATTGCTCGTGTAGCTATCTCTCCTGATTTAGATTTGGAGCTGCATAAAAAAGTTTTCTTAGAATTTGTAGAAAGTATATAATATTTAAAAAGAGAGGATTAACCTCTCTTTTTTTTGAGTTTCACTTTTATACTGAAAAATAAAACACTAGAAATCAGGAATTAAAACTCAAAAACAAAGTAATCTTTCAAAACTCTTCCAACCTAAAAATTCACCTCATTAACAAAATTTTAAGATTTTAATTCTTTTTTAGTTAGGATTCCTTACTATATTTGTAACGAATTTAAATACATAAACATATGAACAAGTCTATTTTTTATCATGCAGGATGTCCTGTTTGCATTAGTGCTGAACACGACATCATAAATTTAATCGGATCTGAAAATGTTGAAATAGTACATTTTGGTGAAGATAAAAGCCGCATTGCCGAAGCAGAAAAAGCCGGTGTAACCTCTGTACCAGCATTATTAACACCTAATGGAAATGTATTACACATTAACTTTGGTGCTTCAATGCAAGATGTAAAAGGATAATTTTTTTGCTCTACAAAGTTAGGATTCCTAACTTTGTAGAGCTTTTTAACTTTATTAAACTAAATAAATTATGAATGTAGCAGTTTGGGATACCTATGTAACTAAAAAAGATGGTAGTATCATGCATTTTGATATTATTGTTCCGTCTACGCTTAAAAATACCAATGTGATATTTAACTATGGTAAGGAATATTTAAAAACAAAAGGGTTAGAAAGCCTTGACCTATCTTCAAAAGAATGTGTATTTTGCCATGTAGAAGCCCTTAAGCCAGCATGGGAAAACATTATAAAAGATAAAGGGTATTTTATTTACGAAATCGAAAACTGTAATTAATGAAATCTCCTTTTAACTTAGACCATCAAAATAGTTCAATTGAAAGTAAAATAGTGGTAGCTTTAGAGCGAATCTCTGAAGCTTTTAGAGTACTGCTTTGGAATGAAAGTAAAGAAAACTCTTTAAGTCCTATTCAAATTCAAATCCTTATTTTTTTGCGCTTCCATTCAGAAGATAAATGCAAGGTAAGCTACTTAGCTGATGAGTTTAATATGACGAAAGCCACCATTAGTGACAGCGTAAAAGTTTTATTAAAAAAAGAATTGATTCAGAAGTTTACTAATCCTAGCGATACCAGGAGCTATTTAATTGGTTTAACGAACAAAGGAACACAAGTTGCAGAAAAATCTTCCAACTTCACTTTTAATATTGAAAAACCTTTAACCACATTACCAGAAGCACAAAAAAAAGAGATACTGGCAGGTTTGTTAAAAGTTATTTATCAATTAAATCAAACTGGTGTCATAACTATTCAAAGAATGTGTTTTACTTGTTCTTATTATGAGCGTACTGATAATGAACATTTTTGTAAACTTTTACAGACTAAACTTACATCGAAAGAACTAAGGGTTGATTGTCCTGAACATGAATATAAAAAATAGACCTTCAAAATATTGAAACAGTTTATTCTATATTCAATTACTTATAACATATTTTCCTTCTATTTATTTAAATACTAATGAACACATTTACTTTTCACCCTGAAGAGACAACGATTGAATTAGGTAAAATTCAGTTAAACAGCATTAATGAAAAAATCATTCAACAACTATTAAAAGAATATGCACATGTTGCTATTTTAAATAAATATAAACTTACCGTTGATAATAAACTTCTATTATATGGACATACAGGTTGTGGTAAAACAACAACTGCCAAGGCCATCGCCAAAAAACTCAACAAAAAAATAGTTATTCTTAATCTTAGTGCTGTAGTATCTTCAAAATTAGGTGAAACAGCCAAAAACATTTCAGAGGTGTTTAAAAAAGCTATTAAAGAAAGAGCTGTACTTTTCTTAGATGAGTTTGACTACATCGGAAATGCTAGGAATTATGACAACAAAGATTCTCACGAAATGAAACGATTAGTTAACACCATCATACAGCTAATAGATTTTCTACCAAATAACATTTTACTAATAGCGGCCACTAACTATTCTTCTACTATAGACTCCGCTTTACTTAGACGCTTTCAATTAAAATTAAAATTTGAGGCTCCAAATAAGTCAGATTTAGACAAATATTACCAACAACTTTTACAGGAATTCCCAGATGAATTTCGAGATATTAATCGAGTATATGATATATCCTATGCAGAAGCAAAAGACATCGTTCATCGTGACATAAAAAGTAAAATAATTGAAAAAGAAGAATTAAAAACTACACTAGAAAATGGATAGTATTGTAAATAATTTAAATACAATTTACAAAAGAATCGAATACGCTTGTAAAAAAGTAAACAGAACTCCGGATGAAGTTCGTCTATTACTTGCTACTAAAACGGTAAGCATTGAAAAGATACGTTTTGCCATAGAACAAGGTGTACCTCTTATAGGCGAAAACAAAGTTCAAGAGTTAAAGCAAAAAACCAACGCTATAGTAGATTTACAACCAGATATACATTTTATAGGCCACTTACAAAGCAATAAAATTAAAGAAGTTATCAAATGGGCAAGTTGTATTCAATCTATTGATCGTTTATCATTAGCAGAAAAACTACACAAGCGATTAACTCTTGAAAATAAAACCATTGATGTTTATATTCAAGTAAACACATCTTTTGAAGAAAGTAAATTTGGTGCAAAACCAAAAGATACTATTGCCTTAGTACAAGAAGTAGCCAAGTTTAATAACATCAACATTAAAGGCTTAATGACCATAGGTCTCTTGAGTTCAGAATCTAAAGAGATTCGTAAATGTTTCCGTCTTTTAAAACAGCTTCAAAAGGATATCAATTCTTTGCAGATTCCTAATGTTCGTATAGACGAACTTTCCATGGGAATGAGTAATGATTTAGAAATTGCCATTGAAGAAGGTGCAACCATTGTAAGAGTTGGCACCGCTATTTTTGGAGAACGCATCTATCCTGATAGTTACTATTGGAACGAATCTAAGAATTAGTCCTTCTTTACTCTTCTTAAGTCTAATAAATCAATTGGGTTTATTCCTAAGCCCTTTACATTCTTTTGTCTAAATCGTATCACCTCATCATAATACAGAGGCACTATAGGAGCTTCTTCAATAATAATACTATCCATTTTTTGATATAATTTATAGCGTTTATCAACAGCTACTTCTTTGATAGATTGTTCATACAATTCATCAAACGTTTCGTTTTTAAAATGGGTATAATTTGGTCCGTTAGGTGTAAAATTCTTGCTGTAAAAAAGAGATACATAATTTTCTGCATCGGGATAATCTGCAATCCAACTTGCTCTAAAAACTGGAAGCTTTCCACTCGCTTTTCCTTGTCGTAACGTTGAAGGCGGTATTACATCTACTTTTGTATCAAGTCCTATCTTTTGTAATTCTCTTTGAATAAATTCACATAAATCTAAATAATTACTATTGGTAGTAACTGTAATTTTTGGATTCTTATCTCCTGTTTCTTCTTTATATTGGGTAATTAGTTTTCTTGCCTTTTCTGGATTAAAAGAATACCCTTTCTGATTATTAAAAGAAGGGAGTCCGTTAGGTATAAATCCACTTGTGGCAGGTGTACCAATACCATTTCTTAAAAACTTAATCATCTTCTCTCGGTCAAAACCATAATTTATGGCCTGTCTAATCAATTTTGATTTTGTAGGTGTTTCTAACTCTCCATCTAAATAAATCCCTAAGTATTCCGTGTTTAAATAGGCTCCTGTTTGCATGATTATTCTGGAAGCATACTTTTCTTTCAACGTACCATCCGTATTTAGAATATCATCTTTATAGGAAGCATCCAAACTCTTCATGAAATCAATATTTCCCTGAATAAACTGTAAAAACTCACTTTGTTTATCAGGTAAAAAAGTAACCGCAACGGCTTCCAAATAAGGCAACTGATTTCCTTTATTATCCTTTTCAAAATACAACGGGTTTTTACGAAGAACTAATTTTGTATTCTCTACCCATAATTTAAATTGAAACGGTCCTGTACCGATGGGGTTTGCTCTGAAGGTATTTCCAAAATAAGCTACAGCTTCTTTAGGTACTACAGAACAATATTTCATTGCTAATAATCCTAAAAATGGAGGAAACGGTTGTTTTAACTGCATAGAAAACACCGAATCGTTCTCCGCTGTAAATGACTCCACATTCTGCAATACCCACCCCCCTGGTGAGGCCACATCTTTATCTAATAATCTATTAAAAGAATATTCAAAATCTTTTGCGTTTACCTTTCTTGTTGAGTCTTTTCCAAATAATGAATGCTTATGATAAAAAACATCATTTCTCAGAGTAAATTGATAATGTTTTCCATCTTCAGAAATATTCCATTCTTTAGCTATCGCTGGTTTTACATGTAAGCTATCATCTAACACTACTAAACCGTTATACAATTGATTTACTGCCCATATATTTCTTTGATCTTTGGCAAAGGCAGGATCTAGAGAGGTAATATTCGAATGTTCGTTGTAACGAAAGACTTCTGTATCTGAATAGGTTGCTTTTCTCTTAGTACAAGAAAAAAGCAATACAAATGCAATTAAGATTAAACTACTTCTTCTTACGTTTGTTTTTATAATAGACTTTATCTGCAATGTAAATTACTTTTGATACTTCGGCAAAAACGGTTGATTCGTCTTTGTTAGTTATTTTAATTTCTTTATTTAAATTGATTTCTTTTTCAGTTACAACCCTTTCTTTTATTTCTTGAATTTCTTCTTCGGTAAAAATAAAATCGACATATGCATCTTGGGTCGCAGGTCGTTTAAATTTTATGGTTGCTTCTTTGTCCCAAACCACGTAATCATTCCCTAAAACATTCATTAACTGAATCATAAACACAGGGTCTGTGGCCGAAAATAAACTCCCTCCAAAGATAGACCCCACATAATTTCTATTTTTATAAGATATTGGAATCTTCACCCGTGCTCTTAATAAATCTTCAGAAACAGCACATATCTTACCTGTGGATCTTCGATACATTGGAGATACATTAAACCCATATTTAAAAATAGTACTCTCTTTAAAAAACTTCTTTAAAATTCTTGATAGTGTTGCGTACATAATATTTACTGCTCAAAACCGTATTCTCGTTCAACTTTACATATTCTTAATTGGTATTTTTTATACCATTTTTCTCTTCCTAAATCTCTAGCTTCTGTATGCTCTATATTGTTCTTCCAATTGCTAATAGCGTCTAAACTTTCCCAATAAGAAACTGTAATACCGATTGCAGCACGAGCAGATTCAATTCCCAAAAAACCTTTCTGCTGCTTGGCTAAGGCTTCCATTCGTTCTGCCGTTTCAACATACCCTTCCAAAGTGTTAGTAACTGTTGTCGTAAAAATAACGGCATAATACGGAGGCTTCAAATTATCTACAATCATAAAATAAGTTCATATTTTGTTTCTGGTAAACCGATATCTTCACTTACAAATTTTTCGATTTCTTTAAACCCAAATCGCTTTAAAATCTTGGCAGAAGCAACATTCACATCTACTACACAACCTATCAGTTTTTTCATTCCAATAGATTTACAATATGGAATCAGTCCTTCACATATTTCTGTAGCATACCCATTTCCCCAAAATCTTTCAATAAAACGATACCCTATTTCGTCATTTCCTTCTTCATCTTTTATCAAGGCGAACGTTCCTATAAAGGTTAGATCTTGTTTTCTTTCAATCGTATAAATCCAAAAATCATTGTCCTTTTTCTCATACTTCTCAATCAATTCAACAAGTTCAATTTGACACTCTTTTTTAGTTTTTACTTCTCCAGTAGCATACTGTAATACTTTAGGATTACTTTCCAATTCGAAAAACCCCTCAATATCAGTTAGTTTTAGTTTTCTAACTACTAATCTTTCAGTTTCAAAAATCATCTTTTAATTGTACTTTTGCAAATTCAAACTGTGTAAAACAGTATTGTAAATTTAAATATACCATACGAACTTCTAAAAAATTAAAGACTTGTACAAGGCTTTTGTTTTTTATTTAGGATAGAGAAAAGATGAATGTAGATAAAAAAGTAGCTTTTTATACTTTAGGTTGTAAACTCAATTTTTCTGAAACTTCTACCATCGCTAGAAACTTTGTAAATGAAGGTTTTGAGCGTGTTGAATTTGAAGAAAAAGCAGATGTATATGTTATAAACACATGTTCGGTTACTGATAATGCAGACAAACGTTTTAAAACTATTGTTAAATCTGCATTAAAGAAAAATGAAGATGCCTTTGTTATTGGTGTTGGTTGTTATGCTCAACTAAAGCCCGAAGAATTAGCAGCTGTAGATGGTGTTGATTTGGTTTTAGGGGCTACCGAAAAATTCAACGTGACTAGTTACATCAATGACCTGACCAAAAATGATATTGGAGAAGTACATTCTTGTGAAATTGAAGAAGCTGATTCATATGTAGGTGCTTATTCTATTGGCGATCGTACACGTGCTTTCTTAAAAGTTCAAGATGGATGTGACTATAAATGTACGTATTGTACGATTCCATTAGCTCGTGGAATCTCTCGTAGTGATACTCTAGAAAATGTTTTAAAGAATGCTAAAGAAATTTCTGAGAAAGGAATTAAGGAAATTGTGTTAACTGGAGTAAATATTGGTGATTACGGTAAAGGTGAGTTTGGTAATAAAAAACATGAACATACTTTCTTAGAGTTAGTAAAAGCATTAGATACTGTAGAAGGAATTCATCGTTTACGTATTTCATCCATTGAGCCTAATTTACTTAAAGATGAAACCATTGATTTCGTTGCTAACTCAGACACCTTTGTACCTCATTTTCATATTCCATTACAATCTGGTAGTGATACTTTATTAAAGAAAATGAAACGTCGTTATTTACGCAAAGTATACACAGATCGTGTAGCGAAAATAAAAGAAGTTATGCCTCACGCTTGTATTGGTGTAGATGTAATTGTCGGTTTTCCTGGTGAAACAGATGAATTATTTTTAGAAACATACAATTATTTGACCGATTTAGACATTTCTTATTTACACGTATTTACGTATTCTGAAAGAGCAAATACAGAGGCAGCAGAAATGGACGGCGTAGTTCCTAAAAATGTTCGTGCAAAACGTAGTAAAATGTTACGTGGGTTATCGGTTAAAAAACGCAGGGCTTTTTATGAAAGTCAACTCGGAAATACCTTAACCGTTTTATTTGAAAGTGAAAACAAAGAAGGATATATCCACGGATTTACTGAAAATTACGTAAAAGTTAAGGCTCCTTGGAATCCTGAATTAGTCAATACACTTCATAAAGTTACCTTAACCACAATTGACGAAGATGGTTTGGTTCGTTTTGATTTTGTAAAAGATTCTGTAGTTGCATAACAACTCATAAAATATTTGTTAAAAGCCCCATTTTAGGGGCTTTTCTTTTTGCTTTTGTATGAAATAACTGTAACTTTAGTCTCAACAAAAAATTGACCCTTCAAAACAAAAAATCAAAATCACCCTATTATGAAATATCTAAGTCTTTGTATGCTTTTTCTAGCGATGACCTGCGGTACTCCTAAAAAAGAAAATCCAAACGCCATTGAAGAAATTCAACCTGAAGAATTAACTCGTACTACAGATCCAGTGAAAGAAGAGATGAAAGACAATCAGTTAGTTGTAATTCTGAACAATCCCAAACAAATTGAAAGTGCCAAAGCATTAATTACCAATAGTGGTCTTACTTGGAATGAGTTAGACTTAGAGGCTAAAGGTGTAGTTTCTGCATTAGTTACCATTCCAAGTAATAAAAAGGATTTTTGGAAACAACGCTTGCAAGAATCAAATGTTTTTGAAAGTGTAGATGACGGGAAAGAAGAAGTTATTAATGAGCTAAAAAGTAAATTACAGAACAGGTTAATTTCCATTAAAAAAACAGCCTGCTTTGGAGATTGTCCTGTCTATGACTTTTACATTAACAAAGATGGTAAAGCCTTCTTTAATGGCAGAGAGCATGTATTAAAGAGTGGTAAACATGAATTTGAATTATCTGAAAAAGAATTAAAATCTTTACTAGATAAAATTGAAAATTCTGATTTTTCTAAGTTTAAAGATGCTTATGATGACCCTAGAATAACGGACTTAGCCAGTACCTATATCTTTTGCGATGGAAGACAAGTCAAAGTTCGTTTATGGCAAAATATCCCAGATGACTTATCAGACATTCATGAATATGCAACTGAATTCTTATATGATAAAAAGTTCTTAGAATAATGACAAAAACTCATATTTACTTTGTACCTGGACTTGCTGCAAGTTCTAAAATATTTGAATATATATCCCTTCCTAAAGACAAATTTGAAATTCATTATTTAGAGTGGATACAACCTAAAAGTGTTAATGAATCTATTGAATCATATGCACAGCGTATGTGTGAGAACATCAACGAACAAAACCCAGTATTAATTGGGGTTTCATTTGGAGGGGTTATGGTGCAAGAAATGAGCAAACTTATCGACTGTAAAAAGGTTATTATTGTGTCGAGTATTAAATGTAAACAAGAATTGCCAAAAAGATTACGCTTAGCACAAGTGACCAAAGCATATAAATTGTTTCCAACTAATATAGTGGCAAACATTGAAAATTATGAAAAGTTTTTCTTTGGAAAGTATTTAAAAAAGAGAGCTGAATTATATAAAATGTATTTATCAGTAAGACAAGCTGATTATTTACAATGGGCCATATACAATGTATTACATTGGCAGCAGGAAACGCCTTTAAAAGAGATAACACATATACATGGAAGACAAGATGAAGTTTTCCCTATAAAATATATACAAAACGCAATTGAAGTTGAACAAGGAACACATATTATGATTCTTAATAAAGCTAGAACCATTTCTAAGCATATAGAAGAAACGTGTGCCCATATAGCATCCGTATCATAATTAATTCATGTGTTTCTAAATAAAATATTGAAGTATGAATAAAGCTGTAAGAATTTTATCATTAATCACCGTTAGTGGTTTATCTGTTTTACTAACCAACAGTATTAGTAAAGACAAGGAACCGGTAGTAAAAAATGTCGCGGAAAACTATACTATAAAAGCAGTTAAGTTACCCGAAGGTTTAAACTTAGCTGGAGAACGTGTACCTATAGAACGAGAAGATATTAGAGAACGAATGGACCGAGAGTTATTAGTAAATACATACTGGCAATCTAATGGTTTGTTACTCTTAAAAAGATCACATAAGTATTTTCCCATTCTCGAACCTTTATTAAAGAAATATGGTTTACCAGACGATTTTAAGTTCTTAGCATTAGCTGAAAGTGGATTTATTGATGAAACCTCATCTGCTGGAGCTGCGGGTATGTGGCACTTTATGAAACAAACTGGTAGAGAATTTGGATTGGAAATTAACAACAATGTAGACGAACGTTATCATATTGAAAAATCGACGAAAGTTGCTGCGGAATATTTAAAAAGATCAAAAAAACGTTTTGGTTCTTGGACGTTGGCTGCTGCTGCATATAATGCTGGTAACTACGGAGTAGCTAAACGACTAGATGTACAAGGTGTAACCAATTACTATGATGCCAAATTACCCAACGAAACAGAACGTTACGTATTTCGAATCTTAGCTTTAAAAGAGATTATGACAAATCCTAAAAGATATGGTTTTGAATTTGATCAAGAAGATTTGTATACCTTACCTCCTACATATACGGTAAAAGTAGATACTGCCATTACAAATATTGCAGCCTTTGCTAAACATTTTAACACAACCTATAAGGAGTTAAAACTGCATAATTCTTGGCTAAGAGAAAATAAACTAAACAATAAGAGTAGAAAACAATACGAAATTAAAATCCCTATTCAATAAAATGAAAAAAATATTACCTTTTATTTATCTAGCTATTGGTGTATTTATATTAGTTGGAACATTTAGCACCTTCTTTCAAGAAAGAGAAACGTATAGGGTGTTACTTAACTTTAGAACGGAAAACAAGTATATCTTCTTACTTGTTAGATTGCTTTTTGCTTCTTGGTTTTTAGTTGATGGAATAAAAAAATTAAAACAAAATCAATCTGAAGAATAGAATATTACAACATAAAAAAAGCTCCTTTAAATTAAAGGAGCTTTTTTTATACTTAATTCTTAGTTTATATTCTTTTAAAGTAATAAGTAATCTTTTTATCACCTGACCCTATTTCTTCTTCTAAAATCATTGTACTTCCTGTAATCTCTTTCAACGTAATTCCGCTAAAAACAGAATCTCCAAATTCGTATTCCTCAGAGTTTTGAGCATCTATTAAATCGTCATACTTAAACATCACAATTGTCAACTCTTTTTCTTCTTCGTTAAACGCCCAATTTCCAGTTCTTGCAAATTCTTCTCTCTCTTCAGGTTCATACACCAAAGAACATGTATTTACGGTTTCTGAATAGTTAAGGTGTTTAGATACTGTTTTTACCTCATCATTATAAGCTCCGTTATCTTTAAAACTAAGAACTACATCTCTACTAATAATTTCGTTTTCATAATAAAAGCTCACTTTTCCACCTCCAGTACATTCTATTTCTTCAAGATCTTCTGTATTTTCAATGCGATCTAAAGACCAGTTTCCAACCATGGCAGCATTACCTCCCCATGATTCTATGGTAACACATACTGTTTCTATTTGACTTACGTTGTTCGCACTATCATAGATGCAAATATCATAACAAAATTTACCAGGAGGAATTACATCTTTAAAGTTTACGGTAATGGCTCTATTTTCAGTACTTTTTTCAGTGGCATGAAACAATACTTCTTTTTTTATTTTAGTTGTTCCTCTATATCCAAAAGAAGTAGCTGGTACATCAAAATAACTTGTGGTAGCATTTCCATCTACATCTTTAAAACGTATATATGCTCCTTTTACATCATCTGTTGCCGAAAACTTAATCTTTATACCTGATTTTTGAAAACCTGTTCCGTTATCAGTTCCTATTGTAAAATCAATATTACTATTTGGTGCTGGAGGTGTTCCAGTTTTTTTGGTTGCTCCATTAATTAAAAGTCCATTTTCTAAACTAGCTACTGGAATTATATTCTCTTCAGAAGCGTTTTGCTCTGCCGCTAATTTTTCGTCTCCAATAGAACCTGATTCACTATTACTACTACAAGATACTATGAAGGTAGTAGCAAAAAACATAGCAATTAATCGTAATGTTTGCTTTTTCATATTTAAAATTTAATGATTATTGAGTTTAGCGAAAATAAAAAAGCTCATTCAAATTGAATGAGCTTTTTTACTATATTTTTTTATGGTCTAGTGAAAGTCTGTATTTAACTTGATGTAGTCTAAGAATTCACGTTTTGTTTCTTTGTTTTTAAATGCTCCACCAAACTCAGCAGTTACCGTGCTACTTTCAATATCTTTGATTCCACGAGAGTTTACACATAAGTGTTTTGCATCAATAACACAAGCTACATCTTCTGTTCCTAATGCTTCTTGCATTGCTTGTACTACTTGCATTGTTAAACGTTCCTGTACTTGAGGTCGCTTTGCATAATATTCTACAATACGATTCATTTTAGAAAGACCAATAACCTTCCCTTTTGAAATATAAGCTACATGCGCTCTACCAATAATTGGTAATAAGTGGTGTTCACAAGTAGAATACACAATGATGTTTTTTTCTACTAACATTTCACCATACTTATAAGTATTATCGAAAGTAGAAGCTTCTGGTTTATTTTTCGGGTTTAACCCCATAAACAATTCATTAACGAAAGCTTTTGCAACTCTTTTAGGAGTTCCTTGCATACTGTCGTCTGTTAAATCCATTCCTAAAGTTTCAAGAATTTCTTTAACACTTTCTTGTATTCTTTCTATTTTTTCTTTGTCCGAAATATCAAAAGCATCTGCTCTTAACGGAGTTTTAGCCGACGTTGCAATGTGGTTCTCTCCTATTTCGTCTATTCTTTCGTCATTCATTTTGTTGTTATTCACTTCAAACATTTCTTTCTGTTGTTATAAGGTGTAAATTTACGACATTGTCGGTAATTTACTTTAGTTTGTTAATCAATTCGTTGACAGTACAAGTTACTTGTTCTCCTGCCTTCATATCTTTTACAACAAGTGTACCATTTTCTGCTTCCGTTACTACAAAGTCAATTTCTCTATTTGTAGCATACTTCCACTGCTTTTTTTGTTGGTTATTACTTGAAGCTACATCTGGATATAATTCAGATTTAATATTGTTACTTCTCAATTCTCTAATTGCCTTCACCTTAGCAATACTTTGGTCTGCATCAAAATTTAAGAACAACACTTTTGGCTTTGGTAATGCTACTGCTTCAAATAATCCTAATTCTTCCATCACCAAATAAATACGATCTAATCCAAATGATATTCCGACACCAGATACATCTTTCATTCCAAAAATACCTGTCAAGTCGTCATATCTTCCTCCTCCACCGATAGATCCCATTTTTACACCTTCTGGTGCAGCTACTTCATAAATAGCTCCTGTGTAATAATTTAATCCACGTGCTAAGGTGACGTCTATTTCTAAAGAAGCTGAACTTAAACCAAGTTCTTCAATAGCATTTACAATAAATTGCAATTCTTCTACTCCCTTCATTCCTTCTTCAGACGTTTCTAACATCTTACTTAGCGCCGCTAATTTAGCGTGATTATCTCCATCAAAATTAAATAAAGGATCGACCTTTTCTATAGCACTATCAGAAATACCTTTTCCAAGCATTTCTTTTACCACTCCTTCTTTACCAATCTTGTCTAATTTATCTAAAGCAACTGTAAAATCAATTAACTTATCTGATGCACCAATTACCTCAGCAATACCAGACAATATCTTTCTGTTGTTAATTTTTATAGTCGTACCATTCAATCCTAGTTTACTAAAAACGGTATCGTATAACTGTACAAATTCTACCTCTTGCCAAAGTGAAGTACTTCCTACTACGTCTGCATCACATTGGTAAAACTCTCTAAATCTTCCTTTTTGCGGCTTATCCGCTCTCCATACAGGTTGAATTTGATAACGTTTGAATGGAAAGGTAATTTCATTTCGGTGTTGTACTACGTAACGTGCAAATGGCACTGTTAAATCGTAACGTAAAGCCTTTTCAGAAATTTTAGAAATTACTTTCTGACTCTCTTTATTTGTTAATAAGGTTTCATCAACCTTTTTTAAATAATCACCTGAATTTAAAATCTTAAAAATCAAACGATCTCCTTCTTCTCCATACTTTCCCATAAGTGTTGAAGAGTTTTCAAAACTTGGAGTTTCAATAGGTTGAAATCCGAAATTTTCAAACGAATGCTTAATCGTAGAAAATATATAGTTTCTCTTTGCTACTTCGGTTGATGAAAAATCTCTGGTTCCTTTTGGGATACTTGGTTTCATTTTTTAAAATTTAAATCGTTAAATGAGCTTGCAAATATCCGAAATTTATGCAGAAAAACAGTGGTTAAATTAGGCTTTATTTTTACGTTTTAATCGGTATAAACTAGCGTTTAACTCAAACCCTAACAACAAGATGATCGCATTTAACCAGACGAAAAGCATTAGAATAAGTAAGGTTCCGATAGAACCGTATAATTGATTGTATTGTGCAAACTTTACTACATAAATACCAAAAAGATAAAAAGTAAACATAGATACTACTGTAGTTAATACAGCTCCTGCCGAGAAAAACTTTACTTCTTTTCCTTGCTTGGTTCCGTACCTAAATAGTAAAGAGACAATTGTAAAAATCATTAATAAGAATAGAAAACCTCTTCCGTAGTAAAATAAATCTAAGTCGTTTAAATCAAACCAACCATACTCTCCTATTTTAGAAAGCGCAATTTGATACATAATAATAAGCACAACCGTTACAATTAAGAACAACGACATTAGCAAAGATACTCCTAATGAAATAATATAAGCCTTTACGACACTTCGAACTTCTTTTACATGGTATGAATATTCAAAGCCTCCAAAGATAGCATTCACTCCATTGGTCATTAAAAAGATAGAAACTAAAAAACCAAACGATAGTAAGCCTCCGTATTGGTTGTTTAAAATGTCTTTTAAAACACTGTCTGCCGCTTCAAAGGTTTTTGGGGGTAATATTTCTTGTATAAGAGAGAAAAGACCTTCTTGAAATCCGTCTATAGGAATATAGGGAATCAACGTAAGAATAAATAGTAAAAAAGGAAAAATAGCCATAAAGAAACTGTATGCAATTCCTCCTGCTCTAGTTGTTAAAGCTCCTTTTACAATGCCAATACCGTACATTTCTAGTACGTCGTACAAAGACATTCCTTCTAGCCCTGGAATTTTAATTTTCTTTCCAAAGGCTACGACCCAATTTACAACTGGAATCTTTTCTAGTTTGTCTTCAATTCTTCTAGTCATTCGTAAAACTATTTTAGCAATTTTTTCATTTTATATTCATCCAATCCCTTTCCAAACCCATCTTTGATTACTTCATAGGTTTTAAAACCATATCGATTGAACAACCTTTCCATTAACTGTGTTGTGTTTATTAAAATAGGAAACAATTTTCCTTCTGAAATAATTCTATTTTCTATTTCTTGATAAAAAAGATCAGAAATGTTTAAAATCTTATTGGCTCCTAAAGAGTGCTTTTCAAACATTACCCAAGCAATTCCATGCATATTTTCTTTGGTATAATGCCCGCCACAACCAATTACTTTTCCTTCTTGCAGGGCTACTAGGTAATTCTCATCAGTAAAATTATCTAGAAAATAAACTAAGTTCTCTTCATCATTGATATTAAAATATTTCGGACAATTAGACCTAAAAATTCTAATAATTTCTTCTTTATGGGAACCACTATAAATTCTAAATTCAATCTTTTCTTTCTCTTTTTTCACAACCTTTAATCTTCAATTACAATTCCATAGCTACTTAGCAATCCTTCGATATTCTCTTTTGAAAACATTGCTTTTTTTAATCGATTCTTTTCTGGCGAAATAGAAAAATTAAATGCGGTTTTCAAATTGGCTTTTTCTAAATTGGTATTTTCAAAAATTGCTCCTTCTAAATTACTTCTTTCAAACACTGCATTTGAAACATTCGTTTCTGTAAAATCAGCTTCTTTTAACTCACAATTGATAAATTTTGTATGCGGAATTTCCAATTGATAAAACGAGGAAAAATTGAGTTGACAATTTTTAAAATTCAGTTGCAAGAAAAACGGATTACATTCATTAAACTTAACTCCGATTAACTTACAATTCAAAAAACTACAATCTTTAAATGCGGTTTGATTTAAAATAGCATTGCTAAAATTACAATCAACAAACTCACATTCCAGAAACTGAATATTAGACGCATGTACGTTCTCGAAGTTACAGTTCTCGAACGTACAATTGTCATATTCTCCTTTTTGTATGTTTAAGGTATTAAAATTGACTTTTGAATATATTTCGTTGTCAAAATAATCCTCCATTTATTTCAAACCTCTTGCTTTTAACATCGGCTCAGCTTGTGGATCTCTTCCTGCAAATATTTTATACATTTCTGCATAATCCATTGTATTTCCTTTTGATAATACTTGCTCTCGGAATTTTTGTCCGTTTTCACGAGTTAACAACCCGTTGTTTTTAAACCAATCATATGCATCATGACTTAACATTTCTGTCCATAAGTACGAATAGTACCCTGCAGCATATCCTCCACTAAAAATATGTGCAAAGTATGTTGAACGGTATCTTGGAGGAACCTCATCTACATTTAACTTCATTTTCGCTAATGCTCCTTCTTCAAACTTTGCTACATCTTCTATGGTATCATCTACAGAAATAGTATGCCATTGCATATCTAAATTCGATGAACATAAGTTTTCAATGATTGAATATCCTTGGTTAAAAGTTCCTGCATCTTTAATCTTTTTTAATAATGATTCAGGAATTACTTCTCCAGTTTTATAATGTAATGCGTAGTTGTTTAATACCTCTGGATGTGTAGCCCAGTTCTCATTAAACTGCGATGGAAACTCAACAAAGTCTCTTGAAGTACTTGTTCCTGAAATAGAAGCATAAGTTTGATTACCGAATAATCCGTGTAACGCATGTCCGAATTCATGGAACATGGTTTCTACATCATCAAAACTAATCAATGCTGGCTCTCCTTCGGCTGGTTTAGGTGAGTTACATACATTATAAATTACAGGCTTTTGATTACGTAACTTAGATTGTTTTACAAAAGCACTCATCCAAGCACCTCCTCTTTTACTATCTCTAGCAAAGAAATCTCCATAATATAATCCTAACGGGCTTCCATCCTCTTCAAAAATCTCATATACTACTACATCTGGATGGTATGTTGGAATATCTGTACGTTTTTTAAATGTTATTCCATACAACTTCGTTGCTGCATAGAATACTCCTTTTTCTAGTACATTGGTTACCTCGAAATAAGGCTTTACTTCTTCCTCATTCAAATTATACTTCGACTTACGTACTTTTTCAGCATAATGATTCCAGTCGTAAGGAGTTAATTTAAAATCTCCTCCGTTTTTATTAATTTCTGCTTGAATTTCTTTTACTTCTGACGCTGCTTTTTCTAATGACCCTGGAATTAATCCATTGAACATTTCAAACACCTTATCTGGAGTATTAGCCATCGTTCCTTGTAAACTCCAGCTAGCATAGTTATCAAACCCTAAAATTTGTGCCTTTTTAGCTCTCAAAGTTACCATCTTCTTTACCAAATCACTGGTATCATACTCTCCTCCATCAGTTCTGTGAATTGACTTTTCAAATAATTCTTTACGAACTTCTCTGTTTTCTAAAGATTGTAATGATGGTTGCTGTGTAGTATTGATTAACTGAATTTCATAAGATCCATCTTTCTCTATTGACTTGATTTTATCTTCTGAAAATCCTTTTAATTTTTCTTTATCGGTTACTACTACCCCTCCTTTTTTACTAGCATCTAACAATTTCTTTCCGAAATCGTTTGATAAACTTGCTAATTCAGAGTTGATTTTCTTTAATGCTTCTTTTTTATCTTCTGATAAATTTGCTCCTGCCTTTACAAAGTTCTTATAGTATTCTTTTACTAAATGAGCAGATTCAGCATCTAATTTTGAATTTTCTAAATTATCATGCACTTGTTTGATACGTGCGAACAATTTGGTGTTTAACAAAATATCATCGCTATGTTTTGAAAATTTAGGTGCTAGTTCTTTTTGAATTTCCTTAATCTCGTCGTTTGTATGTGCACCTGCTAAACCATAAAATACCGCTGTTACATTGTCTAATGTTTTACTACTTTCTTCTAAAGCTACAATAGTGTTTTCAAAAGTAGGAGCTTCTTCGCTATCTACTATTTTCTGAATCGTTTCATTTTGTAACTTCATCCCTTCTAAAATAGCGGGCATAAAGTGTTCGTTTTTTATTTTAGTAAAATCTGGCGCTCCATAGTCTAAGGAACTTTTTACCAGTAACGGGTTTTCTACCATATCTGCTTTTGTGTCTTTTTTAGCTTCTTTTGTATTACAAGAAATTGCCAATACCAAAGTAGCTACGAGGATTAAGCTTTTTTTCATGAGTATTTAGTTGTTTATACAAGTCTTTGTCATAAAAAGATTACTTTATTTTATGTACAATGACCATTGGGTTATATTAATCTACTGCCTTTAAACTTAAATCTAAGTTATATACAGAGTGTGTTAATGCTCCAGAAGAAATAAAGTCTACACCACATTCAGCGTATTCTCTAATGGTTTTTTCATTGATTCCTCCTGAAGATTCTGTTAAGCAGGTATCTCCAATTAAAGCTACTGCTTTACGAGTATCTTCATAGTTAAAATTATCAATCAAAATTCTGTACACGCCTTCATTAGAAAGAATTTCTTTGATTTCTTCTAAATCACGTGCTTCTACGATGATTTTTATATCTAAGCCTTTTTCTGCCAAGTACTTTTTAGTTTTGGTAATGGCTTGTGTAATTCCTCCTGCAAAATCAATATGATTATCTTTAATCATTACCATATCATACAAAGCAAATCGGTGATTTTCTCCTCCTCCAATTTTAACCGCCCATTTTTCTAAGGCTCTAATTCCTGGAGTGGTTTTACGAGTATCTAATACTTTGGTTTTAGTACCTTCTAATAAATCCGCAAAAAAACGTGTTTTGGTAGCAATGGCGCTCATACGTTGCATGGCGTTTAATACCAAACGTTCTGCCATTAAAATAGATTGTGATTTTCCTTCTACATAAAAAACAATATCTCCATACTTTACCTGTGCTCCATCTTCTATTAACGTTTCTATTTTTAAATCTTTATCTACGTATGCAAATACTTTTTTAGCAAACTCTACTCCTGCAATAATTCCTTCGTCTTTTACTAATAATTTTGCTTTACCAGTTGCAGTAGCTGGAATACACGATAATGAGGTATGATCTCCATCTCCAATATCTTCTCTTATGGCATTTGCGATTATTAAATCTAGCTCTTTCTCAAATTGTTCTTTTGATATCATATTTTCAGTTATTCTGACGTAAAAATACAACTATTTTTAGTTCTCTGTTTTGTGTTTTGTTTTAATTATCCTTATCGGATGAAGACATCTTTTACTAACAAAATTCTACAGCCTTAAAAACTTTGTTTCACTTCTTTTAACAAGTGTTGTAGTTCAAATCAACTCAACCATTAACACACTTAAAACCAACAAGTTTTATCAACAACTGTGAATAAGTTTTATCTCATTTATAAAATCTCTTTCTTAACTTAGCTTATACAACTCAAACCTACTACTATGAAAGCTGCTAAAGAATCTTTAATCTTAATGTACGAGATGTTTCTATTTAAAACCAATGATCTTATTGATATTCTTTTTGTTGTTTTTGTTTGGGTTGGAGCCATCATAGTATTACTCAACTTATAATTTTAATATTTCCTTAACTTTTTATTTACGCTATTGCTATTATTCAATTTGTATTATTGTACTGTTTATCGTTGTAAGGAAAACAATTACAACAACGTATGTTACCGACCACGCTTTTAGTGTGGTTTTTTGTTTTTACTTATTTTTGACAGAAAAATGCTTCTTACGAGTTAAAAAATGAAAGTCCCAAAAACATCTGATGACCTAAAAAACGAATTCTATATTTCAATAGATCTCATTGAGAAAATTGGTGATTTAAGTTTTCGACAGTTAATAGAAAAACTAAAGAATGTTTCTGATCAAATTATTATTGAAGGAGTCATCAAAATATTTAAAAATACTGATAGACAAAACTCTCATTATATTGATCAAAAATATGCAGCAAAAATACTTACTGAATTAAATCCAAAGACTCAAATAGATTTAATTTCAATTCTAAAGTTGACTGTCAAAAATTGGAATAAAAGTGTTGAAGAGTTCCCTTTTTGGTTAAGAGAAAATTATGGTATTGATGTATTAAAAAGCAAATTGATTGAATTTGAAACTCAAAACTTGACAGCATTGGAACTGGATAACTTAAAAACCATCCAGTGGTGGTTGAAGATATAATTAATAAATATATATATCCTGAGTAAAATAGTTATGATAATAAAAAAAGAAATAAAGAATAATGAATTTTACCTCTACTTCAACGGTAAATTAGTTTTTAAGAAATGGTTAGATCAAGGCTACTCAAAAGTCTTTGATCATTTTGCTTGGGGAAAATATACTGAAAAAAGCATCACTGATTTTGACTTAGATGAAACTCCTCCTTTATATCATGTTACATGTAAATTAACTTTATATTCGAAAGAAGCTGGTGGACGAAAAACTTCAATAGCAAATGGATACCGCCCAAATCATGTTTTTGAATACGAAAAAGACGGTACACTAAAGTATACGTACGTAGGAGACTTTCAGTTTGGAGAAGGAAACCTTTTAGCCCCAGGAACAACAAAAAATGTAACTGCAAGGTTCTTAACAACTCAGCCAATTGAAAAGTATTTATATATAGGGCAAAAATGGTGGATATATGAAGGATCTCGTAAAATTGGAGAAGCTGAAATGATAAAAATTGAGCTACCTAAAATAAGCTAATCATAATAACCTGACATTTAATCACTTCTTCTCCACAGCTCATTAGATAATTCCTCTAGAAAATATTAAAGTCAAAAGTTTTTAATTACTTTTAATAAAAGTTGCACATATTAAAAATGAGAAAAATTAAAATATCAGTTCTAATTCTACTACTTCTTGCTTTTTGTGGATGTCAACATTTCAATAAAAAGCCTGAAAAAATAATTAATAAAAGCTTTGGATTGCTAAACAACGAAAATGACAGTACTTCGGTAGAATTAGATCTCAACAAACTGAATAATTGGGAAGAATTAATCAAGCGAACTACACAAATTGTTTGTAATGATAGTATTCCTAAAATTAGTATAAAAAACGACAGTGTTATCAAACATATTTACTTTCGTAACATTTGTTGGAAAAATTTTGGTTGTGTTTTAATTAGAGAAAAAAACACTCTTTCAATTTACAACGATACAATCAAAAAGTCTAACGAGACATTTTATTCATTGGATAGTTTAACCACAGTACTTAAAAGAGACATAGAAAATAATGGACAAAATCCTAGTTGGAGTGACAATCCTGAAAAGTTATTAATTAATGTATCTTATGATCAAAATGGTTTAGAGAAATTGATCAATGTATTGAATCTGTTAACAGAAGCTTTTGAAAAAGTAACTGATAGAAAGGATATAAAGATAATATTAAATGAAAAACTTGTTTTTCTTACCCCCCCGTCTCAACCACCTCCACCGCAAGAACTCTAACTAAACACAGTCCAAGTCGAAAACTACTCCTTAAGAGTTCATAAAACATTTGTAATTTTGCTCTATGAAGATAAAACTACTTGCTATAGGTAAAACAGATGATAAAAATCTGATACAACTCATTAACACCTATGAAAAAAGACTGAAGCATTATGTAAAGTTTGAGCTAGATATTATTCCTGATATCAAAAATGTAAAGAATTTATCGGAAGCACAGCAAAAAGAAAAAGAGGGTAGTTTGATTTTAGCAAAACTGCAACCTACAGATGAGTTGGTTTTACTAGACGACAAAGGAAAACACTTTACTTCCATAGAATTTTCTCAATATTTACAAAAGAAAATGAACTCTGGAATCAAGCAATTGGTCTTTGTCATTGGTGGACCATATGGTTTCTCAGAAGCTGTTTATAATAAAGCAAAAGGAAAAGTATCATTTTCTAAAATGACCTTTTCCCATCAAATGATTCGTTTATTTGTAGTTGAGCAAATTTATCGAGGTTTTACGATTCTTCGTAATGAACCTTATCATCATGAATAAGTTATTTTCTCGATAGTTTATACAAAACTATAATTTCAATCAAAATGGTTGGTATTAAAAGTACCAATCCAAGTGTAGCTAAAAGCACAGTTGCTAACAAGGCTCCTGTAATAATTTCTAAAATTGCATTTACTTGAATCAAAGTTCCCAGCTTATCTTTTAGTTGCAGTAAACTGAGTCCAAATGCTATTTGAAGCGCTCCAAAAACAATTAGTTCTCCAATAGCGGAAATAACAATAGTTTCATCTGCTAAGTTAATGGTATATACATCTAAAATTGAGGATACTACATAGGCAATCATTAAAACTACCACTACTATTTTAAGCAGTTGTGTATCAAATATTTTAGCTATTCTAAAAAATCCCATAAAAAACAACACAAACGTAATTGATGAAATTATTTTTACGACAGAATATGATACTGTATTAAAAAAAGACTCATCTCCAGTAAACTGATAAATATCTGCCACCGTTTCTATAAATCCGAAAACAAAGTAAATGATTCCAAAAATCCATGCTACATTCAATATTCTTGTATCCTCTTTGGATATTGCTGTCTCGCTGGTAAAATTGTCTAAGTTCGCCTCTAATGCTTCTAATATGGCTTTTATTGTAAAACTTCTTGGTGTGGTTTCTCCTGCTTCTATTCGTTGAATGGTTCGTACATTGATATTACACATTTCAACTAATTCTTCTTGGGTCAATCCCTTTTGCTTTCGTAACTCGTAAATCTTTCTTCCTAATTCTGGCTGTTTCATGGTAAGTAAATTTTTATTTTTCATACAATGTTAGTTTTGAATTTGAGTTTTACGAAATATTTTAAATGAATTAAACCCGACATTTACACGACTTCCTTTTAAAACCAAGGGATTCAACAAATTCTCTTAATTTATAAAGTCGTCATCTTTTTTATACAAAGATTATAAAATTTGATACATTTGTTTACTCAAAAAACAGAAAAATGCAATTAGTTTTTGCTACAAACAACTTAAATAAACTTTCTGAAGTTCAAAAAATGCTTCCAGAATCTATACAACTCCTTTCTTTAAAAGATATCAATTGTTTCGATGATATAGAAGAAACAGCTACTACTTTGGAAGGAAACGCTCAAATTAAAGCGAATCATATTACCGAAAATTTTGGATACAATTGTTTTGCCGATGATACTGGTTTGGAGGTTAAAAGTTTAAACGGCGAACCTGGAGTATATTCAGCCCGTTATGCTGGTGAACCTGCTAATGCAGAAAACAATATGCAAAAACTACTTTCTGAATTAGGAGATAATTCTGATAGAAACGCACAGTTTAGAACATCTATTTGCTTAAATTTAGATGGGAAACAGTATTTATTCGATGGAATTTGCAATGGCACCATTCTTTCAGAAAAACAAGGAGAAAAAGGATTTGGATATGACCCTATTTTTCAACCAGAAGGATATACACAATCTTTTGCCGAAATGAGTGCTGATGAAAAAAATGCCATTAGTCATCGTGGCCGTGCAATTCAAAAACTGGTAGACTTTTTAAATTCGTTCAACTAATTGAATTCGACTAAAACAAATATCAAATACTTTAGTATACTTATAGTTTCACTATTTGTTTTTGCTTTCTTGAATTTAAGTTTAGGATCTGTAGCAATTCCACCAAAAGAAATTTTTAATATTCTGTTGGGAGGTATCCCTTTTAAAGAAAGCTGGGAAACCATACTTCTTAACTATCGATTACCTAAAACTATTACTGCTATTTTAGTAGGCTCAGGTTTATCTATCAGTGGTTTATTAATGCAAACGTTGTTTAGAAATCCTTTAGCAGGTCCATTTGTATTAGGAATCTCCTCAGGAGCTAGCTTAGGTGTTGCGGTATTAATTTTAGGCTCTGGTCTTTTTGGTGGCTTTCTTGGAAATGCCTTAGTTTCTAGTTGGTCTACCGCCATTGCTTCTAGTTTGGGTTCTTTTTTGGTGTTGTTAGCGGTAATAGCAGCTGCTAATAAAGTAAGAAACACCATGTCTATTCTTATCATAGGTTTAATGTTTGGCTCATTAACCTCAGCTATTATCAGCGTACTTTCCTATTTTAGTGAAGCAGAACAAATTCAGCAGTATGTTTTTTGGAGCTTTGGGAGTTTAGGAAACCTCAGCTGGAACGAATTATCTGTGTTTTTTGTAATTTACATTGTAGGTATAGGAGCTTTGTTTTCTGTAATTAAACCTTTAAACAGTTTCTTATTAGGAGAAAACTATGCGAAGAGTTTGGGTATCAACATCAAGAAAAGTAGAAATATTATTTTATTAGTAACCAGTTTACTTACTGGAGTAATTACTGCTTTTGCAGGACCTATTGCTTTCGTTGGAATTGCCGTTCCACATATTGCTAAAATGTTTTTTTCTAGTTCTAATCATAAAATACTTATTCCAGCAGCTGCTTTAACAGGAGCCATTATTTTATTAATTTGTGATAGTATTGCTCAGTTGCCAACTAGCGAATTCACATTACCTATCAATGCTATTACCTCTTTATTTGGAGCTCCAATAGTTATTTGGTTACTAGTAAGAAAAAAGAAAATATACGTTTAAAATTGAGTACTGAAACCAAACATACCGTATTAAAAACCGATAACCTAAGCATAGGTTACAAAACCAAGAAGCAACAGAACGTTATTGTTTCTAATATTAATATAGCTATCGAAAAAGGTAAGTTTGTTGCTTTATTAGGTAAAAATGGTATTGGAAAATCTACTTTACTTCGCACTCTTTCTAAAGTACAACCTTCTTTAAAAGGTACTATTGAAATAAACCAAAAGGAGTTATCAACTTATTCAAACTTACAGTTATCAACAACTTTAAGCTTGGTACTTACCGAACGTTTACCTGTAAGTCAATTAACTGTTTTTGAATTAGTTTCTTTAGGAAGACAACCTTATACCAATTGGATCGATACGTTGACCCAAGAGCATTTAAAAAAAATTCTTTGGGCGATAGAACAAACTGAAATTGCTCATTTAAAAGACAAACGTTTTTACGAATTAAGTGACGGACAATTACAACGAGTACTCATTGCAAGAGCCTTAGCTCAAGACACCGAAATAATCATTTTAGATGAACCTACTGCTCATTTAGACATTCATCATACTTTTAAAGTATTTTCATTGCTAAAAAAGCTTGTTGAAACCACAGGAAAAACAATTCTTATTTCTACACATGAAGTAAATCTCGCCATTCAATTAGCAGATGAGTTTGTTTTATTAACAGAAAACAATGTATACAATGGGAATGCTAAGGAATTAATTGAACAAAATGCATTTGAGCAATTGTTTCCTAAAGAGCTCATTACATTTAACAAAACATTAGAACAATTCATTATTAAGAAAAGTTAAATTTGCGACTTGGGAAGGTTTTGTTATTTTTGAAAACAAGCCAAACCAAAACTTTAATTTAACATTAATGAGAAAATTACTTTATATAGCAGGTGCTTCTGCACTTGTTGCTTGTGCTTCTAGCAAGCAAACTTCCAACGAAGATCCTAACATTGACTATGCCGCTAAGTATGCAGAAACAATTACAGCAAAGGATTTAGGAAAACATTTATTCGTTTACGCTTCTGATGAGTTTGAAGGAAGAAATACGGGAGAACCTGGACAAAAGAAAGCAGTAAAATATTTAAAAGATTTTTATGTAAATAGTGGTATTGTATCTCCTTTAGGTGGTGATGACTATTTCCAAGAAGTACCTTCAGAATATTTAAGCAACAACCGCAGAGGTATGACCTTAAAAGATTCTGAAAATGTGGTAGCATTTATCAAAGGAACAGAAAAACCTGAAGAAATTGTTGTCATTTCTGCACATTTAGACCATGAAGGAGTTAAAGATGGAGAAATTTATAACGGTGCAGATGATGATGGTTCTGGAACTGTGGCCATCTTAGAAATTGCAGAAGCTTTTAAAAAAGCTGCAGATGCAGGTAAAGGTCCTAAACGTTCTGTTTTGTTTTTACATGTAACAGGTGAAGAAAAGGGATTATTAGGTTCTAAATACTATACTGAAAACCCAATTTTTCCATTAGCTAATACAGTAACTAACTTGAATATAGACATGATCGGTAGAGTTGATGACCGCCATAAAGGACAACCAAACTATATCTATCTAATTGGTTCTGATAAGTTAAGTACAGAATTACATAATGTTTCTGAGGCAATGAATAAAAAGTACACCAACATTGCTTTAGATTATAAATATAACGATGAAAATGACCCAAATCGTTTTTACTATCGTTCAGATCATTACAATTTTGCAAAGCATAACATTCCTATTATTTTTTATTTCAATGGTACACATGCTGATTATCACCAACCATCAGATACCCCAGATAAAATTAATTATGAAATGTTAGAAAAGAGAGCTCGTTTAGTTTTCCATACTGCTTGGGAAGTTGCCAATCGCGACAAACGTGTTGTAGTTGACAAAGCGGAATAATCTCTAAAGAAATAAACTCATAATAAAAAAAGCTCACCTTCATGGTGAGTTTTTTACGCTTAAAAAATAAATTGCTTAAATGATTCTTGCCGTTTCTTCAATTGTAATAATATCCCTATTCTTTTTTGTAACAAAAAAAAAGGATAAACAACAATATAAGAGCACTCCAACTCCATCTTTAGATTTTCCTAAAGCATGGAAACCTATCTTAATACAAAACGTAACTTTTTACAATGCTCTAAACACACAACAAAAAGAATTGTTTGAATTTAAAATTCAGGAGTTTTTACTCAACTGTGAGATTATAGGTGTGGATACTACTGTGGAAGAAATAGACAAAGTTTTAATTGCCGCTAGTGCTGTGATTCCTATTTTTAATTTTCCGAATTGGCATTATCCCAACTTATCTGAAATAATACTATATCCAAATTCATTTAATCATGATTTTGAAACAACTGGACCAGATCGAATGATATTAGGTATGGTTGGTAATGGATACTTAGAAGGAAAAATGATTCTTTCTAGGCATGCATTACGCTTAGGATTTCAAAATGAATCAGATAAAAAGAATACAGCCATTCACGAATTTGTTCACTTAATAGATAAACTCGATGGAAACGTTGATGGAATCCCAGAGGTTTTACTAGAAAAACAATATACCATTCCTTGGATTGATTTAATGAACAAAAAAATGGACGAAATCTATGACGAAACTTCAGATATTAATCCATATGGCGGAACAAATAGAGCAGAATTCTTTTCTGTAGTTAGTGAGTATTTCTTTGAAAGACCAAAGCTTTTAGCTAAAAAACACCCTCAGTTATATGACCTTCTAGAACACATGTTTCAACAAGACATGGAAGATAAAAACCTTCATTTTAAAAAGATAGACATCTCTAGAAATGATCCTTGTTATTGTAATAGTGGGCGTAAGTATAAAAAATGTTGTGGAACCAATTAACCACCTTCCGAAATCTTTTTCTTTAATAGAATTATATCACTAATATGGGTATAAACTACAATAGGAACAATAACACCTGCTAATAAAACCATAGGAAAATATGCAATCGCCTTATTTGGAACTGCATATCCAAAATTTATGTACAATAATTCCTGAGATAGAAATCCATTAGATAGAATAAATAGTACCAAACATAAACTCACAATATTCCACCCCAATAATAATTTATAATCTATTTTCCTATAATTCATCCAAGCTACCAAAATCACAGCTGTGACTCCTGGAATGATATCATAATTCCAACCTTCATAAGTCATTTCCATTGGAATCCATTTTCTTACTGCTAACTGAAACAATAATAACTCAATGGGTAAACGAACTATATGTAAAGCTGTACTCCATTTAAAATCTCTTGTCTCATAATTAGCTTTATTTCTTAACAAAAAAACCATGAAGATTATTGAAGGTAATAAGATATAAACAAATCTAGAATAGGTATCTCCTTCTTGGTAATGATACAACCCTGCATAAGACAATATACTTAATACAACTGTCCATAGCAAAACAATAAATAGACTACTTTTTCTAACTGTATTTGACTTGATAAATAAAAAGATAACATATACTGTGGTTAAAACAAAAGATATAGAAATAAACAAAGGTAAATTCGGAATCATAATTAAATATTTTACTCAAAAATAATTCCTACTTGTAGATAAAAACTTGCCATATGACAAGAACGCTATTGTAAGATTTCTTTTCGTATTCTACTTAAAGATGTATCGGTAATACCTAAATAAGAAGCTATATCTTTCAAGTTTGCCTTTTGAAGTACCTCTGGCCTATTTTCTAACAAATCTAAGTATCTTTCTTTAGCAGTTTTCGTAATCATTGACAAACTTCTTTGTTTGAATTCAAAAAAGTTCTTAGTTAAGTGCGCTCTTCCCCACTCTCTATACTTTTCAGAAGTATTAAAATGCTCTTGAAAAATTACAAAATTCTTACTCCATAAAACGGAGTCTTCAAGCACTTCTATACTCTCTTGGGTTGCAGTTCTCAGAAAAAATGAAGTTTCTTCTAAAACTATATTTCCTTCAGTATAAAAACTTGTAGTTACTTGATTCCCTTCAATATCCAAAACGAAAGAGCGTAAAAATCCTTTTTCAACCAAGTAATAATTATTTACAATCGCTCCTTTTTTTAGCAATAACTCACCTTTCTTTACTACAATTTTTTCATAGCCAGAAAAAATTAACCTCTGCTCTTCTTCAGATAATAATAAGTCTTTAAACTCTTTATAAAGAACAGAATCTTTTTCCATTAATGTAAAATCTTAAACAATAACTCTTTTAAAATATCAGCATGGGATTGATTAGCCCCTACTCCTTTACTTTTAACATCAGCATCTCTTAACAAACCAATAACTTGAGAAACTTTTCTCATAGGATAATTACGAGCAGCATTGACATAGTCATCTACAAAATATGGATTCACTCCCAAAGTTCTAGCAACCGTAGCCTTTGACTTGTCTTTCAACCCATGATACATTAATAATTGTGTAAAAAAACTATTTAATAAAGAAATAGTCATTACCAAAGGATTATTCTTTGGATTTTGAGCAAAGTAATTTATAATTCTATTTGCTTTTACAATATCTCTTACTCCAACTGCTTTACGTAACTCAAAATTATTAAAGTCTTTTGAAATCCCTATATTTTCTTCGATATGCTTATCTGAAATAATGGTTTCCTTAGGCAACACTGAAACCAACTTATCCAACTCATTACTTATCTTACTTAAATCAGTTCCTAAAAACTCTACCAGCATTTGCGACGCTTTTGGCTCTATATTAAACTTTTTAGAACTCAATACTTGTCGAATCCAATCGGACACTTGATTCTCATATAACTTTTTACTTTCGAAAATCAATCCATTCTTAGCAATGGCCTTATATGCTTTTTTACGCTTATCTAATTTTTTATATTTATAATTAAAAACGAGTACAGTAGTAGGTTGAGGATTGATCGCATAACTTTCAATCTTATCAATAGTACGACTCAAATCTTGTGCTTCCTTAACAATCAACACTTGCTTTTCTGCCATCATTGGATAACGTTTTGCAGAAGACACAATTTCATCAATAGATACATCTCTACCATACATTACCACTTGATTAAAACCTTTTTCAGATTCTTCTAATACGTTATCTTCAATATAATCTGAAATCTTATCGATATAATACGGTTCTTCACCCATTAAAAAGTAAATAGGTTTGGTATTTCCAGCTTTTATATCAGAGATGATAGATTTAATTTCGTTCATTTCATTATTTTTGAATCATGCAAAAGCTCAATCTTCCTACATATAATTTCAAGCTCAAAAGTAACGAAAATAAGACGCTTATTTTTGATAGTTTACGAAAAAAATATGTGGTACTTACACCAGAAGAATGGGTAAGACAACATTTTGTTCAATTTTTAATTCAAGAGAAAAAATATCCTGTTTCGTTAATTGCCATCGAAAAACAACTGGTAATAAATAACTTAAAAAAAAGAACAGATATTGTGATATTCTCTTCGAAAGGAACTCCAAATATTATTGTTGAATGTAAAGCTCCACATATAAAAATTACACAAAGTACATTCGATCAAATTGCGCGCTATAATCTAAAACTAAATGCTACTTATTTAGTTGTCACCAACGGTTTAGAGCATTATTTCTGTGTATTAGATAAAGAGAATGAAACCTATGTTTTTCTAAAAGATATTCCTTCTTACAAATAAAACATGGAACAGGACTTTTCTTCTGAACTCATTAGCATTATAAAAAACGATGCTTGGATGCTTCACATCTTGCAAATTGTAAACGATTTAAACTTGAAAGATTGTTGGGTTGGTGCTGGGTTTATAAGAAACAAAGTATGGGATGTTAAACACAACAAACCAAGAACTACTTTAAATGATGTTGATGTCATATACTTTGATTCGTCAAACCTCTCTTCCGAAGTAGATTTTCAAATTGAGAAAACATTAAAAAAGAAATATCCAGAGGTTAATTGGTCTGTAAAGAATCAAGCTAGAATGCATCTTTATAACAATCATACTAAATACATTAATTGTACAGATGCTATTTCATATTGGCCTGAAACAGCTACGGCAATTGCAATTCAGCTTAATCATAACAATCAAATAAATGTTATTGCTCCTTATGGTTTAATCGATTTATTTAACCTAGATGTTAAACCTACTCCTCGTGTTGATTTTACCATTTACAACCAAAGAATTACGAATAAAAACTGGAAAGCAACTTGGCCTAACTTGACCATTCACAAAGAATAAGTCCATTTCAAATTTTAATGTTATTTTATGGTTTTAGCACTGCAGTAACTAATTTTAAAAATGTAAGTTTGCACTCTTGAAAACAGCAATAGTCATATTAAATTGGAACGGCGTAAAACTACTTGAACAGTTTTTACCTTCTGTTGTAATGCATAGCTCTCAGCAAGCTGAAGTATATGTTGCAGATAACGCTTCTACAGATACGTCTGTAAATTTTGTAAAAGAACATTTCCCTTCTGTAAAGATTATCCAGAATAAGGACAATGGAGGTTATGCAAAAGGATATAATGATGCACTACAACGTATTGAAGCTGATATTTTATGTTTAGTAAACTCTGATATTGAGGTTACCGAAAATTGGCTTACTCCAATCATAACTACTTTTTCAAGTGAACAAAACACTGCGATTGTTCAGCCAAAAATTTTAGATTTTAAAGACAAAACTAAATTTGAATATGCTGGTGCAGGTGGAGGTTTTATCGATGCGTTTGGATACCCTTATTGTCGTGGTAGAATTTTTAGTGACTTAGAAACAGACAGTGGTCAGTTTGATGACACCACTAATATCTTTTGGGGTTCAGGTGCATGCTTTTTTATTCGTTCATCTGTTTTTAACGAATTAAAAGGGTTTGACGAAGACTTCTTTGCACATCAAGAAGAAATTGACTTATGCTGGAGAGCAACGAATAAAGGATACGATGTTAAATATGTTGGAGCGTCTACAGTATATCATGTAGGTGGAGCAACTCTAGACACACTTAACCCGAAGAAAACTTATTTAAATTTCAGAAATAGTTTACTGAACTTAGTTAAAAACCTACCTACTTCCAGACTATTTCCTGTTATATTTTCTCGTTTAGTTTTAGATGGGGTAGCAGGAATTAAGTTTTTAATTGAACTCAAACCAAAACATCTCTTTGCAATCTTAAAAGCTCATTTTAGTTTTTATAAAAACTTGTTCAAATTCTTAAAGAAAAGAGGTAAAACAACTAAAAGTTCAAAATACTTTTTACACAAATCTATAGTTTGGCAATATTATGCATTGGGTAAGAAAAAGTTTACAGATTTAAAAAATTAGCTTTTTAGAAACACATTTCCTTTTAAATCTCTCAAGAAAAGGTTTTTAACTTCTCCAATTCCATAAAACTTAACACGCACTCCAACTACTTTACCTATAGTACTATTATACGTATTAGTATAAATTTCTTTGTTATTTATAGAAATAACGACTTCTTTGTTTTCTGTTCGTATGTTTAGCTTTTGGTAACTACTAAAATCTGTTCCTAAAAAAGATAAATCATTTTTCTTTCCATCTAAATACAAATCACTCAACATCATTCCAATTTCAGCAGCACAACCATTAATTGAAAAAGGAACCACATAGGCACTCTTTGTTCCTACAATGATTATCATAGTTTTTTGGCATACTCCCCATTTTTCCCTAAAAAGGTTTTTAACTTCTAATTCAAACTCAAAATTATCTCCAAAAATATCTCCCAAGTCATTCACATAATGTAGGGTGGTAGTTACTGGTTTCTCTTTATTTACTACCTCATCAAACACCTTTTTTGAAAAGGAGATACCTTCACCTTCATTCTTTTTAATTTCTTCTCCTACATAATATTTGGGTATAGGGTTGTAATCAATAGTTCCCATCCAACCATTTGATTTAATGAATAAACCATGTTCTTTCACAATTGTATTATCTATTAATAATTTTGCTCTAAAATATCCTGGAAAATAATATTGTCCCGTTGCTTGCTTTTGGTCTTTCTGAATGGTAATTGTCTTCGTTTCGTCCCAATATTGTTGAATGATAATGTTATTAGAATTTACTCCATCTAAATCAAAATCAAACACTGCAGAATTTGGTAATCCTTCAGTAATTGGCCTACTTTTAAAAGGAATATTCGAATAATCCACAACCTCATTCCTACTATTTGACATAGAAAATATCGATAAAAACAGCCCTGCAATTATAAAGGCTGACAACATAATTACACGAAAGTTTGAGTGTATCACTTTTTTATAATAAGAAACTGTAGATTTCTTATGGTTATTCTTAAAATCTCTCCAGTTTAAAAACCCGGCAAATTGCGCCAATGCATTTAAAGTACTAATACTTGGAGTGCTATTATAGTTTATCTTTCCCCAAACTCTTTTTAATGTAGTTGGACTTAACAAGATTTTTGTTTCTTCTTGAATCTTTTCACTTAACTCTATAAAAACATCGTTATGCCATAAGTGAGAACTTCCCCAATCTAGTTTTTCTTCAATTAAAACTAAACACTCTTTAACCTCCTTATATTCTTTATATGTACTCATTAGAACAAAAATCACCAAAAATTATCATTTGAACAACTATGTATCAACTTGAACCTATTTGTTTTCTATTGATATACAATAAAATAGAAATTTGAACATCATTTAAAACAATTACCATGAATGCAAAATTCTTTATCGCTTTATTACTTATTACCAATATCAGCCTAGCCCAAAAAATCATTCCTTTAGATACAACAAACTGGAAGATAAATGCAAAATCGTATATTTTTGAAAACTACAAAGGAAAAGATGCAATATATATTCAAGGTGGAGCCATTACTTTAAAAGATAAAACCTTTTTAAATGGTACTATTGAATTTGATGTATTTTTAAAAGAGGAACAGGCTTTTCCAGGAGTATACTTTAGAGGAACTAAAAATCTGGATTCTGAACAATGGTTCATGCGTCCCCATCTCTCAGGAAAACCAGATGCAAATCAAGCTGCTCCAGCCACTAAAGGAATAACTCCATGGCAATTATATTTTGGAGAAAAATATTCTTTCCCCTACAAGTATAAATTCAATGATTGGACTCATGTAAAACTAGTGGTAAATAATAATAAAGCCCAAGTCTTTTTAGATGAAGCACAAACCCCCAATTTATCTTGGAACTTATTTCATAAAACACAAGAAGGTTTAATTGCCTTTAGAGGCGGACGTTTTTCTGGACTACATCTTGCCAATATAAAAATTGACCCGAATCAAACGGTCATCAAAAATTTCATCCCTAAAACAAGAACCCCTATTAAAAATCTGGTACCTAAATGGATAATCTCTGACAAATTTGAGGAAAAGCATCTTGAAAATATTGATTCTTTAAAAATACTCATTCGTTCAAGAAAATGGAATAATGAGATTATAGTCGAAGAAGGTACCGCAGCCAATATTTCAAGAAAACTACAACGCTATGATGGACAAGTAGGAAATACGGTTTTTGCTAAAATTGAAGTTCAATCTGATAAACCCAAAACAAAACTTTTTGAATTTGGATATAGCGATAGAGTTGTAGTTATTTTAAATGGGAAACCTATTTATAAGGGAACCAACAAATGGCGTTCTAGAGATTATCGCTATTTGGGAACCGTTGGTCTTTTTGATGCTGTATACCTTCCTCTTAAAAAAGGAAAAAACACATTATTAATTGCTGTATCAGAAGACTTTGGAGGTTGGCTCATAACTGGAAGATTTAAAGACTCAAACTAAATCTTCTTGATCTTTATATATGTAATATAATAGAAAAAAAACTGCAATTCCGCCAAACATATGCCATAACCAATGTGTTCCCATAGGCAATAGCACCATTATATTATCTAGCGTTCTAAAAAGAATTGCTAAAGAAAAGATACCAGCTCCATACAATATGTATTGAACTCTTTTCCATTGTGTTTTATAGGCATACCAAAGAAAAGGAGTTAATACTGTAAATGCCGTGATTAAATACCCAAATGAAATTCTATAGCTCTTTGGTAAAGACAACATTCTTGGCAAGATTGTGAGTACAATTAATCCTATAAATAGAAATAACCGTTGCCACCATTTCTTTGTTATTTTTCCAATAAAGTAAATAATCCCTCCTAAACAAACAATCATAATTGGCAACCAATCCAACACCAACCAAAATTCATGACTTCTAGTTCCATGAAACATAGTACCTCCTATCCAACTAATAAAAATAACAGGGATTGCAAATAAAAAGAAAGGATGCTTTTTAGGGTTTTTAATTATTTTCTTACCAAAATAAATAAGAATAACTATAAAAATAAGATTACTAAAAGTATTAAAAGGTTCTACTGGCAATCTACCCTCTATAGTCTCTTGATAAATAGGTCCACTATCTTTCGGGAAGTTTTGTAGAAAACTATAAAACATCTAAACTTCCTTTTCCTTCACGAATTACTTCAGGTTCATCTGTTGTTAAATCAATTACGGTCGATGCATAATTGTCTCCATAACCACCATCTATTACTACATCGACAATATTTTGCCACTTTTCAAAAATTAACTCAGGGTCTGTGGTGTACTCCAATACTTCATCTTCATCGTGAATTGAAGTTGAAACGATAGGGTTTCCTAATGCTTCTACAATAGCTCTTGCTATATTATTATCTGGCACACGTATACCTACTGTTTTTCTTTTTTTAAAAACCTTAGGCAAGGAATTACTTCCAGGTAATATAAACGTATAAGGTCCAGGAAGCGCTCTTTTTAAAATTTTATAGGTAGCTGTGTTTATTTGCTTTACATAATCTGATAAATGGCTTAAATCATTACAAACAAAGGAGAAATTAGATTTTTCTAACTTCACTCCTTTTATTTTAGCTACTTTTTCCATGGCTTTAGAATTCGTTATATCACATCCTAAACCATAAACTGTGTCGGTTGGATAGATTACCAAACCTCCATTTTGTAAAGCCTTTACTACTTTTTCTATTTCTTTCGGATTAGGATTGTCGTTATATAACTTTATAAACTGTGCCATAGCTATTTAAAAATTGTTAAAATCAAAATCATCTATACGGTCTAAGTCATCAAATTCATCTTTAAACTCATCATCAAACCCTTTCATAATATCTTCTGACTTAAATTCTTTTTCTTGAGCTTCTGCCGGAACTTCTCCCACAGATAATAATAGCTTTGCCTCATCAATCTCTTGACTTGAAACTTCGATAACTTCTACATAAAATGCCCACATATGTAAAAAATCATATACATAAATCAACTTGTCATGTACTTTGGGTAAAGTTTCATTCAAAACACACGTAGCCATAGAAATTCCTTCCCCAGCTTCTGCCATATTAAATAATGGAATTTCTTCTCCTTGATTCCATTCTTCATCTGTTCTATAAAAAGAAGCCATCTCCTGACCATCAAAACCAAAAGCTTTTGCAATGGTAAAATGCAAACTTTCTAAAGTTTCTTTTTCATTTACCATCAAGGTTCTAATTACATCTTCTTGCGTATCTAAAATTACACGTACTTTATACATTACTCCATTATTTAATCACCACAAAAATACGTATTTTTGAGATGATAATCTATTAGCAATGGAGAAAGAGCAACTATTAGAAAAACTTAATAAATTAAACAAAAATACACTCATGGAAACTCTAGAAATAGTGTTTACCGAGGTGGGTGAAGATTTTTTAACCGCACAAATGCCTGTAAACTCAAGAGTTCACCAACCTTTAGGTCTATTGCACGGAGGAGCTACAGCAGCATTGGCTGAAACTGTAGGAAGCTGCGCCTCTGTAATTTTTATAGATGCAAAAAAACAAATTGTAAAAGGTATAGAACTTAGTATAAACCATTTAAAAAGTAAAAAAGAAGGAATGGTCTATGCTACTGCCAAATTAATGCACAAAGGAAGAACAACTCATTTATGGGAAGTAAAAATTATTGATGAAGACAAGAACTTAATTTCCCTTTGTAAAATCACTAATATAGTTTTAGATAAAAAGTGAGACTCCTAAAAAAAATATTCAAAATTTCAACGTACATTATCTTCTCTCTTGTAATTATTCTATACTTCTTGTTTAGATACTATACAAGCCCTAAGAGTGATCAAACAATTTTAGACTCTTATGCAAATAGTGTAATTCAACCAAAACTAAGCAAAGAAAAATTTAAAGATTTTGAATATCGGAAAATTGAGGTTGTTTCAGACACTACATTACCAACAATTGTATTTGTACACGGAACTATTGGCTCTTTAAACGATTTCAACCGTTTTTTAACAGATAGTTTACTTCAAAAAAAAGCAAATATGATTGCCTACGACAGAATCGGTTATAATTTTAATGACCAAAATAAAGTACAAGAAAGCATTGCTTTTGAAAACGCCATGTTAAACACGATTATTTCCGGCCTGAATCCAGACAAAACCATTCTTTTTGGTTATTCTTATGGAGGTCCTATTGCTCTTTCTATAAAACAGAAGTTAAAAGGAATCATTTTACTTGCTCCAGCTGTTTATAGCAAGGTTGAACCGATGCCTTGGCTGGTAAATTTTTATAAATGGAAATTAACCAGATGGCTTGTTCCTGATGTTTGGAAAGAAGCTTCTAAAGAAAAACTTTCACATAAAAAAGATCTTACTCAGTTTGAGAACCAATGGAATACCACCAAAAGTAAGGTTAAAAGTATTCATGGAAATTCTGATATGATTGTTCCTTTCTCAAATTCTATATTTTTGCAAAATCAATTTACAAAAAGTCAATTTGAACTTATAGAAGTGGATGATGCTGGACATGGAATACTTTGGAGTAACTTTGCCTTTTTAAAACAACAACTATTAAACGAATTAGATTGAGTATTTTAGAAAAAATAAAGATCGCATATCATAACCACCAACCCTTTGTTGCTTACAGAAAACCTAAAGAGCTCAGCGTAAATTTATATATTCAAAAGAACGATGCTCTTCATACATCCAGCAACTTAACAGAAAGTGGATTCATTTTTGCTCCTTTTGATAATAACAATCCTTCTGTTTTAATTCCATTTAACCAGTCAGAATTTTCTCAAGAAGAAATTACCATAACTAATCAGTATGCACTAAATAATGATATTAGTTCAGATATTTCTTCTAAAAAATCTCATTTAGATCTTGTGACAGCAGGTGTTGAAGCTATTCAAAATGGAAACTTTAAAAAAGTCGTTTTATCAAGAAAAGAACAAGTTGCTTTAAAAAACATTGATATTTCTTCTACTTTTAAAAAGCTTCTTTATACTTATTCGACTGCTATGGTTTACGTATGGTACCATCCAAAAGTTGGTTTATGGTTTGGTGCAACTCCAGAAACCTTAATCAAAGTAAACCATCAACAATTTCAAACAATGTCTTTAGCAGGTACTCAAGTATATCAAAAAGATAAAGAGGTTACTTGGGAACAGAAAGAAATTGATGAACAACAATTTGTTACCGATTTCATTTTAGATAAACTAACTCCTATTACTACCCATATAACCACTTCAAGAGTAAACACCATCAAAGCAGGTAATTTAGTTCATTTACAAACTAAGATTAGCGGAGAACATTCTAATAATATAGCTGAAATAATTGAAGCCTTACACCCCACTCCAGCGGTATGTGGATTACCCAAAAAAGCTTCAAAGCAATTTATTATAGATAACGAAAACTACGATAGAACCTATTATACTGGTTTTTTAGGGGAACTGAATTTGAATAACAACTCTAGTATTTTTGTAAATCTACGTTGTATGGAAATTCAAAACAACATTGCAAATATCTATGTTGGAGGTGGTATTACTATTGACAGTTCTCCAGAAAAGGAATGGTTAGAAACTGTAGCTAAAACCGGGACTATGAAAAAGGTCCTATAAGTTAAAACACTTATTTACTTCAATTTAGCATCCTCTTAACATTAAAATATAATTTTATTGCTAATTTTATAGAAAATTAAAATCAGCAAGCTATGAACACATTAAATTACTTTAAAAAAAAGGATGATAAACTAAACAGTAAGGTGGGTAAAACCCTTACATACCAGGAATTGATGAAGCTAGTTTCGTCAAAACCAATCCCCAAAGAAAAAATTTCATAATAAAAAACCACTAACATTTGAATGTTAGTGGTTTTTAAGATTTGTGTAAATTGAATTTGAATTAAAAATGCAATAATTAGTTTATAACAATAGCGTTAAACTAATTTTACATTTCATTTTTTAAATATCATCAAAAGAAACATCTGTAAAGTTCTCTGCAGAAACTTCTGCTACTGATTCTTCTTTTTTATAATCTTTTTGATGGCGTTCGCTAATTACTTCTGCCCCTTTTTCATTTATAATAAAGTCGGTTGCTTTATCTAGCATCTCTTTAAAGCTAGTGAAATCTTCTTTATATAAATAAATTTTATGCTTTTGGTAATGGTAAGACCCATCGTCATGTGTAAACTTTTTACTTTCTGTAACAGTTAAGTAATAATCATCTGCCTTCGTAGACCTTACATCAAAAAAGTAAGTTCTTCTTCCTGCTCTTAAAACTTGTGAAAAAATTTCTTCTTGTTCTACTCTCTCGCTCATAATTCGTCTTTTAAAAACTAGTTGGTTGTTTTATTTCCTCAACAAATCTAAAAAAATATTTTACTTGACAATACAAATCCCTACATTTCTTTTTCTAAAAGTTGTTGTTCATAAAGCTCTTTATAGAAACCTTCTTCCTTTATCAGTTGATTATGAACACCTTGCTGCACGATCTTTCCTGCTTCTAAAACAATTATTTTGTCTGCATTCTTAGCTGAAGAAACCCTGTGGCTAATGATAAACGTTGTTTTATGTGCAGATACGTTTTCTAAATTTGTTAATATTTGTTCTTCTGTCTCAGTATCAACAGCAGACAAACAATCATCAAACACTAAGATTTTAGGGTCTTTTATGATGGCTCTGGCAATTGACACACGTTGCTTTTGTCCTCCAGACAATGTAACACCTCGCTCTCCTAAAATAGTATCATAGCCATCTTTAAAATCAATTATATTCTTATGTACCACAGCGTTTTTTGCTGCTGTTATGATTTCATCTCGATCTGCATCTTCCTTTCCAAACTTTATATTATTTTCAATGGTGTCTGAAAATAAAAACGGGTCTTGAGGTACAAAACCAATTTGATCTCTTACAGAATATAAATTAAGCTCTTTTATAGGGCTATTATCAATTACAACCGTACCACTAGTAGTATCGTACAGCCTTGCAATTAAGTTTACAATAGAAGATTTACCACTTCCTGTTTTTCCTAAAATAGCTAAGGTTTCACCTTCATTTACAGAAAAACTAATATTCTTTAATGCTTCTATATTGGTATCGTCATATGTTAATGAAACATTGTTAAACTCAATACTTCCTTTAATAGGTGTTTTATCTTCAACCTCATTTTGAATTTCAGGAACATGATTTAAAAATTCATTAATACGTTGCTGAGAAGCTTCTGCTTGTTGAATTATATCGGCTACCCATCCCACTATCGCAACAGGCCATGTTAAAATATTTACATACAAGAAAAACTCAGCTACAACTCCTAATCCAATTTCTCCATTGATATATTGCTTTCCTCCAACATATAGTACAATGATATTACTAATTCCAATTAGCAAAATCATCAAAGGAAAGAATAAAGCTTGCACTTTGTATAAATCAATATTCTTTTCTTTACTTGCATCTGCTAACTCTCTAAAACTTTTCTCTACATTTGGTTCAATCGCATAAGATTTAACCACGTTAATCCCTGAGAAAAATTCTTGACTAAAGGTTGTTAATTTGGATAGGTATTGTTGTACAACAGTACTTTTCTTATTGATTTGTCTACTTAAAATAAAAATAGAAATTGATAAAACAGGAAAAGGTATCAATGTATACATAGTCAATTTTACATCAATCTGAAGCATTTGAGTAAAACCAACAACAAAAGAAACAATCATATTCAGTGTATACATTATAGCAGGACCAAAATACATTCGTACTTTAGAAACATCTTCATGTATGCGGTTCATTAAATCTCCCGTTCGATTCTTCTTATAAAAATTGATCGACAACTCTTGATATTGTTTATAAATCTCATTCTTTAAATCAAATTCAATCAAACGAGACATTACTATAATGGTTTGACGCATTAAAAAAGTAAAAAAGCCAGCTATCAAAGTAAGACCAATAATTAAGAAAATATTGTAAAGCAACTCAGATTTCACTTCCGATAAACTCTCTATTTCCTTTTTCAAATAAGATTCCACAACGTTTAAAGAGTTTCTTATAACTACCGGAATCCTCAACGCTAAAACCTTTGACAACAAGGTAATAACAACTCCTGAAAGTAAACGCCATTTATACTTTATAAAGTATTTGTTTAGATATTGTAGTGCTTTCAATATTAATTCTTATTATTTAATATAATATATGCAATCTAACACCTTAATTGTTAAAGATAACATAATAAGAGGTAGATTTTTTGCTTATGATTTAACGATTTCTTACTTTTGCAACTCATTTTTTGAGATTACCTAAATAATCTCAAAGTAAAAAACAACTACAGATGACATCAGAAATCATTGATACTAAAGACCTTAAGAACGACCCTGTATTTGGTCAATTCTCTTTTGACAATCATGAGCAAATCGTGTTTTGCAACGACGAAGATACAGGTTTAAAAGCAATTATTGGTATTCATAACACAACTTTAGGACCTGCTTTAGGAGGTACTAGAATGTGGCAGTATAAAAGCGAATGGGAAGCATTAAATGATGTTTTACGTTTATCTCGTGGTATGACTTATAAATCGGCAATCTCTGGATTAAATTTAGGAGGTGGTAAAGCTGTTATTATAGGGGATGCTAAAACACAAAAGAATGATGCATTAATGCGTAAGTTTGGAGAATATGTAAATTCTTTAAGCGGAAAGTACATTACTGCAGAAGATGTTGGTATGGAAACGCGCGATATGGATGTTATTAGAGAAGTAACTCCTCATGTTACTGGTGTTTCAGAAGCTATCGGAGGATCTGGAAACCCATCTCCTGTAACTGCTTATGGTGTTTATATGGGAATGAAAGCTGCTTCTAAATACAAATTTGGAACAGATAACTTAGAAGGAAAGAAAGTTTTAGTTCAAGGTGTTGGACACGTTGGAGAAACTTTAGTAAAACATATTACTGATGAAGGAGCACAAGTTATATTAAATGATATTAACGAAGCTCGTTTAGAAGAATTAAGCAAAAAATACGGTGCAAATGTTGTTTTAGGTAATGATATCTATGGATTAGATATCGACATCTATGCTCCATGTGCATTAGGTGCTACTGTAAATGACGAAAGCATTGCTCAATTACAAGCTAAAGTAATTGCTGGTGCAGCAAACAACCAATTAGCTAATGAGTTAAAGCACGGTAAAATGTTACAAGAAAAAGGAATTGCATATGCTCCTGATTTCTTAATTAACGCTGGTGGTATTATCAATGTATATGCTGAAGTAGTAGGATATGACAAAGCTGAAAGTTTAAAAAGAACTGAGAATATCTACAATACTACCTTAGATATATTTGCTTTAGCAGAAAAGGAAAATATTACAACACACCAAGCTGCTTTTAATATTGCACAAGCAAGAATTGATGCTCGCAAAAAAGAGCAAAATAGCTAGATAAAAAATTAAAAAAGTTTTACTTTTGCAGAGCGTTAGAAATAATTTCTATCGCTCTTTTTTTTAAAGTTCTTTATAATGATTAACAGAAGACATATTCGAGTTAAAGTAATGCAATCAGTGTACGCTATGTTACACTCTGACAACAATGATTTAGTTAAAGAAGAAAAGTTTGTAAAACATAGCATTCAAAAAATGTTCGATCTTTATACTTTAAACCTTCAATTATTAGTTGAAGTTCAAAAGTTAGCTCGAAAAAAAATGGAACTTTCTAAAAAGAAAATTCTAGCCACAAAAGAAGATTTAAACCCAAACACAAAATTTACGAACAATCGATTACTGAATCTAATTAACGAAAGCGTTAGCTTAGAAGGGTATATCGAATTAAACAAACTTAACTACTGGATCTTAGATGATGAGTACGTTAAAATTCTGTGGGAGGAATTACAAAAAAGTAGTATTTACCAAAAATATATGGATACCGTTGAAGATTCATATAACGTAGATAGAGCTTTTGTAATAGATTTCTTTAGAGAGATTGTAGCTCCTAATGAAAAGCTTGCCGAATATTATGAAGATAAAATGATTTCTTGGGTAGATGATATTCCTTTTGTAAATACTTGGATTATTAAATCTCTTAATAAACAAAACCCAAATAAACCATTTATTTTAGGAAGCTTATATAAAGACAATGATGATAAGTTATTTGTCAGTAATCTTTTTAATAAAACTATGCTTCATCAACACAAATACGATGAAGAAATCACCGCAAAAACACCAAACTGGGAAGCAGATAGAATTGCTGATATTGATATGATTTTAATTAAAATGGCTATCACAGAATTCTTACATTTCCCATCAATTCCTAGTAGAGTAACTATTAATGAATACATTGAATTGGCGAAAGATTACTCTTCTAGCAACAGTGGGCAATTCATTAATGGAGTCTTAGATAAACTATCAAAAGAGTATCAAAACTCAAAAAGAATGGTTAAAATTGGAAGAGGATTACTATAAATTAGTATTTTTACCTCACTATTTAAAATTTTATTGATCATGAAGAATATAGTAGTTGCATTAGCCATTTTAGTTTCTACAGGAATGTTTGTTTCTTGTGGTAAAGGAAATGCTTCATCAAAAGTTAAGTCTGAAAATTTAGTAAGTGCTGAAAAAAGAGACTTAAATATAAGTAAAGGAGCACCAGTAATTTCATTTGATAGAGAAGTTCACGATTTTGGAACAGTACCAGAAGGTGAAATCGTAAAAACTAGCTTTATTGTAACGAATACAGGAAAATCTGATTTAGTTATTACAAATGCTCAGGCAACTTGTGGATGTACAGTTCCAGAGTGGCCAAAGAATACTCCAATTAAACCAGGTGAAACTGGTGAGATTAAAGTATCTTTCAATACTAGCGGTAAACCAAACAAACAATCTAAATCTGTTACTTTATTCACGAATACTGAAAGTGGTAGAGAAGTTGTTAAAATAACAGGAATGGTAACTCCTAAAAAGAAAGACGCATAATGTTTGTATCAATAGCACTACAAAGTAGTTCAAGTGGACTAATGAACATGTTACCATTTGCTGCAATGCTGGGAGTTTTCTATTTTTTGATTATTCGTCCTCAGATGAACCGTCAGAAAAAAGAAAAACAATTTCAAACCTCTATTAAAAAAGGTAATAAAATTGTTACTTCAAGTGGTATACATGGTAAAATAGTTGAAATCAACGATAACGATAATACAGTAACTGTTGAAACTGGAGCTGGAAAAATTAAATTCGAACGTTCGGCTATTTCTCTTGAACTTAGTAAAAAATATACACAAGACACTGAAAAGTAATCTTTTTTAGAAAAGTTAAGAAAGTGAGCAAAATGCTCACTTTTTTTTTGCTAGATTGCATAAAGTTTAATTTTGAAAATATTCAATAACATACCTAAAGTATTTTTTGGCTTTTTGTTTGCCTCTGCTTTGATGTGGCTTTTAATCAATTTGTCAAAAGAGTATTCTTCGGAAATAACCTATCAAATTCGGTATGAAAACTTACCTTTAGATAAAGTCTATAAAAAAAAGCCTATTTCAGAAATTCCGATGACAGTTGAAGCAACGGGATTTAAATTATTTGCAGAAAGCTTATCTACTCCAGAAATAAGTTTAGACCTTAAAGGATTACAAAAAAAAGGAGCAAACTACTTTTTCTTAACTCAAAATTTAAATACCATTATTCAGAAACAATTACGTAATGGCATTAAATTAAAACAAATAGAAAAAGATTCGATTATTGTTCAGTTAGATAAGCTTGCCTCAAAGAATGTCTCCTTGGTTTCTAATATTAAAATGAATTTTCAATTAGGATATGATTTAGCTAAACCTGTTGAAATTATTCCTCCTACAATATTAATTTCTGGTACAGAAGATCAATTAAAGGAAATTAATGAGCTAGAGTTAGAAGAAATTGTTCTAGATAATGTTTCTGGAAGCATTTCTAAAACTGCAAAAATTGTAACACCTAAAAACTCTTCGATCAAGTTTAATCAAACTGAAGCTACACTAAATCTAGAAGTTGACAAGTTTACCGAAGATGAAATAAGTGTACCAATTACACTCAAAAATGTCCCTCCAAATGTTCAACTAAATATTTTTCCTAAAAAAGTAACAGTAACTTATAAAGTTGGATTGAGTAACTTTAATAAAATAACAAATACGTCTTTTGAAATTGTTTGTGATTATAGAAAAGCACTAAACGATAATGTTGATTTTCTTATCCCTCAATTAAAGGAAAAACCTCAGTTAATTTCTTCTGTTCGTATTTCTCCTAATAAAATTGACTTCTTAATTAACAAATAACTTATGGTTGTTGGAATAACTGGTGGTATAGGTAGTGGTAAATCTACAGTGGTGGCTATGTTTTCAAAAATGAAAAACGTTACTGTTTATATAGCAGATGCTGAAGCAAAAAAGCTTATGAATACTTCTGAAACAATCAAAAACTCTTTAATCAAAGAGTTTGGCGAAAAAACTTATATAAACAATGAGCTAAACAGAGCTTATTTAGCATCCATAGTATTTAAAGACAAACACAAGTTAGCCACTTTAAATGCTATCGTACACCCTCAAGTACACCAACATTTAAGCAATTTCATAAAAGATAATAATGATAAAGATTATATCGTATATGAAAATGCCATTCTGTTTGAAAACAATAGTAATCAATTTTGTGACAAAATAGTAACAGTAACCGCTCCTTTAGATATCAAAATTCAAAGGGTCATACAAAGAGATGGTGTAACCAGAGAGGATGTTCTACATCGTATAAAAAATCAATGGTCAGACGAGAAAAAACTATTACTTTCTCATTATAAGATATTTAACATTGATTTAGCAATTACCAACAAGGATGTTTTAAGAATCCACAATTATTTAACAAAAAACAATTCCTTCAATACAAACATCTCATAGTAATTCTTAAAATTTTCTTAAAAAGAAATTATCTTTGTTAATGTAAGTTAAAAGAAATCTATCCAATATCTTATTAACATATTTTTGAGTTATGAATAAACGAATATTTATTCTTATTGTAGTTTTAATGAGTATTTCTTTGATAGGAATCATCTCTGTTCAAGTATATTGGATTAAAGATTCTATCAAAAACAAACAGCAACGATTTGAAACGAATGTTAGAATTGCGCTAGCGCAAACAGCTGAGCGTATAGAGGAAAGAGAGAAACAAGATCTTGTTAGGAAATACACACCTTTTATAGAAAGTAATTTATACCGAACTAAAACGGGAGTTAAAAACTTTTTATATAAGCAAATAGACACTACAGGTCGTAAGAAGTTTCTTTTTAGTGAGTATATAGAGGAAGAACATGAAATCCCAACTCAAAGTTTTGGGAATCCTAACTTTGATGAATCTGTTGTTATCAAAAAAATCACTGGAACTAGAGATTATATGTTTGTTCAAGCATTAACTGGTACAGATCAATACTCTGGTAATAGTCTTGCCAATAGGTTTACAACATCGAGTAACTTTAGAGACTTGAACAATGCTCAACTATATGATACATTTTCTGAAATTAGAAGAAGATTACCATTAAATAAGAGAATAAGCAACTCTGAGTTAAATGCGACATTAAAAGAAGAATTTGCAAAAAGAAATATAAAGCAGGAATTTAAATATGGCGTCTATGAAGACGGTTTAGCAACCTCTTTAAAATCGGGATATTTTAAAATTCAACCAGAAGATAACTTTTATTATTCTCTTTTTGAAGATGAAAAAGGAAATAGTATTTATAAACTATATGTAAAATTTCCAGATAGAAAGAAAGAGATATTATCGGATATCTTCAAGATTTTAATTTTGTCTTTGCTATTTATTGGAATTATTATTGCAGCCTTTTCGACATCGCTGTATCAATTAGTTAGACAAAAGAAAATTTCAGAAATCAAAACTGATTTCATTAATAATATGACGCATGAGTTTAAAACTCCAATAGCAACAATTAATCTTGCTTTAGATGCGATTAAGAACCCGAAAATCATTAAAGATGAGGAGAAAGTAAAAAGATACGTGCAAATGATTCGTGACGAAAATAAACGAATGCATGGTCAGGTAGAAAATGTTCTAAGAATCTCAAAACTAGAGAAGAATCAAATTGATATTAGTAAGGATGCTGTTGATATGCACGACATAATTGAGGAAGCAATAGAACACATTCAACTAATAGTAGACAATAAGAAAGGAAGCGTAAACATGCATTTCAAAGCTATTTCAACTGAAGTTTTAGGAAATCAATTTCATTTAACCAATGTTGTAGTAAACATGCTTGAGAACGCAATTAAATATTCTGAAAAACCTCCAAAGATTGATGTTTATTCGGAAAATACTAATAAGTTTTTTATCTTTAAGATAAAAGATGAAGGTATAGGAATGAGCAAAAATGCTCAAAAATATGTTTTTGATAAGTTTTATCGAGAACATAAGGGAAATATACATAACGTAAAAGGTCATGGTTTAGGGCTGGCGTATGTAAAAGAAATAATAACGAATCATCAAGGTTCGGTATTTGTTGATAGTGAAAAAGGAAAAGGAAGTACATTTACAATAAAAATACCATTAATATAAAGAAGGCAAAAATGGGAACAAAAAAGATTTTATTAGTTGAAGATGATCCAAATTTTGGAACAGTTTTAAAAGATTATTTAGCATTAAATGATTATAATGTTACACATGCTAAAGATGGAATTGATGGGTTAATTATGTTTAAAAACTCTGAATATGATTTGTGTATCTTAGATGTTATGATGCCTCGTAAAGATGGTTTTTCTTTAGCACAAGATATTCGTACAACCAATAAAGAAGTTCCAATTATCTTCTTAACTGCTAAAACTTTAAAGGAAGACGTATTAAAGGGTTATCAAGTAGGTGCAGATGATTATTTAAACAAGCCTTTTGATTCTGAAGTCCTTTTACACAAAATCAAAGCAATTCTTCAAAGAAAAGAAAATGAAAAATCTACCGAAAGTGAAGAGTTTGAATTTAAAATTGGAAAATTTGATTTCAATTCTAAATTACGTCATCTTTCTTTCAACGGAGAAGAACCTCAAAAACTTTCACCAAAAGAAAGTAAACTTCTTAGAATGTTATCAATTCATAAAAATGATTTAATGCCTCGAGAATTGGCACTTACAAAAATTTGGAGAGATGATAACTATTTCACTTCAAGAAGTATGGACGTATATATAGCTAAACTTAGAAAATATTTAAAGCGTGATGAGAATGTAGAAATATTAAATATTCATGGAGAAGGATTTAGATTAATAGACAAATCTTAAACGCTGTTAACTTTCAAATCAAAAAAAGACTTTCAATACCTGAAAGTCTTTTTTCTTTTTATAAATTGTAACAATTAAAAACTTGACTCGTCAAATAATTATATAATTAACTAAACCAAAAAAGCTTTGGAAACTATATTATCAATTAAAAATCTCGATAAAAAATTTGGAAAAATACATGCTGTAAACAACCTCTCTTTTGATATTCAGAAAGGGAATGTCTACGGTATTTTAGGTCCAAATGGTAGTGGTAAGTCCACTACTCTAGGAATTATTTTAAATGTTGTAAACAAAACTTCTGGTGAATTCAGTTGGTTTGACGGATCAATGTCTACACACGAAGCATTAAAAAAGGTAGGTGCAATTATTGAACGCCCTAACTTTTATCCATATATGACCGCTATTCAAAACTTACAACTTATCTGTAAGATTAAAGGAGTACCTGCTGATAATATAGAAGAAAAATTAAAAGTCGTTAACTTATACGAACGTAGAAACAGTAAGTTTAGAACCTATTCATTAGGAATGAAACAACGATTAGCAATTGCCTCTGCCCTATTGAATAATCCAGAAATCTTAATTCTAGATGAGCCTACAAACGGACTTGATCCTCAAGGAATTCATGAGATACGCCAAATTATTAGAAAGATTGCTAAGAACGGAACTACTATTTTACTTGCATCCCATTTATTAGACGAAGTAGAAAAAGTTTGCTCTCATGTGGTAGTTATTAGAAACGGTGTAAAATTGTATAGCGGAAGAGTAGAAAATATGATTGCTTCAAATGGTATTATTGAAGTTAAAACAGAAGGAGATATTGATAAATTGGTGACCTCTTTAAAAAACTATTATGATATTGCTACCGTTAATGTTGATGACGACTTGGTTATTGCTAGCCTAGAAAACGAAACATCTGCAGCCAAAATAAATCAATATTTATTTGAAAATGGTATTACAGTTTCTCATTTAGTAAAGAGAAAACCAAGTTTAGAACAACAATTTTTAAATTTAACCAACAACAACTAACCTATCTGCTATGTTACGATTATTAACCATTGAATTTCACAAATTAAAACACAATAGAGCGAGTAAAGTTCTATCAATTATATATTTTGGATTATTAACTTCAATTGCACTCATCGCTGCCATAAAATTTGACATTGGACCTATAAAATTCCACTTAGCTGATCAAGGTATTTTCAACTTTCCATACATCTGGCATTTCAACACGTATATTGCAGCTATCTTAAAATTTTTCCTTCTTTTGGTCATTGTTTCTATGATGGCTAATGAATACAGTTACAAAACCTTAAAACAAAATTTAATTGATGGTTTAAGCAAGCAAGAATTTATTCTTTCTAAATTTTATACGGTTGTTGCTTTTGCTTTAATATCAACACTTTTCGTTTTTGGAGTTTCTTTAATCTTGGGAATGATTTATTCTGATTTCAACGAACTATCCATTATTTTTTCAGATCTAGAGTATCTCGTAGCATTTTTCATAAAACTTGTTGGTTTTTTCTCTTTTGGACTATTCTTAGGTATTTTAATAAAACGTTCTGCATTCGCAGTTGGAGCGATGATTGTTTGGGTATTTATTGAAAATTTAATTTATGGTATACTTGGCTGGAAATTTGTATCAAGCTGGGATACAGCTCAAAACATCAAAAACTACCTTCCTCTAGAAGCAATGGCCAATTTGATAAAAGAGCCATTTACTAGATTAGGTGCAGTAAAATCAGTAGCTAGTCAAATAGGAGAAAATTTCACAAAAGACTATTCTGTAAGTGCATTAAATATACTTATTGTACTTGTTTGGACAACGATTTTTATTTATCTATCATATTATTTGTTAAAAAAACGAGATTTATAGAGGGTTTTAAGTAGTTTAGTTGTTTTATATTAGCAACAAATTTTAATTTAATGAAAAAGCTACTACTCTTCGTATTATTAGTATTAATAACATCGACCTCTATTTACTCTCAAAAAGAAGCTAATTTTTGGTACTTTGGACAAAATGCCGCTTTAGATTTTAATTCAGGGGCACCGCTTCCAGTTTCTGGAAGTCAGTTAAATACTTTTGAAGGTTGCTCTTCATTTTCTGATGCAAACGGAGATCTCCTATTCTATGTAGGAGCACCTTCTCCAAATGCAAGAAACTTAACTATCTGGAATGCATCCAATCAACCAATGCCATTCTCTGATGTTAGTAATGGAGGACAAACTCTTAAAGGAGATTCTTCAAGTTCACAATCGGCATTAACCGTTCCAGCACCTAAAAAACCAAATATCTATTACCTTTTTACTGTAGGAGCTGTTGTTGGTAGTGGTGGAGAATATGGTTTTTGGTATTATACCGTTGATATGACCCAAGATGGTGGTAGAGGTGATATTGTTAACGGACCTGTTGATTTACATGCTCCTTTATTAAAAAACCAATGGACAGAAAAAGTTACCGCCGTAAGAGCTAGTAGTTGTAATACTTTCTGGGTGATTTCATTTGCTCAAAATGGTGATTTTTATGCTTACAAAGTTGATGAAAATGGTGTAGACACTGCAAATCCTGTAGTCTCTTCTTTTAGTACTTTAGGTATTACAGACCCAAGAGGTTATTTAAAAGTTTCTCCTGATGGTGAAAAGTTACTTTTGGCCAATATGACAAGTGGAGCTTATTTATTTAGCTTTGACGACACTACCGGTAGAGTATCCAATTATAGAGGAAGCTCAAGTCCACAAAGAATTAATGTAGGAGCTGAAAACGCATATGGAGCTGAGTTTTCAATTACAAGTCAAAAACTTTATGTTTCTACTGGTGATTGGAGATTTGGGTCTACAGAAAACTTATATCAATATGATGTAACTCAACCAACTATTGCTGGAGTAAATGCTTCAAGATATAGAGTTCATAGCTATGTAAATACAAGAGGAGCTTTACAATTAGGTCCAGATAGAAAAATTTATTGGACCAGTGACCAAAACACTAGAATTAGTGTTATTAACCAACCTGATGAAGCTGGAGCTGCTTGTGATTATTCTCATCAAACGGTTGATTTAGGCGGTAGAACAGCAACTCAAGGATTGCCTCCTTTTTTATCATCGTTATTACTTCCTATTGAAATTAAGGATCAAGTTACAAGTGATATTGTTAATGATCAAACACTTCAATATTGTATTGGTGATACAAAAACAATTGCTCCGGATCCTGTTACAGGAACGAATGTGGTATATGAATGGACTTTTGACAATGGTACTACCACTACAATTGTTTCAAGTACAATTGATTTAACACTGAATAGTATCACTCCTGCTAACGCTGGTACATATAGACTTAAAGTTACTCTAACAGATAATTGCGGTAACGTACTTGAGCAATTAGCAAAATTTAATTTAGAGGTGTACGAAGCGGCTACAGCTACAAAACCTAATAATATATTCTTCTGTGATGTAGATAATGATGGATTCAATACTTTTAACTTACAAAATGATGTAACTCCACAAGTATTAAACGGATTAGACCCTGCAACTTTCGAAGTTGTTTACTATTTAAATGCAGCAGATGCTAACAATAATAATACTGCAAACGCGTTAGCCAACCCATATACAAATCCAACTCCATTTAGTAATCAAACCATTCATGCAAGATTACATAACAGAGCAGCACCAAATGCTTGTTTTGATGTTGAAACTTTTACACTTGCTGTTACTGGAAGTCCAGTGCCACAAAATCCTGTAGATTATGAAGAATGTGATGACGTGGTAAGCGGTGGTGATACAGATGGTTTTTTCAATAACTTTATCTTAAATACAAAAGACAACGAAATTTTAGGTCCTTTAGATCCTGCTATTTATGAAGTTTCTTATCACTTTACTCTTATAGGAGCGCAGACAGACAAAACTACTGATGTAATAGATAAAACCATTGCATACAGAAATACTTCTGCGAATTCTCAAACAATATATGTTAGAGTTGAAAATAGAAATAATGCGGCGTGTAATGATGCTTCTATCTCGTTTAATCTTGTTGTAAATCCATTACCTGTTATTGTAAATGATCCAACAATTATTAGACATTGTGATGATGATACTGATTTAAACTCAAACATCAATCTTACCTTAGCACAACAAAATATTTCTGCAAATTATCTTAACGAAACTTTTAAGTACTATCCAACACAAACGGATGCGATAAATGATACTGCTGAAATAATTAATCAAACTGCTCATCCTTTATCTAATGGTGATTCAGTTTGGGTAAGAACAATTACTAATAAAAACTGTTATAGAATATCTAGAATAGATATTGTTATTGGACACTCTTCAAATGTTGCATATACCAATGAATTTAGAGTATGTGATGACTTTTTAGATATTGATGGTAATGACACAGTCAATAATAATGATACGGATGGAATTACTAATTTCGATATTAGTTCAGTTGAAACAGATGTAAAAGCATTGTTCCCTGCTGCATTGCGTCCGAATTTAAATGTGTTAATTTTTGAAAACACAACCGATAGAGACGCTGTATTAAATGCTATTCCTGACTTAGCAAATTATAGAAATAGAAATGTTCCTGCAGCAACACCTCAAACTTTATACATTAAAATTATAAATACAGTTAATAATGACTGTACAGGGTTAGGTGAATTTACAATTTGGGCACAACAACCTCCTTTAGCTAATACCGCAGCAAACTTTGAACTTTGTGACGATTTTGATAGTGGAGCTTTTGACGATGGAATTAACATCAATATTAACCTAAGAGATCGTGTAAACGACATTCTAGGACCAACACAACCTTTAACGGATTATACAGTTACCTTTCACACTTCTCCTACAGATGCGAATACTGGTAACTCTCCAATTCTTAATGATACAAACTATACGAATCAAACTAGAGATAGGGAAACTATTTATGTTCGTGTTGTAAACAATAGTACAGGATGTTTCAATGATCATTTAACATTCGATATTATTATCAATCCATTACCTGTTGTTACAAATGCTATTCCTAATTTAGAAGTTTGTGATATTGCGACAGCGAGTGATGGAGACCCAAGAAATAGACTTGCTCAAAACATTGATTTATCACAGAGAGATGCAGATGTTCTTAACGGAAGAAGTTCAAGTGACTTTGAAGTTTCTTACCACAGAACACGTCAAGATGCTATTGATGGAGTACTTCCTCTTCCTAAAACGAATTACTCCAATGATCCTACTAGAACTATTTTCCCTGCGAATCTGTTAAGTGATGACCCAGGTCTTGAAGTTATTCATGTTAGTATTTTAAACACTGCTACAGGATGTAGAAATGGAATTGCTACACTTCAATTAGTTGTGTATCCAGAGCCTAGTTTACCTGTGAACATTACAAATCTTGAAAGCTGTGATAACACATCTGACACAAATCAGAGTGACACTAACGGAATTAATGGTGATATCACTTTAAGTTCGAAAATCCCTGAGATTTTACAAAACTATCCAGCCACTGAACATAGTAACTATAATGTAACCTTTCATGAAAATTTAGGGGATGCACAAACAGGAAGTTCTCCTATTAACGATAATATTTATGAAAATACTGCAAACAATCAAACAATTTATGTAAGAGTTCAAAATACAAAAACCTCTTGTGTAAATGATGATTTAACCTTCAACATCGTTATTAACCCTTTACCTGATTTTACTGTAATGACCCCTGTTATTGTTTGTTTAAACAACCCACAAACAAGATTAGAAGCATTAAATCCAGGAGCCACTTACGATTATAAATGGTATGTAAGAGGAACTCCAGGAACTATTTTAAGTACTGATTCATTTTTAGATGTTCAAGTTGGAGGAACTTATATAGTTACTGCTACGATGCAAGATGGTACTGGTTGTGAAAGAATGGAAGAAATAGTTGTTGATGAATCTATTGCTCCAACATTTGATGCTGACGATGTGGTTATTGTAGATGATACAAACAACAACAGACTAGACAACTACTCTATTACAATTATTACAGAAAATGACAACTTAGGTATTGGAGATTACGAATTCTCACTTATTGATGAAAACGGTATTCAAACATTATTCCAAGACGAGCCTGTTTTTAATAATATCAAAGGAGGTATATATACTATTGTAATTCAAGATAAAGATGGATGTCAACCAAATGCAAGGTTAGATGTTTCAGTTATTCAATATCCTAAGTTCTTAACTCCTAATGGAGATGGTCTTAATGATACATGGAAAATAAAAGGAGCTAATTCTAGTTTTTATCCTTCAAGTAGTATTCATGTTTTTGATCGCTTTGGAAAAATAGTAGCCATTCTTCCTATTGACCATA